>NZ_JAIUDM010000010.1:0-109919 GCF_030418435.1 Gordonibacter sp. RACS_AR49 | reverse complement strand
GGGCGCCTTCCCGCGGCGGATCCGGGAGCCGCGCCGGCCACGGGCGGGGGCGCGCCGCGCCGCGCGGGGCTGTCCCAGCCCGAGGCGAACCGGCGCCGCTTCGAACGCGAGTTCCTTAGCCTTGCGGCGCAGCACCCCGAGCTCGCCCTGGCACATGCCGACGCGCTCGCCAGCACGCAGTGGCACGAGCCGGTGCACGCCACGCTCGCGCAGAGCATGCTGGCCACGCTGGCCGAGGACCCCGCCGCGCCCGCGGCGCGCGTCATCGGCGACGCCGCCCGCGTGCTGCCGCAGGCGTCGGGCATCCTCACGTCCGGCTCCATGGCCGGCGCGACCGAGCCGGAGCCGCTCGCACGCTTCCTGGCGGAGGAGCTGGCCATCGGCGACGCCGAGGACGCCGTGGCCGCCCTGCGCGCCCAGCTGTCCGACCCGTCCTCCCTGCCCGCCGACGAGTACGAGATGCTGTTCCAGACCGTGACCGCCATGCAGAAGGACCTGACCCGCCGCCGCCTCGCGCACAAGGCCGTGTAGCACGAGGAGGGCACGTCCAAGGCCGGCTGATGCGAGGTTCGCCCGCTCGCGCTCTCTTCATTCCGCCTGGCGCCACCTCGGCGGCACGGACGACATGGTATACTCGAGCAAAGAGAAAGGAGTCGCCATGAGTCCCTTCGTCTGGCTGGGCGTCGCCGCCGTCATGGGCGTCGTCGAGATCGTCTCGCTCAGCCTCATCACCATGTGGTTCGTCGTGGGCGCGCTCGTCGCGTTCGCCGCGAGCCTGCTCGGCGCCGACCTCGTCGTGCAGCTGGTCGTGTTCCTCGTCGTCTCCGTGGCCTGCCTCGTGGGCCTGCGCCCCGTGTTCGTGAAGTACCGCGACCGCGGCAAGCAGGAGGAGCCCACCCATGTCGGCCAGACGGCCGTCGTGGTGGAGGATGTCGACAACGACGGCATGACCGGCCGCGTGGAGACGGACAACCGCATGACCTGGGCCGCGCGCTCCGCGGACGGCCTCCCCATCCCCGCGGGCGAGGTCGTGCGCATCGTGGGCCAGGAAAGCGTCAAGCTCATCGTCGAAAGGAAACGCTGATGTTCCCCTTGAACCCCCTCACCATCGCCATCGTCGTGGTCGTCGTGCTCGTGGTGCTGTTCTCCGTCACGTGCATCAAGATCGTGCCGCAGGCGCAGGCCGCCATCGTGGAGCGCCTGGGCTCGTACCTCACCACCTGGAACAACGGCCTGCATGTGAAGATCCCCTTCATCGACCGCGTGCGCGCGGGCATCACGCTCAAAGAGCAGGTGGCCGACTTCCCGCCCCAGCCCGTCATCACGAAGGACAACGTGACCATGTCCATCGACTCGGTGGTGTTCTTCAAGATCATGGACCCGAAGCTCTACGCCTACGGCGTGGAGAACCCGCTCGTGGCCATCGAGAACCTGGCCGCCACCACGCTCCGCAACATCATCGGCGACTTGGAGCTGGACACCACGCTCGTGTCGCGCGACACCATCAACGCCAAGATGCGCTCCATCCTGGACGAGGCCACCGACGCGTGGGGCATCAAGGTGAACCGCGTGGAGGTGAAGAACATCACGCCGCCGGCCGCCATCCAGCAGGCCATGGAGAAGCAGATGAAGGCCGAGCGCGAGAAGCGCGAGGCCATACTCTTGGCCGAGGGCGAGAAGCAGTCCGCCATCACCGTGGCCGAGGGCAACAAGCAGGCGCAGATCCTGGCCGCCGAGGCCGAGAAGCAGGCCGTGATCCTGGCCGCCGAGGCCGAGCGCGAGAAGCAGATACGCGAGGCCGAGGGCGAGGCCGCCGCCATCCTGAACGTGCAGCAGGCCACCGCCGACGGCATCCGCATGGTGCGCGAGGCCGGCGCCGACAACGCCGTGCTCACCCTGCAGGCCTTCGAGGCCCTGAAGACCGTCGCCGACGGCCAGGCCACGAAGATCATCATTCCCTCCGACATCCAGGGCGTGGCCGGCCTCGCCGCCAGCCTGAAGGAGATCGTGGTGGACAAGTAGGGGTCGCTTGCTTTCTTCCCCTTCTCACCTTGGGTTTTGTGGATGTTTCCCGCATGCTACTGGACAAGGGGCAGCCGAAACCGCACAATGTCCCCATAAGGAGCTTTTCCGCGTCCCGGCCTGCGCCGGGACGCGTGCGATAAGGAACGAGAGGGACGTGTCTTCGTGATAACCATCGTGCAATCACCGAACCCGTTGCTGAACACGGTCTGCGAGCCGTGCGATTTGGGCGACAAGGGCCTGCGCAAGCTGGCCAAGCAGATGGCCAAGGCCATGTACAAGAACGACGGCTGCGGCCTGGCCGCGCCGCAGCTGGGCGTGACGAAGCGCCTCGTGGTGGTGGACTGCGACCAGGCCGAGTCCGGCGAGCAGGACCCCATCGTGCTGGTGAACCCCGTGCTCGTGGACACCCAGGGCGACCCGGTGGTGGAGGGCGAGGGCTGCCTGTCATGCCCCGGCATCTCCGTGCCCATCGCGCGGCCGCCATGGGCGCGCGTGCGCTACTTCGACCTGGACGGCGAGGAGTGGGAGATCGAGGGCGACGGGCTTTTGGGCCGCTGCCTGCAGCACGAGCTGGACCACCTGGACGGCGTCACCATGTTCGAGCGCTGCGATCCCATCGCGCGCATCCAGGCGCTGCGCGACTACGAGCTGGCGCGCGCCGCGGGCGCGAAGCCGGGCGAGACGTCGCTCGATACGCGGGTGCGCTGACCATGCGCGTCGTGTTCATGGGCACGCCGGAGTTCGCGGCCACCATACTGGAGGACCTGTCCCAGCAGCACGAGGTGGCGGCCGTGTACACCCGCCCCGACGCCGTGCGCGGGCGCGGCAGGAAGCTGGAACCGTCGCCGGTGAAGCGCACCGCCGAGCGCCTGGGGCTGCCCGTGCTCGAACCGCGCACGCTGCGCGACGAGGCCGTGCAGGCCGAGCTGGCCTCGTTCGAGCCCGACGTCATCTGCGTGGCCGCCTACGGCGCCATCCTGCCGAAGGCGGTGCTGGACCTGCCGCCCTTCGGCTGCCTGAACGTGCATGCGTCCCTCCTTCCTCGTTGGCGCGGCGCGGCGCCGGTGGAGCGCGCGATACTCGCGGGCGATGCCGTGGCGGGCGTGTGCATCATGCGCATGGAGGAGGGCCTGGACACGGGCGCCTACTGCGTGTGCCGCACGGCGCGCATCGACGGCAAGACGGCCCCCGAGCTCACCGACGAGCTGGCGAACTTGGGCTCGCACGCCCTGCTCACGGCCCTCGTCCACGTGCAGAGCGGCGCGGCCGAGTGGACCGAGCAGGACGAGTCGCAGGTCACCTACGCCTCGAAGGTGGGGAAGCGCGAGCTGGACCTGGACCCTCGGGATACGGCCGAGGCGGCCGTCCGCAAGGTGCGCGCCTCGAGCGGCGCCCACCCCGCGCGCGCCGTCGTAGCCGCCCGCCCGGTGACGGTGCTCGCGCTGCGTTCCGTGGAAGACGCCCGGGGGTGCGAGCTGGCAGGGGGGCTGGCGGCGGGGGAGGTGCGCTTCGCCGGAAAGCGGCTGTTCCTGGGCTTCGCCGACGGTGCGGCCGAGGTGGCTTCCGTCAAGCCCGACGGCCGCCAGGCCATGGACGCCAAGGCGTTCGCCGCCGGCGTGCAGGGCATCAAGCAGGAGACGCTTTCATGGGAGGCTGCGCATGAGTGACGAAAAGACCGCGGGCCGTCCGTCGAAGGCGAGCCCGGCGCGCCTCGCGGCCCTCGCCGTCGGCGGCGACGTGCGCCGCCGCGACGCTTACGCGCAGGACGTCATCGCCCGGCGCATCGACGGCTCGCGTATGAGCCCGGAGGACCGCGCCTTCGCCACGCGCCTCGCGCTGGGGGTGACGAGCAGCTGGGGCACGCTCGACGAGGTGCTGGACCGCGCGCTCGACAAGCCCGGCGACGTGCAGGACGACGTGCGCGACGCGCTGCGCATCGCCGCCTACGAGATACTGTTCCTGGACAAGACGCCGCATGCGGCCGTCGACCAGGGCGTGGAGCTCGTGCGCTCCGTGCAGCCCCGCGCCGCCGGCCTTGCCAACGCCGTGCTGCGCCGCGTGGTTGCCTTGAAACGCGACTTCCCTTTCGGCGACCCCTCCCGCGACGTGGCGGCGCTCGCGCGCCTGCATGCGTTCCCCCTATGGCTGGCCAAGCGCCTCATAGCCGACTTGGGCCCCCAGGCAGCCGTGGACCTCATGCGCGCCTCGAACGAGCCCGCGCCGCTGTTCGTGGCCGTGAACGAGGCGAAGGCGACGGCGGAGGAGGTGCGCGCGGCCCTGGGCGAGGCGGGCGCGGACGTGCGCCCGGTGTCCATCGACGGCGTGGAGGTGCCGGGCTGCCTGCAGGTTGCCGAGCCGCGCGCGCTGCAGGACGGGCGCGTGCGCCGGCTGTTCTCGCAGGGCAAGCTGCTCGTTTCGGACGCGGCCTCGCAGCTCGTGGCCGCGAGCGTGCTGCCCGCGCACATGCCCGCGTCGTTTCTGGAGATAGGGTCCGGGCGCGGCACGAAGACCATCCTTCTGCAGAGCGGCGCCCTGCGCGCCTACGGCAGCCAGATGGAGCTCGTGGCCCTGGACAACCACGCGTTCAAGACCGACCTCTTGCGCGAGCGGGCCGAGGAGTACGGCGTGCACGTGGCCGACGCGGTCACGGGCGACGCCACCATGCTCGGCGCCGTGCTGGGCCGCCGCCGCTTCGACGCCGTGTTCATCGACGCCCCCTGCTCGGGCCTGGGCACGCTGCGGCGGCATCCCGAGATACGCTGGCGCCTGACCGAGGAGCATCTGGGCGAGCTGGCCGCGCTCGGCCTGTCGCTCCTGCGTTCGGCGGCCGGCCAGGTGGCGCGCGGCGGCCAGTTGGCCTACGCCACCTGTACCGTGACCCATACGGAGAACAACGTCGTGGTGAAGCGCTTCCTGGAGAGCCCCGAGGGTGCCGATTTCGAGCTGGCTCCCATCGCAGGCAAGGCGTGCGTGGCCACGCGCCTCGCACCCGGCACCCCCGACGCGCACTTCGCCGTGCGCTTCGCGCGCAATCGATAGGGCGCGGCCGATGCCTGACCGAAGGGCTCCTCGGTCAGGCAGAGGGCCCCTTCTTTCATCGACGTTCGAAAGAGGTTCCATGGAGCGGAAGACGCTGTTCGAGTACATGTACGGCGATCTCGTGCGCGAGATAACCGGCGGCGCCCTGCGGCCCGGCGACACGCTGCCTTCCATGAGCGAGCTCGGCAAGCGCTACCGCGTGGGTGCGCGGACGGTGCGCGACGTGCTCAGGGCGCTTAGGAGCGACGGCTACATAGCCACCGAGGAGCGCCGCCGCGCCACCGTCGCGTTCCGCGCGTCGGACGACGAGGTTGAGCGCGCCGCACGCTCGCTGCTGGCGCGTCGGGACGAGCTCCTGGCGTGCTATCGCACGCTCGAGCTGGTCATGCCTCCGCTGTATGAGTTCGCCGCCCGGCGCTGCTGTGAGGAAGAGCTCGCAGCCCTCGGCCGAGCCCTCGAGCGCGCCCACGTGGAGAGCCGGTCGGGAGACTGGCGCCTGTCGCGTTCGTCGCTCGTGCTGCACGAGCTGCTGGACAAGGCGGGCAACCCCCTGTTCTCGGAATGCTATGCAAGCTTGGAGCGCGCGAGCACCGCGCCGGCTCTGCCCGGCTTCGCCAATCCCTACGCTCGGGCGACCGAGGAGTCGGACAACATGCTCGGCTGGATGTTCGCATCGCTTTCAGAAGACGACCCGGCCGAGGTTCAACGGCGTTTCGGCTTGCTGTACCGCGGCACGGCCGAATATGTCGAACGCTACCTCGACGAGCTGGAAGCGGCGTACCCCGGCACGGAGGTGGGAGGACGCGGGTTCTCATGGAATGCGCGGACTGGTCGTTCCTACGTGCATGCGCAGGTGGCGCGCGACCTGGTGGAGCGAATAGCAGCGGGGGAGTTCGCCGACGGTTCGTATTTGCCCTCCATTGCGAGTCTTGCACAGTCCTATGGCGCCTCGGTTTCCACCATTCAGAAGGCGCTCGGCATACTGAACGCCATGGGCGTGGCCTCCACTTCGAACGGTCGCGGCACGAAGGTGTGCACGTCGGACGTGTGCTTCGACCCTCGTGCGCTCGCCAACAGCTCGCTCCGACGCGACTTGCAGATGTTCGCGGACGCACTGCAGATGCTCTGCATCCTGCTGCCGGCCGCGCTGGGCACCGTGGCAGGCAGCATCGACGACGTGGCCGACGATGCCGAGCGCGAGCTCGGACGGGCGGCAGGCCCGTGGTCCGTACCCAAAGCGCTCATGGAGGGCTTCCTGGACAACGTGCCGCTCGACCCGCTGCGCGACGTGTTGCGAGAGCTGAACAACCTGTTGCTGTGGGGTTACTTCCTCGTTTTCTTCGGCCCTTCGGGAGCGAGCGCTCCGGCGCTTGAGACATTGGGGGAACGCGGGTTCGAGGCGCTGCGCGCGCGTGACGCCGTCGGCTTCGCACAGGCCATGGACGACTACTACCGGTGCATGCTGGCTGCCGTGTGCACGTTTCTGGAAGCTGCCGGCATGCCGGGCACCGAGCGGTTGGCCGCGCCCGCTCCCGATGCTCCCGCCCTGGCGCGCGCATCCGTCCAGCGCTCGAACTCGTCGAACGGCAGCGGCTCCGCATAGACGTAGCCCTGCACGAGGTCGCAGCCCACATACCGAAGGAAAGCCAGCTGGTGCTCGCTCTCGATGCCCTCGGCCACGGTGGTCAGGCCCAGTTTGGCGGCCAAGCGCACGATGGCCTCCACCACGTCGCGTGCGCGCGGGGTGTCGTTGCGAAAGAAACGGCGGTCGAGCTTGAGGGTGCTCACATCGAACTCTTTCAACAATCCGAGGGAAGAGTAGCCCGAGCCGAAGTCGTCGAGCGAGCAGGAGAACCCTGCCGCACGTATGTCGCGTACGGCACGCTTCACGTTTTCGATGGCCTCGTCATCGAGGAAGATCGACTCGGTCACCTCCATCTCGAGCAAGCGGTGGGGTACGCCGAGGCGATCGGCTGCAGCAACGAAGCTTGCAAGGAAGCAGGGGTCCTCGAAATGCCTGCGTGATAGGTTGACGGATACGGGCACGGGCGCCCGGCCCTCGCGAAGCCAGCGTGCCAGGCGTTCGCACACGCGCTCGAACACGTACCGGTCAAGCTCGCGCACGCCTCCGATGCGCTCGAGTGCCGGCACGAATTCAGATGGGTGAATGGTGCCTTCGTGCGGATGGAGCCACCTGACCAGCGCTTCGGCGCCGGCCACGGTGCCGTCCGCGAGGCGCACTTTGGGCTGGAGCAGCACGATGAAGTCGCCGCTGGCCAGCGACCCGTCCAGCAGGTTCGCCAGCTTCTTCTCGCGCCGAAGCTCGTCGAGCGCATCGGCGTTGTAAAGCCTGCGGTGCGCTTGGCGGCTGCGAGCACGTAGCAGCGCGCGCCTCGCCCAGCGCCTTTTCCAGGGGACGAGGCGGCCTTCCTCGTGCTCGCATGCCATTGCCGGTCTCCTTCTATCATCTTGCTTACTGATAACGTACACAAAAAGGTATAGGAGAAAGGTACCAAAGAAGCGAGCGGGCTGCAAGCGCTGCCGCGACGTTTCCACCTTGCCTTCGGACTGGAGTAGGACGGCATGCGGTTTTGCGCGGCCGCCTGCGGAGATTTCGGCCTTCTGGGACCGAAGCCGACCGATTTGCTATACAATGGGAAAACTTTTTCCAGGAAAGGCAGGGCCGCCCTCATCCAGGCGACGCTGCCGCGACGTTGAGAAGGAGGTCAAGCGACTATGGAGCCGAATATCGAAGAGGTGGCAGGGCGCATTCAGGCGCTGCGCGAAGACCTCGACATCACCCAGCAGGAGATGGCCGACGCCACCGGCCGCACGCTCGCCGAGTACGCCGCCCAGGAATCGGGCGCGCAGGACCTGTCGTTCACGTTCCTCTACAAGTGCGCCGAGCGCCTGGGCGTGGACGTCATCGAGCTCCTCACCGGCGAGAACCCTCATCTGTCGGGCTACTCGCTCACACGGGCGGCGGACGGGCTGTCCATCAGGCGCCGTGCGGGCTTCGAGTACCTGCACAAGGCTCCCCACTTCAAGAACAAGCTGGCCGAGCCGTTCCTGGTCACCGCGCCCTATCTCGAGGAGGAGCAGGATGCTCCCATCCACCTGTCCTACCACGTGGGCCAGGAGCTCGACTTCATCCTGTCGGGCAAGATGCGCTTCGCCTACGAGGACCATATCGAGGAGCTGGGGGCGGGCGATCTGCTCATGTACGATTCGGGCCGTGGCCATGGCATGATCGCCACCGGCGGCGAGCCGTGCACGTTCCTTGCCATCGTCATGAAGCCCCACGGGAACGCGATTATCTAGGCGCCGCCACCTCTCCTCGGCTCGTCGTGCCCGATGGGCCGAGGCGAACGTCAGGTCAGGCGCCAACGCATTGATGATCGTATCCGTCTCGCGGCGGGCTGCCCGCCGCATTGCCTCCAAGGAAGAGAAAACCCATGAGAAACATCAACCTCCGCTTCGTCGAAGAGACCTACGACGAGGAAGGCCTGCTGACCGATTTCGCCGTCAAATGCCCCGAGGGCTTCAACTTCGGCTACGACGTGGTCGATGACATCGCGCTTGCCGACCCCGACCGTCGCGCCATGGTGTGGTGCAACCCCGAGGGCGAAGAGCACGCGTTCACGTTCGCTGACATGAAGAAGTGGTCGGACAAGACCGCGAACTACCTGGCCCGTGCGGGCATCGGGCGCGGCGACTACGTCATGGTCATCCTGCGTCGCCACTACCAGTTCTGGTTCGTGGCCACGGCGCTCGCGAAGCTCGGCGCCGTGATGGTGCCGGCCACGTTCATGCTCAAGGAGCACGACTTGGAGTACCGCCTGAACGGCGCGTCCATCAAGGCGATCATCGCCACGTCGCTCGGCGACATCGCGAACGTGGTGGACAACGTGGCCGACGCGTGCCCCACGCTCCAGGTGAGGATGCTCGTGAACGGCGCGGGCGGCGGGCTCACGCCCGAGGACGCGGATGGCAACCTCGTGTTCCCCGACGACGGGCTGCCGCTCGGGCCCGCGCTCTCCGGCCCCGACGGCGTCTGCGCGGCCCCGGCCGAGCGCGCGGGCTGGCTCGACTTCAACACGGGCGTGCGCGCGGCCTCGGCCGACTTCGCGCGCGTGGAGACGAAGGCAGCCGATCCCATGCTCATGTACTTCTCGAGCGGCACGTCGGGCAACCCGAAGATGGTGCTGCACGATTCCGAGTACGCCATCGCGCACCTGGTCACGGCCAAGCATTGGCACAACGTGCAGCCCGACGGCCTGCACTTCACCATCGCCGACACCGGCTGGGGCAAGGCCGTGTGGGGCAAGTACTACGGCCAGTGGCTCATGGAGGCGTGCGTGTTCACGTACGACTTCGACCGCTTCCATCCCTCCGAGATCCTGTCGCTCATCGGAAAGTACGGCATCACGACGCTGTGCTGCCCGCCCACGATGTACCGCATGATGATGGCCGAGGACGTGGACGCCTACGACCTGTCCACGCTCGCGTACTCCACGACCGCCGGCGAGGCGCTCAACCCCGACCTGTTCGACTTCTGGAAGGAGCACACGGGCCTCACCATCTACGAGGGCTTCGGCCAGACCGAGACGCCGCTCACCATCGCGAACCTCACGGGATCCACCCCGCGCCCGGGCTCCATGGGCAAGCCGGTGCCGCTGTACAACGTGGAGATCCAGCGCGAGGACGGCAGCCGCTGCGACACGGGCGAGACGGGCGAGGTGTGCATCGACGTGCGCGAGAAGGCCGCCGGCATCATGCTGGAGTACTACCGCGACCCGGAGAAGACGGCCGCGGCCGTGCACGACGGCTGGTACCACACCGGCGACACCGCCTGGTGCGACGAGGACGGCTACTTCTGGTACGTCGGCCGCAACGACGACGTGATCAAGTCGAGCGGCTACCGCATCGGGCCCTTCGAGATCGAGAGCGTGCTGCTCGAGCACGAGGCCGTGCGCGAGTGCGCGGTCACCGGCGTGCCCGACCCGGTGCGCGGCAAGGCCGTGAAGGCCACCGTGGTGCTGGCCGAGGGCTTCGCCGGCACGAGCGAGCTCACGAAGGAGCTCCAGACCTGGGTGAAGAAGCGCACCGCGCCCTACAAGTACCCCCGCATCGTGGAGTACGTGGACGCGCTGCCCAAGACCGTGAACGGCAAGATCCGCCGCGCCGCCATCCGCCAGGAGGACGAGAAGCCCAAGACCCCCGAGGGACTGGTGTGACGTCCCCGGCTTGGGTGCCTGCCGCGCCCGTCCTGGTGGTGACCGGCCACTACGGGGTGGGCAAGACCAACCTCTCGCTCAACCTGGCGCTCGACGCTGCGGCGCGCGGGTTGGAGGTCACGGTGGTGGACCTGGACGTGGTGAACCCGTTCTTCCGCTCGAGCGACTACCGCGGCCTCTTGGACGAGGCGGGCGCGCGCGTGATAGCGCCGGTGTTCGCAGGCACGAACCTGGACGGGCCGAGCCTGTCGGGCACCATCCTGCCGGCCATCGAGCAGGCGCGCGCGGGGGAGGGGCGGCTGCTCATCGTGGACGCGGGCGGCGACGACGTGGGCGCCACGGCGCTCGGGCGCTTCGCCAAGACGGTGGCGGCCCGGCCCTACGAGATGCTCTACGTGGTGAACCGCAGCCGCAACCTCACGCAGGAGCCCGCCGAGGCGGTGGAGGTGCTGCGCGAGATCGAGGCGAAGTCGCACCTTGCCGCCACGGCCGTTGCCAACAACACGCACCTGCAGGAGGACACCGACGAGGCCGTGGTGGCCGCGGGCATCCCCTTCGCCCAGGAGGTCGCGCGCCTCGCGGGCCTGCCGCTGGCCTTCACCACGGTGCCAGCGGAGACGGTCGCGCAGGACGCTGACCGGCAATTTCCCCGCTTTGGGCGGGACGGAGGGGCGGGCGCACCCTATCCTGTGCGAGTATATGTGAGAACTCCCTGGCAATAAGACGAGAGAGCGGCGGCGCTTCGGCGGCGCCGAGCGTGCATGACTGACGAGACGAGGAAGGCGGATTATGGCGAGAATCAGCGTAGACGACTCCTTCTGCAAGGGGTGCGGCCTGTGCGTGGACGCATGCCCCGTGCATATCATCGAGCTTGACGACGACACGATCACGGCGAAGGGCTACCACCCGGCGCATTGCATCGACCTGGACGCGTGCACGGGCTGCGCATCGTGTGCGACGATGTGCCCGGACGTGGCCATCACGGTGGAAAGGTAGGCTGGGCATGGCAGAAAAAGTGCTCATGAAGGGTAACGAGGCGCTGGCCGAGGCGGCCATGCGCGCCGGCTGCCGCTTCTTCTTCGGGTATCCCATCACGCCGCAGACGGAGCTCGCGGCCTACATGTCCAAGCGCATGCCCAAGGTGGGCGGGACGTTTTTGCAGGCCGAGAGCGAGATCGCGGCCATCAACATGGTGTATGGCGCCGCGGCGGCCGGCGCGCGCGTCATGACGTCGTCCTCGTCGCCGGGCATCTCGCTCAAGGGCGAGGGCATCTCCTACATGGCCGGTGCGGACCTGCCGGGCGTCATCATCAACGTGCAGCGCGGCGGCCCGGGCCTCGGCGGCATCCAGCCCTCGCAGGCCGACTACTGGCAGGCCACGCGCGCGCTCGGCCACGGCGACTTCCGCGTGGTGGTGTATGCGCCCTCCACGGTGCAGGAGATGGCCGACTACGCGTTCACGGCCTTCGACGTGGCCGACAAGTACCGCACGCCCGTCATGATCCTCGCCGACGGCATGCTCGGCCAGATGATGGAGCCCGTGGTCATGCCCGAGCCGCGCGACGAGCAGGTGGAGAAGCCGTGGGCCACCACCGGCCACAAGCATGCGCGGCCGCACAACGTGGTGAACTCGCTCTACCTCACGGCCGACGAGCTGGAGCGCCTGAACATCGAGCGCTACGAGCGCTACGCCCAGATCGAGCGCGACGAGCAGCGCGCCGAGACGTTCCTCGTCGACGACGCCGACGTGGTGGTCGTAGCGTTCGGCGCGAGCGCCCGCGTGGCGCGCAGCGCCGTGGTCGAGGCGCGCGCGAAGGGCGTGAAGGCCGGCCTCGTCCGCCCCATCACGCTCTGGCCGTTCCCCGTGGACGCGCTCGAGGCAGCCGTGCCCACCGCCAAGGCCTTCCTCACCGTGGAGATGAACATGGGCCAGATGGTGGACGACGTGCGCCTCGCCGTGAACGGACGGCGCCCCGTGAAGTTCTTCGGCCGTACCGGCGGCGTCATCCCGACGCCCGTGGAGGTGCTGGCCCAGATCGAGGACCTGAACGATCGCATGATGAAGGGAGGGGAGTAACCCATGGCCGAGAAAGAGACCAAAGTGGTGTTCGAGCGCCCGCACGCGCTCCTTCCCGTGGTGACGAACTACTGCCCGGGCTGCACGCACGGCATCATCAACCGCCTCGTGGCGGAATGCCTCGACGAGCTGGACGTGGAGGGCGACGCCGTGGGCGTGGCCCCCGTGGGCTGCTCCGTCATGGCCTACGACTTCTTCGGTTGCGACATGATCGAGGCCGCGCACGGGCGTGCCCCCGCGGTGGCCACCGCGGTGAAGCGCGTGCACCCGAGCAACGTCGTGTTCGCCTACCAGGGCGACGGCGACCTGGCCTCCATCGGCATGGCCGAGACCATCCATGCGGCCACGCGCGGCGAGAACATCACCATCATCTTCATCAACAACGCCATCTACGGCATGACGGGAGGCCAGATGGCCCCCACGAGCCTGCCGCACCAGGTGACGCAGACGTCTCCCTACGGTCGTGATACCGACGCCGCTGGATTCCCCATCCGCGTGTGCGAGCTGTTGAGCTCGCTCGACGGCGTGGCGTATCTGGAGCGCGTGACGGCGGACAGCCCGAAGAACGTGCGCAAGGCGAAGAAGGCCATCAAGAAGGCGTTTCAGACCCAGATCGACGGCGCGGGCTACTCGCTCGTGGAAGTGGTGGCAACCTGCCCTACGAACTGGGGCATGACGCCGCAGGACTCGTTCGATTGGATGCGCGAGAACATGCTGCCGTACTACCCGCTGGGCGTGTACAAGGATGTGCGCGCCGAGGGCTTCTCGAACGCGGCCGAGGCTGCTGCGGCCCGTGCGGCGGACTGCCCGATCGCGAACCCCGCCCCGCAGGCGGAAGGAGGTGCGCGATGAGCCGCTCCCTGAACATCGTGCTCGCCGGCTTCGGCGGCCAAGGCGTGCTGTTCGCCGGCAAGCTGATCGCCTATGCCGGCCTGCTCGAGGACCGCGAGGTGTCGTGGCTTCCCTCCTACGGTCCCGAGATGCGCGGCGGCACCGCGAACTGCAGCGTGTGCCTGTCCGACGACCCCATCGGAAGCCCGCTCGTGCTCGCGCCGAACGCGCTCGTCGCCATGAACCAGCCCTCGCTCGACAAGTTCGAGCACAGCGTGACCGAGGGGGGTGTCGTGGTGGCAGACTCCACGCTCATCGCTGACATCCCGGACGTGCCGGGCGTGAACGTGTGCGCCATCCCCGCCACTGCCATGGCCGAGGAGGCCGGCTTCAAGAAGCTCGCCAACATCATCATGGCCGGCAAGCTGTTCGCTGAGACGCGGTTCTGCGCCGAGGACACGCTGTGGAAGGCCATGGAGAAGTGCGTGCCGGCCAGCAAGGCCGCCATGCTGGAGATGAACAAGAAGGCCCTACGCTTGGGCATGGAAGCATAGGGAGGCAGCATGGTAACCGAATTCGCCGAGATCGGCTTGCGCATCAAAGGTTTGCGCGAGGCGTGCGACGTCACGGTCGAGGACATGGCGGCCGAGTTGGAAGTGCCGGTGGAGACGTATGAGGAATGGGAGGCCACGGGCGCGGACGTGCCCATCTCGGCCATCTACCACATGGCGCACCACTTCGGCGTGGAGTTCACCGAGATCCTCACCGGCACGGCCGCCAAGCTGCAGACCTACCAGGTGGTGAAGAACGGCGAGGGGCGCGAGGTGGACCGCTACCCGGGCTACCACTTCGAGGACCTGGCCTGGCGCTACACCGGCAAGATCATGCAGCCGCTGCTGGTGGTGCT
Source organism: Gordonibacter sp. RACS_AR49 (assembly GCF_030418435.1). Classification (NCBI taxonomy): domain Bacteria; kingdom Bacillati; phylum Actinomycetota; class Coriobacteriia; order Eggerthellales; family Eggerthellaceae; genus Gordonibacter; species Gordonibacter sp. RACS_AR49. Next base: position 95,803 of record NZ_JAIUDM010000010.1, on the reverse strand, counting down.
GGATCCCTCCGACGAGCCGGCCAAGCTCGTGACGCACACCGGCCAGGAGTTCAACCTGGTGCTGGAGGGCACCGTCGTGGTGACGTGGGAGGACAAGGAGTTCGAGCTGAACGCCGGCGACAGCATCTACTTCAACCCCGAGCACCCTCACGGCCAGCGCTGCGGTGGCGACGTGCCCGCCAAGTTCGTCACCATTATCGCGGAGTAGGTTAGACCTGCGAGTCGGGGCTGCCGTGCGGCGAGGGGCGTCGTGCTCAAACAGTCCTGGGCTCGCACGGAAGCCCCGCAGGGGCTTCCGGCTCGTGCGGGAACTGCGCGCGACGCCCCTCGCCGCACGGCAGCCCTTGTTGCCGGTCGGGGAACGACCAGAGGGGGGGGCGAACTTGTCGGCGACGTCTGGTGAGAAGTTCAACCTGCGTGATTGAGAGAAAGAAATACCCGTGAACCATATCCTGAAAAAGTATTGCCCCCGTATCGAGTTCGATTCCTACGAGGACTTCTTTGAGAACTTCCAGATCAACGTGCCCGAGGCGTTCAACTTCGGCTTCGACGTGGTGGACGAGTGGGCGCGCGTCGAGCCCGAAAAACGGGCGCTCGTGTGGTGTGACGACCATGACCATGAGCGCACGTTCACGTTCACCGACCTGTCGCGCCTGTCGAACCGGGCGGCCAACGCGTTTAGCAAGCTGGGCATCGGCAAGGGCGACGTGGTGATGATGATCCTGCGCCGCCGCTGGGAGTACTGGGTGTGCGCCGTGGCGCTGTGCAAGCTGGGGGCCACCATCATCCCCGCGTCGCTGCAGCTGACGAAGAAGGACATCGCGTACCGCGCCAACTCCGCGCAGGTGAAGATGATGGTGTGCGTGGACGACGACTACGTGTGCACGCAGACCGAGGAGGCGCTGCCCGATTCGCCGTCCATCGAGAACCGCATCATCGTGGCAGGCGAGCGCGCGGGCTGGACGCCGTTCGACGAGCTGATCGCCGGCGAGTCCGACGAGTTCGAGCGCCCGATGGGCGAGGCCGGCGTCACGAGCAAGGACACCATGCTCATCTACTTCACGTCCGGTACCACCGGCATGGCGAAGGCCGTGTGCCACAACTTCGCGCATCCGCTGGGCCACATCATCACGGCGAAGTACTGGCAGCAGGTGGAGGAGGACACGCTGCATATGAGCGTGACCGACAGCGGCTGGGCGAAGTTCGGCTGGGGCAAGATCTACGGCCAGTGGATCGCCGGCGCCACCATCTTCGCCTACGACATGGACAAGTTCGTGCCCACGAAGCTGCTGCAGAAGATCCAGGACTACCAGCTGACCACGTTCTGCGCGCCGCCGACGATGTACCGCTTCATGCTGCAGGAGGACGTGGCTTCTTTCGACCTGTCGAGCGTGCACAACTTCGCCACGGCGGGCGAGCCGCTCAACGCCGAGGTCACCATCGCGTGGAAGCGCTTGACCGGCAAGAACATCCGCGAGGGCTTCGGCCAGACCGAGGGACCGGTGCTCCTGGCCACGTTCCCGTGGATCGAGCCGCGCCCGGGATCGATGGGCAAGCCGTCGCCGCTGCTGAACATCAAGCTGCTCGACGAAGAGGGCATCGAGGTTCCCGACGGCGAGGAGGGCGCCATCTGCGTCACGGGCCTCAAGGAGGCGTACCCGCCGGGGCTGTTCACGGGCTACTACCGCGAGCCGGAGCGCACGCGCGAGGCCGTGGGCGGGGAGTACTACAACCTGCACGACATGGCGTGGCGCGACTCGGACGGCTACTGCTTCTTCGTGGGCCGCAACGACGACGTGATCAAGTGCTCGGGCTACCGCATCGGTCCCTTCGAGGTGGAGAGCGCACTCATCGAGCACCCCGCCGTGGTGGAGTGCGCCGTCACGGCCGCGCCCGACCCCATCCGCGGCAAGGTGGTGAAGGCCACCGTCGTGCTGGCGCGCGGCTACGAGCCCTCCGACGAGCTGGTCAAGGAGCTGCAAAACCACGTGAAGCACACGACCGCGCCGTACAAGTACCCGCGCATCGTGGAGTTCGTGGACGAGCTGCCGAAGACCATCGGCGGCAAGATCAAGCGCAAGCTCATCCGCAACAACGACGGCATCGAGGACTAGGGGTTCCGCCGCGCCCAGAGAACCGCAAGGAGCACGCATGAGATCGCCTGCCGAGATGTTCGCGCTGTTCGAGGAAATCGCCTGCGCGGACGAGCGCATCCGCGCCATGACGCTCGAAGGGAGCCGCGCCAACCCGAACGCTACCTCGGACGCTTGGCAGGACTACGATGTGACCTTCCTCGTCTCGGACGTGGAGAGCTTCACGTGCTCCGACGGGTGGCTCGGACGTTTCGGCGACATCGTGCTCATGCAGAAGCCGGAGGCGATGGAGCTGTTCCCGCCCGACTTCCCCGCAGGGTGGTTCTCGTACCTCATGCTGTTCTCGGACGGCGTGAAGATCGACCTCACCTTGGTCCCCCTCGAGGACGGGGAAGCGTACTTCGTGCAGGATCCGCTGATCTGCGTGCTGCTCGACAAGGACGGCCTCTGCCCCGACGCGCTGCGGCCGTCCGACGAGTGGTTCTGGGTGCAGCGGCCCCCGTCGGCGCATGTGAGGGACTGCGCGAACGAATTCTACCTCTCCTGCACGTACGTGGCGCGCGGGCTGCTGCGCGACGAGCTGTTGTGCGCGAACTGGACGTTCGAGCAGATCGTGCGCGTCGAGCTGCTCCGCATGCTCGGCTACGTCGCCGGCGTGCGCAACGGCTTCCCGCTGAACGCGGGCAAGCATGACAAGCTGCTGCCCCGCTTCTTGAAGCCGGGTGAGCGCGAAGCCCTGCTCGGCACGTACCGGCTCGATACCGTCGAGGCGGCGTGGAAGGCCCTGCGCGCCGCGATGGGCCTGTTCGAAGCGTCGATGGCCGAGGTCTGCGCGGCCCTCTCGTACGACTGCCCGAACGACCGTCCGAAAATCGACGCCTACCTGGAAACCCTCAAGGACCTGCGATAGGCCCTCATGTTCTTTGGTGCGACGGCGGCCGAGCGGGTCGTATCCGAAAAGGGCAGGCCTTTTCAGACGCTTTGCCTATCGGGCGTGGAAGGGCGAACCTGATCCGATTTCTTTCGACCGGGCGACGAAGACACGCCCGTCTGCTTCCTTCTGGTACAATCGAGCGCAACGCGGGCGGGGCAACGGAACGGGAGGTGCGAACCATGGTTGAAATCGTCGATCTGCGAGATTGCGGCAAAAGCGGCTTGTTCTACGGCGGGCGCGCCGGGCAGAAGGAGGGCATCCTCATCGACGGAGAGCCTTGGATCGCAAAGTACCCCCGTACCACACGCGATCTGGAAGGGAAACACCTGCCGCCCTACACCTCGAGCCCGGTTTCCGAGTACGTGGGCGCTCGTATCTACGCATCGCTGGGCATCCCCGTGCATGAGACGATGCTGGGTTATCGGGCGGGGAAGGTCGTGTGCGCCTGCAAAGACTTCACTTATCCCGACAAGCGCCTGTTCGAATTCCGGGAGATCAAGAACGCGCTTTCTGACGATGACGCGGGGTTCAACTCTGCGCCGTCCGATGGCGAGAGCGTGTACTTGGGTGACGTTCTGGCTACCATCGAGACGTCTGACCTGCTGCGCGCGGTGCCGGGCGTGCGAGAGCGCTTCTGGGATATGTTCGTGGTCGATGCCTTCATCAAGAACCCTGATCGCAACAACGGCAACTGGGGCTTGCTCATGGACGCCGGCCGCTCCTACGAGCTGGCGCCGGTATATGATCTGGGAAGCTCGTTGTTCAGCAAGAGGAGTCCCTCGCTCGCGGAGGGCCGTCTGACAGGCGATGAAAATATCGAGCAGGACGCCTTCGGCACGAACGTGTCCTGCTATCGGTTGCCGAGCGAGGATGGTCGAGGCAGGGCCATCCATCCGTTCGAGTACCTAGCCTCTACGCGCAATCCCGATTTGGACGCGGCGCTCGTTAGGTTCGTTGAGACGGTGGACATGGAGGCCGTCTGCGCCCTTATCGACAGCGTTCCGGCAGAGGCTTTCGGTCGGGTGCTTATGACAGAAGGCGTGCGGTCCTCGCATAAACTGCTGCTCCGCCGCCGATTGGAGGACGGCTTCCTGCCCGTCTATCGGCGGATTACCGGATAGGCTCTGCGTGCGGCCCGTTTGCGCTATCATGTCCGCATGGACTCCGAATCCCCGACATACCGCGACTTCGCACACTGGGCGCAGCTTCCGCTCGAGGACGTCGCGCGCGACTGCGACGTACAGGCGTTCCGCGCGAGCGGGCCGGGCGGGCAGTGCGTGAACACCACCGACTCTGCCGTGCGCATGACGCATCTGCCGAGCGGCATAGCGGTGACGTCCCGCGAGTCGCGCAGCCAGTTCCGCAACCGGCAGCTGTGCCTGCAGAAGCTGCGTCGCCTGTTCGAGGCCAAGGCGCGTCCGCCGAAGGTACGTCGCGCCACGAAGCCCTCGCGCCGCGCCAAGGAGGCGCGCCTCGCCGACAAGCGCCGCCGCGCGCAGGTGAAGGCGCAGCGGCGCCCCGTTGACGGGGAGTGAGGGCGTTGCTCAGGGGCGTTCCGCGGCTTCGCGGGCTCGTTCTTCGGCAACACCCCTGCGCTGTACCGTGCGGGCCAGTGCCAACGCCAACGCGGCGGCCGCGAGGGCGAACAGCGCTCCGACGGGGCCGGTGGCCAGCAGGCCTCCTGCGTTCACCACGAGGCCGCCCGCGAACGAGCCCAGCGCGATGCCGGCGTTGAACGCCATAGGGTGCAGCGAGGCGGAGAACGTGAGGGCGCTGGGGTAGTCGGCGCGGGCGACGTCCTGGAACAGCATCTGCACGGTGGAGTTCATCACGTACATGAGCAGGCCCGCCGCGAGGATGTTCGCGATGCCTACGGCCCCGGCGGGAAGGCTCGCGGCCAAAAGCGCCAGCAAGGCCGCGTGCACCGCGAAGACGACGGGCAGCGCGCGCAGCCCGAAGCGGCCGGCCACCCAGCCCGACAGCAGGTTCGAGCCCACGCATGCGGCGCCGAACAGCAGCAGCACGAGGCTCGCGCCCGCCGCGTCGAGGCCGACGACGTCGGCGAGGACGGGGGTGAGGTAGGTGTAGAACACGTAGGTGGACGCCGCGCCGGCGAGGATCATGGCGATGGCGCCCAGCACACGGGCATCGCCGAGCAGGCGCAGCTGCGTGCGCAAAGTGGGCGTCGCGCTCGCGGCACGCGCGGAGGAGCCGCGGGGGAGCGTCGGCAGCAGGGCGACGCTCACGGCCAGGCCGAGCGCGAACACGCAGGCGTAGGCGGCCTTCCAGCCGAACGGGCCGGCCAGCGCCGTGCCGATGGGCACGCCGATGACGCTCGACACCGAGAACCCGGCCAGCACGAGGCCCAGAACGGCGGCCACGCGCTCCTTCGCCACGATGTCGGGCACGTAGGTGAGCGCGAGGGCCAAAAGCGTGCCTGATGTGGCGGCGGGCAGCATGCGCGAGACGAGCAGCAGCGCGTAATCGCCGGCGAACAGGGTGAGCAGGTTGCCGGCGCTGAACACCGCCAGCAGCGCCGCCATCACCTTGAAGCGGTCGGCGCGCGCCGTGGCGAGCGCGACGACGGGCGTGGCGACGGCACAGGCGAGCGCGTAGTAACCCACGAGATCGCCGACGAGCGTGAGCGGCTCGCCCAGCCCCTCGGCCACGGCGGGCGTGATGCCGATCAGCACGAACTCGGCGAAGCCGAGCGCGAATGCGAGCGCGACCAGCAGCGCCGCCGCGAACGCGGCGCGCCGGGGGCTCGTGCGGTTTCCGGTGTTCATAGAGGCCTCCAACGAATGGTCCTTGTTTTCCTTATCCACCGTACCGCTCTCGTGGTAAAATAGCTAATGCTTATAATGAAAGCCTTTATATGCCTATTGGGTATACCGAAACGGAGGCCGTCGTGGAGCTTCGGACGCTCAGGTATTTCCTCGCTCTCGCGCAGGAGGGTACCGTCTCGAACGCGGCGAAGGCGCTGCATGTGACGCAGCCTACGCTGTCGCGCCAGCTGGCCGACTTGGAGAAGGGATTCGGCAAGCAGCTGTTCGAGCGCGGGGCCAAGCGCATCGTGCTCACCGATGAGGGAGTGCGCCTGCGCGAGTACGCCGAGGCCATCGTGGAGCTGGCCGACAAGGCCGAGGCCGAGCTGGCCCAGCCCGAACGCGCCGTGGCTGGCGATGTGTACGTCGGATGCGGCGAGTCGGACGCCATGCGCATCATCCTGCGCGCGGCGAAACGGGCGCGCGACGAGCACCCCGGCGTGCATTTCCATCTGTTCAGCGGCACGAGCGCCGATTTGATGGACCGCTTCAACGAGGGGCTGTTCGACTTCATGGTGGAATTCGAGGCCGTGAGCCGTCCCGACTGCCTGTCGTGCCCGCTGCCGACGCTCGACACCTGGGGCGTGCTCATGCGCGCGGATTCCCCCTTGGTGGATCTCCCCGCCGTGCGCGCCGACGACCTGGCCGCGCATCCCGTCATCTGCTCGCGCCAGGCGCTCAAGGCGGGCGTCATGCAGGCGTGGGCGGGCGAGGCATTCGATTCCTGGGACGTGGTGGCCACGTACAACCTCGTGTTTAACGGGGCGCTCATGGTGGAGGAGGGCCTCGGATCGGCCATCTGCTACGACGGGCTGGTGAAGGTGGAGGAGGGTGGCGCGCTCTGCTTCCGCCCGCTCGACCCGCCGCTCTCCTCGAACATCGACGTGGTTTGGAAGAAGCACCGCCGCCTCTCGAAGGCCGCTGAGGCGTTTCTAGGCTGCTTGCAGGTGGAATGCGGCGAACCGGAGATGCGGTAGGCGGAGCCCGCGCGGAGCCGGACTTCGCGACTGTCGGCGATGGGCGGTTCTGCCGGGGCGAGTCGCGATTGCGGTGGGCATCCGTTGCCCTCATCCTTCGGGAGCGCTCGACTGCGGCGTTCCCGAGCGTGCCGCGTGGGCTATTCCCTGCGCAGCCATTCGTCGCCGGTCTCGGAGCACTTCCCGCCGGCCCGGTAGCTGGCGATCTTGCCGTCGAGGCGCTGCACGGTGGCCCTCATCTCCTCGAGCTTCGCAGCCAGCTTCTCGCGCTGCTCGACGAGTATCTCGAGGCGCGCGGCGGCGGTGTGCTCGCCTTCCTGGAACAGCGCAACGTACTCGACGAGGGCTTCGATCTGCACGCCCGACTCGCGCATGCAGCGGATGAACTCCACCCAGCCGCAATCGTATTCGGCGAAGTCGCGGATGCCGTTCGGCAGACGCGTGACGTGGGGGATGAGCCCGATGCGCTCGTAGTAGCGGATGGTGTCGACCGAGACGTCGTAGCGTTTTGCGACTTCAGCGATCTGCATGGTGAGCCTCCTGTTTGTCGTGAGCGAGCCCGTTCGTCCTGACACCACGGTACACGGGCGGCGAGGAAAGGGCCAATGCTTATAGTGGAAGGTTCTTCATGCCCCGAAAGCATGACGAGTCGAGGAGGTGAAAGGGCGAGCGAGGGGCGCTGGCCCTTTCACGCCGCATCCCATGAGGCGGACGCGGTTGACGACGTGCAGTCGGCTCTCGACCGCGCCCGGCGCATCGATGCCTGCGGCGGTCACCACCCCCACGAGCCGCGCCTGCTCGAAGCAGTCGACCCAACCCTGCACGCCCTTGACCGCGCCGTCGAAGGCGTGCTCGTCCTCGTCGGCCGCCGTGGCCAGCAGGTACACGTCGCGAAACGCGGGACTGGCGGGATAGGCTGGGTTGCTGCGGTCGAGCAGGGTCTTCAGCTGGCCTGCCATCTCGAAGAAGTAGATGGGCGTGGCCAGCGCGATGGCGTCGGCCGCGACGATGCGCTCCACGATGGCCGGCGCGTCGTCGTCGAGCGGGCACGCCGCGCCCGCCTGGCAGGCGAGGCATCCGCGGCAGAAGCCGATGCGCTTGCCGCGCAGGCTCACCGTCTCCACGTCGTGGCCCGCCTCCCGCGCCCCTTCGGCGAAGGCGAGCGCGAGGATGTGCGAGTTGCTGGAGGGCCTCAAGCTGGACGATACGATCAAGACGTTCTTTCCCACGGTGCTTCCTCTCGTCATGTGCGGTCGTGCGTCGTGTCGCATCCTAGTGTGCCCCCTGGAGCGCGCTCCAAGTCAAATGGAGGTTTCGTGATGCGCGCCATCTCGATGCGCTTCCCAATGCATGCCTATCAAGCATAATCAACTACTCATTATAGGTATTAGCTTTGTCCTTTTCCCGGACGCACAATGGAGGCACCGGATCGGCACGAGGTGCCGGCAGGGGGAAAGGAGAGACGAAGATGAGTTTGTTGCACAACACCATGAGCCGCCGCAGCTTTCTGCGAGCGAGTGCGGGGGCCACGGCCGCCGCGGCGGCGCTCGGCCTCGCCGGTTGCTCGAGCGCGGAGGCGCCAGCGCATCTCACGGACGACGACGGCGCACTGGCTATCGCGTCGGATGCGCGCGTCATCGGCGGAGAGGGGGAGTGGATCCCCATCCACTGCCACCAGAACTGCAACCAGATGTGCCTGAACATGGGCTACGTGGTGGATGGCGTCGTGGTTCGGCAGAAGACGGACGACGCTCGCGAGGACCGCTTCGACTGCCCGCAGCAGCGCGGCTGCCTGCGCGGCCGCAGCCTGCGCCAGCAGGTGTACAACGCTGATCGTATCAAGTATCCCATGAAGCGCAAGCATTGGCAGCCCGGCGGCGGCGAGGGCGCCCACGGCGAGCTGCGCGGCAAGGACGAGTGGGAGCGCATCGGCTGGGACGAGGCGCTCGACTACGTGACCGACGAGCTCAAGCGCGTGTATGCGGAATACGGCCAGGACGCCGTCATCTGCAACGGCTGGCGCTGGGCCCCCGCTTCGGCCATGTTCCCCGTCATCGGCGGAGCGGTGTACAACACCGAGACCGAGTCGTTCGGCTGCTGGGCGTTTCAAACCGAGGCGCTGGGCCTGTACTCGCACGGCGACCATCCCGACCTCATGATGGGCCCCGACAAGTACGACCTGCCGAACGCCGACACCATCGTGCTGTACGGCTGCAACCCCGCATGGGCGCAGCACTCCAGCATGTACTGGCTGAACAACGCCAAAGAAGCGGGCACCGAGTTCGTGTACGTGGGCCCCAGCTACAACGTGAGCGCCGCGCAGCTGGGCGCGCGCTGGATCCGCGTGCGCCCCGGCACCGACACGGCGTTTTTGCTGGCTGTGATCCACGAGATGATCCGCTTGGACGACGAGCGCGGCGACGTCATCGACTGGGACTTCGTGAACGAGCGCACGGTGGGCTTCACGCCCGAGACCATGCCCGACGATGCGGCCGACGACGAGAACTTCCGCGACTACGTCCTGGGCGCCTACGACGGCCAGCCGAAGACGCCGGAGTGGGCGAGCGAGATATGCGGCACGCCGGTGGAGGACATCGCGTGGTACGCGGAGCTGGCCGGCAAGAACAACAAGGTGGTCTTCTTCCACAGCTATGCGGCGTCGCGCTACCTGGGTGCGGAGAACCTGCCGCAGGCGTTCATGACCGTGTCGGCCCTGGGCGGCCACTACGGCAAGTCGGGGCACGGCTCGGCCGCCATCTACACGTGGGACGCGGGAGATTCGGGTTACCGTCTCATCCAGCATGCGGGCGGCGACTACGGCTATATCGACAACCTCGTGGGCTCGCCGGGCGCCACCGGGCCGAACCGCTGCATCGAGGGCAACTCGTGGTGGAGCTCGCTTGCGGAAGGCCGTTACCTCTCCACGTCGGCCGGGCCCTACGATCTGGGATCGGGCGACGATCCCGCCAAGCTGCGCGCTAACACGCCCACCTACCACGAGGCGCGCGAGATGCCCGTCAACCCGCGTCTCTTGTTCCAGACGAACTCCAACTTCATGCAGACGCGCGGCAACCTGCCCACGGCCATCGAGGTGATGCGCGCTGCGGACACGTGCATCTCGCTCGAGATCAAGTTCTCGCTGACCGCGCAGTTCGCCGACATCATCCTGCCGGTGGCCACGCACTGGGAGGGCAACGACGACGAGGCCTGGGGCGAGCTGTGCTGGCCGAGCCCCTTCGGCGACGGCAACGGTCAGAAGCAGCGCAAGGACGCGCTTCTGGCGTGGCGCCCGCTCGTGAAGCCGATGTACGAAGCGCGTGAGGAGAAGCGCATCTGCCGCGACATCATCGAGCGCATGGGTTTCGACGCGCACGAGGCGTATCCCAAGAGCAACTACGATCAGTGGCTCGGCTACTTCCTGGGGATGCGCGAGCTCTCGAGCGACCTGTCGCGCTGGGAACCGGTGATCGCCTGGACGGCCGCCGACAACGAGAAACACGGGGCGAACTACCCGGAGCAGGAGGGCAAGGTGGGCTTCGACGAGTTCATGGCGCGGGGCTCCTACGTGGTCGAGCGCTCCGCCGACGACCGGCGCAACTACGTGGGCTACCGCGACGACAAGCTGGGCATCGGCGAGGACGGAACGTCGGTGACGGTTGCCGACCCCGCATGGCCGCGTCCGTCCCGCTCGGGCAAGCTGGAAATATACTGCCAGTTCAAAGCCGACAACGTGAACCGAGTGTGCCTCAACCCCGAGCCCATCAAGCCTTATGCGAACTACTTCGTGCCGAACCGCGGCTACCAGGAGACGTTTTCCGACTGGGGCGCCAAGGCGAAGGGCCCCTATCCGCTGCAGGCGTACACGCCCCACTATATGCGCCGTGCGCACACATGCTATGACAACATGACGTGGACGCAGGAAGCGTTCGCCAACCCGGTGTTCATGAACGCCCAGGATGCCGAGGAACGCGGCATCGCGGCCGGCGACACGGTGGCATGCTGCAACGAGTTCGGCCGCATGCTTCGCCGTGCCCAGCCCTTGCACGGCATGATGCCGGGCACGGTGGCTATCCCTCACGGCGTTCGGACGCTGCTCGACGAGAGCGATCCCGACCGCATCGTCGATCGCGGCGGAAGCGAGCAGATGCTCTCCGACGGGCAGCAATCGAACTACTTCCCCCAAGTGGACGGGTACAACAGCCTGCTCATCGAAATCGAGAAATACGACGGCGAGCCCCTGCCTGCCGACTGCGATCGCGGCCCGTTCTTGGCGCCCGGCATCGATGCCGAGGACACGCCCGCGTACACCGTCCGGGGCATCTACGAGAACGAGGAGGCGTAAACCATGAGCTTGGGATTCTACGTTGACCTGCAACGCTGCATCGGCTGCCGCACCTGTCAGGTGGCGTGCAAGGACCGACGCGACCTGCAATCGGCCGGCCCGCGCCCGCGCAGGGTGGACTCGTTCGAGTGCGGGACGTATCCGGACGTGAGCCTGTTCCACCTCGCGCTGTCGTGCAACCACTGCGACGAGCCGGCGTGCGTGGCGGGCTGCCCCACGGCCGCCCTGCACAAGGCCGACGACGGCACCGTGCAATACGATGCCGATCGCTGCGTGGTCTGCCGCAACTGCATGACGGTGTGCCCCTACGGCGCGCCGCAGCATGACAAGGACGCGAACCTCATCGCGAAGTGCGATGCCTGCAAGGCGCTGCGCGACGCGGGCCGCAACCCCGTATGCGTGGACGCGTGCCCCATGCGGGCCATCGAGTTCGGCGAGCTGGACGAGCTGCGCGCTGCGCACGGGGACGATCTGACGAGCGAGCTGCCCGTGCTGCCGAGCGCAGACGTCACGCATCCGAACATGCTGCTGCGTCCGAGCGCGGGAGCGCTGCGCGAGGATTTCCGCGAGGTGACCCTGTGAGCGCGGCCGAGGCGGCGACGGTCGCCGGGGCCGCGGAGGAGGCGTTCGCGCTCGAGGAGCTGCTGCTGTTCCGCGCCTATCTGTACACGCTGTTCCACAAGCTGCTCGGCGCCGCGCCGGACGCGGCGGCGCTCGACGCGCTGCTGGGGCGGGAGACCGCCGAGGTAGCGGGCGCCTACGCTGAAGACGACGCGACGATGCGCGGGTTCGCACGCTTCCTGGAGGGCCTTGCCGCGCGAGAGGACCGCGCGGCCCTGCTCGACGAGGCGCGCGACGAGCACGTGCGGCTGTTCGTCGGCCCTGGGCCGCTGCCGGCGTTCTCCTGGGAGTCGCCCTACCGCTCGCACGAGCCGTCGCTGTTCCAGGAGAGCACGCTGGCCGTGCGCGCCGCCTACCGTGCGCACGGACTCGAGCCGAAGCGGCTGGCGCGCGTGCCCGACGACCATGCGGCCTTGCTGTGCGCGTTCCTGGCGCGGCGTTCGGGCGCGGCGCTGGCGGCGCTGCGTGCGGGCGACGCGAACGGGCTCGCCGTCGAGCTGCGCGACGAAGAGGCGTTCGCGGCAGCGCATCTGACCAGCTGGCTGGACGCGTTCGCAAAAGCGGCGCGGCGGTCGAGGACGGCGGTGCTGTACCCGCAGCTGATCGAAGCACTTGCGGCGTTCGCTCGGGTGGATGCCGTGTTCTTGGCCGAGGCGGCGTACTGGGCCGAGGGCCTGGCCGCCGAAGGGGCCGTCGGTGCGCCGGACGTGCGGCGGGGGAGCGTCGAGGCCCGCGCGCTCGAGGCCGCGCGCGAGGCGCTTGCGGCGCTCGAAGCGCTGCGCCCGTACGGCATCGAGGATTACGAGCTTGTTCCCGCGCGCCTGTGCGCGGGAACGCGATGAGGATGGTGATGGCATTGATTACCGAATTTCCCCTGTTCGCGTTCACGACCCTGGGCGGCATGGCTGCCGGGGCGTACGCGGCCGCCGCGTGCTTTGCGGACGACGGGCGAGAGGCGAAGCGCCCCTGGTTGTTCCCGCTCGTGTGCCTCGCGCTGTTGGGCGTCGGGCTCTTGGGCGTGCTCGGTCACCTCGGGCGCCCCGAGCGGTTCCTGCTGGCGATGAGCAATCCCGCGTCGATGATCGCGGAGGAGGCGTACTGGTCCATCGCGTTCGGGGTGCTGATGCTGGTCGATTTCGTGCTGCTGCTGCGCCGTGGCGCGAGCCCGCGCGCCTTGCGCGTCGCGGCCGCGGTGGCCGCGCTCGGGCTCATGGGCGTCATGGGGTGGGCCTACTTCACGAGCTACGGCAACCCCGCATGGGCGACGTGGCAGACGCTGCCGCTGTTCGTGGCGGGCGACCTGGCCGCGGGTGCGGCGCTGTGGGCGCTGTTTCGGGGCGAGGGCGCGTACCGCTCGGGCGCGTTCGCCGCGGCCTTCACGGTCGTCGGTGCGCTCTCGATCGCGTCGATCGCGCTGGTGACCGCGCACTTCGCCTCGCTCGGCTACGACGCGCTGCCGTTCGCCGCGGCCGTCGTACCGGTGGCGGCGGGCGTCGCGTTCGGCCTGCTTGCCTGGAAGGACAAGCTCCCGGCCGCAGTCGGCCCGGCGGCGGCGTTCGCCTTCGTGCTGGCCGGCGTGGCAACCGCCCGCTACGCCTTCTACGCCGCGAGCATATTGTAGCGGGTGTCCCAAATGGGGGCAGCCCCCATTTGGGACATGTTTCCGCTTGACCTGAAGTGCGCTCCAGCCGGTATGGTACCAGGAAGCCGACGACGAAAGGGATCGCGATGAACGAGATGAATGGCGCTCGCAAGGCAGCGCGCATGGATCGGCGCACGTTCGTCATGGGCGCGGCCGCGCTCGGGGCGGCGGCGCTGGCGGGCGGGGTACTGGGCAGCTGCGCGGACGGCGCGGTGGAACCGGCGGCGACACCCGAACCCGCCGCTCCCGAAACGCCGGCGTCCGCACCCGATGCGCCGCGCGCCGCGCAGCTTCCGTACGATTCGGCGTTCCCGCCGCACGAGCCCCTCGGGCGCGGTGTGGGTGCCCTGCCGGGGCGCGTCGCCTGGGTGCGCGACGCGGCGGCCGTGACCTGGGACGGGTCGGGCTATTGGTGGCAGCGCGAGCACTTCGACGAGGACGCCGTGCGGCGCATGGTGGACGACGGGATCGCCGCCACGGCGGGTGCGGACGACGCGGCGTCCGGGTGGCGGGCGCTGTTCGAGGCGCACAACGCCCGGGTCGGGCGCGGCGGCGGCTACCGGGCAGGTCAGAAGATCGCCGTCAAGGCCAACATGAACGGCGCGGGCACGAACGGCTCGGACGTCGACAGCGCCATGAGCTATACGACGCCCGTGCTGCTGCGGGCGCTGCTGCTCTCGCTCGTGGAGGATGCGGGCGCGGCGGCGTCCGACATCACGGTGTACGACGCGTGCCGCATCGTTCCCGAGCACGTGCGCGCGCTGTGCTCGGAGGGCGCGCTCGCCGGCGTGCGCTTCCGCTACAACGACGAGGGCGGGCCGAACGACGCCGTCGGCGACGAGGGCGCGCCGATCAGGTGGTCTGCTGACGTGGCCGGCGACGCCAACGTCGCGCCCGCGTGCGTTTCGGAAGCCGACTACCTCATCAGCCTCGCCAGCCTCAAGGGCCATTCCTACGGGCTCACGCTCAGCGCGAAGAACCACTTCGGCTCGCTCGTCAATTCCAGCCGCCTGCGCCCGCCCGAGGCCGCGGGCATCCATCGCTTTGTGTCCGGCCAGGTCATGGGCATGTACACGGTGCTCGTCGACCTGCTGGCGAACGTGCACCTCGGCGGCAAGACGGTGCTGTGGATGCTCGACGGCCTCGTGCCCGCCACGTCCGAGGGCGCATCGGTCACGGACGAAGCCGCCCGATGGGAGGGCGCTCCCTTCGACGGCGGCTTCGCTGCCAGCCTGCTGCTGTCCCAGGATCCGGTGGCGCTCGACTCGGTGGGCGCCGACTTCCTCATCAACCAGCCGTCGGTCACGTCGCGCAACGCCGCGCTCGACGGCAACCTGGGCGTGGAGAACTACCTGCACGAGGCCGCCCTCGTCGCCGCGCCGCCGTCGGGCGCGGCCTACCGCGACGGCGCGGGCGGCCCGGTGGGAAACCTCGGCGTGCACGAGCATTGGAACAACGCGGTCGAGCGTCTCTACAGCCGCGACCGTGGCGAAGCGGAGGGCATCGAACTCGTCCGCATACTGCGATGAGCCTGCGCACATGCAATCTCCATTTGACCTGGAGCCAGCTCCAAGGCGTAGAGTTCAAGGCGGATCAGACGATCGCAAGCGATGGGAGACGCGTATGAAGAAGCGAGACATGGATCGGCGGACCTTCGTGATGGGGTCGTTCGGCTTCGGCATGGCAGTGCTCGGCGGCGGGATGCTGGCCGGGTGCGCGGCGGGCGACGAGCCCGCGGCACCCGAAGCGCCCGAACCCGTAGCGGTGCCCGAAACGCCCGAGCCTGCGGCGGCCCCCGAGCCGAAAGCCGGCGGCGGACGCGCCCTCGTGGCGGTGTTCTCGTACTCGGGCACCACGCTCACGGTGGCCGAGCGCATCGCCGAGGCGACGGGGGCCGACCTCTTCCGCATCGAGACGACCGACGCGTGGCCCGACGACTACGACGCCATGACGGCGCAGGTGCAGCGCGAGCAGGACGAGGGCTATCTGCCGCCGCTGGCCGCCGCCGTACAGGACTGGGATGCTTACGACACCGTATACCTGGGCCATCCCATCTGGTGGGGGCAGCTGCCGCACGTCGTGCGGTCGTTCCTCGCGCAGCACGACCTGGCGCAAAACGGCGGCCCCGTTCTCCACGAGCAGCTCGAGCGGCAACGCAGCCGCCCTTGACGCCCTGCGCGAGCTGTGCCCCGAAGCCGATGTGCGCGAAGCCCTGCATCTCACGCGCGGCAGCCTTCCCGGCGCGCTTGACGAGGTGGAGCCGTGGATCGAGGGGCTGGCGCGCGCCTAGCGTTCCGCGGGCTTTCCGGCGCGTGCGATACGGCGTCGGGAGGCGACGGCGAATGCGGCGGCAGCGAAACAGGCGAGGGCGGCGGTGTCGGCGACCGCAGAGGTCGCCGCATCGCCGGTAGGGGCGAGCTTGCCAGGTGCCGGGAGCGCTGTGGGCTCGGTGGGCGCGCCCTCGCTCGGGGGAGGGGCGGTCGGCTCCCCGGGCGTGTCTTCGCCCTGATCGCGCGCGGTTACCGTGAACGTGCGGCTGGCGAACGAAAGGGTGGAGCCTGCCGTGCAGCGGTACGCGCCTACCACTTCATGCAGGTCGGTCTTCGCCGATAGCGGCCCTTCGTAGGGCACGAATCTGAGAGGGTCGACGTAGCTATCGTCGGTCGCCTCGAAGCAGAACAGCTGTCCGCCGGGCACGTCGTGTGCGAAGGACAGCACGATGGGATCGCCTTCGCTCAGCTCTCCGCCGTCAGGGTCCGCCTGCACGCGGACGGCCACGGGCAACGGCGCGTCGCCACTTGCATAGGCGATGCGCGGGTCGGCTTGGGCGTCGACCGTGAATGAGCCGCCTTCAACGTCGACGGCCGTGAACGAGCCGCCGCCCGGTATGGCCGCTGCAGGTTCGGCGATGTAGAGGAGCGGCACGTCGGAGCCGAACACGGTGGAGCGTGCGGTCGGGTCATTGGACAGGCTGCGCGGCCCCGTCTCCTCGCGCAGCAAGACGGCCATCCCGAAGTTCTCCACGAGTTCGTCGAAGGTGCGCACAACGCAGTATTGCCCATCGCCCAGATACCCGATCTTTTCCAGCGCTGCGGTCAGCGCGTCGCGCGTGCAGGTCTCGTACGTTCCCTCGTCGTCGGTCGCGCTTTGCGCTTCCATCACGGCGCGGTAGATGCCCTCGCCTCCGCGCATCGTGCCGTCGGTGCTCGCGAGCCCTTCGGTCTGCGAGGCCAGATAGAGTCCAAACAGGAACCACGCGCCGTACGACGAGGCGGATTCGGGACGGTCGACGCCGGGCACGTAGTCTTCCTCGTAAACGAACGGCGGCAGGTAGCCCTGATTGCCCGTAATCATAGCGAGCGCCGTGGGGTCGTCCGTCTCGATGCCCATGAGGCCGATGGCCGCCTGAGAGAACGCCTCGTTTAGCCAGGAGTCGCTGTATCCTCCGGTACGGGCGTAGTTGATGAGGTGCTGAAACTCGTGGACGAGCGTCGAGAGGGCCAGGTCGGCGTCGAAGGCGTCGGATGCGGGGGAGCCTTCGTAGAGGCTGGCCGCGTTCACGTGCAGCGCATCCATGACGTTCCCTGTCGCGTAGTCGTCTGCGCCTGCTTCGAACAGATCACCGCCCTGGAAGAAGCCCATCACGTTCTCGTATCCCCCAAGGAAAGGGTAGAACACGAACGCGGCGCGCCCGTCGCCGTCGACGTCGGCTCCGCCTTCGTCGCGCCAGTCCCCGAACAGCTTCACCTCGCGATCGATGAACTCGTGCAGGTTCTCCGCCAGCAGGTCGAGGTCTTGCGGCAGGACGGCGTCCGGATGCTCGGTATCCATCCAGAACGTATAGTTCTCGCCGACGGCCACGCATTCGATGGCGAAGTCGGCCTTCCCGGCGCGGTAGTCGCTGTAGAACGCGCGCGTGTCGCCCACCTGCGGCTCCGAGGCGGCAAGGGTGCGCGATCCGGCAGAGTTGCTTGCAAGCGCGTGTCCCTTCGACGGTGTTTGCAGATAGGGCGCGGCGCAGACGGGGGATGCGGCTGCTCCGTCGGCAAGTTCGGCGGCTGCGGCGCCGTCCTCGGCAACCGATGCCGCCTCGTCGGTTGGAAGGAGGCGGGTCGGCGTGCGCGCTTCGAGCTCCTCGTCGCTTCCGATGGGCGTCGGGTCGATCGCCGCAACCGTCGATCCGGCCAGCGCTTCGCCGTCGAAACTGGCGGACAGGGCGGCAGCGTACGCGGCGGGGACGCTGCCACATGCGAGCGCCGCAGCCAGAACGACGACTGCGGCGCACTGTGCGAGGGGGCGGGCGAGGGGGCGCATGGGTCTCCTTAGGAAAAGGGAAAATTCGAGTTCCAGTATAGCGTGATCCCGCGGGCGGTTCCGAACGCTCCGTCACGCGTGCGCTGAAATCGGCCAGGTATTTGACGAATGCCGGGTCGTAGTGGTTGAAGAAAGGGCTCCCCCTTTGCGGTTTTTCATGAAGTTTCCTGTTGACTTCGAGTCGACTCCAAGGTCTACGATAGTCTCGGAACCGATTCGAGCAAAAGGAGACCCTCTTATGACGAACGACAAGAAGATTCTCGTGGCGTACTTTTCCGCAAGCGGCGAGACGGAGCGGCTCGCGCGGACGATCGCGCAGGCGACGGGCGGCGACCTGCACGAGATCGAGCCCGCCGTGCGCTACACGGCGGCCGACCTCGATTGGAACGACAAGCGAAGCCGCAGCAGCGTCGAGATGAACGACCCCTCCTCGCGCCCGGCCGTCGCGAGCCGCGTAGGCAACATGGACGCGTACGACATCGTGTTTGTCGGCTTCCCCATCTGGTGGTACGTGGCGCCGACGATCGTCAGCACGTTTCTGGAAGCCTACGACTTCTCGGGCAAGACGGTCGTGCCCTTCGCCACGTCGGGCGGCAGCGGCCTGGGCGGCACCGAGTCCATCCTGCACGCTTGCTGCTCGCCGGCGACGACGTGGAAGCCCGGCAAGCGCCTCTCGAGCCGTGCGAGCGAAGCCGAGGTGGCCCGCTGGGTGGAAAGCCTCGGGCTGTAACGCGCAGGCGGGCGCGGGCTGCAACGGCGCTGCGCCGCAGCCCGCGCCCGGCCCGCCCGAAACGCTACGACGCCTCCGGCCCGAGGCTGCCCGCCTTGCCCTGGACGCTCAGCCGAGCCCCTTGATAAACGCGTTCCAGCCGGCGCGGCCCGAAGCGTCGCGCTTGAACACGCCGGTGCAGGCGAGGATGCGCGCGAACGCCCCGCCGACCTCCTCGCGCAGGACGGGGCCGATCGCCTCGGCGCGCGCGTCCTCGCAGGCCAGCTCGGCCGCTCGTCGGGCGAGCACGCTCACGGCCCAGGCGGCGTGGGGCGCGGTCGCCTCGCGCTCGAGCAGGAGCGCTTCCGCCTCCTGCGGCCTCCGGCCTGCCCGCGCGGCCTTGGCGAGCTCCCGCTCCACGGCCGGCAGCTCGCGGGCGAGGCGCGGGGGCAGGATGACAAGGCCCATGATCTCGATGAGGCCGATGTTCTCTTTCTTGAGATGGTGCAGCTGCGCGCCGGGATGGAAGACGCCCCACGGCCGCGCGTCGTCGGCGCGGTTGTTGCGCAGGACGAGGTGCATCACGTAGAGCGCGCCTTCGCGGTGCACGATGGGGTTGAGCGTGTTGTGCGGGCCGTCCGCGTCATGTGCGACGATGCCGCACGGCTCGAAGGAGAAGCGCTGCCACGCCTCCAGGATGCGCATCGCAGCGCGGGCGAGCGCGGCGCGGTCATGCGAGGCCAGCCGCAGCGCGGAGGCCGGCCAGCGCACTACGCCGCAGCCCACCTGAAGCAGCCCCGCGAGCGCCACCTCACGCTCGACGGGGGCTTTCATCAGGGGGAACACGTGACGTCCTCCCTGGAAGTGGTCGTGGGAGAGGATGGATCCGCCCACGATGGGCAGATCGGCGTTCGATCCTATGAAGTAGAACGGGAACAGGTCGGCGAAATCGAGCAGCCGCTCGAGGCAGTGCGCGTCGATCCTCATGGGCCGGTGCTCGGCCGAGAGCGCGATGCAGTGCTCGTCGAAGTACGCGTACGGCGAGAACTGGAGGCCCCAGCGCTCGCCACCCAGCTCGATGGCGGCGAGGCGCAGGCCGGGCTTCGCGGGGCGCCCCGGCGCGCCGGGGAAGCCCTCGTTCTCCCAGCAGAGGTCGCAGCGGGGGATGCCGGGGCTCACAGGCGCGTCGGCGTCGCGCGCCGCGGCGGCGATGGCGCGCGGATCCTTCTCGGGCTTCGACCGGTTGATGGTGATCTCCAGCTCGCCGTAGGGGCTCGCCGCCGTCCAACGGATGTTGCGCGCCACGGCCGCCTCGTCGAGGTAGCCGCTCGAAGCGCCCAGGCCGTGCAGGTACGCGACGGCGGCCTCCGCGTCCTGCGCGAGCAGGCGGTCGAACTCCGCGCGCACCTCTTCCGGCGCGGGCAGCGGCGCGCCCATCAGCCGATCCTCCGCGCGCACGCACCCGGCGCGCTGACGGCCACGGGCAGGCAGGCCTCGAAGCCCAGCAGCGCGTCCATCCGCGCGCGGAACGCCTCGGCCTCGGCGTCCGGCACGAAGGCGAGCACGCTGCCGCCGAACCCGCCGCCGTGGATGCGGTACGCGCCCCTCTCTCCCAGAAGGTGCGCGCACAGCGCGAGCACCACCATCGCGGGCTGCTCGGCGCCCGAGGCGTCGGCGCGCGGCGACACGTTCTGCAAGAACTGCGCCGACGACATCCCCGACTGGCGCACGAGCGCGAGGAACGTCGGGAAGTCGCCCTTTTCGAGTGCCCGCCGCTGCGCCGCCACGCGCCGCGTCTCCTCGAAGTAGTGGAGCGCGCGCAGGGCCGCGCGGTCGCCCAGCTCGGCGCGCACGCCTGCGAGGTCCTCGAGGAACGCCTCGCAGGGCACGTCCTCGAGCCGCTCGCGCCCGAAGCGCTTCGCGACGGCGAACATGTCGGCGGGGACGGCCACGAACTCGTCGGTGTGGCGGGAGTGGTCGCAGCGGCTGTCCACGAGGAACAAGGCGTGCCCGCTTGCGCGCACGTCGAAGGAAACGGGGGAGACGCGCGGCTCGGCGCCGGCGAAGTCGAGGGCCACGATGCCGCCGAAGGCGCTCGCCAGCTGGTCTTGGGCGCCCGTGGGCTTGCCGAAGTGGACGTCCTCGGCCCACGACCCGTCGAGAGCGAGCCGCACGAGGCTGCGGCGCGGGTCCAGGCCCTCCGTATCGCAGAGCGCGCGGATCAGCAGGCCCGTCAGCATCTCGAAGGCGGCCGATGAGGACACTCCGCATCCGGCGGGGATGTCCGAGCACGTCACGGCGTCGAAGCCGCGCAGCTTGCCGCCCGCGCGCGCGTAGGCGGCCGCCATGCCGCGCACGAGCGCCGCCGACGTGCCGCGCTCCTCCGCGCGCGGCACGAGGTCTCCCACGTCGATGGCCGCCTCGCCGAAGCCCTCCATGCTCACGCGGATCACGTCCTCGCCGTTCGGCGCCGCCAAGGCGAACATCCGCCGGTCGATGGCGGTGGAGATGGTGCGCCCGCCCTGGTGGTCGGTGTGGTTGCCGGCCAGCTCCACGCGCCCCGGCGCGGACGCGAACGCGAAGCCCCGGCCGCCCATGTCGCCGAAGCGATTCGCGAACCGCCCCTTCAAGCACTCCAACGCCTCTTCCTCGGTCCGCATCACGACGCGCCTCCTTCCGCGAGCTTGTTCACGCGCCGATCGTACGTCAGAAGCCCGTTCGTCTCCTCCTCCACGTCGGAGAGCTGGGTGTACACGTAGCCCGCGAGCCCCTCCGCCTCGAGCGCGTCGGCCGTCTCGAGGGTGGCGCGCACTCCGGCGCGAAACGACGCGAGGTCGCTCGAGGAGCCGTACCCGTACGACGTCTCCAGCGAGGAGTGCCCGTCCACGTGATGCGACAGCCCGCCGAACTCCGAGATGACGAACGCGCGCGGCGGCCGGGCCGCGTCGGGGTACACCTCGAGCGGCCGGAAGTAGTTGTGCACGCTGAGGAAGTCGCCGCAGCGCTGGTCGTACCACCCGCTCACCGCGTCGATGGGGCGCGTCGGGTCGAGCGCGCGCACCGTCTCCACGGCCCGACGCGCGTCGAACTGCCCCCACGCCTCGTTGAACAGCACCCAGGCGACGACGCAGGGGTGGTTGCGCAGATGGCGCACCGTCCCCGCGCATGCTTCGGCCCATTCCGCGCGAAACGCCGGGTCGTCGGCGGCCAGGCCGGGGAAGCGGCGCGGGTCGTCGTCGGCGTAGCGGCCCCAAGAGGCGCGGAAGAACGTGGGCTTGTAGCTCGAGCGCCACGGATCCGGGGCCCCGCCCCCGCTCACCATGTCCTGCCACACGAGCATCCCCAGCTTGTCGCACCACCAGTAGAAGCGGTTGGCCTCCACCTTGATGTGCTTGCGCAAGAGGTTGAAGCCCGCCTCGCGCATCGCGCGCACGTCGTGGGCGAGCGCCTCGTCGTCCGGCGCGGTCATGAGGCCGTCGGGCCAGTAGCCCTGGTCGAGCACGCCGCGCAGGAAGAGCGGCTCGTGGTTCAGGCAGAAGCGAGGCACGCCCTGCGCGTCGGGCTCCACGCCCACGGTGCGGAAGGCGCAGTAGCTTGTCGCGCGGTCGCGGCCGAAGGAGAGCTCGAGGTCGTAGAGGTGCGGGTCGTCCGGGCTCCAGAGGCGCGGGTTCGGCGCGTCAAGCGCGAGCTCGCAACGGTTGTCTTCCGCGCGGGCCCCGCCTTGCGCCACTTCCGCGTCGCCGTCGAGCAGGCGCGCTTCTAGCGCCGCCTCGCCGCGCACGGCTGCGGAGAGCACGAGCTTCCCCTCGTCGGGCCGCGGGTCGATTTCCAGCGCCACCACGTGCTCCTCGGGCACCGTTTCCAGCCAGATGCTCTGCCAGATGCCGCTCTGCGCGGTGTACCAGATGCCCCCGCGCGCAAGCCGCTGCTTTCCGCGCAGCTGCGTTCCCGCGTCGCTCGGATCCCAGACGCACAGGACGAGCTCGTTCTCGCCGTCGGCCAGCGCGTCGGTCACGTCGAAGCTGAAGGGCAGGTAGCCTCCTGCGTGCTCGCCGATGCGCGTCCCGTTCACCTGCACGGCGCAGGCGTAGTCCACGGCTTCGAAATGGAGCAGGGCGCGCTCGTCGCCTGCGGGCTTCGTGCAGGACAGCGCGCGCCGGTACCACAGAAGCTCGTCGGGCCGCACCTGCCGGTGCACGCCCGACAACGGCGCCTCCGGCGAGAACGGCACGCGGATGCGCCCGTCCCAGGCGGCGGGCGGGGGAGCGTCGCGCCACGCGCTCCCCGCATCGGCGACAGCCGCGATCGCGTAGTCCCACCACCCGTCGAGCAGCTCGAAGGCCTCGCGCGCGAGCTGCGGCCGCGGATGGACCTTCGCCCGCTCCCCGCCTGCCGCCAGCGCCTCGCCCCACGGCGTGAGCAGCTCCCGCAGCTCCGCGTCCTCCGGCTTGCGCGGCGCGCTCGCCAGCACGCGTTTGATATCGAGCATTTTCGCCTCCTCCGAAAATGTCATAGAAGGGACAGTCCCCTTCTATGACATTTTGCTCTTCTTGATGAACGGCAGCACGGCGAACGTCAAAAGCGCCACGGCCGCCCCGCCCAGGAAGATGAGCGACGACGGCGTGAACCCGTCGCCCACCACACCGAACCCGAGCGCCCCCGAGCCCGCGCTCAAAGCCGAGCCGATCCACGGCCCCACGAGCATCGGCACGAGCACGGCCATGAAGATGCGCACGCCCTGGAACGACCCCACGCGCCCGGTGGGCGTGTTGTTGCGCACCTCTGCGCCGAAGCAAGCGACCGCCCCTAGGTAGCCGCAGAGCATCAGCACCGACCCCGCGAACACGCCCGCCATGCCCGTGAGTAGCGTGAGCACCACGCACCCCGCCACGAACAGCAGAAGCGGCAGCACCACCGCGCGCCGGAACCCGCAGGCGTCGACCCGCTTGCCGTAGAGGATGGTGAACACGGCCGCGATCGCGATGCCCGGCGCCATCACGAACACATAGCTCTCGCCCAGGATGTAGGGCAGGCGCAGGTACAGCACGTAGTAGGGCATGAACACCTGCAGCGCCGTGGCGAACACGAGGTAGCCCAGAAGCACCAGGTAAAGCATCCGGTTCTCGCGCACCGCCTGCGGGCGGAAGCCGTAGAGCGCGCTTGCCAGGTAGCCGCCCGCAGGCGCGCGGCCGGGCGCCGAGTCGTCCATGAACAGGAGCACGCCCGCGCCGAGCGCCATCACCGCGACGCCGACGATGGTGAAGAACAGCGGGTAGTCGTAGGTCACCGTGCCGTCGGGCCGCACGATCATGAAGAACAGCGCGCCGCCGAACACCGCGAGCATCGCGAGCAGCGGCATGGCCGAGTTCACGCCCTCCACGCGCCCGCGGTTCTCCTCGCAGGTGATGTCGGTGACCCAGGCGTTGAAGCACGAGTCGTTCGCCAGGCTGCCGAAGAACGTCATCACGCAGTCGAACACGATGGTGAGCGTCACGCCGAACGCCATGGCCGCCGCCGCGGTGCCGGCGAGTGCCGACGAGATAGACTGCAGGTAGGCGAACACGATGATGGAAGCGCCCCACAGCGCGGTGCCCACGCCGATGAACGCCTTGCGCCGCCCGACGCGGTCCGACCACGCGCCCGCGAACAGCGTCGTGGCCGTGGCCGTGAGCGCCGAGGCGGACACCATGAGCGCCACGTCGGAGAGCGACGCGCCGAACGCGTCCTGGATGAACAGGTTGAAGAAGTTGTTCTCGAGCGCCCAGGCCACCTGCCCGAAGAACGACAGCAGGATGATGAGCGCCCACGACTTCCTCGTCAGGCCGGGGCGGGGCAGGGAGGCGTGCTCGGCAGGCATGGCATCGTCGATTCTCTCGGAGGAAACAACTTGGTGCCATCCTACCGGATTCCGCGCCCCGGCGCACCCTCCTTCTACGCCCTGCGCACGGGCCGCACGTACTTGCAGAAGCGCGCGGGGTCGAAGTAGAGGTAGATCGCCTTCCCCGGCGCCGTGTCGAACTGCCAGCCGTTATCGGCGGCCTCGAACGCGGCCATCGCGGCCTCGATCTTGTCCTCCACCGTGCGCATCTGGCGCTCGTAGTCGAAGGGTCCGTGCTCGAACACGGCGTACTCGCCCGCCTCCACGTCCATGAGGCGCAGGTTCGGCGGCACCTCGCCCGCCCAGTCGCGGGGCAGGCGCGCGCCCAGGCACTCGACGCGGGGGAAGCCCCAGGCACACAGGCGCCCCGCCGGGTCGCTCACGTAGGCCATCACCTGGCCGCCGCCGGCGTTCGCCTCCGCGCCGCCCTCGTCGTCGAGCTTGCCCTTCACGCTGTCCAGCAGGCCGCAGACGGTGGCCATGTCCTGCCCGGGAATCTCGTTCTGCTTCTGGCAGAAGTCCCAGTAGCCGTTGCTCTCTCGGTTGGCCACATGCAGGAACCGATGCGCGGGCACCGTGATGAAATAAGGTTCCACGTTCTCGTTCTCGTCCGTCATGCCGATCTCTCCCATTCCCAGCACGTAGCGGTCGAAGGCGGTGATCTTCGTGCGCAGCACCACGGGCCGCGGGTCTGCCCGGTACGCGCTCGGCGTCACGCCGAAGGCGCGCTTGAACGCCCGGGTGAACGCCTCGTGAGACGAGAACCCGTGGTCGAGCGCGATGTCGAGCAGGCTCGCGTCGCCGTCGCGCACCTCTTTGAGCGCGAAAGCGAGCCTGTGTCCTCGCAGGTAGTCCCGCAGCGGCATGCCCGAGACCTCCTTGAACCTCCGCGTGGTGTGGAACTCGGAGTACCCGAGCAGCTCCGCCAAGGCGCGCAGGGTGAGCGCCTCGTCGTCGCGGGCCGCGATGCTATCGTCGATCGCGTCGACGATCTGCTGCACCTGCCTTCGCCATTCGTGCATGTCTTGTCCGTTCTCCTTGCCGGTCAGCGCGCGCTGAGCTGCACTATACGGCACGCGGGGCACGCGCGCTTGATCCGACTTGCGAACGTTGCCCGCGGGCTCTCGGCGCGGGCCGCCTTACTGCTCGACGGAAACGAACGGGGGAAAGCGGTCGGAGCCTCCCGTTCGGCGCATGGTCTCGACGTCCACGTCGAAGGAGGCGCCGTCGTACTCGTAGCGCAGCTTGCCGCCTTCGCAGCGGGGGCGATGCTCGGCTTGGAAGGCGACGGGCTTTCCCCTGTGTCGAGCGCGCAGGGCGTCCACGTTCCAGCATCGCAAGGCCTCCAATCTGGCAAAGATTCCGAGGTAGGTGAGATTTTCTCTGTCATCGTCGGAAGTGGATGTGTGCAAGTAAAAGACTAGGTCGATGCTTGCTATCTGGTCGTTTCGGGTTGAACATGCTAAATCGAAAGTCGCATACCTCAAGATCTCTGCCATTTTCGGGTATGCATCGGTTATGGGTGCTGCCGTCCTGGCCTAATCCCGTGCGGCTTCAAACGGCTCGCTTGGAGAAAGGGCCATTCTTCTTCTCGCTTGGGACCACTTCCTTGATTCTTCGTCTGCTATGGCGTATCTTATGAATGAAAAATAATTCATTTAAAGGTAGGGGGGCAGATGCCGAAATCGCCGGAGCGGTGCGCGGAGCTGCGGGGCGAGATGCGGGCGCGGATACTGCGCGAGTCGCTGCGCTACTTCGCGCGCAATGGG
Source organism: Gordonibacter sp. RACS_AR49 (assembly GCF_030418435.1). Taxonomy (NCBI): domain Bacteria; kingdom Bacillati; phylum Actinomycetota; class Coriobacteriia; order Eggerthellales; family Eggerthellaceae; genus Gordonibacter; species Gordonibacter sp. RACS_AR49. The sequence goes on along the minus strand of NZ_JAIUDM010000010.1, from coordinate 69,699 downwards.
TTCGCGGGTACCCGCATAGCGGACCTCGCGCGCGGCATCGGCATCGCGCAGGGGACGATCTACCGCTACTTCGACTCGAAGGAGGACCTGTTCGCCGCCTTGCGCGAGCTCGTGGCGAACGGCGACGACGTGCGGGAGCTCAAGCTGCTCGCCCGGCTGCCGCTGACGGCGAAGGCGAAGATCGGCCGCCTTTCCGCCTCCATCCTGGGGCGCCTGGCCGACGACGAGCTGTTCGCGGCCTCGGTGGTGCTGAACACGCAGCTCATGCTGGAGGAGGAACCCGACGCGGACGGCCGGCCCGCCCCGTACCGCTCGGAGCTCTACGCGCACACGGCGCGCATCGTCGAGCAGGGCCAGCGCGAGGGCAGCGTGGTTGCGGGCGATCCCCTCAAACTGGCCGACTACTACTGGGGCGTCGCGTACCTCTACGCGCTGAAGCGGCTGTTCACGGCAGGCTACGCCATGATCGACGCGGCCGATCTGGATCGCACGCTGCTCAAGGGAGGACGCTAGCATGGGCGCGCGCATCGCCGTCGTCACGGGCGCGACCGGCGGTATCGGCCGCGCCTTCGCGGAGCGGCTGCTCGAGGACGAGGGCATCGACGAGCTCTGGGCGGTGTCCCGCACCCCCGAGAAGCTCGAGCGCCTGCGCGGCGATCTGGGCGGTCGCGTGGTGCTGCTCGCCACCGACCTCTCGACCGCCGAGGGGTTGCGCGCCGTGGAGCGCGCCCTGCTCGCGCAGCCGGAGCGTCCCACGGTGGCCTACCTGGTAAACAACGCGGGCGCGGCCAAGATGGGCGCATGGGCCGAGTTCCCCGTCGACGAGATCGAGCGCACGGTTGCCCTCAACTGCACGGCCGTCGCCGCGCTCTGCCGCATCTGCCTGCCGTTCATGGGGCGGGGGAGCCGCATCCTGAACGTGTCCTCCGCTTCGGCCTTCCAGCCCACGCCCTTCCTCGGCCTGTACGCGGCTACGAAGGCGTTCGAGCTCAGCTACTCGCGCGCGCTCGGCGCCGAGCTGGCGGGCACCGGCGTGACGGTGTGCGCCGTGTGCCCGAGCTGGGTGGACACCGACCTGCTCCTGCACGAGGTGAACGGTCGCCGCGTGGCGTTCCCCGGCCTCGTGCCGCCCGGTAAGGTGGCCGCCCTCGCCCTGCGCGACGCGCGGCGGGGACGCGCCCTGTCGGTGCATCCCCTGTACGCGAAGTACCTGCACGTGGCCGCGAAGCTCGTGCCGCAGCGCATCGTCATGACCACGTGGCTGCGCATGTTGAAGCGCTACGGGGGCTGAGGGCGCGCCGGTTGTTCGACGCGCGCGGCGGCCCCCTTGCGGCCCTTCGCCCTCCTGTGGTATAAACGACGGCGTCAACACTACTTGAGGAGCATGACTTTTGTCACAAGGATGTAGCGTGGAGATTGTCGCAAGCCGGGAGGTTTGCGAGCGCTAGTCTCCGCTGGAACCTCCCAAACAGGGCAACGACCACCAACGTTTTGGGAGAACCACCGTGGAAAAAATCAAGAGAGGCACCGCCTTCTACCAGGCGCATGCCTGCATGGACAGCTTCATCTGCAAACAGTGCGGCCAGCTCGTCACGCCCGACGAGGCGGGGAGCCGCCATCGCAACCACTGTCCTCAATGCCTGCACAGCCTGCACGTCGACGAGCGGCCCGGCGACCGGGCGTCCGTGTGCGAAAGCATCATGGAGCCCATCAGCGTGTGGGTGCGCAAAGGCGGGGAATGGGCCATCGTGCACCGATGCAAACGCTGCGGGCACCTGAGCTCCAACCGCATCGCAGCCGACGACAACCCCGTCAAGCTCATGTCCATCGCCGTGAAGCCGCTGGCAGAGCCGCCGTTTCCTCTCGAGGGGCTCGGGGCGGACGCATGCGGTACGCCAACGCGCGAAGGGGGCGAGGCGTGATGGCGGCCGTCGACTTGCGCGCGTACGGCGTGACCGACGCGCTCATGCAGCGTGCGCGCGAGGCGTCCGGCGTCGAGGACCTCGTCGTGGGACGCGTCCTGTCCCAGGCCCACGAGCTGTACCGCGTCGTCGGTGCGCAGGGCGAGCTCTTCGCCGAAGCGGCGGGCAGGCTGCGCCATGCAGCCCGCTCGGCCGCCGACTTCCCGGCAGTGGGCGATTTCGTCCTCATGGACCGCGCGGACAACGCAGGCGGGCGCGCCATCGTCTCGCAGGTGCTTCCGCGCACGAGCGCTTTCGTGCGCAAGGCGGCCGGCGCGTCGTTCGAACAGCAGGTGGTGGCCGCGAACATCGACACCGCGTTTCTGTGCATGTCGCTCGTCGGGGACTTCAACCTGCGGCGCCTCGAGCGCTACCTGACGCTCGCGTGGGAAAGCGGGGCGGTGCCCGTCGCGGTGCTGACGAAGGCCGATGCGTGCGACAGCTTGGAGCGGCGGCTGCGCGCCGTGCAGTCGGTGGCCTTCGGCGTCGACGTGCTGGCCGTGTCGTCGATGGAGGAGGGCGGCTGCGAGGCCGTGCGCCCCTACCTGCGCCCCGGCAGGACCGTCGCGCTTCTGGGTTCGTCGGGCGTGGGCAAGTCGACGCTGGTCAACCGTTTGCTAGGGGAGGATGTCCTCGAGACGCGCGACGTGCGAGCCGACGGCCGCGGTCGTCATGCCACCACGCGCCGCCAGCTCGTGCTGCTGCCGGGCGGAGGCCTCGTGATGGACACGCCCGGCATGCGCGAGCTGGGGCTGGGGGACGTTGCCGAGAGCATCGAGCAGGGGTTCGCCGACGTGGAGCGCCTGTTCGCCTCGTGCCGGTTCTCGAACTGCACCCACGCGTCCGAACCGGGGTGCGCCGTCTACGAGGCCATTGCGGACGGCGAGCTGTCAGAGCGCCGCTGGCAGGCGTACCGCAAGCTGAAGGCCGAGGCCGCGTTCGCCGAGGACAAGGCCGGCTACCTCGCTCAAAAGGAACGCAGGTACAAGGACATATCGAAAGCCGTGAGGCGCCTGCCCGCGAAGCGCTGACATGGCGAGCTCCTGTGCGGCACCCCGGAGCATGCCGGTGCGGGGCGGCGCCGGCGCCCCCGCCTGGTTTGTGCGCGCGGGCCTACAACCGGGTGACGGTTCGCCCGCGTCGTCCCGCATCGGGTGCGGCGGCCGGTAGAGTGGGCGCATACGCGAAGGCGAAGGCGCACCGCGGGGCCGCGCGCTCGGGGCGGCGCGCCTGCGAACTAGGAGGCACTCATGGCAGACCTGCAAAGCCCGCAAGACAAGATCACCCTGCGCAACGGCTACGGCGTGCCGTGCATCGGGTTCGGCACGTGGAAGATGCCGGACGGCGAGGTGGGCATCGACGCCGTCCACCAGGCGCTCGCCGACGGCTACCGCCACATCGACACGGCGGCGGCCTACGACAACGAGGCCACGGTGGGCAAGGCTCTGGCCACGTCCGGCCTCACGCGCGAGGAGCTGTTCGTGACCACGAAGGTATGGAACACCGACCGCGGCTACGAGCCCACGCTCAAGGCGTTCGAGGAATCCCGCAAGAAGCTCCACCTGGACTACGTGGACCTCTACCTCATCCACTGGCCGGCGGCGCAGGGCGCCGAGGACGACTGGCAGCGCACGAACCAGGAGACGTGGCGGGCGCTCGAGACGCTCTACCTGGACGGCCAGGTGCGCGCCATCGGCACGAGCAACTTCAAGCCCCACCACCTGGAGCCGCTCATGAACGCCGCCGAGATCCTGCCCATGGTGAACCAGATAGAGCTGCACCCGGGCTGCAACCAAGAGGCCACGCGCGATTTCTGCAACCGCAACGACATCGTGGTGGAGGCCTGGTCGCCGCTCGGCGCAGGGCGCGTGCTGGAGAACCAGCTGCTCATCGACATCGCGGCCAGCTACGGCTGCACGGTGGCGCAGCTGTGCATCCGCTGGTGCCTGCAGCGCCGCGCCATCCCGCTGCCGAAGTCCACGGACGCCGGGCGCATCTCCGAGAACGCCCGCGTGTTCTGGTTCAATATCACCGACGAGGACCTGCAGCGCATCGACGAGCTGGACCCCCTCGGCCAAAGCGGCCTCGACCCGGACACCATCGACTTCTAGGGCGACTCCCGTTCTTCCGGTTCGAAGCGGAGCAGGGCGGGATGCCGGCCATCTCCTCGCCGAGCGGAAAGCCCTTGGTAGCGGGGGTTTTCCGCCCCTGCCCCGCTGGCGGGAACTTAGCTGCCAGCTAATGTTTTGGCTGGGCGGTTTCGATACCCTTGTTCCGATGGGTAAACCGGAGCAAGGAGGGATCATGAGGAAGAACATCGGTACTTTGGCGGCGGCCTGCGCTCTAACCGCCTGCGTCGGGCTGTTCGGCTGCTCGTCGGGCGGCTCGGAGGCACCGAGCGGCGAGAAGGCGGACGACGCCCCTCAGGCCGCGCAGAAGGAGCCCGAGCAGAAGGAGTCGAAGTACGCCGTGACTATCGACGAGTGCACGGTGGGGCAGGACTATGCGGGCAAGGCGGCCATCGTGGTGACGTACACGTTCACCAACAACGCAGAGAAGGCCGTGCCGTTCTTCACGGCCGTGTCGGCCAAGGCGTTCCAGAACGGCGTGCAGCTCGACACGGCGATCGTGAGCGACATCGACTCCCAGAGCTCCATGAACGAGATCAAGCCCGGCGCCACCACCACCGTCCAGCAGGCCTACCTGCTTGACGACCAGTCGCAGGTGAGCGTGGAGTGCACCGAGCTCATCAGCCTGGACGACACCGTCCTCGCCGAGAAGACGTTCGACGTGGCGTAAGGCCGTGCCGGCCGCCGGAACCGGGGCGGGCGCCCTCGCGACGCCATGGCCGGTTCCGGCGGCCGTCTGATACCATGAGACCGGACACGAAACGTAGAAGAAGGAAGCGCCGCGTGAAAGAGCCCTTGACCGACGAGCTGCTGCAGGAGCTGCTGGATGCGCCGGATCCGCGTGCATTTGCCGAGCGGCACCGCATCGGCCGGCGCAGCCTGCCGGACTACCTGCAGCAGCTGCTCGACGAGAAAGGCCTCGAGCGGGCCGAGGTCGTGCGCCGGGCGGGCCTCAACGACACGTTCGGCTACCAGATATTCATGGGGCAGCGCGGCGCCTCGCGCAACAAGGTGCTGCAGCTGGCCTTCGCCCTGGGCCTCACGCTCAAGGAGGCCGACCGGCTCCTCCAGGCAGCTGGCGCAAGCGGGCTGTACTGCAAGGATCGCCGCGACGCCATCATCATCTTCTGCCTCGACCACGGCTACAGCCTGCAGAAGACCGACGAGGAGCTCTACCGCTTCGGCGAGGACACGATCTGCTGAGGCTGCGAGGAGCCTGCGCGAACCGCTCCGGCGTCCGGTGCGCCCCCGGCTCCTTCTGCTACCATGTACCTGTCATGGACGAGCTTTCGGAACATCTCGATGCACTGGCGCGCGACGGCTGCTACCGCGTGGACGCCGTCATGAAGGAGAGCGCGTTCGAGACCACGCAGCTCGTGTACTTCGTGGGGGCGAACGGCTCGGAGCAGGGGCCGTACGTGCGCAAGTACCTTGACGGCGACGCGGGCCTCGGGGCGGCTTACGAGAGGCTCTGGCGCGCCCAGCGCTCGGGCCGGCGGTTCCTCCACCTGCCCCTGGTGCTCGACTGCCATGCGGTGGGCTCCCGGCGCGTCGTGGTCATGGAGTTCGTTCGGGGCGAGACGCTCGCCGACGTCGTGTACCGCTGCGATCCGTCCGTCGCCCTCGCATGCGACGTGTTTCCGAAGCTTTGCGGGGCCGTGCGCGAGCTGCACGAGGCGTTCGACCCGCCTCTTATCCATCGCGACCTCAAGCCCTCCAACGTCATGCTGACGCGCGACAACCTCACCCTCATCGACTTCGGCATCGCCCGCTCCTTCGACGAGGCGGCAGAGCAGGACACGCACCGCTTCGGCACGAGGGCCTACGCGCCGCCCGAGCAGTTCGGCTACGGGCAGAGCGACGCGCGCACCGACGTCTACGCGCTGGGCATGCTGCTGTACTTCTGCCTGACGGAGAGGACTCCGGACGCCAAGGCGCGTCGAGCGGGCTATCGCGACGAGGGCATCCCCGAGCCGTTTCGGGCGGTGGTGGAACGTGCGGCATCGTTCGATCCTCGGGACCGCTACGCGAGCGTGCGCGAGCTCGAGGAAGCGTTCGGGGAAGCCGCGCGCCGTGTGCTCCCTCCCGGCGGCAGCGGGGCGGCAGGGATGGCGCCGGGGCGGTCGGCGGTGGCCGCAGGGGAGGCGAAGGGCGCGGCGGCAGCGCAGGCGCAGGCTGTGTCGGCGGGCCCCGCGGCGGGAAGGCAGACGGCGGTGGTGCCCGAGCCCGCGGGAGCTGCGCCCTTGGCGTCTTCGAGGGCCCTTCCGATACGGCCTGCCCCGCTTCCTGCCGTCTCGCGCGCCGCTGCGCACGGGGGCGGGGCGTTCTGGGGACGCGTGCCGCGCTGGGCGGGCGTCGCGTGGGACGTGGCGCTGGCCCTGCTTTCCGTGCTCTTCCTCTGCGTGGCCACCGACCTGGCGTTCTCGCCGCAGCCGGGCGACACGGGCTACGGTGGCCCCCTCGCCGCGCGCGTCGCGGCCTACTACGGCATCGTCGCGCTCATGTTCCTGCCCGGCTTCTTCCTGGCAAGCGACCGCCGGCCGCTCGTTCGCCTCGTGCCTGCGTTGGGTCGCGTCCCGCTCAAGACGCAGGTCGCCGCCTGCCTTGCCCTTCTCGCGATCGGATTCGTCGTCGTGGCCGTGGCCACGGGCTTCCTGCCGCGCACCTAGGGCGCTCGCTGGCCGCGAGCCCCGTCAACGCTCCCGCCACGGGTCGATGACGGCGTGCGGTTGCGCCGGGGCGGGCACGCGGGGAACGCTAGAGTGGGACGGACGGCCGGCCGACGGGGCCGGCGGGCGCGCGGTGAGCGCGCCGTTTCCGACCTGCCGAAAGGAGCCGGCCCATGGCGAACGCCCCTTCCGCGCCGAGCAGCACCCCCTCGAAAGGGGGCTCGGGCAAGCCGAAGCTCGCGCGGGTGCTCAGCGTGCCCGACATGATCGTGTACGGGCTCATCTTCATGGTTCCCATCGCGCCGTTCGGCATCTACGGCGGCGTGTTCTCCGAGTCGGGCGGCATGCCGGCGCTCGTCTACGTGGTGGGCACGCTGGCCATGGTGTTCACGGCGTTGTCGTACGGCATGCTCATCCGCGAGTGGCCGGTGTCCGGCTCGGTGTACGCCTACACGTCGCGCGGCCTGGGCAAGGGCATCGGGTTCGTGTCGGGTTGGACGCTGCTTCTCGACTACCTGCTCATCCCCGTGCTCATGTACGTGGTAGCCTCCACGGCGCTGTCGGGCATCGTGCCGGAGGTGCCCCCATGGGCCTTCTCCATCGTGTTCGTGGTGGCGAACACGTTCGTGAACATCCGCGGCATCGCGCTCACCGACATCGTGAACCGCATCGCGCTCGTGTTGGAGGTGCTGGTGCTGGCCGTGTTCGTGGTGCTGGGCGTGCGCTGGCTCCTGTCCGACCCCGCCTCGCACGGTTTCACGCTGCAGCCCCTCTACAATCCCGCCACGTTCAGCCTGCCGCTCGTGTTCAGCGCCGTGTCGCTGGGCGTGCTGTCGTTTTTGGGCTTCGACGGTATCGCCACGCTGTCGGAGGAGGCCGAGGACGGCCGCCGCGGCCCCGGCCGCGCCATGATGGCATCGCTGGCCATCGTGGGCGCGCTGTTCGTGCTGCAGACGTATGTCGCCGGGTGCATCAGCCCCGACGGCGCCGTGTTCGCTCACGACCAGGGCAATGCGTTCTACCTGGTGGCGCAGGTGGTGGGAGGACGGTGGCTCTACGTGGTGTGCGCCGTGGCCACGGCGCTTGCCTGGGGCATCTTCACGGCGCTCGCGGCACAGACGGCCGTGTCGCGCATCCTCTTCGCTATGGGCCGCGACGGCGGGCTGCCGCACGTGCTCGCGCGCATCCACCCGAAGTACCATACCCCCTACGTGGCCACGCTCTTCGTGGGCGGGCTCACGCTCGTGCTCGTGCTGACGTTCGGGCAGCTGGGCACCGATACCATCTCGCTCTTCGTGAACTTCGGCGCGCTCACGGCGTTTCTTTTGCTGCATGTTACCGTCATCTGGTACTTCTTCGTCAAGAAGCGCGACGGGCGCTGGGTAGCGCACCTGCTGGTACCGCTGGCGGGCCTGGCGGTCATAGGCTACACGTGGTGGGGGCTCGATGTGCCGGCAAAGGTGCTCGGCGTGGTGTGGATGGCCGCGGGCACGGCCTACTACCTCGTGCTGCGCTTCGTGCTCAAGCGCGAGGTGACGCTTGGCGGGTGAGCGCGCGGCTTCCCTGTTGCGTAAACGGCCGCGAAGCCTGCGAAAGCGGCACTGGACAGCAAAGCCCCCTTGGCTGGACAATAGGAAAACGTGATTTGTACCAGGGAAGAACACGAGGAGGATGGGCTTGAGAATCGCGCTGTGCGACGATGACGGGGCGCAACGGCGGGAGTTGAGGGCGGCGGTGGACCGGCATCTGGTCGCCCGAGGCTACCGTCCCCGCTTCGAGGAGTATGCGGGCGGCGGGCCGCTCGTCGCCGAGGTGGCCGCGGGTGCCGATCCGTTCGACCTGGTGTTCCTCGACGTATACCTCGAGGGCGAGGACGGCATCGCCGTGGCGCGGAAGCTGCGCGAGCACGATCCCAGCGTGCCCCTCGTGTTTCTGACCGTATCGCGCGAACATGCGGTGGAGAGCTACGAAGTGCAGGCTACGGGCTACCTCGTGAAGCCGGCGGACCCGCGCAAGCTGGCCGCCGTGCTCGACCGTGTGCTGCCGGCCACCTCGCCGCGCCTGGCGTTCCGCGTTGGCTCTGCGCGCCGCTATTTCGATTACCGCAACATCGTCTACCTGGAAAGCCGCGACCATGCGGTGCTGCTGCATCGGTCCGACGGCTCCTGCCATCGCAGCCTGGCGAAGCTCGACGACGTGGCCGACGAGCTTCGCGATCCCCGCTTCCTGCGCTGCCATCGCAGCTTCATCGTGAACATGGATTTCATCGTGGATGTGCGCGACGACTTCATCCTGCGGGACGGCACCTGCGTGCCCGTGCGCGTGAAGGAACGCCGCAAGATGCACGAGGCTTATTACCGCTATTTCACCGATGCGCTCAGCGTCGGATAGGGGCGGCCGAGCCAAGAACCTTTACAATCATGTGGGGATAAAGGAAGGCTCGGCTCGGCAATGTTCGAGGGGAAGGCGAGGCGGATGGTGAACGAGGGGCAGGCTGAAGGGGGTGTGTCGCTCTTCGATGTCGATGCCGTCGTGGCGGCCATGACCCTTGAGGAGAAATGCGCGTGCCTGACGGGCGAGGGCTACTGGGAGTTGGGCGGGTGCCCGCGCCTGGGAATCGACCCCATTACGGTGTCGGACGGCCCCCATGGCCTGCGGCGGCAGGCGGGGGCGGCGGACAACCTGGGGCTCGCGGGAAGCGAGCCGGCGGTGTGCTTTCCCACGGCGAGCGCCGCGGCGTGCTCCTTCGACGCGGACCTCGTGCGCACGATGGGCGAGGCGCTGGGCGACGAGGCGCGCGGGCAGGGCGTGGCCGTGGTGCTGGGGCCTGGTGCGAACATGAAGCGCAGCCCTTTGTGCGGTCGCAACTTCGAGTACTTCAGCGAGGACCCGCACCTGGCCGGCGAGCTGGCGGCCGCCTACATCGAGGGCGTGCAGAGCCGGGGTGTGGGAACGTCGCTCAAGCACTTCGCCTGCAACAACCAGGAGACGAACCGCCTGATCGTGGACGCGGTGGTGGACGAGCGCGCGCTGCACGAGCTGTACCTGGAGCCGTTCCGCATCGCGGTGGAGAAAGCCCGGCCCTGGACGGTGATGACGGCGTACAACCTGCTGGACGGCGCGTACTGCTCCGAGAACGCGCGCCTTCTGGCGCTGGCGCGCGACGAGTGGGGCTTCGACGGCGCGTACGTGAGCGATTGGGGCGCCGAGAACGACAACAAGGCGAGTCTGCTCGCGGGCCTCGACCTGGTCATGCCGGGCCCGCGGGCCGACTACCGCGCCGACGTGGCCGCTGCCGTCCAGGCGGGGGAGCTCTCCGAGGAGCGCCTCGACGCGGCCGTCCGCCGCATCCTGGAGCTGCACGCCAAGCATGCGGCTGCGGAGGGCATGTCTGTCGCGCGGAGCCTGGACGAGCGCCTGGACGTGGCCCGCGCCGTGGCCGAGGGCTCGGCCGTGCTCCTGGAGAACGACGGTGCGCTGCCGCTCGCGCCGGGTGCGCGCGTGGCGGTGATCGGGGCCTTCGCCCGCGAGCCGCGCTACCAGGGTGCGGGCTCTTCGAAGATCAACCCGGTCTCGCTCGACTGCGCCTGGGATGCGCTCGCGGCGGTCGGCGCGGCGGCCTCCTACGCGCCCGGCTACGATGCTGCCACGGGGGAGGCGGACGAGGCGCTGCTGGACGAGGCAGCGCGCATCGCGGCCGCGGCGGACGTGGCCGTGGTTTTCGTGGGGCTCCCGGACGCCTCGGAGTCCGAGGGCGCCGATCGGGTCGACATGGCGCTGCCCGCCGGCCACAACGCGCTCGTGGAGCGCGTGTGCGCCGCGAATCCGAACACGGTGGTGGTGCTGCAGGGCGGCTCCCCCGTGGAGCTTCCCTGGCGCGGGCGCCCGCGCGCCGTCCTGCTGTGCTACCTGGCCGGTTGCCGGGGAGGGCAGGCCGCGGCCGACCTGCTGCTGGGGCGCGCGAATCCCTCGGGCAAGCTGGCCGAGACATGGCCGGTGCGCTTGGCGGACACGCCGTGCGCGGAGCGCTTTCCCGAGAAGGGCCGCCAGGCGTGCTACCGCGAGAGCGTCTACACGGGCTACCGCTACTACGACGCTGCGGGCGCGGACGTGGCCTATCCGTTCGGCCATGGGCTGTCGTACACGGAGTTCTCCTACCGCGACCTGCAGGTGGAAGAGGCGGACGACGGCTTCTTTGTTTCGTGCCTCGTGCGCAACGACGGCGCCCGCGCCGGCAGGGAGGCCGTCCAGCTGTACGTGGCGCCGCTCGAGCCGGGAGCGTTCCGGCCGCCGCAGGAGCTCAAGGGCTTCGCGAAGGCGGCGCTCGCGCCGGGCGAGGAACGCCGCGTGTCGCTGCCGCTGCCGAGGCGCGCCTTCGCCCACTACGACGCGGATATGCGTGCTTGGGATGTGGAAGCCGGCGCCTACGAGGTGCGCATTGCCGCCTCGAGCCGCGACGTGCGCCTGAGCGCGCGGGTGGAGGTGGCGGGCTCGCCGCGCCGTGAGGACGGCGCCCCGGAGGCCTACCATCGCGTGCGGCCCGGCGGGTTCTCGGACGAGGCGTTCAGGAAGCTGTACGGCCGCGCGCTGCCCAAGGTCGTCGTGCCCATGCGGCCCTACACGGCCAACGCCACGGTAGGCGATTTGAAGGCGTCGCTCGTCGGGCGCTTGGTGCACTACCTGCTGCGCCGCGAGCTCAGGCTGCTTCTGGCAGGCGACGCCGAGCGGCGCGCCCAAGCCGAGCTGGCCGTCATGGAGACGCCCCTGCGGACGCTGGCCATGTCGGGCACGAATATGAACCTGGTGGGCGCCGCCGTGGACGTTCTGAACTACCGTTTCATCCGCGGCTTCAAGAAGCTGCGTGCGCTCAAGCCCGCCCCGCCGCCCGGTGGTGCGGGGGCGCCGTCCGAGAGGGAAGGGGACAACGTATGACCGAAGATCGCAACGACGAGGGGCGCATGCCCGACGGGCAGCGCGTGCCGTTGCCGCTGAAGCTGTTCGGCGCGCTGTGCGTGCTGGGGGGCCTCGCCTCGCTTGGCGACCTGGTGCCGGTGGCCGTCTCGCTCGTCCAGGGGCTGGGAGGCGCCGGCTACCGCACGGCCTCCGTCGCCATCTTCGCCGCGCTCATGGCCGTGCTCGCGGCGTCGGCCGTGCTGTTCGTGTTCCTGGGCGTGCGCCTTCTGCTCAACCGTCGGAAGCACGCTGCGGCCACGGCGAACACGCTGGCAGTGCTCACGGTGCTTTCCATCATCGGCACCCTCATGCTGTTCGGCCTGTCGGCGCACCATATCGGCTACCTGGTGCAGCTCGTCATCCTCATCGCGGTCACGAGCTATCTGGACTCGTCGCTTGCCGAGGAGCGCGCGCTGCAGCGCAAGCTGCGCAAGATGGGCAAGGAGCAGCGCCGCGAAGAGCGGCGCCGGGCCGTCGAGGCTAAGCCGAAGCGCGGCTTCATCACGCTGAACTTCTTCAACCTGTTCTGGATCTTCGTGGTGTGCTGCGTGCTGGGGCTCATCATCGAGGTGCTGTTCCACTTCGCGCTGTACCACGAGTACCAGGACCGCGCGGGCCTGCTGTTCGGGCCGTTCTCGCCTATCTACGGCTTCGGCGCGCTGCTCATGACCATCGCGCTCAACCGCTTCCACGACAAGCCCGTGTGGGTGATCTTCCTCGTGAGCGCCGTCATCGGCGGGGCGTTCGAGTACTTCACGAGCTGGATCATGGAGTTCGCGTTCGGCATCCGCGCGTGGGATTACTCGGGCACGTTCCTCTCCATCGACGGGCGCACGAACTTCGTGTTCATGGTGATGTGGGGCGTGCTGGGCGTGGCGTGGATCAAGCTCCTGCTGCCGCAGCTGCTGAAGCTCATCAACCTCATCCCGTGGAACTGGCGCTACGGCGTGACGGCGGCGTGCGCGGCGCTCATGCTGCTGGACGGCGTGATGACCGTGCAGTCCATAGACTGCTGGTACGGCCGTATGGCGGGCAAGGCGCCCGACACGCCCATCGAGCGGTTCTACGCCGAGCATTTCGACAACGACTACATGCAGAACCGCTTCCAGACCATGACCATGGACGTGGACGACGCCACCCGCGCCGACCGTTAGGGGCGGGGCGGGGCCGGGGCCGCTTGCGCCTCGGGGGAAGTGCAAACAAACTGCCTCGACTTGCCAGAAGAGGAGCGAAGCTGCTTGGCGGCCTCGCTCCTCTTGCATTCCCTGGCGTTCTTTTCGAGGTGCCAAAATCCATTTTTCAACAGCATGAAATCGAACCCGAGGGTCGATCTGTCCTCGGTATTGCACGGACACCTCTTAGCCTGTTTCCCGTGATGCAAGCGACGGGAGAATCGGAGGGGCCATGGCATCGACGATGTACGGCTACGCGCGGGTGAGCTCGCGCGAGCAGAATCTGGACAGGCAGTTGGACGCGCTGCGCGCATTCGGCGTAGAGGACGGGGCGGTGTACGCCGACAAGGCGAGCGGCAAGGACTTCGAACGGCCTGCGTGGCATCGGCTGATGGGCGAGCTGCGGCCGGGCGACGTGCTGGCAGTTAAGAGCATCGACCGGCTGGGGCGCGACTATGCCGAGATCTTGGACGTATGGCGCGACGTCACGAAGGCGCGCGGCGTGTTTGTCGTGGTGCTCGACATGCCGGTATTGGACACGCGCGAGGAGCGCGACGGCATAACGGGGGTGCTGATAGCGGACATCGTGCTGCAGCTTCTAAGCTACGTTGCCCAAATCGAGCGTGAGAACATAAGGCAGCGGCAGGCCGAGGGCATAGCGGCCGCCAAAGCCCGCGGGGTGAGCTTCGGGCGTCCGAGGAAGAAGCGCCCTGCGAACTACCAGGAGACGCGGGAGGCCTTCTGGGGCGGACGCATAACGCGGAAAGAGGCCGCCGCGCGCTGCAAGGTGAGCGAGACAACCTTCGCGCGATGGGCGCGCGAGGATGAAAGATGTCTCAGGGAGTCTTCATAGAAGCGGCATAGCTGCAGGTAGACGGTATGTTTAGCCCATCACAAAAGTACACCTTTTTACCGTAGTTGAATTTCACCATTATACACGACCCCTTGCGGGCTCTTTATTGAGAAACCCCAAATGACGCGTTCGGATGTCATAAACGGCCCTTTTGGCGTCACAGCTGCCAAAAGGTGTACCTTTCCGACGCAGCTGCCCCGCATTCTCGCAGGCCAAGGCTTTGTCGGAGTCGCCTTGAGAGAGGGAGGCGGGGTCATCCGATGGGGACGGCTTCGATATCGACAAGCGCTCTGCCTATGGGGCTGCCTCGCGGCAGGAGGACGCCGCGAGGCAAAACGCGCTGGTATCTGGTGCATGTGCCCGAAGGGCGCGAGCAGGCGACCTGCGAGAAAATCCGAAAGATCGTGCCCTCAGACCTCTTGGCCGATGCGTTCGTGCTGCGCAAGGAGCGCTGGTTCAAGCGCGCCGGCGTCTGGTCGCTCAACCTCGTGCAGATGTACCACGAGTACTTCTTCGTGGCGACCGGCGACGTGACGGCTTTGGACAGGGAGCTTTCTCGCCTGAGCTTCCCTGCGCGCATCGCGAGCGAGAGCGGACGCGGGTTCTTGCCATTGGCCTTCGAGGCTCAGGAGTGGTTCGAGGCCTCCATGGATGCAGACCACGTGCTTCGCAGCTCGATGGCCCACATCGTGGAAGGCGAGCTTCGGGTCCTTGCCGGCCCCCTCATGGGCCAGGAGCGCCGCGTGCGAAAGATCGACCGCCACCGCAGGCGCTGCCTGGTGGACGTATGCGACGCCGACGGCGGCTTCGTTGAGCAGATGCCCCTCGATATCCCTTTCAAGAGCTGAAGGGGACAACGATGGCAACGGACACAAACAGCGCCCTCGATCTTGGGGAGGGAGCACCGGTGACGCCCTGCGAGAGCTGGGACGGCTTCGGGCGCCACGAAGCTCATGAGGCTAGAGCAACGGTCTCGGACCTCGTCGAGATGCCTGCTGAAGACGTGCGCAAGGAGGAATGGGGTCGTGGGAGACACGGCTACCGTTTCGTGAAACGGGCGTTCGACATTGCGTTTTCCGCTGTGGTGATCATGGTTGGGTTCATCCCTGCAATGTTGTTGGCGCTGGCGATACGCATAGAGTCCCCCGGCAACCCGTTCTATGGGCAGGTGCGTGTGGGAGGGCTCGGCGCAGACGGCAAGCCGTCGTACTTCCGCATGTGGAAGTTCCGGTCGATGGTCGAGGACGCCGATGCTTGCCTGGAACAGCTACGCGAGAAAAATGAAGTGAAAGGACCCATGTTTAAGATCGCGGCCGATCCGCGGGTGACGAGGATCGGCCGCTTCATACGCAGGCACTCCATCGACGAGTTCCCCCAATTCATCAACGTGTTTCTCGGGCAGATGTCCGTGGTGGGCCCGCGCCCGCCGTTGCCCAGGGAGGTCGAGCTCTATGACGCCTGGGCCATGCAGCGTTTGGCTGTGAAGCCGGGACTCACGGGACCGTGGCAGGTGGGAGGCCGCTCCAACCTGGATTTCGACGACATGGTTCGGTTGGACCTGGGCTACATCGCCGAGCGCGGCATCATGACCGATCTAAGGCTGATAGCCCAGACGGTTCGCGTTGTCGTGACCGGGGGGGGGCGTTCTAGATGCGCTTCGCACTCGTGCCCGCCAGTTACGTCGCCGCAGCTTGCTCTCTTGCAGCCCGTGTTCGTATGCGGTCGGTGATGCCGCATGACGCAGCAAAGAACCACGTCGAGCTCGAACGAGGGATCGGTCGCTCTCGCATGCGAGGAGACGTTTGCGCCGCTTCCCGAACTCTCGGATGCCGAGGTCATGGAGCGCAACCGTGCGCGTTTGGGCTACCGCGCCGCCAAGAGGGCGTTCGACATCGCGTTCTCGGCTGTCGTGCTCGCGGCGCTAATGGTACCTGGTTTGGTTTTGGCTTTGGCTATCAGCTTGGACTCGCCCGGAGGCCCCGTGTTTAGGCAGGAGCGGGTGGGCCGGGGCGGGAGGCCCATGCGCATATTCAAATTCCGCAGCATGAGGGCCGACGCGCACGAGCACCCCGAGCGCTACTTGGACGAGGCGCAGCTGGCCGCGTGGAGACGCGAGCAAAAGGTGGAGGGCGACCCCCGCGTGACCCGCCTAGGGCGCTTCATACGCAAGACCTCGATAGACGAGTTTCCGCAGTTCGTGAACGTGCTGATGGGCGACATGTCGGTCGTGGGGCCGCGGCCCGTGACCGAGGCCGAGACGCACGAGTTCGGAGAACATCGCGACTTGGCGCTCTCGGTGCGCCCAGGAGTGACGGGGCTGTGGCAGGTGACGGAACGCAACGAAGTCACATGGGAGAACGGAGATCGTCAGCGTATAGAACTCGAGTATGTGCGGCGGTGCTGCTTGCGGATGGACGCCGGGATAGTCGTCGGCACCCTCGGCGCCATGGCGCGAAAGACGGGGCGGTAGCGATGCGCAACTTGAGCGAAACCCCGTTGGTGACTGTGGTGATCCCTACGTACAGGCGCGCCGATAAGCTGCCGCGCGCGATCGACTCCGTGCTGGGACAGAACTACCGCAACATCGAGGTGCTAATTGCAAACGACAACGTACCCGGTTCTCCTGAGGACGAGGCGACGAAGCGGCGACTGGCGTGCTATGTGGCCGACGGACGCCTACGCGAGGTGGAGACGGGCGGAAAGACCGGCGGTGGAGCAGCACGCAACGTCGCTTGCAGGCAGGCTTGCGGCGAGTGGCTCGCCTTTCTGGACGACGACGACGAGTTCCTGCCCGACAAGATCGAGACCCAAGTCGTTTTCACTATGGAAAACGACTTGGATATGAGCTGGCAGGACGTGGCTTGGTACAACGAAGACGGCAAGCTTGTAGAGCATCGCTATCTGAACCATTGCAAGGACTTTTCACGAGACGGACTGCTGCGCGCCCACCTGCTGACCCCTATCTGCCCCACGTCTATCTACCTGCTCAAGAAAGAGCTTTTCGACAGGACCGAGGGCTTCGGCGAGGTGGCGACCGGGCAGGACTGGTGGCTTATGCTGCGGTGCATCGAGGCCGGTGCACGCATCGGCTATATGCCGGAGGTTCACGTGCACCAGTACCTCCACAAGGGAGAGAGGCTCTCGCTCGGGCAGAACAAGATCGAAGGCGAGATGGCGCGTCACGAGGCGGCGAAGGTTTTCTACTCGCGCCTGAGCAAGCGGGACATCCGATTCGTAGAGTTCAGACATAACGCGGTGCTTGCGTTCGCGTGCCTACGTAGCGGCATGCTTCTGAAATCTATGGGGTACGGGGTGCGGGCGTTTGCCACGTCCCCAGGGGCATGTTTCGCGAAGGGGCTCGAGTTCTTCACGAGAGGAAAGCAATGACCTGCGACGCGTCACGTATGCGAGTTCGACTATGGACATGAGGTTTCTGATATGAGGATAGCTATAGCGGGCACAGGATACGTCGGGCTCTCGCTCGCTGTGCTGCTCGCGCAGCGCAACGAGGTTGCGGCCGTGGACGTGGTGCCCGAGAAGGTGGATGCGATCAACCGTTGGGCGAGCCCCATCCGGGACGCGGAGATCGAGCGGTTCCTGACAGAGGCGAAAGCCGGTGTGCGCGAGCTTGCGCTTGCAGCGACGCTTGACGGATATGCGGCCTACGCGGCGGCCGAGTTGGTGGTCATAGCCACGCCCACCAACTACGATCCTGAGAAAGACTATTTCGATACGAGCCTTGTGGAACAGGTGGTGGAACTGGTACTGAGCGTGAGCCCTGATACAGTCATGGTGGTGAAGTCGACCGTGCCCGTAGGCTACACTAAGACGCTCTGCGAGCGCTACCCGCAGGGACGTTTCCTGTTCAGCCCGGAGTTCTTGCGCGAGGGGCATGCTCTTTACGACAACCTGCATCCCAGTCGCATCGTAGTGGGCGTGCCGAGTAATCATGCTGAAGCCGACCTTCTAAGTGAGTACGCCGAGCGATTTGCGGCGCTGCTGGAGGAGGGGGCCGACCCCGCCGAGCGGGAGCGCGAGAACGCCGATGGGACTGCCGGCATCCCGAAGCTCGTTATGCACGCCACAGAGGCGGAGGCCGTGAAGCTCTTTTCCAACACGTACTTGGCTCTGCGCGTGGCGTACTTCAACGAGCTCGATACCTACGCGTGCGTGCACGGGCTGGACGCTACCCAGATCATCGAGGGCGTGTGCCTGGAACCGCGCATTGGCTCGCACTACAACAACCCCTCTTTCGGATATGGCGGCTACTGCCTGCCCAAAGACACGAAGCAGCTCTTGGCGAACTATCAGGACGTGCCGCAGAACCTGATAGGCGCCATCGTTGACGCCAACCGAACACGCAAGGATTTCGTGGCGGCACAGGTGGAGGAGCTTGCGGAAAAATTTGCCGACTGGGACGCGATGCCCATGGTGGGCGTATACCGCCTGACCATGAAGGCCGGTTCGGACAATTTCCGGGCATCTTCCGTGCAGGGCGTCATGAAGCGCATCAAGGCCAAGGGCATCCCCATGCTGGTGTATGAGCCAACTTTGGACGAGAACGAGTTTTTCGGTAACGAGGCGACGCATGATCTGGATGCCTTCAAGCGGCGTTGCGACGTGATAATTGCCAATCGCTGGAGTGACGAGCTGGCTGACGTGGTCGGCAAGGTGTACACGCGAGACCTGTTCAGGAGGGACTAGATGACGTCGAATGGGATTGGGAAAAGCACGTACAGGGCTTTCCTCAACGGTTTTGCGCGTTTCTTCGGGTCGAAGAACGCCAAGCTCTTCGATGCCCGATTCAGATACGGCCGACGGCTCGACATCGAAAAACCGAGAACATTGGCTGACAAGATCTCGTGGATTGAGCTGAATGCCGACGAGGAGCTTATGGCTCGCTGTACAGACAAATACGCCGTAAGGGACTACGTTGCAAATTTGGGTGCCGAAAACATCCTTATACCGCTGTGCGGGGGGCCTTGGAGTAGCGTCGAGGAGATCGACATCTCGGCTTTCCCGGACAAATTCGTCCTCAAGGCCACACATGGCTGCGAAATGAATTACATTTGCATGGATAGGACGAGACTTGATGTCGACGATATGATCTCGCATGCTCACCAGTGGATGGCTGCCGACTACCCTCGCGCTTGCGTGGAGCCACACTACAAGCTGATTCCGCGTCGTATTTACGCAGAGGAATACGTCGGCGGTTTAGATGACGTTATAGACTATAAATTCCATTGCCTGAATGGTGTTCCTTCGTTCGTCCTCACCTGTTCAAATCGGGAAGAATCGCTGAAGCTCAACCTTTACGATCTCGAATGGAAGCCAATCGAGGGCCTTCGGGGTTCGATGAAAAACGAGCGCGAAATTCCGAAACCCAGCGGGTTCGACTCGATGCTCGAAATAGCGAAGTCCTTATCGGCGGACTTCGATTTCGTCCGCGTCGACCTCTATGAGGCTGAAGGGAAAGTCTACTTCGGCGAGCTGACGTTTTCTCCCGCGGGAGGCGTTCTTCCCTATTTCACCGATGACTTCATTTTCCGATGGGGAGAGGTCTTGCATGTGCGCGGGATGCGAGAGTCCAGATCGCATAAGCCGTTTGACGATGCCGCAGATAGAGGTGAGATAAGGTGACATCGCGTGAGGGAATCAAGGTTCTCCAAGTCGTGCCTGCGATGAGCAAAGAGTCGGGCGTGATGCGCTATGTCTGGAACATGATGCGGGAGATCGACCAGAACAGAATTGCTTTCGACTACCTCTACCACATTCCTTCATCCATAACGTTCGAGAAGGAGTGCATGGCATCTGGTTCCAGAATTTACTGTGCTCCGGACGCTTCGAAAGAGCCGCTTCGATATGTCAGGTACGTGAACGAATTGCTAAAAAGCGAAGGAATCGCTTATTCCATAGTTCATTGCCACGTTCCGAATACCGCTTTCTGCGTCCTTCGCGCCGCATCGTATGCTGGGGTGAAAAACAGGCTTATTCACAGCCATCTTGCGGCGAGTTCGGAGCATTTGAGCCATCGAATAAGAAACTATCCGCTTATCCGATACGGAAAAAGATTTGCAACGGAACGGCTCGCTTGCTCGCAGGAGGCCGGAGACTATCTTTTCGGCGATCAGTCCTATCGCATCTTCCGTAACGGTATCGACGTGGAGGCGTTTCGTTTCGATGAAGCCGCCGCCTCCGAGCTCAAACGGAAGCTGCCGATCGGCCCCGATGCCTTCCCCGTCGTTGGATGCGTCGGCAGGCTTGCAAAGCAGAAGAACTACCCCTTCATGTTCGATGTGTTTCGAGAGCTTCTCAAGACCGAGCATCGGGCCGAGCTCCTCATCGTCGGCAGCGGGCCTGAAGAAGAAGCGTTGTCCGGTTTGATAGCCGAATTCGGGCTGGAGGGCAAAGTACATCTTTTGGGACTTCGCGAGGACGTGGGCAAGCTGTATTCCGTATTCGACGTGCTGGCTATGCCGTCTTTGTGTGAAGGATTGCCCGTGGCCGCAGTTGAGGCCCAAGCATCTGGGCTGAGGTGCGTGTTCTCCAAAGACGTCCCGTCTGAGGTGGATATTACCGGTGTCGCTACATTCCTTGGAAGAAAGGAACGACTGTCGGATTGGAGCGATGCGATTGCAAATGCGGCGCTCGAGGGCAGGTTCCAGGATCCCGCGATGCGCATCGACGATGCCGGATACTCGCAAAGAGCTGCAGCGTTGCTGCTGGCAGATTTCTATACAAATATTGCGTAACGATGGGATCAGCTATGACGGAAAGCGTTATATCAAATCTAACCTGCCATTGCTTCACGGGTTGCGAATATGATGCGGAGAAGATCGGTCGGCTCATATCGAGCACTGGCGTTCTGAGCTGCGTGCATCCTGGCGACAGGGTTTTCGTCAAACCCAACTGGGTTCAGGAGAGGCATTTGCGCAGGGATGAATGGGTCCAGATGATCACCCATCCTTCCGTCATTACGGCGGTGATCGATATCTTGGTCGAGAACATGGCCGAATCCGGAACTATCATCGTCGGTGACAGCCCGATGACGCCTGCCAATTTCGACGAGATCGTGGCGCTCATGCCGGTTGAAGAATGGAGACGTAAGTGCGAAGAAGGTGGAATCGCCTTTTCTCTCGTCGACATGAGAAACGAGCGCTGGAACGTCTCTGGTGACGGGATAATCCTTTCTTCCGTCGAGCTGCCAGGCGATCCGTATGGAAAGACCCTTTACAACGTTGAAGGCGATCTGAGCGAGTTTTTCACCAAGGAGACCTCTTTGGGAGGCTACTACGGAGCGAGCTACGACATCGAGGAGACGAATAGGGCGCACGACGGACAAACCAATCTGTACGAGATGGGCGGGTCTGTTATGGAAGCCGATATCTTCGTCAATCTGCCGAAGTTGAAGACTCATAAAAAGGCAGGTATGACCTGCTGTCTGAAAAACCTTGTGGGAGTCAGCACGAACAAGAATCTACTCCCTCATCATACCGTTGGCGCGCCGGCTGATGGCGGCGATCAATTTGCGGAGAGCGGCATGGCTAGGAAGGCCGAGGGAGTGCTGACGGCACGGGCGAAAAGCATTGCTAATCTGGCGCGGCCCATCGCTCGCGTACTCGTCCCCTTGAAATGGATTGCGAAAAAGGTGTGGGGCGACAACAGGGCGGTTGCCAGAAACGGCAGTTGGTTCGGTAACGATACGCTTTGGAGGACGATTCTCGATCTCAACAAAATCCTCCTGTACGGAAATCCCGATGGGACTTTGAGCCGATCCGTTCGGATGGAATACGTTGCGATTGTGGACGGGATCGTAGCGGGCGAAGGCGAGGGCCCGCTTGAGCCTGATCCGGTCGATGCCGGAGTTCTGCTATGCGGGGGTAATCCCGTCGTCGTTGACATGGTGGCTTCCAGGATTATGGGATTTGATTTCCAGAAAATACCTTCATTGGCGCATGCATTCAAGGTGGAGCGTCTTCCTTTGGTCTCCGGATTGCCGGATGATGTGATGTGCAGTATGGATGGGCGGAACCCCGTGTCCTTCAATCATATTTCCCCTGTACGCCGCTTCACCCCTCCGTCCGGATGGGTGGGCCATGTCGAACTCGACTCTTTAGATTAAGGCGAGCGCAAATGTTTTTCTACAGCCTCGTTCTGCTAACCCTCCTACTTTTGGCGATTGTCATCAGGCCAAAACGCTCAACCAAGGCGAAAAGATTGTACGTCGCCTTGGTCTTCGCCCTGCTCATTTGTATCGCTGCATGCAGAAGCTACACGGTTGGCGTTGACACGGAGCAGTTCGTTCGCGCGTACACGAGGATTGGGGCCGAGGGTTGGTCGGCGTTTGCTTTGGAGCGATACGAGCCGGGTTTTACTGCTATGTGCCTTCTCTTGAACCAGCTGTCCAGCAACTACCAATTGCTTCTCGTATTCACGGCGATTGTAATGTATGCTCCCATCGGCTATGCGATATACAAATATTCGGAGAACCCCCTGTTGAGTTGCTTTCTTTTTATCACGCTCAACATTTATACGGCCTATATGAACGTCATGAGGCAGGGAATTGCCGCCGCCTTGCTGGTGGTTGCATTCGTCTTTCTTCTAAAGCGGAGCAATGTTGGTTTTGTGGCTTGCGTCGTTGCCGCTTCCATGTTTCACGTTTATGCATTGATCGCTCTCGTCATCTTGCCTCTGACGAGAATAGGTTTTCGCAAAGGCTACGTGTTCGTGTACCTTGCGCTATACGCGATCTGCCTGCTTGCCTTTAACGTTGTTCTTGCGCTTGCGCAATGGGTTCTCGGTCGTGAAGATGTGTACAGTAGCGATTTCATGGCTTCAAATTATTTCGGTGCTGTCATTCAGCTCGCATTCGTTGCCGTGCTTGCGTTTTTTGTTGTGAACTATATCGAAGTTCTTAAGCGAACGAACTTGGATGATCGTGGGATGCTGTCCTTTTATCAGCACGCCATGATGCTCGCCGTTCTCTTCCAAGTGACGGGCGTTCAAGCTGAGATCTTTGCGCGGCTCGCGTATTACTTCTCGATATTCGCAGTCATCTCAATTCCCATTGCTTTGACCGCCCCGAAACAGAAAGAGCGGACGTTCTCCCTTGTTTTTCTGTGCTCGATGTCCTTCGCGTACTTTTTTGCCGTAGGACTGCTCCGACCTGAATGGCAGGGCGTCATCCCTTATGCGGTCGATTTTTCGAACGTGTTGGCAATATTGGGTTGGTGAGAGTGGGAAAACCGTTTATGAAGGACAAACGATGAACAACGAATTCAAGATGAAGGTTAAGTCGATACCCGGCTTGTCCGCCTTCGCCGTGATGGTCAATAGGGAGATCGTGCGTCCTATTCGGCTTGCTCTCCGCCACCCTTTGGCGCGCAAAGACAACAAAGCGTTGTTGAAGATGCTCAATGGCCTGCAGGGTGCCGAGCGTCCAAGGGTTTGGTATTTTGGCGTTCCCACCCACAACAACTTGGGCGATCAGGCGCAGAAGTTCTGCATTCTTGCTTGGGTCGAGGCTAATTGCCCCGGTGCCGAGATAGTGAAAATTTCGAGCAGGGATTTCAACGGAGGGACGGCGAGGACGGCGGTGCTTTTGAAGCGGCTGGTTCGACCCGACGACGTCATAATCATGCAGAGCGGCCACACTATGGATGGGCTGCATCCGGACGAGACGGCGCATCGCATGATTCCTGACTCCTTTCCTGGGAACAGGATCGTGTTCTTTCCAACGAGCATAAAGTTCCTGAGCAAGCGAGGCATGCGCCGCGATATAAGGGCGATAAACGCGCATCCTCGCACCCTCTTCTTGGCGCGGGATGCAGTGTCCGCCGAAAAGGCCCGATCCATCTACCCCAAGGTCGATGTCAGGCTTTACCCCGATGTGGTCACTACGCTCATCGGTAAATACGAATTCGACGGACATCGTTCGGGCGCGCTACTTTGCACGAGGAACGACGGGGAGAAGTTCTATTCGTATGGCGAAATCGATGCGCTTGCCGACGAGCTTGAGCGGCAGATCGGCTCCCTTGCCCAGACGGACACAACGGTTGATCTCGGCGGGATTGATCTTGATTCGAAGGAGGCGTGGAGTCGAATCGAGAAGGTGATCGAGTCGTATGCCCATTATAGAGTCGTAGTGACTGATCGCTATCACGGCACTATCTTCGCCCGTATTGCCGGAACGCCCGTGGTTGTGCTCAGGACCGCTGACCACAAGGTGACCTCGGGTGCTCAATGGTTTGAGGATGCGGGCGATGAGGCGATAGCGGTCGCAGGTGATCTTGCGTCCGTGCCAGACCTTGCGCGAGGCTTGATGACGAGGTTTCCCGAGGGCGCAGCCGCCCCGCCGTTCGCCGCCCCATATTACGAAGAACTACATGATTTGATCGAGGCGATGTGAAAGTGGCGCTGAAGCGTGCTCAGGTTGGGGGAGGAGCGATTTCATGAAGCGAGCCTACAAGCGTCTTGTCAGCGATACCATGGTTTTTGCGGTAGGCAACATGCTTACAAAGCTCATGCAGTTCCTTCTATTGCCTATGTACACCGCGCTGCTTTCTACTGAGCAATACGGTATCGGTGAGCTTGTTAACAACATGTCGGAGTTGCTTTACCCCCTCTGCTGTCTTGGGATATACGAGGGAGTTTTTCGCTACTCGATAGATCGGGACTCTGACCCACGGAAAGTGCTATCTACGGGTGTGTCCGTCGCCTTCGCTCTTGCACCTGTAGTCGCAGTGGTCGGTATTGCTGGCTATGCCTTCACTGGGTTTGACTACACGTGGTACCTCGTTGCCCTTTGCCTTGTTACTTCGTTCAAGACGGTGTGCATGCAGTTCGCGAAGGGGCTTGGAAAGACGAAGCTCTATGCGGCGTCTGGAGTAATCAGCACACTTGTGCTTTGCGGGGCCGGTTACCTGCTTCTCGGTGTTCTCCGTGCCGGAATCATCGGTTACTTGCTCGCCCTCATACTATGTCAGGCAACGCAGCTCCTGCTCGTGACGATTGGTGCGAGGATGTGGCGCTACTTCTCCCTAGGGAGCATCGATGGGGATCTCATGCGTAGACTACTTCGCTACAGCATTCCCATGGTTCCTAATGCGCTCGCATGGTGGTTCGTAAACCTGTCGGGGCGTTATATCGTTCTGCTTTCCAGCGGCATTGCGGTTGCAGGCTTGTACACAGCGGCATCGAAGCTCCCGGCCGTGATGAACATGCTGGTGTCTGTTTTTCAACAGGCATGGCAGATATTCTCGGCACGGGAATATTCTGCCGCAGATCGTAGCCGGTCGTTCAGCATTGTGTTTCGCGTTTATTCAGCTCTTCTGCTATGTGCTGGCTCACTTGCCATCGCTATCATCGAACCGCTGTCGCGCGTCATGCTGAGCAGCGGGTTCTACGAGGCGCGGCTGTTCGTGCCGTTGCTCATGTTCGGTGCGGTGGTAAACGGCTACTCGACGTATTTTGGCGTGCTGTACAACGCTGCAAAGCAAAACAGGATGATCTTCGTAACGACCGTCGTAGGGGCTCTATCCAACGTTGTGCTGAGTGTTCTTCTCGCCACCGAAATCGGCGTATGGGGCCCCATTGTCGGTTCGGTTGTCGCATATTCGATCATCTCAATCTCCAGAGCATTCGACACGCGAAAGTTTGTAAGGATAGAGATGGACTTGCCGTACCAGGTTGTTGGCCTTTCCATGCTGCTCGCAGAGGTGGCCCTCCTAAGTATAGGCATCGTGCATGCCACGGTGATCTCCTTGGGTTTGTCGGTCGCACTCGTGGCGTTCACTATCGTGAGGTATCGAGGCCTCTTGGGCGGTGCTACAGCAATCTTCAAAAGGAAGGGGTGAGTGATATGAAAGACGCTGTCAAGCCGAGGCTGGCAGATCCCGAGCGGTGCACAGGGTGCTCGGCGTGCACCGCATCCTGCCGTTTCGGCGCCATCGCCATGGTGTCTGACGACGAGGGGTTCTTGCATCCCTCTATTGTGATCAGTAGGTGCGTCGGCTGCGGAGCGTGCTCGACAGCTTGTCCGGAGCTTTATCCCGTATCTCGTTCGGATATTCCGATCGAGGCGCTGGCGTGCTGGGACAAGGATGGCGAGCGTCGAGCTTCGGCGACCTCCGGAGGGGTTTTCATGCTGCTTGCCGATGCCGTTCTTGGAAGGGGCGGCTGGGTATGTGGCGCGGTATTCGATGATGCGTTCGATGTCCGTCATATCGCGACGCGTGATCGTGCAATCGTCGAATCCATGCGTGGATCGAAGTACGTGCAGAGCGATGTCGCAACTGCGCTCTCGGTGTGCGCGGACAGATTGCGCGCGGGCGAGCTCGTCTTGTTTACCGGAACGCCGTGCCAGGTTGCGGCGATGCGGAAATTGTCGGAGAAAATACCGACAGGAAATCTTATCACTGTCGACGTTCTCTGCCATGGAGCGCCGTCTCCTCTGTTTTGGCGGGAGTACCGTTGGTTTAGAGAGAAAGAGTCGGGTTCGAAGATTACGGGGGCCAGTTTCCGAAAGAAAGACCCATCATGGACGATCTTCAGTATGGAAATGCGTTTTCTGGACGGTTCGACGAGAAGCTGGCCAACCACGGATGATTTGTACCTGAGGGCGTTTCTTGGCGACTTCATATCCCGTTCCAGTTGTTGCGAATGCCCCTATGCCGGGACGCGGCGGTTGGGAGACCTGACGCTCGCAGATTTCTGGGGTTACGTCTCGGAATCGCGTCGCCACAGAAACGACGAGCGTGGAATCAGTCTGGTGCTTGTTGATACCCAGCAAGGGGCCAAGGAGCTTGCTGCGATCAGCGAGAGTCTTGTGATGGTTCAAAAAAAGCTCCAGGAAGCGATCGAAGGAAACGGCCCATTGCGCTTGCCCTTTAGAGCGAACTCTCGAAGGGATGAGTTTTGGTCGATTTTTCGCAAGGGCGGGATTGAGGCAGTTGCCGACGACTTCTTGAGACCCAGGTATGGGAGTGCAAAACATTCTGCCAGCCTGTTCTTTAACAACCACGCGTATCTCATCCCTGCTGTCATCAGGAGACCGTTGATATCGATTAAAACGATGCTAACTGGTGGGGCATCGAAGAAATAAATTATGTGTGAGGCAATGTGGGCAGTAGCGGCTTCGAGGCAACTGTCGCCAAGTGTGGCGTACGATACGGAGCAGAAATCCCCCTTGCCTTTCGTGCCCGTATTTTCCGCAATGGAAAAGCGCCCGCGTCTCGGTGAGGCGCGGGCGCTCGTGGTTTTTGGCGGAGATGCGTGCGAATCGAACACACCCGAGACGTTCTGCGCGCCTCACAACGGCTTTGAAGGCCGCGGGGCCCACCAGGACCCATCCATCTCCAAGAGCAAAAGACAACGTTGACTATAATAAGGCAAAACGGCCGAAAACGCTGCAAAATGCAAAAAAAGTGGCATCTTGCCGAAAGGGGACCGTTTCCGCAGGGGCTTGACGCAAACGCTTCCTTCCCGACTTGGCCGAGGCGACCTGTGCGTTGTCGCAGCGGGGGGAACTTGCACAGAAATCACCGATTATTGCGGATTCGCGGGTGCAGCATGCTGATGTTGTACGGACCTGGACGTTTGCGCCCAACGTTTTCCCTGATGGCGAAATGATGGGTGCCCAATTTGCCGACCAAGGGCCGACAATGCGTAAAAAACCGGTGATTTCTGTGCAGAAAGGCCGGTGGGGAGAGGCGCTTCCTCCTGCAGGGAACCCGGGCGCCCAACCCTGCGACAGGATGCGGCACCGTTGCAGGGTTGGGGTCGGGAGGATGGTGGCCGGAGGGCGGGGGCTTACGCGCGCTTGGGGCCCAGCACGCGCAGGTCGCCGTCGCGGCGCGTGACGCCCTGGGCGTCGAAGTGCTCCAGCAGCGGGATGGCGTACTTGCGCGTGGTGCCCATGGCGTCGCGTAGCTCGGCAGCCGTGGCGCCGCCCTGGTCGCGCAGCAGCGCGACGGCCGCCTGCTCGAGCGCCTCGTAGGCGGCCGCGTCGAAGGCCAGCTCGCCGCTCACGCGGCGGATGCGCCCGGCCTTCTCGAGCGCGCCGAGCGCGCGGTGCGCGACAGAGGCGTCGACGCCCGCCTGCGCCACGAGCTCGGTCACGGCAGGCGGGGCGGCTGCGGCTGCGGCAAGCACCGACGCGAGCGCCTCGGCCGCCTGCTCTTCGAGCTTGCGCGCCCCGCCGCCGGCGCGCGGGTGGCCGATGAGGCCGCCGTCCACCACCACGCGCCCGTCCGTGCGGGCGCGCTCCACGAGCGCGTCGATGCAGGCATCGGACAGCGCGCCGGGGAGCCGCGCGGCGAGCGCGCCCTTCGAGATGCCCGTGGCCGCCGGCTGCTCGGCGTGGAAGCGCAGAAGCGCGTTCTCCAGCGCGCTGTCCAGCTTCTGCAGCACGGCGCGCTCGGCGAAGTGAGCGCCCGCCCCGTCGCCCAGGCGCACGAGACCCTGCTTGCAGCGCTCTCCGAGGCGCCGCCCCGCCGCTGCGGCCGGGATGCCCGCCGCCGCGGCCAGCTCGGCCGCCGTGACGGGCGCGGCCGCCAGCGCGAGCGCCGCATCGCAGGCACCGTCCTCGTCGCCGGCGCGCAGGGCGTCGAGCAGCGCCTCCTCGCCGGGCTTCAGGTTCGTGCGGCGGCGCGGGTGCGCGTGCAGCACCTGGCCGCCGCCCACTACGTGCACGGGCGTCAGGGAACGCACGACGAAGCGGTCGCCGCGGGACACCGGCAGCGGCTCGTCCAGGCGGATCTGCGCGTAGGCGCTCTCGCGCGCGCCGAGCGCCGCGCGGGCGTCCATGAGCAGCACGCGCCCCGGCACTTCGGCGGTGCCGTGGGCCACGCGCACGCGCGTGCCCGTCTCCAGCGCCTCCGGCGCGCCGGGCGCACCCAGGTACGTGAGCCAGGCGTCGAAGCGGTCGGTGGGCTCCACCGTGCCGGGGGCTGCCAGCAGCATGCCGGGGCGCACCTCGCCGGTGTCCACGCCCGCCAGGTTGAGCGCCACGCGGTTGCCGGCCTCGGCGCGCTCGACCGGCTGGCCGTGGATCTGCGCGGAGCGCACGCGCGCCCGCGTGCCGCCGGGCAGCACCTCCAGCTCGTCGCCCGGCGCCACCTGCCCGCTCCAGAGCGTGCCCGTGACCACGGTGCCCGAGCCCTTGATGGTGAACGCGCGGTCCACGGGCAGGCGCGCGGACGAGCCGTCCTTCGCGCGCACGAGGCCGCGCGCGGCCTCCGCCAGCGTTGCGCGCAATTCGTCCAGGCCCTCGCCCGTGCGCGCCGACACCGGCACCACGGCCGCGTCGGCATATGGGCCGCCCGCCAGGCGCCCGCGCACCTCGTCGGCCATGAACGCTGACCACTCCTCGTCCACCAGGTCGCGCTTCGTAAGGGCCACCACGCAGCGCGCGATGCCCAGCAGCTCCAGCACGGCCAGGTGCTCCTCGGTCTGCGGCATGACGCCGTCGTCGGCTGCGATGCACAGAAGCGCCAGGTCGATGCCCGTGGAGCCCGCGATCATCTGGCGCACGAAGCGCTCGTGGCCCGGCACGTCCACCACGCCGAGCGCGGTGCCGTCGGGCAGCTCCAGCTGCGCGAAGCCCAGCTCGATGGTGATGCCGCGGCGCTTCTCCTCGGCCAGGCGGTCGGGGTTCTCCCCGGTGAGCGCCTGCACGAGCGTGGACTTGCCGTGGTCGATGTGGCCCGCCGTGCCCAGCACGACGCGGCGGCCGCCCGCGGCGGCGCTCATGCGCCCGCTCCCGCCGAGCGGCCGGCCGCGGGCGCTGCCGGGGCAGGGGAGCCTTCCGCTGCCCCTTCCGCTATCCCGGCCGACGCCGCCGCAGCGCCCGGCCCCTCGAAGTAGGCGCGCACCGCCTCGGCGATCTCGGCGATGTCGTCCTCCCCGATGGTGCGCGCGTCCAGCAGCACGGCCTCGCGCTTGATGCGCCCGATGACGGGCACCGCGCGCTTCGACACGAGGAAGGCCTCGCATCCTTGCGCGTCGCCGCGCTCGAAGGAGATGCTCGCCGCGAACGTGGGGATGTCGCACAGCGGCAGCGCCCCGCCGCCGGCCCGCG
Organism: Gordonibacter sp. RACS_AR49; assembly: GCF_030418435.1. Lineage (NCBI taxonomy): Bacteria > Bacillati > Actinomycetota > Coriobacteriia > Eggerthellales > Eggerthellaceae > Gordonibacter > Gordonibacter sp. RACS_AR49. The sequence continues at coordinate 39,884 of NZ_JAIUDM010000010.1, read as the reverse complement.
CCACCTCGGGCACCACCTCGATGCACGCGCAGTCCGCGGGCACGGCCCGGCGCAGCGCGTCGGCCAGGCGCTCGGCGCGCTCGCGCACGGCTCCGTCGGGCTCCGAGAGCATGCGCAGCGTGGGGATGGCCGCGAGCGCGCGCTCGGGGTCCAGGTACAGGCGCAGCGTGGCCTCGAGCGCGGCCAGCGTCATCTTGTCCAGGCGCATGGCGCGCGCGAGCGGGTTCTTCTTCAGGCGGTCGATAAGCTGCTTCGACCCCACCACGATGCCCGCCTGCGGCCCGCCGAGCAGCTTGTCGCCCGAGAACGATACCAGGTCGCATCCCCCGCGCAGCGACTCGGCCACGGTGGGCTCGGCGTAGGCGCCGAAGCAGGCCAGGTTGATGAACGCGCCCGAGCCCTGGTCCTCGTACACCAGCACCTCGTCCTCCACGCCCGCGGCGCAGCGGCGCTCGTTCTCGGCGTCGGCCAAGGCGCGCAGCTCGCGCATGCCCACCTGCTCCGAGAACCCGACGATGCGGTAGTTGGAGGGGTGCACCTTCAGCAGCATGGCCGTGTCCGGGGTGAGGGCCCGCTCGTAGTCGGCTGCGTGCGTCTTGTTCGTGGCGCCCACCTCCACCATGCGGGCGCGCGAGAACGCCATGATGTCCGGGATGCGGAACGACCCGCCGATCTCCACGAGCTCGCCGCGCGACACCACGGCCTCGCGCCCTTGGGCGAACTCGGCCAGCACCATGACCACGGCCGCGGCGTTGTTGTTCACCGCGATGGCGGCCTCGGCGCCGGTGAGCGCGCAGAGCAGGCCTTCCACGTGGTCGTGGCGGCTGCCGCGGGCCAGCGCGTCCGTGTCGTACTCCAGCGTGGAATAGCCCCGCGCCGCCTCTGTCACGGCATGCACGGCCTCGTCGGCCAGCGGGCTGCGCCCTAGGTTCGTGTGCACCACCACGCCCGTGGCGTTCACCACGCGCCTAAGCGAGGGGCGCAGGCAGGCCAGCGCCCGGGCGCACGCGTCGTCGGCGAGGGCGGCGCTGTCCACCGGCTCCCGGCTCCCGGCCAATATGGCCCCGCGCACGGCGTCGACGGCGTCGCGCACGCAGTCGACCAGGATGTCATGCGGCAGCAGCGGTGCGAGCGCGCTCACCTGGGGGGAGCGCAGCACCTCCTCCACGGGGGGCAGGGATCGCAGCAAGTCGCGGGCGGGCGTGGGTGCCATGGGGTGCCTTTCTCGATAAGCGGGCCGGACGCAAGGTTTCCCGAGCAGTATACCAATGTCGGACCGGGCCGCCGGCCCGAAACGGCGGCGTGCGGCTAATCCCCGCAGGGCGGGGAGGGGAAAGGCGGCGAGGGTTGCGCGGGAGGGGCCGGCGGATGGAAGGGGCGCGCGGAAGGGGTGTCGCGGGGTGCGTTCCGATGACGTGGGGGCGCATTCGGAGACGATGCGTCCCGGAGGCTGTTTCGGTGGGGGAGGGCTTCCCGGGGTGCATTCCGAACAGCCAGCCGGGCGCATGCGCTCGGGGGCTGGAAGGCGGGAAGGAAGATGGTGGGAATTCCTGGGGCGAACCGGGCCCGAATCTGCGATAATGATGCGTTCGCGGGCCAAAACGCCCGCCGGGTGAGGCCCGGCGGGCGTTTTGCCGCAGCAAGGGAAGAGCAGGGAGAAGGGGATTCGACGTGGCGGCGATGCAAGAAGGCGCGGGGCTCGGGTTGGAGGCCTTTTCGCCGACCGAGGTGGAAAAGCGGGTCGAGGACGCGGCGTGCGCGAAGGCTGCCCTGCCGATGGGCAGGTGCTTCGTCTCGGCAATGCTCGCCGGGGCGTTCGTCGCGTTCGGCGGCATGTTCTTCTGCACGTTCCTCTCCGATGCCACGCTGCCCTTCGCCGTGCAGCGGCTCGTGGGCGGCGTGTGCTTCTGCCTGGGACTCGTGCTCGTCCTCTGCTGCGGCGCCGAGCTGTTCACCGGCAACGTGCTCATGGTGTGCTCGAGGGCCTCGGGGCGCGTGCGATGGCGCGCGGTGCTGGGAAACTGGGGCCTGGTGTGGCTGGGGAACCTGGCCGGCTCGCTTGCGGCGATGGCGCTCGTGCTGCTGGCGAACGTGCAGGGCATGAACGGCGGCGAGGTGGGCGCGACGTTCGTGTCGGTTGCCTCGGCCAAGGCGTCGCTCGGCCCCGTGGAGCTGTTCTTCAAGGCCGTCATGTGCAACGTGCTGGTGTGCCTGGCGGTGTGGATAGGGTTCGCGTCGCGCTCGGTGACGGACAAGGTCGTGGGCATCCTGCTGCCCATCGCCGCCTTCGTGGCGTGCGGCTTCGAGCACTGCGTGGCGAACATGTTCTTCCTCTCCACGGGCATTCTGCTGAACGTTCTGGGCGGAGTGGGGGCCGCCGGGGCCGTGTCGCTGGGCGGCGCGGCGGCGAACCTCGTGCTGGCCACGCTCGGCAACGTGGCGGGCGGCGTTCTGGTGGGGCTTGCGTACTGGTACGCCTACCGGGGCAGGGAAGCGCGCTAGGCGGCGAGCCCGATCCCGCTTGCAGCGCAGCCCCCCCGCGGTGGCATCGCGTCAAGCGCGAGCACCTACTGCGCCCCGCCGCCGCGCCTCCGCGCCGCTAACGGCCGCTCGGGCGTCACCTGACCGAGCGGATCATGATCGTCCCGCGCGGGGCGGCCCCCTGCGCTATACTGGTTTCCGACGGCAGCCTGCCCTCCGGACGCGCACCTTCTGCCAAAGGCGCGTCCCCCTTCTGCATCGGGGCCGCATCGCCGTTCACCCACCGCGCTTCAAGGGAAGCCGGCGGGCGCGCCTCTGCCCCCGCGCCCGCTTGTTCTGCACCGCCGTCCCCGGCGGCGTTTCCGCCTGCCCGGGCACGGCCCCGATGACAGACGAGAAGACGAGACGCAGACCCCTGCGAGGAGGATGCCCCTATGACTGACTACCGCCAGATGTGGACCGATTTGGACATGGACCTGGAGACGCACGACCAGCTGTGCGCCGTCCTGCCCGCCGCCTTCGGCGACACGTACCTATCCCAAGAGAACCGTCCCGAGAACATGGCCTTCTATGACTTCGTCGTGTCCGAGATCCACGGCGTGCGCCCCGCCGAGCTCATCGAGCTACAGAAAAAGGGCGGCAAGGTGTTCGGCACGTTCTGCGTGTTCGTGCCCGACGAGGTGGTGGTGGCCTGCGGCGGCGCCGTCACCGGGCTCTGCGGCGGCTCGCAGTTCTGGGTGCCCGAGGGCGAGAAGGTGCTGCCGAGCGACCTGTGCCCGCTGGTGAAGGCGTCGCTCGGCGCGCACTTCGGCAAGACCTGCCCTTACTTCAGCGTGGCGGATATGTACGTGGGCGAGACCACGTGCGACGGCAAGAAGAAGGCCTACGAGATACTCGGCGCCGACAAGCGCACCTACGTCATGGACATGCCGCAGATGAAGCGCCCCAAGGACATCGAGAAGTGGACGGGCGAGATCGCCGAGTTCGCGCGCGAGGTGGAGGACGTCACCGGCCGCACGCTCACGCCCGAGGCGCTGGGCGCGGCCATCGGGCTGATCAACGAGAAACGCCGTGCGCTCGCGCGCGTGTTCGAGGCGCGCAAGGCGGAGGGCTGCATCCCCATCAGCGGCAAGGACGCCCTGCTCATGATGCAGATCGCATTCTTCGACGACCCGGCCCGCTGCGCCGAGATGGCGAACAAGCTGGCCGACGAGCTGGAGCAGCGCATCGCCGACGGCGTGAGCGTGTTCCCGGCGGGCACGAAGCGCATCCTGGTCACGGGCACGCCGCTGGCCATCCCCAACTGGAAGCTGCACCACATCATCGAGACGAGCGGCGCGGCCGTGGTATGCGAGGAGATGTGCACGGGCACGCGCTACTTCGAGAACCTGGTGGACGAGTCCGCCGATACGTTGGAAGGCCAGTACCAGGCCTTGTCCGAGCGCTACATGAAGAACAACTGCGCCTGCTTCACGCCGAACCCCGGCCGTATCGCCGACGTGGTGCGCATGGCACGCGAGTACCACGTGGACGGCGTGATCGATGCGAACCTGAAGTTCTGCACGCTCTACGACGTGGAGAAGCCGAGCCTGGCCGCAGCGCTCGAGGCCGAGGGAATCCCCTGCCTGGCGCTGGAGACCGACTACACCGACAACGATGCCGAGCAGCTGCGCACGCGCGTGGGCGCGTTCGTGGAAATGCTGGGGGAGTAGGCCCGTGGAGCCCGTCGGCGGCGAGCCCGCCGCGCAGGGGGCGGGAGGCCCGGGTGCTGCCGATGCGCCGGAGGCTCCCGGCAACGGCCCCGGTTCCCCCGGCGCCCCGGACGGCGACGCGCAGTCCGGGGCGCCCGTGGACTGCTACGTGCTGTTCCGCGGGCACACCGACGGGCTGGCCCTATTCGGCGCGCTGAAGGGCACCGGCGTGGACGCGCGCATCTCGCCCACGCCGCGCGCCGCGCGCGCCGAGTGCGGCATGAGCCTGCTCGTGTCGTGCGACGACGAGGAGCGCATCCGCGCCGTCGCGCTGGAATGCGGCGCGCACATCGAGGGCGTGGCGCGCCTGCCGCGCCAGATACGTCCCGACCGGGACCGCTACTGCTGAGGCACCGCCCTCGCGGGTCGCCCGTAGGACAGAGCCCTTGCCCTACGGGCGACCCCCGGAGCGCCCCGGTTTCGGGGCATCGAGACCGTACCAGGAAAGGAAGGCCATGCATTACGTGGGCATCGACGTGGGGTCCACCGCCACGAAGGTCGCCGTGCTGGACGGGGACGGCGCGCTCGCGCGCACGTTCCTGTGCCCCACGGGGTTCAGCAGCGTGGACGCCGCGCGGCGGGTGCGCTCCCTCTTGGACGAGGCGGGCATCGACGCGGACGGGAGCGCGGTCGTGGCCACCGGCTACGGCCGGGTTGCCGTGCCCTATGCCGACAAGGTGGTCACGGAGATCACCTGCCACGGCCGCGGCGCCGCTCGCCTGTTCGGGCGCGACGGCACGGTGGTGGACGTGGGCGGCCAGGACACGAAGGTCATCGCGCTGGCGGGGGGCGCGGTGAAAAAGTTCGTCATGAACGACAAGTGCTCCGCCGGCACGGGGCGCTTCCTGGAGATCATGGCCGACCGCCTGGCGGTTGACCAGGACGAGCTTGCGCGCCTCGCGCGTGCCGGCACCCCCACCGTCATCTCCAGCATGTGCACCGTGTTCGCCGAGTCCGAGGTCATCTCGCTCGTGGGAAAGGGCGAGCCGCGCGAGAACATCGCCAACGGCGTCATCGAGTCCGTGGTGGCCCGCGTGGCCGCGCTCGCGGCGCAGATGCCGGGCGAGGCCTACTTCCTCACAGGCGGCCTGTGCGACAACGGCTACGTGGTGGAGCGCCTTGCCGCCCGCTTGGGCAAGCCGGTGGAAACCTGTCCCGAGGCCCGCTATGCCGGCGCCCTGGGCGCGGCGCTCTGCGCGCTGGAGCTGGCGGCACAGGGGGGCGCTGGAATACGGTGAGCGCCCTGCGCGCGTTCGGGTCGGCGCCGGCGCGACGGAAGGATTCCGCGGCGGAGGCTCGGCGGCGCGGCGGAGACCCGTTTTTCCTGTCGGTTCCGTAGCAGGTGCGGATGCGTTTTCGGCACAAGGCGGGGAACTGGTATGATGCGGGAAGAAGAATGACGGAAAGGCTCTCCCATGATCTACTTCGACAACGCGGCCACGACCCGGCGCAAGCCGCCCGAGGTGGCCGAGGCCGTGGCGCGCGCCATCGGCTCGTTCGGCGGCGTGGGGCGCGGCGTGCACGAGGCGTCCATCGACGCCGGCATGGCCGTGTACGACGCGCGCGACAAGATGGCGCGGCTCCTGGGCGCGCCCTCGGCGGCCCGCGTGTCGTTCGCGGCCAACGCCACCATGGCGCTCAACATCGCCATCGCGGGGCTTTTGCCCGCCGGCGGCCGCGCCGTGACGACGGCTGCCTCGCACAACTCGGTGCTGCGGCCGCTGTTCAAGTCGCGCGACGAGCGCGGGTGCGCGGTGGGCGTGGCGCCCGTCGGCCCGGACGGCGCCCTCGACTTCGCCGCCTACGGGCGCTTGCTGGAAGAGGGCGCCGACCTCGTGGCGGCCACCCACGCGTCGAACCTCACGGGCGACGTGTACGACGTGGCCCGCATGGCGCGCCTCGCGCACGAGGCCGGCGCGCTGTTCGTGCTCGACGCCGCGCAGACGGCGGGCGCGCTGCCGATGGACATGGGCGCGCTCGGCGCCGACATCGTGTGCTTTACCGGCCACAAGAGCCTGTACGGGCCGCAGGGAACGGGCGGCTTGGCCGTGGCGGAGGGCGTGGACGTGCCGCCGCTTCTGGAGGGCGGCTCCGGCACGCACAGCTTCGACGAACGGCATCCGCGCTTCATGCCCGAGGCGCTGGAGGCCGGAACGGTGAACGCCCACGGGCTGGCGGGCCTGGCGGCCGGCGTGGCCTACCTGGAGCGCACGGGCGTGGGCAACGTGGCCGCGCGCCTGCGGGCGCTCACGGAGCGCTTCGAGGCCGGCGCCGCCGCCGTGCCCGGCGTGCGCGTGCTGGGCGGGCACGGCGGCATCGACCGGTGCGGCATCGTGGCGGTGGACGTGGCGGGCGCCGACTCCGCCCTCGTGGCCGACCGGCTGTCCAGCGACTTCGGCATCTGCACGCGCGCAGGCGCCCATTGCGCTTCGCTCATGCACCGCGCGCTCGGCACCGAGGAGCGCGGCGCCGTGCGCTTCAGCTTCTCCAGCTTCACCACGGAAGAGGAGATCGACGCGGGCCTCGCGGCCCTTGCGGCCGTCGCGCGCGACGCAGGCTGACGGCCGGCGGGCCGCGCGCAGGGCCGCCGCCGGGCCACGAGGTCGCCTGCACCGCGGCCCTGTTTCGCGCCGGGCAAGCTGTGGCGCGCGAGTCGTGCCGAGCGAGCCGCGGCCGGCTGGCCTCGCGCGGCCGCGCAACGGCCCGTCCTGCGCGCAGGGCGGGCGGGAAAAAGGGAAGAGAGACGGAAAGGAACCTACCATGAAGATAATCGACGCCTTCGGCATGCAGTGCCCCAAGCCGCTCGTGCTGGCCAAGAAGGAGATCGACGCGGGCTGCCGCGAGCTGTCCGTGCAGGTGGACAACGAGACGGCCGTGAAGAACCTCACGCGCCTGGGCGGCAAGACGGGCCTGGCCGTGTCCGTGGACGAGATCGAGGGCGGCTGGCTCGTGTCGTTCGCCGAGGGAGACGGCTCGGCGGCCCCGGCCCCGGCTCCCGAGGCGGCTCCCGTCGCCGCAGGCGCGTCGTGCGCGGCGGGCGGCGGGTGCGGCTATGCCGTGTTCGTCGGCAAGGACCATGTGGGCGCGGGCGACGGGGAGCTCGGGTACAACCTCATGAAGATGGCGCTGTACACGCTCTCCGAATCCGACGACGTGCCGGCTTCGCTCCTGTTTATGAACGCGGGCGTGAAGCTCGTGGCCGGCGGCGAGCAGCAGGTGGTCGACAGCGTGCGCGCGCTCGCCGAGAAGGGCACCGAGGTGCTCGTATGCGGCACGTGCCTCGACTTCTACGGGTACAAGGACCAGCTGGCCGTGGGCGAGGTTTCCAACATGTACGACATCCTGGGCCGCATGCAGGAGGCGGCCAAGGTCATCACGCTGTAGGGAGGACGGACGTGCCCCGCTACCTGCTGGCCTTCGAGTCCACCCATGCGGCCATGGCCGCCAACAAGGCGCTCGCCGCCGTGAACCCCGCCGTCATCCCCACGCCGCGCGCCATCACCGCGAGCTGCGGCATGACGCTGCGCTTCGAGGCCGAGGGCGCAGCCGCGGCCCGCGCCCTCGCCGTCGCCGTGCCCGAAGCCCGCGGCCTGGCTGCCCTCTACGCCGACCAGGCGGGGGAGTACGTGTTGCTGGAAAAGCTGTAGGTGGGTGATGCCGGCGTCCGGCACAGTAATCACCGCTTTTTGACATGCTTGCCCCGCGTATGGCCGGACTCGCTTCCGACGAACGGGCAGAACGTCCCGCATAGGCCATCCATGGCGAACGAGAGGCGCGATCTTGTCTCCGAGAATGCAGGAATCGGTGAAAACTGTGCTTCTCGAGAAGGGGAAGGGGGCGCCGGCTCGGAGAGAAGGTAGGGCGCGAATTGTGGCAAGAGGGGGGCGCCGGCGTCGCCCCCCAGCCTCACCCTGCGAAGCGGATCGTCCCCGGCTCGCCGGCTTCCACGCGACCGACGCGTGCGGGCAGCCGGCCGGCGCGTGCCTCGAAGGCGCGCTCGAAGGCGCCGGCCGCCTCGGGCGGCACGGCGGCCAGCAGGCCGCCGGAGGTCTGCGGGTCGCAGACCACGGCCAGGCGGTTGTCGTACTCCTCGTCGGAAAGCGCGCCCTGCGCCACGTAGCGCTCGGCCTGGTCCATGATGGTGAACAGGCGGTTCGGCCGGCAGTAGGCGCGCGCGTGGTCCCACACGCCCTCGAACAGCGGCAGCGCCTCGAAGTCGAGCGCGGCGGCGCAGCCGCTCGCCTCCAAGAGCTCGTGCAGGTGCCCGGCAAGCCCGAAGCCGGTCACGTCCGTGGCCGCGTGCACGCCGGATTCCGCGAGCGCGGCGGCGCCGGCGGCGTTCAGCTCCATCATGGACTCCACGGCCGGGCGCAGGCCCGCGTCGTCCACGAGGTCGCAGGCGCGCGCCGCCACCATGATGCCGGTTCCCAGCGGCTTGGTCAGGTACAGCGCGTCGCCCGGCACCGCCCCGGCGTTGCGCACGATGCGGTCGGGGCGCACGGTGCCGAACACCGCGAGGCCGTACTTGGGCTCCGCGTCGTCGATGGTGTGGCCCCCGGCCACGAGCGCGCCCGCCTCGCGCACGGCGTCCGCGCCGCCGCGCAGGATGGCGCCGGCCACGTCCGCGCCCAGCGCGCAGTCGAGCGCCAGCAGGTTCAGCGCCACGTGCGGCTCGGCCCCCATGGCGAACACGTCGGAGAGCGCATTGGCCGCCGCGATGCGCCCGAACTCGTAGGGATCGTCCACGATGGGCGTGAAGAAGTCCACGGTGAGCACGGCTGCCGAGTCGTCCGAGAGCTGCCACACGGCGGCATCGTCGCACGTGTTGAAGCCGAGCAGCAGCCGTCCGGCCCCGCTGCCCGCGTCGCCGGCAGCGTCCTGCCCGCCTGTGCCCGACGCGCCGCCGCCGGCAGCGGCCGCAAGCGCGCCCAGCATGTCGTCGAGGTCGCCCGGACCCCACTTTGCCGCTCAACCGCCCTTCGACGTGAGCTTCGTCAACCTGATGCGCTCGATCTCGTCCACGGTGCCTCCTTCCGCATGCCGCGCCTCGCCGCCTCGGGCGGGCCTCTTTCGTCGTCGGACAGTATAGCAGCCCGCCGCGCCTCCGCATGCCGCGCCTGCCAGCGGTCAGCCGCCCGTCACGTGCCCCGTCGGCATGCGACGGGCTATCGCCTTCCCGGCTCCGGGCGCCGCGTCGCGCGGGGGTTTGCGTTGCGCAACGTGGGAGCGGCAAGCAGCCCGAGCCGCACGCCGGCTACGCCTTCTCGCTCTCGTGGCCGCGCTTGTCGGGCACGAGGAAGATGAACACGAGCGAGCTTGCCAGCAGCAGGAACGGGTAGAACAGGAAGGGCATGATCTGGAACGCGGACACCGCATACCCCAGCTCCGCCGCCGCCGATATGGCCACGAGCATCTGCGCGCCGTAGGGGATGACGCCCTGGAACACGCAGGAGAACGTGTCGAGGATAGACGCCGTCTTGCGCCGCGATATATCGTAGGTCTCGGCCATGTCGGCGGCGATGGGGTTCGCGATGACGATGGCCACGGTGTTGTTGGCCGTTGCGATGTCCATGGCGCCTACCAGCAGGCCCATGCCCAGCTGCCCGCCCTTCTTGCTCTTGAACAGGCTCTTGATGCCGTTCAGAAGCGCGGTGAAGCCGCCGTACTCGCGGATGAGCGCGCAGATGGCGCTCACGAGCACCGCCACCATCGTGGTCTCGAACATGCCGGCCGCGCCCGAGCCCATGCTGGCCAGTAGGTCGGTGGCCGCGGTGGCGCCGGTGGCCACCATGATGAGGGAGCCGGAAAGGATGCCCAGCAAAAGCACGACGAACACGTTCACGCCCACGATGCCGCCCACGAGCACGATAAGGTACGGCACGAGCTGGATCAGGTCGTAGTCATGGCTCACGGTGCCGCTGATGTCCGAGCCGAGCGACAGCGCCAGGATGATGGCGAGCGTCGCCAAGGCGGCCGGCACGGCTATCTTGAAGTTCTCGCGGAACTTGTCCTTCATCTGGCAGCCCTGGCCCTGGCACGCCGCGATCGTGGTGTCGGAGATGAACGACAGGTTGTCGCCGAACATCGCGCCGCCCATGACGCTGGCCACGCACAGCGGCAGGTCGAAGCCCGAGGCCGTCGACACCGCCACGGCTATGGGCGTGATGAGCGTGATGGTGCCCACCGACGTGCCCATGGCCAGCGACACGAAGCAGCTCACCACGAACAGCACCAGCACGGAGAACTCCGCGGGAATGACGGAGAGCATGAGGTAGGCCACGCTCTCGGCGCTGTCGCGGCCCACCGTGCCCACGAAGATGCCGGCCGCCATGAAGATGAGCACCATGGTGACGATGGTCTTGTCGCCTATGCCGCGACCCATGACGACCAGCTTGTCATCGAAGGGCAGCTTGCGGTTCTGAACGCACGCCACCAGAAGCGCCACCAGGAAGATCACCACGATGGGTATGTTGTAGAAACCCATGGGGATGCCCATCCCGTATTCGAACAACACGCCCAGCCCTAGATACAGCACCAAGAACACCCCGATGGGCAGGAGCGCCTTGACGTTGCCCTTCTCCATGAACTTCCCCTTCCTCCGAACCAGCAACCCGCCTATTGTAGCGCAATGCGGCGTGCGTGCGTCCCCGAGCCCGCTCATCGACGTTTCGCGCCGCCCGCGTGTTTCCGCTTGCCGCGGAACCGGCTCCCTTTACCTGCCCGGTTGGAGCCGCTCGCCCTGGCTTGACCGCCGTTCGCCCTGGTGGGAATAGGCTCATGCACCGTTCGCCGAAAGGCCTGCAAAGGAGCCGCAGTGCGCAGGACGGGCCCGGCGCGCCCCCTATGGTACGATCAGTTCGCCGGGTGACGAGGGCATTTCCCCGGTGTCACCACCGGGATCACGCAGCAGGGCCGGGCGCCCTCCCATGCCCTCAGGCTCCCCGCCCTGCCGCGCGACCCACTGCACGTTCCCATAGGACGAGAAGGAAGGAGAGAGAGGACATGAACCTGTCACGCAGGGGCTTCTTCAAAGCCGCCGGTGCTGCGTTCGCCACGTCCATGGCGTTCGAGCTGTCCTCGAAGTCGGAGGCGTTTGCCGTTGAGACGTCGCCCGATTGGAAGCTCGTGAACACCGAGGAGTACACGAACATCTGCTGTTACTGCTCGGGCGGATGCGGCGTCATCTGCTCGACGCGCGACGGCGAGCTGGTCAACCTCGAAGGCGATCCCGACCACCCCATCAACCAGGGAGGCCTGTGCCCGAAGGGCGCGACGATGTTCCAGCTGCGCAACGTGGTCGATCCCGAGACGCGCGAGATCATCAAGAACACCAACCGCAAGACCAAGCCGATGGTCCGCCGCCCCGGCGCCTCCGAGTGGGAGAACATCACCTGGGACGACGCCGTCGCCGAGATAGCGCAGTGGGTCAAGAAGACCCGCGACGAGACCTTCGAGACCGTGCACGACGGCATCACGGTAAACCGCTGCCACGGCATTGCCAGCCTGGGCGGCAGCCAGCAGAACTCCGAGGAGGAGTACCTCATCAACAAGATGATGAGGTCGTTAGGGGTGATAGCCATCGACAACCAGGCTCGTGTTTGACACAGCCCCACGGTTGCCGGTCTGGCAGCAACATTCGGTCGCGGTTCCATGACGAACCACTATTGCGACATGCAGAACGCCGACGTCATCATGACCATCGGCTCCAACAACGTCGAGAACCATCCCGTGTCGTCGAAGTGGGTGCAGAAGGCCCTCGACCGCGGCGCCACGTGGATCGTGGTCGACCCCCGCTACACGCGCTCGGCCGAGATGGCGGACATCTACTGCCCCATCCGCTCGGGCACCGACATCGCCTTCTACGGCGGCCTGTTCAACTACATCATCGAGCACGACCTGTGGCAGCACGAGTACGTGCTGAACTATACGAACGCCTCCTACCTGCTGGACGAGCAGTACTCCTTCGACGTGAACGAGGGCATCTTCTCCGGCTTCGACGAGGACACGGCCGCCTACGACGCCAAGACCTGGCACTACCAGGTTGAGACGACGAAGACCTGGGACACCTCCGAGGGCGGCGCCTACGCGTGGGCCGCAGCGCCCGGCGTGCCGGAGTTCACGCCCCCGACGCTCGAGGTGCCCAAGCGCGACATGACGCTTCAGGACCCGATGTGCGTGTTCCAGCAGATGAAAAAGCACTACTCCCGCTACGACCTGGACACCGTGTCCAGCGTGTGCGGCATGGACAAGGACCTGCTGGAGAAGGTGTACGCCACCTACGCCTCCACGGGCGCTCCCGACAAGTCCGGCACGATCCTCTACGCCCTCGGCCAGACTCAGCACACCTACGGCGCGCAGAACTGCCGTTCCATGGGCATCCTGCAGCTGCTGCTGGGCAACGTGGGCGTGGCCGGCGGCGGCGTGAACGCGCTGCGCGGCGAGCCCAACGTCCAGGGCGCCACCGACATGGGCATGCTCGTGGCGAACCAGCCCGGCTACCTGAACTGGCCCACCGAATACGGCACGCCGTCTTTGCGCAAATGGTGCGAGAAGGAGACCTACTCCGACGGCTACTACACCAACAAGCCCAAGTTCGTTGTCTCCGCGCTCAAGGAGTGGTTCGGCGACGCGGCCACGGTGGACAACGACTACGGCTACGACTGGTGGCCGAAGGTGCCGAAGAGCCCCGACTACTCCATCATCGGCTCGTTCGAGCTCATGAGCCAGGGCGTCATCAAGGGCTACTTCAGCTGGGGCATGAACCCCTGCCACTCCGCGCCGAACGCGAGCAACGTGCGCCGCGCCATGGCGAACCTCGACTGGCTCGTGGTGGCCGACTGGGTGGAGACGGAGTCCGCCACCTTCTGGAAGGCCCCCGACATGAACCCGGCCGATATCGACACCACGGTGTACTTCCTGCCGGCCGCGCTCATCTACGAGAAGCCCGGCATCATCCTGAACTCCGGCCGCTGGCTGCAGTGGCGCTACCAGGCCGTCGAGCCGTGGGACGAGGCCAAGCCCGACTACGAGATCTGCGACGTGCTGTGGACGGCAATCGTCGACCTCTACAAGAAGGAGGGCGGCGTCGCGCCGGAGCCCATCGTGAACACGAAGTGGGACTACTACGTGGACGGCAAGATCGACCCGCGTCCCGTGGCCTGGGCCCTCAACGGCTACGTGTACGACGGCACCGAGTGCAACACCACCTCGGCGGCCCCGAAGACCGAGCTGCTCTCCACCTTCGCGAACCTCAAGGCCGACGGCTCCACGGCCTGCGGCATGTGGATCTACACCGGCTTCTGGGCCAACAACGAGGCACCCCTCGATCCGGCCGAGCAGGCCATCGGCAGCCGCGTGGCCGACGACCCAACCGGCCTCGGCCTGCATCCTAAGTGGTCGTTCGCCTGGCCGCTCAACCGCCGCATCATCTACAACCGCGCCTCGGCCGACCTGAACGGCAAGCCGTGGAACCCCGAGCGCACGCTCGTGGAGTGGACGGGCGAGAAGTGGGTGCAGAACGACGTGGGCGACTTCGTGGCCGTGTCCAACGGCAAGCCCGTGCCCCCCAACGACAAGGCGTTCATGATGCTCTGGGAGCAGAACGCGCGCCTGGAGAGCTACAGCATGGGAGACGGGCCCCTGCCCGAGCACTACGAGCCCTTCGAGAGCCCGGCGGACAACCAGATGAACGGCCGGCAGAACTCGCCGTGCGTCCGCTTCGCCGAGTTCGAGTCGGTCAAGCGCGGCGACCGCTCCGAGTTCCCCATCGCGGTGACCACGTACTCCGTCACCGAGCACTGGCAGACCGGCGGGCAGACCCGCACGTGCCCGGCCCTCAACGAGGCCATGCCCGAGCAGTTCGTGGAGATGTCGCTGGAGCTGGCCGAGGAGAAGGGCATCAAGAACGGCGAGAAGGTCCGCGTGCGCAACAACCGCGGCTCCGTCGAGGTGATGGCCCTCGTCACGCCGCGCTTCAAGCCGTTCACGGTTAACGGCGAGACCGTGCACCAGGTGGGCATGACGCACCACTTCGGCTGGGCGGGCGAGTACGCCACCGGCGACATCGTGAACGACCTGCCGCCGAACGTGGGCGACCCGAACTGCTGGGTGCCCGAGTACAAGGCGTTCCTCGTCGACATCGAGAAGATCTAGGGAGGTGTTGAATGATGAGTGACAAAGCCATACTGTTCGACACCTCGCGCTGCAGCGCATGCCGCGGCTGCCAGGTGGCCTGCAAATGCTGGAACGACCTGCCGTCGACGCTCGAGAAGAACGGCAACCCGTCCACCGGCTCGTACCAGAGCCCGATGGACCTGAACGGCACCACCCGCATCCTGATCTCCTTCAACGAGGAGGCAGGTGGCGACAAGGGCGTGAAGTGGGCCTTCGGGCGCCGCTCGTGCCAGCACTGCACCGACGCCGCGTGCGCCACCATCTGCCCGGCCGGAGCCATTGCCAAGCACGAGGCCACGGGCCTGGTGACGGTGGACGAGTCCAAGTGCATCGGCTGCCAGTACTGCTCCACGGCGTGCCCGTTCGACGTCCCCCGCTACCAGGAGGGCCTGCGCACGACCGTCAACAAGTGCACGGGCTGCGTCGACCGCATCGAGCAGGGCAGGGAGCCCGCCTGCGTCACCACGTGCCAGCCGGACGCCCTCGTGTTCGGCGACCGCGACGAGATGATAGCGCTGGCGCACGAGCGTGCCGACTTCCTCAAGGCCCGTGGCTACGAGGACGCGGTGGTCTACGGCGAGGACGAGATGGGCGGCCTGCATGTCATCCAGGTGCTGAAGTACGGCGTGGCCGCACATGGCCAGGTGGAGAACCCGCAGGCTAACCCGGTGGTGGGCCTCACGCAGATCATGAAGCCGATCACGGGCGCCGTCACGGGGCTCACCGTGGCGGGCCTCGCCGCCATGTTCGCGCTCGGCGTCGGCTACAAGCGCGACAAGCTGGCGTACAACCCCGAGACGGAGGACACGATCTCCGTCGACACCGGCCAGGTCGTCAAGCATGGCGACGGCCAGGACGAGGAGACGGTGATGGAGCACATTACCGAGAACCTCCCGGGCAAGAAGGGAGGCAACTGATGAGCAAGGGACCCGTTATGGTTTCCGCCGAGGAAACCGCCAAGAACAAGGCGTTCTTGGAGCAGATGGCGGCAAGCGGCACGGAACGCTACATCCGCCGCCACTCCAAGCAGGCGCGCTGGACGCACGGCATCACCATCATCGCGTGCATCCTGCTGTGCATCTCGGGCTTGTTCGTGTTCGTTCCGGCCTTGGCGGCCGCGGCGGGGGCGGACACGGTGTTCGCCATCCGCATGTCGCACCGCGTGATCGGCGTCATCTTCGTGATCGTGCCCCTGATCAGCGCCATCATGGCGCCCAAGGGTGTGAAGCACATCTTCAAGAACCTGTTCGACCGGTGGGATTCGGACGACAAGAAGTGGATGATGCTGTTCTTCCCCTACCTGTTCATGGCCAAGTGGATCCACATGCCCGACCAGCGCGAGGTCAAGAGCGGCCAGCGCTTCGCCGACGGCATGCTGTGGTTCGCGGGCGCGCTCATGGGCATCACGGGCGTCATCCTGCTTTTGGGCACGACGGTGGTCGACGTGGGCGGCGCCTACGGTGTGGCGCTGTTCCTGCACGACATCGGCTTTTTGCTGATCGCGGTGTTCGGGCTGGCGCACATCTTCCTGGGCGCGGGCATCTTCCAGCCTTACCGGGGCACGGCCAAGCTGATGTTCGGCGACGGCACGGTCTCCGAGTCCGACGCCCTGTACCACTGGGGCCACTGGGCTCGCAAGGAAATCGCCTCCGGCGAGAACGTGATAGAGAAGAAGGCTTAAGGGAGCCGCTTTTGCGGGGCTGCCGGGGCGGACGTGCCCCGGCTGCTCCGCTGGCCGTTCGCAGGGGCGCTCGGGGGAGAGCCCCTGCGAACGGCCAGCGCCAAGGGCGCGCCGAGGAAAGGCCGGGCACGGGCGGAGGAAGCGACGCCGACGGCCCGGACGGTACGGATCGACGCAACTGACTGACAAGGATACGGCATGAATTTGAAAGCGATCGATGCGGCTTTGGCCGCTTACCGCGAGAAGCTCGACGAGGGCGAGATGGCGCGCCTCGCGTTCTTCCGCAAGCTGTGGGGCGCCCTGGACGAGGCGGCGGCCGACGCGCCCGCCGTGGAGGGCTGGGACGCGCCGTGCGCGGAGGACCTGCGCACCTGGTTCGCGGCGGGCGAGCCGGTGCTCGCGCACGCGCCGGCAACGGTGGGGGCTGCCCCGTTCGCCGCGGCGCTCGGGCGCGCGGCTGCCTGCGCGGCCGAGCACGGCGGCTTCGCCGCGGGCACGGCCGAGGCGCTCGGCCGCACGAGGTGGGACCGCATCGTTGCCGCGAGCCCGCTCGGGCTGGCCGGCAGCGACCCGGCAGCCTATCTGGATGCCCTGGCCGAGCTGCTGGCAGACGATGGCATGACCGAGGACCAGGCACGCACGGCCGCGCTGGTGGCGGCGCTTGCGCTGCGCTCGCAGCTGGAGGAGCCTGCCCGTGCGGCGGCTCGCGCGCTCGGGCAGGCAGGCTGCGACGCGCCGCACCCCCTTGCGTGCCCGGTGTGCGGCGGCGCCCCGGCCGCGGGTCGCGTGGGCGGCGAGAACTCGACGCAGGGGCGCGGCAAGACGCTCTGGTGCGCGCAGTGCGGCACGTCGTGGGAGATCGAGCGCGTGCGCTGCGCCCGCTGCGGCACGCAGAACCAGGCGCACCTGCATTACTACAACGTGGAGGGCGACGACGCCCACCGCATCGCCACCTGCGACGAGTGCGGCGGCTACCTGCGCACCGTCTACGCGGACGACGCGCTCGCGCCGTTCTCGTTCGAGGTGGAGGACGTGGTCATGGCCCGGCTCGACGCCATCGCGGCCGAGCGGGGCTAGAGAAGGGAAGGGGGGCGCATGGCCGTCATCGAGTACCGCCCGTCCGCGCCGCGCACGACGGCCGAGCGGCCCATCCGCATATTCTTGAACGACGCGCCCGTGGCGGTGAGCCAGGGCAGCCCGTACGACCTGGCCGAGCTGGCCGTGGGCTACCTCCTGTCCGAGGGCCTCATCGCCGACCGCGAGCGCTTCGTGGAGGTGACGGCCGACCCCGAGGCGGCGGCCGTGTACGTGGCCAGCGGCGAGCGCGCCGCGGAGGGCTACGTGCCGCTGCACCGCGTGACCTCGGCCGGCTGCGCCCGCTCGGCGCTCCTGGCCGACGGCGGGGGCGTGCCGAGCCCCCGGCGCCTGGAGACCGCCGCACGCTTCGACGCCGATGCCCTGCTCGCCCAGATGGACGAGCTCTGCGAGCGCAGCCCGCGACGCAACACCGGCGAGTGCGTGCACGGCTGCGGCCTGGGCGACGGCCGCACGGGGGGCCTTCTGCTCGTGCGCGAGGACATCGGGCGGCACAACGCCATGGACAAGCTCATCGGCCAGGCGTGGCTCGACCGCGTGCCGTTGGACGACAAGGCCCTGTTCATCACGGGACGCATCAGCTGCGAGATGGCCCTCAAGGCCCACCGCGCCGGCTGCCCCGTGCTCGTGAGCCGCAAGTCCGCCACCGACGAGGCGGCCCGGCGTGCCGAGGAGCTGGGCGTGACGCTGGTATCCCACTGTCGCGACGGCCGCCTGCGCGTCCTGTCCTGCCCCGACCGCATCGCGGGCTAGGCTTCGGCGGACGGGGCGCCCGGCAACGCTTGCGTGCCGGATTCCCTGCGGGCGCGCGCAAGGCTCGCAGGGCGCGGCCCGGCGTTGTACAATGGCGGAAAAGCGCCCGCCAGCCTCCCGAGCCGGACGTGCCGTGCGGCGGGCCGAGCCTGCAAGGTTAGGAGCCGCCCATGAGCATCGTCGCCGCCTACGTCGTACCGCATCCCCCGCTCATCGTGCCGGCGGTGGGGCACGGCCAGGAGCGCGCCATCCAGGCCACCGTCGACGCTTACGAGGAGGTGGCCCGCCGCATCGCCGCGCATGAGCCCGACACCATCGTCGTGGTCTCGCCGCATGCGCCGCTCTACTACGACTGCTTCCATATCTCCACCGGCGACGCCGCCCACGGCGACATGGGGCGGTTCGACGCGTGGGAGGCCGCCATGAACGTGCCGTACGACCCCTCCTTCGCCGCAGCGGTATCGGCCTGCGCCCGCGCGCGCGGCGTGCCCATCTGCGGCAGCGGCATGCGCGACGGCGAGCTCGACCACGCCACGTTCGTGCCGCTCCACTTCGTGAACGAGCGCTATGCCGGCTATCGCCTGGTGCGCGTGGGGCTCTCGGGCCTGACCCCCGCCGATCACCGCGAGGTCGGGCGCTGCGTTGCCGAGGCGGCTTGCGACTTGGACCGCACCTGCGTGCTCGTGGCTTCGGGCGACCTGTCCCACAAGCTGAAGGAGGACGGCCCCTACGGCTTTGCGCCCGAAGGCCCCGTGTTCGACCGCACGGTCACGGGCCTCTTCGACGAGGGCGACCTTGAGGGGCTCTTCTCGATCGATGCGGCGTTCCGCGAGGCGGCGGCCGAGTGCGGCCTCGGCTCGTTCCAGATCATGGCCGGCGCGCTGGACGGCGTGCCGGCTACCCACGAGCTGCTGAGCTACGAGGGGCCGTTCGGCGTTGGCTACGCCGTGGCCGCCTTCGAGGTGCAGGGGCCGACAGGCGACGGAGCGGTTGCCGCGGGCGTGGACGCGGAAGCCGACGCGCGCGGGGCCGAGGACGCGGCCGCCGCGGAGCGGGACGGGGCCGACCCGTTCGTCGCGCTCGCGCGCGCCGCGGTGGAGGGCTTCGTGCGCACGGGAAGGCCCCTCGCGTGCCCCGACGGACTGCCGCCGGAGCTCGCCGACGCGCGCGCCGGCGTGTTCGTGTCGCTGCACGAGGGCGGCGACCTGCGCGGCTGCATCGGCACCGTCGAGCCCGTCACCGGCTCGATCGCCGACGAGATCATCCGCAACGGCGTGGCTGCCGCGAGCGAGGACCCGCGCTTCCCGCCGGTGGGCGCCGGCGAGCTCGACGCGCTGTCGTACTCGGTGGACGTGCTGTTCCCGCCGGAGCCTGTGGACTCGGAGGCCGCGCTCGACCCGGTGCGCTACGGCGTCATCGTGACGCTCGGGCGCCGGCGCGGCCTCCTGCTGCCGAACCTGGAGGGCGTGGACACGGCGGCCCAGCAGGTTGCCATCGCTCGCGCGAAGGCGGGCATCGCGCCCGACGAGGGCGGTGTGCGGCTCGAGCGCTTCGAGGTCGTGCGCCACGACCGCGGCGGGGAGGCCCGCCGTGGCTGAGCCGGGAGCAGCGGAGCCGGGGGCCGTGCCCGAGGGGTGCGGCGGCGCGCCCCGGGCCTCAGCCGAGGATGCGCCGCACGGCGGCCGGGCCGTCTGCGGCGTGTGCCCGCACGCCTGCGCGCCCGCCGAGGGCCGGCGGGGCCTCTGCCGCGCCCGCGTCGCCCGCGGCGGGCAGGTGGTCTGCGAGAGCTACGGCCGCGTGACGTCGCTTGCGCTGGACCCCGTGGAGAAGAAGCCGCTCGCGCGCTGGCGCCCCGGCTCGCTCGTGCTGTCGGCAGGCTCCTACGGCTGCAACCTGCGCTGCCCGTTCTGCCAGAACGCCTCCATCGCCTGCGCCGGGTCGGACGACGTGCCGTGGCGCCCGATGGCGCCCGCCGAGTTGGCGGACCTCGCTCTGGAGGCGCGGGACCGCGGCTGTGTGGGCGTGGCCTACACCTACAACGAGCCGCTCGTGGGCATCGAGTTCGTCGCCGACACCGCGCGCCTCGTGCGCAGGCGGGGGATGGCGAACGTGCTCGTGAGCAACGGCATGGTGAACGCGGGCCCGCTCGCCGGGCTCGTGCCGCTCCTGGACGCCGCCAACATCGACCTCAAGGGATTCTCGCAGGAATTCTACGACGTGGCGGGCGGCGACTTCGAGGCCGTGAGGCGCACCATCGCCGCGCTGGCCGCGGCACCCGGCTGCCACCTGGAGGTGACGACGCTCGTCGTCCCCGGCCTGAACGACGACGAGGCGACCATCGACGCGGCCGCCGCCTGGCTCGCCTCGCTCGACACCACCATCCCGTACCATCTCACGCGCTTCTTCCCCTGCCACCGCCTGACCGACCGCCCGCCCACGCCCGTGGCCGATCTGCGCCGCCTGGCCGACGTTGCCCGGCGCCACCTGGACGACGTGCTGCTGGGCAACTGCTGAGCGCCCTCCCTCCGTTCCCGCGGTTCCGCTATACTGGCTCCTAACCCGCGAACCGAGGAGAGCCATGCTGCGCTATTTCAAGAAGTACGTCTGGGCCGCCTACGCGCTGTCGGTGCTGATACCCGCGGCATCGCTCGCCGCCTTCTCCCTGGTGATGGGCGGCAACGTGGTCAAGACGCTGCCGGGGCTGTTCTCGTCGCTCATGCTGTTCTTCGCGTGCCTGTACGTCATGCCGCGCCTCATGGGGCAGCTGGCCGACCGCAAGGCCGAGCAGCTCGTCTCGCTCTACAACGATGGATGCGACCCTGACGCCTTCCGCGCCCAGGCCGCCGCGCCCGCCCGCGCCATCGGGGAGCCGTACACGGAGGCGGGCTCGTGGTTCCTGTCGTTCTATGCGCTGGCGCTTGCCGATGGCGGCCAGATTGAGGAGGCGGCGCGCATCGGCGAGGGCCTGCGTAAGAGCGCCGCGCAGGCGCAGGACGAGCGCGAGCGTGCGGCGCTGCTCGTGAACATGGAGCCGGTCGTGCAGAGGCTGTTGGGCGCCCGACCGGCGCTCGAGGCCGTGGAGGAGGCCGAGCGCCTGCTGGAGGGCGACTCGTCCGCCGAGACCTCCCAGCGCCGTAACTTCCTTGCCTGGGAGCGCGGCGTGCTGGAAGCCCGCCTGTCCGGCGACGACGGCGTGCTGGCCCCGAAGCTCGCGCACGTGAGGGAGACCGACGGCTACCCGCTGCGCATGCGCGTGCTGGCCGCCGCGGACGAGGCGGCCGTCCGCCGGCGCCAGGGCGACGGGGCGCGCGAGCGGGAGTGCCTTCGTTTCGTCGTCGAGAACGGCAATCGCCTGCCCGCCGTGCCCGAAGCCCGCGCACGCCTCGCGGAGCTCGGCGAGTGACGACCGTGCGGCGCACGGTCGGATAGCCACGTAAAGCCGTCCGGAATTGCGGCGAGCCCTACGGCGAGGTGCTGCCCGGGCGTTTCGTGCCGTGGCTCGAGCAGGACATGCTTCTACGACCTGGGCAATTGGATAATGGAGCAAGCGCTGGCAGACGGCGTGCTCATGGTACGCCGGCATCCCGGCCTGCGTCTCAACGTGAACGGGCTGAGCTGCCGGCGGCGCGCGCCGCCGACCCTGCCGCGGCCGCGCTTCGGCCGGGCGATCCCGCTGCACTGCTCTGCGTTCCTGCCAGCGCCGTGTCCTGCGTTCCAGCTACGCGATCCGTAGGCTCTCCCGTTCGCTTCCTGCGCCTCCGCGCCCTGCACTTTCGCCTGCTGCGCCTTTGCCGGGCAGATGCCTCCCCGCCCTTTTCGCGGTGCAGTGCCCCGGTTTCGCCCGGCTCGTTGACGGCGGTGGCCGGCGGCGTCTAGGATAGGTCGGATCGTGTCCGATACGCGCCCGTCCGCGGCGTGCCGAGTGGGAGGATGTTCGGTGGAGAAGCGCTCAGCGCGGCCACGGGCCGCCGTTGTCCTGGCCGTCTTGCTCGTCGTGCTGCTGGGGGCGGCGGCATCCGGTTTCGGCTACCTGGTGTGGCAGCAGCGGCAGATAGACCGCGCCGTGGCGGAGGTCGCCCAGACGCCGCTGCCTGCCGTGGAACCCACGGTGGAGGCGCAGGAGGTCGCACCGCAGAACCCCATCGACTTCGCCGCCCTAAAGGCGGAGAATCCCGACCTGTACGCGTGGATCTACGTGCCGAACACGAACGTCAACCTGCCGGTGGCGCAGCGCGCCGGGGACGACTTCTTCTACCTGGACCACGACTACCGCGGCAACTGCGCCGTAGAGGGCGCCGTGTTCTCTCAGATGGCGAATGCCAAGGACTTCACCGACCCGGTCACGGTGCTCTATGGTCACAACATCGTGAACGATGGCATGTTCGCCACGCTGCATAGCTTCGAAGACCCCGCCTTCTTTGCGGCGAACGAGGCATTCTATGTCTACATCCCTGGGCATATCCTCACGTATCGCGTGGTGGCGGCCTACGAATACGATGACCGCCATATCCTGAATTCATTCGACTTCGCCGATCCGGTGGTGCGCGAGAACTATTTCGCTTCCGTGCTCGCCCCCGACGACCCGCAAGCCAACGTGCGCGAGGGCATCGCCCTTAACGCCGAGAGCAAGCTCGTCCAGCTGAGCACGTGCCGATCGGCCTTCACGAGTGATCCTGTGCGCTACCTCGTTACCGGTGTGCTGGTGGACGACCAAACAACTGCGGCTGCATAGGGGGTTTTCTGCCAAAACGTCGTTCGCCGTGCTGCTGCTATCGCTGAAACTTTTCCGATTTCGCAGAGGAGAAGCCTGCTTTCGTCTTACGGGTCGATTGGCGTGCGGTTGTGCTTTAGCATGAGGAAGCTGTGGTTCGCACGCGCCTTCTTGTGGGGGCGCGCCAATGAGAGAGGTGTGAGATGAGGAAGAAACTGACGGCGCTTCTGTGCGCCGCAATGCTCGCGTGCGCGCTCCCTGCGCTCGCATGGGCCGAGGAAGCGGCTGGGCCGACGGTGGATCAGGCGACCGCGCAGGAGACGGGAGCAGCGACCCGCTCGATCGGGCCGTGGCAGGAGAGCGCGTCGAACGAGGACGGCTCGTTCGTCCTCTCTGGCGAGACGAGGGCAGCCTCGTTTGCCGTCATCGCTACGAGCGAGACGGCCGATGACGCTCTGGACGGCATGCCCTCGTTCAGGGTCGTTGCCGAGAACGCGACCAAGAAGATCGATTTCGGCGCGGCGCTTATCGCAGGTGGTAAATACGCCGGTTGCAACAAGCTCGAGGTGCACGTGAAGCCGAGCGCGGGCAGCGCTGGCGTCGCCAAGACGTTCGAGGTGACGAGGGCCGCCAGCCAGAGCAGCTTCAACTTCACGTCCGAGATGTTCAACCTCGGCGACCAGACGGGCGATGCCTCCTACAACGCCGACTTCATCATGACGCTCGTTCCCTCGAAGGTGGATACGGACGAACCGGCCGTCGACGACCCAGCCGCGCTGCCGTCCGGCACCGACACGGGCGCGACCTCGCCGAAGACCGGCATGGGCGCCGGTGCGGTGGCGGGCGCCTCTTTCGGCATGCTGGCCGCCGCCGGAGTCGTGGCCTTCGCGTTGCGCCGCAAGCTCGCGTAGAAGCGCTTCGAACATCAGGTGTGCCATCTGAACGGCGGCTCGCGCGAGCCGCCGTTCGCGCTGCAACCGGAAACTCGATTATGCACGTTCTCGTAAATTTCTGCATAAAAGGGGTTACATATCGCGGGTAAACCGCATATACTGCGAGCAGTCCTTTAAAAGCGGTACAGAGAGACCGACAAGGTAACAGCCACCAAGCGCTCGCCCGGAAAAGAGCGCGCGGAGTCGAAGCCTTTGTCTGTCGCGGAGGCTTTTTTCATGTCCGGCGACAGGCGCCTGCGAGGCGGGGGAGCGCGAAGGCGCGAACCGGCCGGCGGGGCAGGGTCGCCTGTACCATCCCGAACGGAAGGGGTGGGTGCATGACCGACACCGGCACAGTCAAGACCGTCTGCATGGACGCGGACGAGATCGAGCGGTCGTTGACGCGCATTGCGCATCAGATCCTCGAGGCGAACAAGGGCGCGGACAACATCGCGCTCGTCGGCATCGTGACGCGCGGCGACCTGCTCGCCAAGCGCCTGGCCGAGAAGATCGAGCAGATCGAGGGCACGAAGGTGCCGCTCGGCAAGCTCGACATCAGCTTCTACCGCGACGACTTCGCGACGCATCTCGCTCCCGAGGTGCACTCCACCGACATCTTCTTCGATCTCGACGGCAAGGACATCGTCCTCGTGGACGACGTGCTGTACACGGGCCGCACCATCCGCGCCGCACTCGACGCGCTCATGGACATCGGCCGCCCGGCCACGGTGCAGCTGGCCGTGCTGGTGGACCGCGGGCACCGTCAGCTGCCCATCCGCGCCGACTTCGTGGGCAAGAACGTGCCGTCCTCGGCGGACGAGAACGTGCGCCTCTTCCTGGAGGAGACGGACGGCAAGTCCGAGGTCGAGATTCTGGAAATCGCACCGGGCTCCCGCGCGGGTTCGGCACCGCTGGGAGGTGAATAGGGCATGGCCTTCAATCACAAGCATCTGATCGATATCACGGAGTACTCCGCCGAGGATATCATGACCGTCCTCGAGACGGCCACGCGCTTCAAGGAAGTCAACGAGCGCCGCATCAAGCAGGTCCCCACGCTCAAGGGCGTCACGGTCGTGAACATGTTCAACGAGCCGTCCACCCGCACGCGCTCCTCGTTCGAGATCGCCGAGAAGCGCCTCTCCGCCAACAGCCTGAACTTCGGCGGCAGCTCCACCTCCACGGTGAAGGGCGAGAGCCTCGTGGACACGGTGGAGACGCTGTGCGCCTACAAGATCGACATGATCATCGTCCGCGACAAGCACGCGGGCGTGCCCCGCAAGATCGCCGACGTCTCCGGCGCGCACGTCATCGACGCGGGCGACGGCAAGCACCAGCATCCGACGCAGGCGCTGTTGGACCTGTACTCCATCTGGGAGGTCAAGGGCGACCTGGCCGGCCTCAAGGTGGGCGTCGTGGGCGACATCGGCCACTCCCGCGTGTGCGGCTCGCTCATCCCCGCGCTCAAGATCATGGGCTGCGAGGTGACGGTGGTTGCCCCGCCGACGCTGCTGCCGGCGCGTCCCGACATCCTCGGCGCCGACCACGTCACCACGAAGCTCGACGAGGTGCTGCCCGACCTGGACGTGGTGTACATGCTGCGCATCCAGCGCGAGCGCCTCGAAGGCGCGCCGTACCCGTCGCTGCGCGAGTACAACATGCTGTACGGCCTCACGAAGGAGCGCGAGCCCCTCATGAAGCCCGACGCCCTCATCTGCCATCCCGGCCCCATCAACCGCGGCGTCGAGCTGGACAGCTACATGGCCGACCATCCGAAGCGTTCGGTCATTCTCGATCAAGTCTACGCCGGCATCCTCACGCGCATGGCGGAAATGTATCTTCTTCTGGGAGGGAGCGAAGATGGCCTTACTGCTTAAGAACGCCCACGTGATCGACCCGCAGGTCGGTCTGAACGAAACGGCCGACATCCTCGTGCGCGACGGACGTGTCGTCGAGATCGGCCAGAACCTCGCGATGGAGAAGGGCGTCGAGCGCGACCTGGGCGGCAAGATCGTCGTCCCCGGCCTCGTGGACATCCACGTGCACCTGCGCGAGCCCGGCTACGAGACGAAGGAAGACATCGCGTCCGGCACGCGCGCCGCGGCCCACGGCGGCTTCACGGCGGTGTGCTGCATGCCGAACACGAAGCCCGTCATCGACAACGCGGTGGGCGTCGAGTACGTCAAGGCCCGTGCCGCGGCCGTCGGCAAGTGCCGCGTGCACGTGGCCGGCTCCTGCTCGCAGGGCCTCGCGGGCGACACGCTGTCCGAGATGGGCGACATGGTGGCCCACGGCGCCGTCGCCTTCACCGACGACGGCCGCGGCGTGCAGGGCGCGGGCATGATGCGCCGCGTCATGGACTACGCCGCGCAGTTCGACCGCGTGGTGATGAGCCACTGCCAGGACGAGGACCTCGTCGGCGCCGGCCAGGTGAACGAAGGCGTCGTGTCCACGCGCCTCGGGATGCTGGGCTGGCCGGCGGAGGGCGAGGAGATCCAGATCGCCCGCGACATCGCCATCTGCCGCCTCACGGGCTGCCCGCTGCACGTGCAGCACCTCACCACCGCCCGCGGGCTCGAGCTCGTGCGCGCTGCGAAGGCCGAGGGCCTAGCAGTCACCTGCGAGGTCACGCCGCACCACCTGTTCCTCACCGAGGACGCCATCGGCGACGACTACAACACCTTCCTCAAGGTGAACCCGCCGCTGCGCACGGCCGACGACGCCGCCGCGCTCGTCGAGGGCGTGAAGGACGGCACGGTGGACGCCATCGTCACCGACCACGCGCCGCACAACGACTTCGAGAAGAACGCCGAGTTCGAGCTGGCGCCCTTCGGCATGATCGGCCTGGAGACGTCGCTCGCGCTCGTCATCACGAACCTGGTCGCGCCCGGCATCATCAGCTGGGAGCGCGCCATCGAGCTCATGGCCGCGAAGCCCCGCGAGATCCTGCGCGTCGAGCGCGTGGCCCTCGAGCCGGGCGCGACGGCGGACCTCACGGTCATCGACCCGGACGCCGCCTGGACGGTGGACGCGGCCGACTTCCTCTCGAAGGCCGTGAACTCGGGCTTCATCGGCACCGAGCTCACGGGTCGCGCCACCGATGTCTACGTGGGCGGCTACGCCACCCTCGAGGACGGCGCGATCGTCGAGTAACCCGTCTGCAAGCAGCCGAAGGACCGCACCGGGCACGTCCGGTGCGGTCCTTCGCTTTTTCGGGGCTCCGAAGTCACGGTTTTGGCCGCTGTGAAGCCCGGCCGGGACTCTCGAGCTGATGCTTGAATGTGCTCTCGAAGAAACCGCAGGTCGAGCGAGCGCTCTTTCCCCATGACGAGTGTGCAGTGTCGCGAGATAGCCGTGGAAGGCGTGCGAAAGCTTCACAGCGGCCAAAACGGTGACTCGTGCGTCCGTTTTTCAAGCGGTATGATGAACGCATGATTTCGCGTGGTATGATGAGCGCATCAAAGAGCCAGTGCAGGCGCGCCCCTTCTATGGAGGCCGCCCATGCGGAAGCGGCGATGCCCTCGTTTCCCTCGCCACGCCTGCAAGATCCTCCTCAGAACAGGGCGTTTGGAGGGGGTAGTGCGCCTATGGCGGGCACACGGGTCTATTTCAGTCATCGAACATCGCTCCAGCTGCTGCGGACGTCGAGTCCGACCAAGCGCGCGCCGCTGCAAGGTCCCTCGCGTGCGCTGCCGGACCGTGCGCCGAGCACGGCGGAGCTTGCCGAGATCGTCGAGCGTCTGAGGGCGGCTCATCACGGCGTCCGCATCGACCAGCCCGTCCATGTTCTCGTGGGCACGGCCGCGCACCGACGCTTGGCGCCCGATTGCCGCGAGCATGTGTGCGCGGCGCCTCTGGCGGGCAGGGAGTTTTGCCGTCTGGCGGAGGGTGCGTTCTCGGCGGGCGCCGCCCTCGCCCTCGTTCAGATCGCTGTGGACGAGAAGAGCCCGATCGCCCTGCTCGAGCTGGTGTACGAGGCGTGCGGAACGTACCAGACGCGGCGCACGGGTGTCGGGTCGGCCTACGACGTGCCCCCGCTCGCCTGCGTGGACGACCTGCGCGCCTTCGTCGCGCGCAACCCCTCGCTCGCCGGCGCAGGCAAGCTCGGCCGCGTCCTGCGCTACGCGGCGGACCGCTCTGCCTCGCCGCGCGAGACGAAGCAGGCGCTCGTGCTGGGCCTTCCGTTGCGCCAGGGCGGCGAGGGCCTGGGCATCCCTCGCATGAACTTCGTGGTGCGCGCGAGCCCGGCGGCGCGGGCCATCGCGGGGAGGTCGAGCTTTCGGTGCGACCTGTGCTGGCCGGAGGCCAAGCTCGACGTGGAGTACCAGAGCCGCTTCGCGCATGAGGGCGAGGCGAGTCGGCTGCGGGACTCTCGCAGGACGAATGCCCTCATGGCCATGGGATGGACGGTGGTCGGCGTCACCAACGACGAGCTCGACAGTCCCGCGGCGACCGAGACGATCGCCCGCACGATCCGGCGGCATCTCGGCAAACGCTCGCAGTTTCGCATCGATGACCTCCATGCGCGCAAGCTGCACCTCAGACGGCGGCTCGGGCTCCCCACGGGGTGGGAGTGAGAAGCGGGGCGGGGGAAGGTTCTGCCCGCCTGCGGTGGCTACCGCTCCGGGCGGCGCTTCGCAGATGCAGGCTCAAGCGCGCCTGCGGCGCGCGCCGTGGCGCCGAGGGCGAGCAGGACGGACGGGAGGGCGTCGTCGCCCGCCTTCGCGAGGGCGCTGCCAATGCCAGCTTGGCCGACATCCGCCTTCGCGAGAGTGTCGCTGCTGCCGACCTGGGCGCCCTCGGCGCATCGCCTGCGCCGGAAGCGATGCGCGTCGTGTCCCCTACGAAACGGTCACGGTCGCGTTGCCGGTCAGCGCAGCCAGAATGGCCAACAGCCCACCCGTGGCTGTCATGATGGCTGCCAGGATCACGAAGAACAGGCAGCCGATCCAAGCGAACTTCTTGCCGCCCTCGCTCCAGCCCCAACCGTCCTTTCCGACGAACCACAGCAGCAGGACTCCGGGGAATCCGCCGAACAGTCCGATGAGGAAGTATCCCGCCTTGGCCAAACTGGGAAGCTCTTTCATGGTGCATCCTTTCTCGCAGTATTATTCTGCACGGAAAACACCATAACCAGGGCAAAGCAACAAAAGTACAACAAGGGGTGCGACGGCCGGCACCGAGGAGGGAGGGAGCGGCGCGACCCTCCCCATCGAAAAAGCCATCAACCTCCTTTCGATGGGGAACCTGTTGCGAAGCCTCTACCGATGCTCAAGCCGCCCATTGCGCGGGCGCCTTGCGATGAGGCAAGCGCCCCCAGCGCAGGCGAGCGCTGCAGCGGCGGATGCGGCGGAGACGAACGCTGCGGAGCTATCGCCTGTGGCGGCCAGCTCCTTCGCGTCGGCGACGGGCTCCGTTCCCTCGGCTGGACTGGAAGCGGAGCCCGACGAGGTGCTGCCGCACGACCGCGCCTTTGCCTCCGCTGTTCGCCCGCAGGGCGGGGGCTCACCGCAGGTGCGGGTGGAACGCCCCCGCCGAGAACTCCGCCCACGAGTACGAGGGCAGGTAGGCGCCGCAGTAGGCATTGACGGCCGCGGGGTCGCCGTCGAGGAAGCGGTAGCTGTCGCAATCGATGGCGCTTGGGTCGATGGCCAGGCTGTTCCATGTCTTCGCGAGGACGCTGCCCGCGCCGGCCGCCGCGAGCGTGGAGCGCAGGTCGGCTACGAGCGATTGATAGTAGCTGCGCTGCGAGGCGGTGCAGGGCTCGTCCTCCCACAGCACCGCGCAGGCTTCGCGCGCGGTCACGCCCGCACCGCGCCGGTCCACCAACAGCGCCAGCAGCTCCTTGGTCTTCGAGCGCTTGAAGGCGAGCGGCGCCTCGTCGACGAACGCGGCGAACCCGCCGAAGGTCTGGACGCGCATGCGACCGCGCTCGTTTCGGGGGCGTTGCTCGTAGATGAAGGTCAGCTCCCGCTCGAGCTCGCTTTCCTGCACCGGTTTGAGCAGGTAGCCGGTGGCGTGCAGGGCGAAGGCGTCCACCGCGTACTGCTCGTAGCTGGTCACGAACACGATGCGCGCCTCGGGCTGCAGGTCTTTGAGCTTCTTCGCCAGAGTGAGGCCGCTCATGCCCGGCATCTCGATGTCGAGGAACGCCACGTCAACCGGATTGCCCTTCGCGTGGGCGAGCGCGGCGCGCGGCGTGGGGAACTCGGCTGGATCGCAGCCGGGCCGCACGACTCGCAGGGCGCGCACGAGGTCTTTGAGCGCGAGGGGCTCGTCGTCGACGATGATCATGTTCACGGCCGTGCTCCTTTCCGGTCGTCTTGCGCGTGCGGGATGCGGATGGTGGCCGACGTGCCCGCGCCTGGCGCGCTCTCCACTTCGAGCGTGCCCCGGCATCCCTCGGCCAGCCGCACGCGAACGTTCTGGATGCCCACGTGGACGCGCCCGTCGCCGCTCGTGGATGCGTTCTCGGCGAATCCCACGCCGTCATCGCTCACCTCTACCACGCTGTTCTCGCCGTCGTCGTAGGACGAGACGCGCACGCGCCCACCCTCCTCGCGCGCAGACACGCCGTGGCGCACGGCGTTCTCGGCGAGCGCCTGCACGGTGAGCGGCGGCAGCTCGAAATCGCGATGGGCGACGTCGAACTCCACGTGCAGCCTCGTCCCGAACCGGCGCTGCTCCAGATTGAGGTAGGTCATCGTGTGGCGCAGCTCCCGCTCGAAGGCGATGGGCTCCCTGCTAGTGAGCGAGGCCATGTTCTCGCGCAGGAACATCGAGAAGTCGCCCACCGCGCGCGCCGCCTCGCCAGGGTCGCTCGCGCACAGCTCGCGGATGGCGGCCAGCGTGTTGTACAGGAAGTGCGGCTGGATCTGGCTCAGCATGATGTCAGAGCGCGCCTCGGCCAGCTCCTGCTCGCGCTGGGCCAGCAGCGCCTTGCGCTCGGACTGGATGCTTAGGAACACCAGCAGGATGGCGAAGGCCACAGCGGTGTTCATGAGCGCGATGCCGAAGAAGGCCACCTGGATCGCCTCCGCGACGATGGGCAGCGCGATGTAGCTCGCGAAGCCCAGCAGCTCCTTGCGCTCGAGGCGGGCGCGGTAGCGCACCACGATGGCGGCGTTGCGTAGATGCAGAATGACGGGAACTACCTGGGCCAGCCAGAACAGCGGGCCGCGCGCGTAGCCGGTTGCGGGGTCCACCGAGAAGAACATGCCGTTGAACAGGGAGACGACGCATCCGACCATGTAGAGCGAGAAGAGGACGACCGACAGGCGGAAATAGCCGCGCCGGACGGGGGCCCGCTTGGAGAGGAAGGCGACGATGTAGCCGGTGAAGCATATGAAAAGGGGAGCGGGGGCGGCGTAGAACGCGAAGGTGCCCGCGAGCATGATCGCATGTCCCGCAGGATCGAGCGGCGCCGAAAGCGCCCACGCCGCAAGGTCGCCGAGCGCCATGACGGCGTTGCAGGCGCAGATTCCGACGAAGCACAGGTTCGCGCGGTCTCGTCGATCGCCGCTGATCAGCACGTAGGTTCCTAGCACCAGGCACAGGAGGGCGCTGTACAGATCGAGCGCGATGTTAAATTGGTGCATGTCGTTTCCCTTGCAAGAGATTATCGGTCCCCGCCAGGAGGGGCCGATAATCATTGTAGCAGCATGCGCGCGGTGCGTTCGCGCGCATGCCTCGGCGGTTAGCGCAAAGGCTCGTTTCGTCGCTTTCGGCGACGCGCTGCGAAGGCTGCTGCCGCGATGCACGCGCCCAGCGCAGCGACGGTCGCCAGCCCCGCGGTGGCCGGTATCGCATCGTCGCCGGTGGGCACGAGGCGCTTCGGGTTGGGTGCGGCGTCGCTCGGCTCCCCGTCGCTTGCGGGCTTGTCTGGCTTGTCGGGCACGACGGTCGCGGGATCTTTGCCGAGCGACAGGAAGTAGGTCACGAGGTAGCCCCGGTCCACTTCCGTGCCAGCCTCGGTGTCCTGGCGCGCGACGCGCCCGGCTTCGACCACGTCGGAGTGCTCGGCTTCGCCGGCCTCTCCGCGCAGCCCGGCCCGCTCGAGGGCGGCCAAGGCATCGGTCTCGGTCAGTCCGGCTAGATCGGGCACGCTCGTCGCCTCGTGGATGGGCGGAGCGCCCATAGGATCGGAATAAGCCTTGATCGCGAAGTTGTCGTAATCGAAGATGTCGCCCTCCGGGGTCGCGGCGGCTGCCTCCTTGATAGCCGCGACGTCATCGGACCAATCAGACCACTCGCCATTCTCAAGAAGATAGCTCTCGCCAGGGTTCACCACACCGATGGAGTAGATGGTATCGCCTTCCACCATGCCGTTCTTGTTGACCGCCTTGTCGGTGAGCACCTCGTAGGCGTCGCCGCAGCGCTCGGTCACCACGACCGAGAAGCGCTCTCCTTGCTCCATCGGGAAGCCTTCGTCCAGCTCGATGCGGTGGTAGCCGCCGTATTCATAGGTCTTGGTCGCGGCGGCCAGCAGCTCGCCGTCGCGCGGGTTCGCGAACCCATCGCGCAGCCGGTACAGCTCGTAGGTCGCCGTGGTGTTCGGCTTCGACGTCTCGCAGGAAAGCGAGCGCACGCGCTGGCCCTCCTCGGCCTCGAACACGTTCGCCATCGCGGCCTCTTTGTTCTTCTGCACGGAGGTCACGCCGTCGGATGGCAGATAGTCGTATTGGTTGATGAGGTAGTAGTCGGCGGTTTGACCGTAGGTTTCGGTGTAGAAGTCGAACGACTCGGGCAGGGAGAGGCTCTTGTCCTCGTAGGAGAGGTGGAAGTACCCCTCGCCGTTCTCTCCCCACGCGAACTTGTTCGGGAACTCCTCGGTGACGGAGCCCCAGCTGTTCTTCACGATCCAGGCGCCGTCGCGTTCGGGTCGGTGGCCTTCAAGAAAGTTGTCCTTGGAGTAGGAGTCGTCCCAGCCGACGATGGCCACCGCATGGGTGACTTCGGCGTCCTCGTCGTAGGTGTAGTGCGCCCACGTATCGGTGTTGATGTACTTCGCGGGGCCGGTCTGGCCGGGGCGCGAAGTGTCGGCCGCGAAGCCGATCTCGACGGCGCGGCCGGCGAGGAGATTCTCCTTGATGGCGTCGGTGCCGGCTTGCTGGTAGTGATACGATCCATCCTCGTCCTTGCCCGCGGGAGAGGGTAAGACGGAGCTTTCCTCCAGCTCGACGGCCTGACGGAACCGCAGGCGCTCGTCGACCGACCAATCGCCCACAGGCGCGTAGCATACCGGGTTGCCGGACTGGTCTTTCGCGATGATGCCCTCTTTGTTGCGATAGGGAGCATCGGACTCCGCTACAGGGCCGATGCCGGAGGACAGCACCGAGGTGACCGTGTACGGCATAGCCCCCAGATCGAGTATGGCGTTGGGGTTGGGATCGGTCGAGTGCCGGCCTTCGCCCGCTTGCGATCCAGATCCGTCGGGCAGAGGCCGGTAGGCGAACCAAGCTACCTGCAGTTCGGAGAGATCCACCGTCTGGCCGGCGTCCACGGTCCAGCCCAAATCCGACATGATGCTGGTCTCGCAGGCGGCGATGGCGCCGAAGCTCCAGCACGTGCCCCAGGGGTTCTGGGATTTCACGGGCGTGACCACGCCTTCGTCGCGCAAGTCGTACGTCTTGGGAAACGCCTTGTTCGCGAGCGCCGCGACGCTATCCGCGCCGCTTTCGTAGGCCGAGGCGTCGTGCAGGTCGTCGCGGTTGCCGGTGGCCGCGTAGCGCGCTGACGCCTCGGCGGCCTTGTCGGCGAATAGCTCGACGACGCCGCGCTCGGCCGGCGCCTCGTTGGCAAAGGCGACGGCGGGGACGAGGCCCATCGCCAGCGCACAGGCGACAGCGCAGCAGGCGAGCCGCACAAAGAGCGTTCTTCTCACGGAAGCCTCCTGGTTCGATTGGTTTATACCATCGAACCAGCGTAACCGCTACTCAACAACAAAAGTGCAACAAGACGCGCCGGGCATGCGCCCTCCGGCCCCTTTCGCCGTAGTGCACGCGGAACGCCGCTACACCTTCTCGCAGGTCGTACCGGCGCCCTTGCGGGCGAGGTCGATGAGCTCCTGCTGGGAGTGCACGCCGCATTTGGAGAAGATGCTGCGCACATGCGAGCTCACCGTGTTGATGGACACGGTGAGCTCGTCGCGGATGTATGGACGGCTGCGGCCCGCCAACAGCAGCGCCGCCACATCCGTCTCGCGGCTCGTCAGGTCGAAGGTCGCCTGGAGCGCGCGGGCCTCCTGCTCGAACAGGGCGTCCAGGTCGGGCCCGCCGCCGTTCGCGCCCGGCCTGCCCGGCGTGTCCCGCTCGCTGCGGTCGCGGGTGCGGTTGAACACCCACTGCGGGTTGAAGCCCGTGACCATGATGGCGAACGCCACGGCCGTGAGCAGCACCGATGACAACACCATGAGTCCCTTCACGTCAAGCGACAGCACGGCGTAGAGCCCCACGAGGCAGCCTGCGAAGACGCCGAGCCCCTCCCCGAGCGCGTACACGCCGAACACGGTGAGCGCAGGCGAGCCGGTGCGCCGCAGGTACTTGCACGCGCCGAGCCAGCAGCCGAACTGCACGCCGAACATGCCGAGGAAGTTGATGGCGTAGGCGGCGAGGCGCAGCGTGGGGTTGCCGTAGTCGATGAAGATGGGCACGTAGCTCAACATGAACAGCGGCAGGCTCCACCGGTAGGCGAGCGATATGTTCAGGTAGCGCGACAAGCGCAGGCAGAGCGCCAACATGACCAGGGAAAGCACGCAGGCGCACGTGAACGGTATGAGGAAGTGGGCGATGCGGTCGCCCATGATCTCCGGCGTGGCCACCACGCGGAAGAACGCCACCTGCACCCACGACACGCATGCGAGCACGCCGAACGACAGCAGCCCGCGGTGCGTGCGCGGCCCCGGCCGCGACGCGGCGGCAGGAGGGCGTCCCTCGCCGCCGTGGCGGCAGGCGAGCCAGAACGAGAGGGCTATCATGGCCAGCAACAGCACGAGGAAGGGGATGGACCCCCGCTTCGTCAGCAGCAACACGAAGTACAGCGCGAAGGCCACCGTGAACGAGAGGGGTATGGCGAATTCGACGTGCGCCTCGTCGTAGGATCCCAGGCGGTCGCTCCACAGCATGGCGAACAGCGCCACGGCGATGCCCGTGAGAGCGCCGCCCGGCACGTGGAATGCCCACACGGCGCCGAAGCGGTCGGTCCAGGCGAGCCAGGTGAGCACGTTGCCGGCCACGGCGCATGCAAGAGCCATGGCCCCGAAGGCGCGCCGCCGCACGAACCGCGCGGGATCGGCCGCGAACCTCGCCGCCACGATGCCGCCCAGCCCGCCGAGTCCCTCGAACAGGCCGCTCACCATCCAGATGCGCTCCAGGTTGTAGTTCGTCAGCGTGCCGTCGATGGCGGCATCGTGGGTGGCCAGCCCGCAGCCGAACAGCGTGCAGAACACCCATCCCAGAAAAAGCGCGAAGCCGATGGTCTCGCGCCGGTACAGCGGAAGGTTCCGCCGATAGTACTCTCTCAAACGCCCTCACCTCCCAGCGGCTGATTATAGTATAGGTGCGCCTGCGCCCTGCGTGCAACCTACCGACTGCCACTCCACCTAACTAGAGTATGAACAGGTAAAATGCAAACTTCACCTGGATCAGGTGAGGGGTTTATGCGGGATTGTCCCGCCAAAACGCCTCGATCAGGTGATGAAGCGCGCCGCCCTCCCGCCTAGACTCGAAGGCTGTTGTGTTCGTTCTCTGGCATAAGGAGGAGGAGAGTATGGGAAAGAGCATCGACCGACGCACGTTCGTCGGCGCGATGGGCGCCCTGGGCGCGCTGTCGGTAGCCGGCGCCGCGCTCGGCGGCCAGCCGACCGCGGCCGTCGCGGCCGAGTCGGCGTTCCCGGCGCCGGGCAAGGGCAAGCCCGTCGAGGCGAGCGTCGACCCGAAGACCGGGGACGTGACCGTCAACGAGGACGTGGTCGTGCGCTATTCGGGCTGCGTGGGGTGCTACTGCTCGTGCGGCAACCGCGTGAAGCTCGACCGCGAGACGGGCAGCGTGCTGGGCGTGGGCGGCAACCCCTACAACCCCGCCGACGCGTACCCGTTCCTGGACTTCGAGGCGCCCCTCACCGAGGCGTACCAGTCCTTGAGCTACGCCAACGGCAAGGGCAACCAGCTGCGCGGCACCGTATGCGGCCGCGGCAACGGCACGTTGGACGGCTATACCCAGCCCGACCGCATCACCGTGCCGCTCAAGCGCGCCGGCAAGCGCGGCGAGGGCAAGTGGAAGGCCATCGGCTGGGACCAGCTCATCAAGGAGGTCACGGAGGGCGGCAAGCTGTTCGCCGAGATCGGCGAGGACCGCGAGATCATGGGCTTCAAAGAGCTGCATGACACGAAAACGCCGATGAACCCCGACGAGCCGGGCCTCGGCCCCGTGTCCAACCAGCTGGTTATGCTGGGCAGCCGCTCGGACGGCCGCGGCAACTTCTCCAGCCGCTTCGCCTCGACGTTCGGCACGATCAACGCCTACGGGCACGCCAGCAGTTGAGCGGTCGCCAATTCAGCGAGTTCGCTGGCACAAGCAGGTAAGAACGGCCTCACCCCCGAGCCGGAGGAGGCCGAGTACGCAATCTGGCTGGGCGCCTTCCCAGGCGGCAGCATGATCAACTTCCAGAGCTCCGGCAAGCGCACGCTCAAGAACCTCGCAGCCGGGAAGCTCAAGATCGACGTGCTCGACTGCACGCTCGCCAACGGTTCCGTGACGCCCACCATCCCGGGCATCAACTGGATCCCCATCAAGCCCGCAACGAACGCTGCGTTCTGCGCTGCGCTCGTGCAGAAGATCATCGCCGACAAGACCTACAACGCCGACGCCATCTCCTTCACCACCCAGAAGGCGGCTGTCGAGGGAGGGTACGGCGCCTATACGAACGCCACGTACCTGGTCATCGTCGACGAGAACCATCCGAACTACCGCAAGCTCATGCGCGCGGCCGACGCCGGCATCGATGCGCCCGAGGAGAAGGACAAGGACGGCAAGGCCGTCGAGCAGTACGTGGTCATCGACGCCGCCACCGGGCAGCCGGCGCTGCACTCCGCGTGCAGCAAGGGCACGCTCGAGTACGAGGGCGAGGTGAACGGCGTGAAGGTGCGCACGGGCTTCTCGCTCCTCACGGAGACGGTGAACGAGTACACCATGGACGAGTACGCCGAGATCACCGGCGTGCCCGTGGAGGACCTGGAGCGCATTGCCAAGGAGTACACCTCTCACGGCACCCGCGTGGGCATCTGCCACAAGGGCGGCTCGGCCGCCTCGGTCAACGGCATCGACACGGTCATGGGCGCCGCGGTGCTCCATGCCATCGTGGGTGCGAACCAGATGATCGGCGGCAACGCGCCCAACAGCCCGGCTCCCGCCACTGCCGGCAACGGAGCGCGCTACAAGCTGGGCGCCATCGAGGGCAAGCCCGACGTCTCCACGAAGAACGCGTGCTACATCTCGCGCACGGTGAAGGCCTGGGAGAAGACCGACGAGTACAAGAACCGCGTGGCGGCCGGCGAGAAGGACCCCAAGCCGCTCATGCCCTGGTTCGCCAACGGCGCGGCCTCTGACAGCCAGGCGCTGCTCTCCATCGTGAACAAGTATCCCTACCAGGCTAAGATACTCACCTCCTTCATGTGCAACACGATCCAGGCCACGCCGGGCGCCATGCGCGACGAGGTCGTGGAGCGCCTGTGCGACCCCGAGGTGCTGCCGCTGCATATCGTGTGCGACGTGTTCGTGGGCGAGCACGCCCAGTACGCCGACTACATCGTGCCCGACGTCACCCCCTACGAGAGCTTCGGCCTGCCTACTACGGGCACCACGTTCACCGGCTACGGCACCACCGTGCGCTGGCAGGTGAAGGAGCCGGAGAGCATGAAGCTGGACGACGGCCGCCATGCCAGCTGGGAAACCTTCCTGGCCGACGTGGCCGAGGCGTGCGGGCTGCCCGGATGGGGCGAGGGCGCCATCAAGGACGTGGATGGCAAGGCGTGGCCGCTGCGCGACGCCGCCGACTTCTATCTGAAGGCGGTTGCGAACCTGGCCTACGCCGAGGAGCCGGTGGCCGACATCGACGCACGGGAAGCGCAGCTCCAGGGCCTCGACGAGCTGCCCGACAGCTTCAAGGCGGCCGTGTCCGACGAGGAGTGGCCCAAGGTGCAGAACGTGCTGTCGCGCGGCGGGCGCTACTGGCCCATGTCCTACGTGCACGACGCCGACGGCCGTCGCAGCCGCGGGTACAAGGACGAGAACCAGGCATATTTCTACAGCGAGAAGCGCGCGACGAACAAGAACTGCTACTCGGGCAAGCAGCTGCCCGGCACGCTGCGCTACAACCCCGAGACGTTCACCGACCTCTCTCCCATGGAGGACCACTTCTCGCGCGAGGAGTACCCGTTCGGCGCCTCGGAGCACAAGCCGCGCTTCCGCTCCATCTCCATGCTGTCGAACAGCCCGGTCATGCGCGACCTCTGCAGCCACAACTACATCGAGCTCAACCGTGAGGACGCGGCCGAGCTGGGCATCAAGGACGGCGACAAGGTGCGCGCCATCACGCCGCTCGGCGACGTGAGCGAGGGCATCGCCATGGTGCGCGCCGGACAGACGAAAGGCGCGTTCGCGCTCGCGTTCGGCTACGAGCACCAGAACTACGGCGCCCAGGATATCGAGGTGGACGGCCAAACCACCAAGGGCGACCCGGCCATCGCCGCGGGCGTGCGCATCCACCAGATGCTCGATCCCACGGTCACGGGCGTCACCGGCGACGACGTCATCAGCATCATCGCGGAGAACGACGCGGCCTCGCCCGGCCGTTGCGGCGGCATGTTCAAAATCGAGAAGGCATGAAGGGGGTAAGCGATCATGAGTGAGAGAAAGCTTGGCATGCTGATTGACCTATCCCTGTGCATCGGCTGCAACGCGTGCACCGTGGCCTGCAAGCGCGAGAACGACGTGCCCCTGGGCGCGTTCAACACCTGGATCGAGAGCTTCGACGTGGAGCGGCCCGACGGGCGCATCGCCCGGGCGAACGTTCCCAAGCAGTGCAACCACTGCGCCGACGCGCCCTGCGTGCAGGTGTGCCCCACGGGCGCGAGCTACCGCGCCGAGGACGGCACGGTGCAGATCGACCAGGACAAGTGCATAGGGTGCAAGTACTGCATGGCGGCGTGCCCGTACCAGGTGCGCTACCAGGTGGAGTCCGGCGAGGTGCAGAAGTGCACGTTCTGCCACCACCGCACGAGCGTCGGCCTGCTGCCGGCCTGCGTGGGCACGTGCGTGGGCTACGCCCGCACCTTCGGCGACCTGAACGACCCGGAGAGCGACATCGCGAAGCGCCTGGCCGAGGCGGACGGCGGCGACGTCCTGTACGAGGACCTGGGGCTCAACCCCTCGCTGTACTATATCGGACTCAAGGAAACCGAGGCCATGCCGGTCGCGTCCGCCATCCACCGCGGCGGCAACGTCATGAAGCCGTACGAGGGGTGATCGAGATGGTTTGGGATGCATTCATAGCAATTTACCTGTTCCTGGCCGGTTTGGGCGCGGGGGCGTTCGTCTTAGGCGCGCTTACGAACTGGGCGAAGAAGCCGGCGGCGCGCATGAAGAGGATCGCGTTCATCATCGCGCCGGTGGCCGTGGCCGTGGGCACGCTCGTGCTGGTGATCGACGCGAAGGCCGGGTTCGCCAACCCGTTGCGCTTCTTCATGCTGGTGTCCAACCTGAACTCCGTCATGGCCTGGGGCGTCATCATCTTGAGCGTGTTCTTGGCGGTGAGCATCGTCGACTTGGTGCTGCTGCTGGTGAAGAAGCGCACCCCGAAGGCGCTCGACATCGCAGGCATGGTGCTGGCCGTGTGCGTGGCCGCCTACACCGGCGTGCTGCTGGGCGACGCGGGCCTCGCGTTCCCGCTGTGGAACATGGCCGTGCTGCCGGTGCTGTTCGTGGTGTCGGCCGCCTCGACGGGCATCGCCGCGGTGCTGCTGGCCACGCGCCTCGCGGCCCCCGAGGAGGCCGGGGCGCTGCCGCTGCTCTCCAAGGCCGGGCTTGTCCTGCCGGTGCTCGAGCTGGTGCTGGTGGCGGTGCTGCTGGGCGTGACGGCCGGCACGTCGGGATCGGGCGCCGCCGCCGGCGCCGCCTCGGTGGCGAGCCTCGTGTCCGGCGCCTACGCCGTGCCGTTCTGGCTCGGGTTCGTGGGAGTGGGCCTGGTGCTGCCGTTCGCGCTGGAGCTCGCGGCGCACCGCGGCGCCCGGGCGCCGAAGGCAGCCGCGGCCGCC
>NZ_JAIUDM010000009.1:0-132461 GCF_030418435.1 Gordonibacter sp. RACS_AR49 | reverse complement strand
AAGGCGGTCGATTGAAAAAGTGCAGGTAATAGACGGAACGCCGCGACCTCGAAATTGAAAAGGTAGAGGTAAACAGCCATCTGATCTGCATAAACGTTAACTTACGAGAATTCAATCAACCAGGGAAAGTAGAATCATTTGCAAATATTGTTCCACTACATAATGCTCATTATGCAGTGCTTCATGCGAGCAGACTCAATCTTTCCAAGGAGCGCCTGCATTCCGTATCGGTAGTCGATGTGTAGATGCGCGTGGTCTCGATGCTGGCATGGCCTAGAATGTCGGCGAGCCGCACCACGTCCTTCTCCAGCCGATAGTAAGACAAGGCAAAAAGATGACGCAGGTTATGGGGGAAGCACTTTGTCGACTCAACGCCAGCGGACGCGCACAGCGCTTTCATCTCCGCCCAAATGTTGCACCTATTAAGGGGGTTTCCGTACCGGGTCACGAACACGGGACCTGAAGAGATGCCCTTGCGCCGGCAATAGTCCAACAGCATCTTGCGCAGCTTGTCGGGAAGGAACACGGTACGTTCCTTCCCTTTCCCGACGATGCGCACCACACCCT
Source organism: Gordonibacter sp. RACS_AR49 (assembly GCF_030418435.1). Taxonomy (NCBI): domain Bacteria; kingdom Bacillati; phylum Actinomycetota; class Coriobacteriia; order Eggerthellales; family Eggerthellaceae; genus Gordonibacter; species Gordonibacter sp. RACS_AR49. The sequence goes on along the minus strand of NZ_JAIUDM010000009.1, from coordinate 131,894 downwards.
TGCGCAGCGACTCGACCGTGATGAAGCGGTGCTCGCTCACGCGGATGCCTGTGCTGCAAATGGCTTGGATCAGCAGGCTCAAGCGCTCCTTCTTCTTCAACTGGGCAGCCCTCACCAGCCGCTTGTACTCAACCAGCGAAAGCTCGCGACGGTGCTCCCGGAAGGTGGATCGCTGCACCTTCACCAGCTTTACCCGCAAATCCTCTCGCTTGCAGAAGCGGAAGAACTGGTTTATCGCCACCAGCATGCTGTTGACGCTGGTAGTTTTGTACTTCTCCAACAAGCATTGTTTATAATCGAGGATCATCTCCTTAGTGAACCCCACCTCGCCGGGGAAGTGCGCGAGCAGGGCCCGCACGTCCCTCGAATACTTCTCGATCGTGTTCGGCGATCGCTCTTCCTCAATGAGGTGCAGCCTGAATCTATCCAGCTGCCCTTCGTTCAAAACCGGTATCTCCATCATGCTCCTTTTCGGGATTCAACGTTGCCCCGAGTGGGGCCACGCTACTTATATCACACCGTTTCGAACGCAAGGGGAGGTTGGCTGGAACGGGAGGAGGATACGGCGGAGCGCAAGGGGCGCACAGGAGGATACCGGCGAAGCGCGACGCTCGACAGGGGTCACGATGCGGGGACCGCCGAAGGTTGGCTATAATGGGGAAAAGATCGTGCTCGGCAAGGCCGTAGAGCGCAAAGGCGCGGAAGCGCCCGCGAAAGGAGAGGAACCATGATCGACTACCCCCTGCTTGCGAAGGATCGCGAGCTGTCCGCCAGCGAGGCGCTCGAGGTGCTGGAAGCCGGCGAGTTCTGCGTCGTGTCCACGGTGGACGTGGACGGGATGCCCTACGGCGTGCCGCTGTCCTACGTGATGCTGGACGGCGCGCTGTGCTTCCACACCACGAACAAGGCCGGGCACAAGCTGGACAACTTCGCTCGCGACGGCCGCGCGTGCGTGACGGTGGCCACCGAGGTCGAGCCCTGCTACGAGGACGACTTCTTCACCACGCGCTTCGCCTCGGTCATCGCGCGCGGGCGGGTGCGCCGCGTGGAGGACGGCGCCGCGATGCGCAAGGTGCTGGTGGCGCTGTGCATGAAGTACCTGCCCGAGCACAAGGACAAGATCGGCGAGGGCATCGCCCGCGAGATCGACGACACGGCCATCTGGGCCGTCGACCTCGAAGAGGTGCGCGGCAAGGGCGCGCGACGCCTCGGCCGGTAAGGAGGAAGGTAAACGATATGCAGAAGTTCATCGCGGAGGAATCGTTCTGGGAGCTGTTCCCCGACGCGGCCATCGGCATCTTGGTGGTGCGCGGCATGAAGTCGGCCAACGACGTGCCGGCCGAGGACGCGGCCGCCATCGCGAAGCTACTGCGCGAAGCCAACGCCACCGCCGATCAGCACCTCACCAGCAACACGATCTCCGAGAACGAGGTTGTGCGCGTGTGGCGCGAGGCGTTCCAGAAGTTCAAGACGAAGAAGGGCGCGCGCTGCTCGGTGGAGAACCTGCTCAAGCGGGTGCTGAAGGGCAACCCTGTGGGCTCGATCACGCCGTCGGTGGACATCTACAACGCCGTCTCGCTGAAGTACGCCTTACCCGTGGGCGGCGAGGACGTGGACTCGTTCGTCGGCGACTTCCGTTTGGGCCTGACCGAGGGCGGCGATGCGTTTTTGCCCATCGGCGAGGACGCGGAGGATCCCACGCTTCCCGGCGAGCTCTGCTACCGCGACGACGAGGGCGCCGTGTGCCGCTGCTGGAACTGGCGCGACGGGCAGCGCTCGGCGCTCAAGGACGATTCCGCGAACGCCATCCTGGTCATGGAGTGCGTCGATCCCACGCGCCGCGCCGACCTGGAGGCGGCGCTCGACGAGTTCGCGCAACTCATGGAACGCTACCTGGGAGCGACGATAGAGACGCGCGCCATCGCAGACCGCGCGAACCCCGAGGTGATTATCGCCGGATAGGTTGCCCCGACCGCTTCTCGCGGGTCGACCGGCGCTCGACCCGGAAGAGACGACCGCATGACAAGGCACCTGTCCCCCTGTCATGCGTGTCCCCCTGTCATGTGTCCCCCTGTCATGTGTCCCCCTGTCATGTGTCCCCCTGTCATGTGTCCCCCTGTCATGATGCGGGTTCGCCGAAATGGGCGATCGGGGGAATCACCTCTACAAGAACCTCTCGATTCCTACCTTTTGACACTCTACGAGAACGCTCTCCATAGCAGCTCCACTCAGCGAGCATTGTTGCCGCAGCTCCTCAGCCCTCACCCGCGGGGCAGCGGGGTGCCTGGCGGGCTGAAGGCGGGAACGGCGGCGGGGTTGTCGTTCAGGCGCGCGGCGAAGCGCGTCTCCATGATGCGGTTGCGCTCGCCCCATGTGGCGCCCGTCACGGCGTCGATGACCTCGTCGATCTCGTCAGGCGACGGGGACGCCAGCTTCTGGCTTAGCGCGCGGCCGTCGTAATCTGCCATGTCGCTCCTTTCAAACGCGGGGAGCCGGCTCGCGGCCGGCTCCCTCACCTTATCAAAACCCGAACCGCAGCGCCTAGGCAGCCGGCGCCTGCTTCGCCGCAGCAGCAACCTCGGCGGGGTTCTCCTTCACCAGCAGCCCGGCCAAACCGCCGGCGGCCGGGTCGGACAAAAACGCCACGATCACGATGGTCGGCCAGAACTGCAGGCACAGGCTCACGAACCGGTCGAACAGGTTCGTGCCCATCATCTGCCCGGTCATGGCGCTCATGGTCTGCACCTCGCCCACGCCCGTCATGAAGGCCGTCATGACGATGCCCAGCACGAACATGATGAGCGTGCTGAAGAACACGTTCTGGATGAGCCGGAACGCCACGCTGCCCGGCTTGGCGTCGTAGTACACGGCGCACGCCGCGGCGATGCGCGCCAGCGGGATCACAGCCGTGACCACGAACGAGGTGACGAACGCCACGCCGAAGCTCATCAGGTAGAACACGGGGTCGATGTGCGGCATGCCCTGCATGATGGTCAGGCACAGGCACAGCACCGCCGCCACGATGAACGAGAAGAACAGGCCGTACACGATGTAGTACTTCTTGGAATGCATATCCGCTCCTTGTCCGCGGGCCCGCACGAGGCGGGCCCGCCGCGTAAGCCCCTTTACGCCACCACGAACAGCGTCTTCTGCTTCACGTCCATGCGCTGGGACAGCTCGTCGATCGAGCCGAACTCCAAGCACTGCGACTGGCAGTGCTGCACGCAGGTGGGCACCTTTCCCAAACCGCGGCGCGCGGCGCAGGTGTCGCACTGCTTCGTGGGGATGGGCAGATAGCTGAACTGCCAGTTCTCGTCGGCCTCGTCGCCGATGGCCCACGGGCCGATCTTCACCACTTTGATGCCGGTCTCGCCCACGGGCAGGCCGTGCTCCATCTGGCAGGCCACCTCGCAGCTGTGGCAGCCCGAGCACCACTGCGCATCGGTCAGGATTCCGTACTTAGCCATGGTCTATTCCCCCTCTTCCACTTTGTAGATCTTGCAGATAGAGCTCTTGTAGTTCGAGCCGAAGCCGCTCTTGCCCGGGATCCACGGCAGCGTGTTGTTGATGTTCAGGTCGAACACGTCGTAGAACTTCTCCGGGTCGCCCTCGGGGAACCACCAGCCGTGGTCGCACGACACGATGCGGCGGTCCATGACGGGCGTGAGCTTCGCCTTGCGCTTGGCGCGGCCCATGGGGCCCTCCATCCACACCCAGTCGCCGTCCTTGATGCCGTACTTGGCGGCCGTCTCGGGATGGATCTCCATGAGGGGCCACGGGCGGTAGTGGCGCATGCGCTCGATCTGGCGATGCTCGGAGTGGAACATGCCCCAGGTGCGCGCGCCGCTCGTCATGACCAGCGGGTACTCGTCCATGAGGTCCGGAGTGGAACCGGGGCCGGGCTCGGGCTCCTCGAAGTAGGGCAGCGGGTCGAGGCCGGCCTGGTTGTAGAAGTTGCTCCACAGCTCGATGCGTCCCGTGGGCGTGTTGAAGCCGGGCTGGCCGTCCTTGCGCAGCTTGCCCGTCTTGTAGCGGTAGTACTCGATGGGCTGGTAGGCCGGGGCCACCTGCTGCAGCTCCTCGAAGCTCATGTCGGTGGGCTTGAGCATGTCGGTGAACATCTCGTCCACGTTGTCCCACGGCCACGCCTCGGGGTTCCAGCGCTTGCCGAGCTCAAGGTTGATCTGCATGTCGCTTCGGCACTCGCCCACGTCCGTCACCTTGTTGATGGTGGAGCCGCGCTGCGCGCCAGACACGAACGCGATGCCGTTGCGCTCGGGGAACGTGCAGGCCGGCAGCACCACGTCGGCCAAAGCGGCGATGGTCGGCGTCTTGAACAGGTCCACCACCACGATGAAGTCCAGCTTGTTCAGAGCCTTGTACAAACGCTGCGGGTCGGCGCCCATGCAGGCAATGGGGTTGGTGGTCTGGAGCCAAGCGCCGTGGATCTCGTACGGCACGCCCGTCTCGATGGTCTTCACGGTCTCGTCGGGCTGCGACACGGCGAACCCGAAGTTGTACAGCGGGTAGTCCTTGATGCCGATGCGCTTGGCCTCCTGCTCCGGGCCCAGGATCTCGCGGCCCCAGCCGCCGGCCACCGACAGGATCTCCGGCGCCACGATCATGCCGCCGGGACGCTCCATGTTGCCCGTGATCTCCCAGAGGGCGAGGATGGCCTGACCGGCCGGCATGGCCTCGCGGGTCATGTCAACGGCCACGCCCCACTGCAGCGTGGAGTTCTTCGCGTTGCCCAGCATGCGGGCGGCGGCGATGATCTTCTCCTCGGGCACCCACGTGATCTCGCTCACGCGCTTCACGTCGAACTCCTTGGCGCGCTCGGCCAGCTCGTCGAAGCCGTAGCACCAGTTGTCGACGAACTCGTGGTCGTAGAGGTCCTCCTCGATGATGACCTTCATCATGCCCAGCGCCAGCGCCGCGTCGGTGCCGGGGCGCACGCGCAGGTGCAGCTCGGACTTCGACGCCAGCCACGTGACCTTCGGGTCCACCGTGACCAGCTTCATGCCGCGCTTCATGAGGTCGATGACCCAGTGGCCGTAGAAGCCCTCGATGTTCGACTTCAGCGGGTAGTTGCCCCACACGAACATGACCTCGGGCACCTCGTAGTCGGGGTGGTCGTAGCGCTCGGGGAACTGCTGGGCGGCGTCGGGGATCCACGGCGCGCCCGTCGTGGCGGCCATGCCGGCGATGCGCGGCAGGTAGCACGCCTGGCCCGAAAGCAGGCCCGTGTAGTTCGGGCTGCCGAACGACCAGGACAGGCGCGTGATGTACGCGGCGATGTCGCGGCCGGTGCCCTGCGCGAAGATGACGGACTCGGCGCCGTACTTCTCCTTCATGGCCATGAACTCGTCGGTGATGAGGTCGTAGGCCTCGTCCCAGGAGATGCGCTCCCACTTGTCGAGGCCGCGGTCCTCGCGGGCGCGCTTCATGGGATACTGCAGGCGCTCCTTGTGGTGCGTCACCTCGGGCACGTCAAGGCAGCGCATGCACAGGCGGCCGTTCGTCCACGGGTCCTCCGGGTCGCCCTCGCACTTGGCCAGCTTGCCCTCGGCATCCTGGTACATGATGACGCCGCAGCCCAGGTGGCAGCCCGGGCCCGTCCATGCGCAGCCGCGCGTGACCTGGTAGCCGCCTTCCTCGTACTGGAACGGCTTGTCGTGCTGCACGGTTCGATACTCCTCAGCCATACCTTGCCTCCTCGTCCTTTCGTCTCGGATGCACCCGCCCCGCTCTCTGCGGGAGGTGGCCCCGAGGGGCCTCCCCGTCCTGTTCCCCGCTTTCGGGTCCCCGGGCGGCGGCGGTGCCTTTCCTTGCCACGATCCTAGAGACCGTTTATCATGGGCGCCATCGACAAATCGTCTGGTTTCTTCGGAGGGGCCTCGGCGATATGCGGGAGGGGGCCGCGCGAACGCCTATGGAAAAAAGTCTGAATAGCTGCGAAACACCACGTCAGAGCGTATCTCCCACCATGCTTCTCACCATGGTGGGAGGCATGGCGCTCTTCTGGGCCTGCTTCTTCGCCATGCTCATGCGCAACTCGTTCTTGGATCCCGGCATCGACCGGCTGTGGTACCACTTGGCCCTGCGCATCGCGTTCTTCATCGGTTTCGGGGCCTGCTGCCTCACGATGTCGCGTGCTCCCGAGGGGTTGCCGTCGCCCCGTGCACGACGGGCCATGACGGGGTTCGTGGCGGCATTCTGCGTCATCGCCGCCGTGTCGCCCACGGCCTATGCGGCGCTCGGCATGCCGTTGCCGCTCGCCTTCGACCTCGCGGCATGGGGGCTTTCGGGGGCCGGCCTGGGATGCCTGCTGTTCAGCTGGATGCCCGCGGTCTCGCGCCTCGACGAGCGGTCGGTGGCGCGCTGCATGGCGCTCTCCACCGCCTGCGGCGGCTTCCTCTACCTCATCATCAACCTGCTGCCGTCCTACTTCAGCATCGTCATGCTCGTGGTGTGCCCTCTAGTAAGCCTGGGCGTCGAGCGCGTGGTGGCGCACGAGGCGGGGCCGGACGAGGGCCTGCGCATACCGCTGGCCGTCTCCCAGGAGAAGGCGGGCCTCTCGTGGGCGTTCGGCGTCATCTACCTCGTGTACGGCATCGTGTTCGGCCTCGGAGCCGGTTCTATCACGCAATTGGCCGGCGATCCGCTGCTGTTCGCCGGCATCGCCGGGTTCGCGTTGGCCGGCGCGCTGGCGGCGCTCGCGTTCATGCACCGCTTCGCCGGGCGCATGCGCCAGATCGACGTGCTGCGCATGGTGTTCCCGTTCCTCGTGGTGTCGCTCGTGTCCATGGCGCTGTTCACCGGGCCGGTGTACGCGCTGTCGAACCTGCTGCTTTTGGCCGTTTACGTGTTCCTGGTGGTGGTGAGCATGGCCTTCGAGGTGCACACGGCGCACAACCGGCATGCGGCGCCCCTGTACTTCGTGGGAATGAGCCAGGGCGTGCTCGGCGCCGGGATGGCGGCGGGCTTCGCGCTGGGTTTGCTGCCGGCGGCCACCGGCGTCACGAACTACGCCGTGCTCTCGGGTGTGGCGCTGGGGCTGGTGGTGGTGCTGGCCGCGTTCATCACGTTCGCCCCGAGCCGCCGTCCTGCCGACGACGACGATGCCGCCGAGACTCCCGAGCACGAGCAGGGCCGCTGGAAGGCCCGCTGCACCGTGGTGGCGCGCGAGGCCAAGCTCTCCGCGCGCGAGACCGAGGTGTTCTTCCTCATGGCGAAGGGCCGCGGCATCGAGCACATCCAGAACAAGCTGTGCATCTCCAGCCACACCGTGAAGTCGCACACGTACAACATCTACAAGAAGATGGGCATCAACTCCCGCGAGGAGCTCCTCGACGCCATCGAGGCCGCGAACCCCGACGACGCATAGGGGTGCAACCGGATAAAAGGTTGCTTATTGTATAGCGAACAGTATATACAATAATCCTCTATCCTGCTATGCTCCTCGCAAGCGAAAAGGAGGCTTGCCATGGAACCCATCTATCCCGTCACTGCCCTCCAGAAGAAGCAAGGCGAGGTCAAGGAAGCCGCGCGCAAGGGAATCGTGCGCATCACCGAGAACGGCGCCGGCGCGTTCGTGTTCTGCTCGGAGGAGGTGTACGAGCAGAGGATGAAGGAGGTAGCGGATCAGGCCGCCTACGAGGCAAGAATCGCCTCCATCGTCAAGCGTGGACATGCCGACATCGCCGCAGGCAATGTGTATCGCGGAAGCGAGGCGGCATTCGCCGAGATCGAGAGGCGAACCCATGCCTGAGCTTGTTTTCACGGAAGGCTTCATCGAAGATGCGCGCGTCGTCGCGCTTGAGGGCAAGCTCGCCGAGATACGCGGCACCATCGACCTGCTGGGCAACTTTCCCGAGCTCAGCTCGCGAAACCTTCCGGCGTTCATCAGCCAGCTGTATGGCGATCAGGTCAGAAAGCTGGTAGTGAAACCGTTCCTCGTCATCTACGAGTACCGCCCAACCGAAGACGCAGTCTACGTCCTCGGCCTCGACCACGAACGGGCGGCTTGGTAAAAGACATGAAAGGAGGGGGACAGCCAAGCTGCCCCCCCCTCCTCGGTTGGTACCCTTGTGATGCGGCGGCGCGCTATTTGGCAGGTGCGCCTTCCGCCACGCGCAGCTGGGTCTCGTACCAGGCAAGACGCGCCCGGGACGTCTCCAAGATGGCGCCGTAGGACTCCACCTCGGGATCGTCGGCATGCTTCGCCTCGAGCTCGGCGACGCGCTCCCGCATCCCGTCGGCCTTCTTGCGGACCGCCTCCACGTCGATGCTGTCCGCATCGACGCCGAAGCGCGCAAGGACGGTCAAACGGTCCGCGTACACCTGCGTTGCACCCTCGTAGAGGGCGAAACGGCGCTTCTCGTTGCCGGCGGCATCCATCCAGAGCGTGAGGACGCCGGGGCTGTTCTTGGCCACGAGCATCTCATGGCCGCTCAGCACGCCGTAGTTGCCCTCGGAACCCGGGACGTCCGCGTAGGCGATCTCTCCCGAGAACAGCTCGCGCGTCGGCGTAGCCACCATGCAAAGCAGATTAGGCATGAGCTTCTTCCTTCGTCATTTCCTCGTAGGCCGCGTACACGTCCTCGATGGCGCCCTTGTACACGAAGCACTGCTCGGGGATATGGTCGCACTTGCCGTCGAGGATCTCGGCGAACGAGCGGATGGTATCCTCCATCTTCACGTACTTGCCGGGGTTGCCGGTGAAGACCTCGGCCACATGGAACGGCTGGCCCAGGTACTTCTGGATCTTGCGGGCGCGGTTCACGACGAGCTTCTGCTCCTCGGAGAGCTCGTCCATGCCGAGGATGGCGATGATGTCCTGCAGGTCCTTGTAGTTCTGCAGCACCTCCTGCACGCCCACGGCCACGCGGTAGTGCTCCTCGCCCACGATCTCCGGGTCGAGCGCGCGGGAGGTGGACTCCAGCGGGTCGACGGCCGGGTAGATGCCCAGCTCGGCGATGGAACGGGACAGAACCGTCTTCGCGTCGAGGTGGGTGAACGTCGTGGCCGGCGCAGGGTCGGTCAAGTCGTCGGCGGGCACGTACACGGCCTGTACCGAGGTGATGGAGCCGGTCTCGGTGGACGTGATGCGCTCCTGCAGGTCGCCCATCTCGGTTGCCAGCGTGGGCTGGTAGCCAACGGCAGAGGGCATACGGCCGAGAAGTGCGGACACCTCGGAGCCGGCCTGCGTGAAGCGGAAGATGTTGTCGATGAACAGCAGCACGTCCTGGCCCTGGTCACGGAAGTACTCGGCCTCGGTCAGGCCCGCCAGGCCCACGCGCAGACGCGCTCCCGGAGGCTCATTCATCTGGCCGTACACCAGGCAGGTCTTGTCGATGACGCCGGACTCGCTCATCTCGAGGAACAGGTCGGTGCCCTCGCGGGTACGCTCGCCCACGCCCGTGAACACCGACGTGCCGCCGTGCTCCTGGGCCAGGTTGTTGATGAGCTCCTGGATGATAACGGTCTTGCCGACGCCGGCGCCGCCGAACAGGCCCGTCTTGCCGCCCTTGACGTAGGGCTCGATGAGGTCGACGACCTTGATGCCGGTCTCGAAGATCTCCGTCGTGGTGGTCAGCGTGTCGTAGTCCGGGGCCGGGTGGTGGATGGGCATCCACTCGGCGACCTCGGGCATGGGCTTGCCGTCGACCGGCTCGCCGATCACGTTCCAGATGCGGCCCAGCGTGTTCGGGCCCACGGGCATCATGATGGGGTTGCCGGTGTCGACGACCTCGAGCCCGCGCACCATGCCGTCGGTGGACGACATGGCGACGGTGCGGACGAGGTCGCCCGGGAGGTGCGTCTGCACCTCCAGCACAGTCTTCACTTCCCCGATGGGGGTCGTTGCATCCACGGTCAGGGCGTTGTAGATCGCCGGCATTTGATCCGGCGGAAACTCAACGTCGACGACAGCGCCGACGATGCGGACAATGCGTCCGGTCGCGCCCGTGGCCGATGCAGTGTTCTTGGTTTCAGCCATTTATTCCTCCAAAGCTGCGGCGCCGCCAACGATCTCCGAGATCTCGGTCGTGATAGCGCCCTGACGCACGCGGTTGTACACGCGGGTCAGGGTGTTGACCATCTCGTTGGCGTTGTCGGTCGCCGACTTCATTGCGGTGCGGCGCGCGCCCTGCTCGGCAGCCGCCGAGTCGATGAGCGCGTAGTAGAACGTGTTGCGCAGGTAGGCGCGCATCAGATAGTGCATGACCGATTCGGCATCGGGCTCGAAGTCGATGTCTCCGGGCAGGTGGTCGAGGTCCTTCTCGCGGAAATGCTCGAAGTAGTCCTTCTCCTTGGGAGCCAGGCCCAGAAGCTCGGCGTAGCTCGTGGTGTTGATGGGCAGCACCTGCTGCTCGATCAACCGCTGCTCGGCCGCGTTCTTCGCATGGTTGAACACGATGATGACCTCGTCGAGCTTGCCCTCGCGGTAGCTGTCGCCGGCGAACTGCGAGATCTCGGCCGCCTCCTCGTACGTCGGGTCGGCCGAGAGGTCGCGGAACTCGAAAATCGGCACGATGTTGCGATAGCTGAAGTACCCGATGGCCTTCTTGCCGCAGGCGACGATCTCGACCTCGATGCCCTGGCGCTCCTTCTCCTTGATGAGCTTCTCGGCATGGCGCAGCACGTTGCTGTTGAACCCGCCGGCAAGCCCGCGATCGGACGCGATGACCACGATCAGAGCGCGCTTGACCTCGTCATGCGTGGCGAGCAGCGGCTCGGAGTCGAGCGGTGCGTACTTCGCCGTGGAAATGAGCATCTCCGAGATGGCGCTCGCCCACGGAAGGGCGTTGTACACCCGCTCCGAGGCGCGGCGGATCTTGGCAGCCGCAACCATTTCCATGGTACGCGTGATCTGCTTCGTCGAGGAGACGGAGTTGATGCGCCGTTCTATGTCGTGAAGGTTGGGCATGGTCTACCTGCCTTAAGCCGAAGCCGAGAACGTCAGCTTGAAGGCCTCGATGGCAGCGTTCAGCTCGGTTTCGATCGCGTCGGTAAACTTCTGCTCCTTCACAATGTTCTCGAAGATCTCCGGCTTGGAGGCGCGGATGTAATCGAGCAGCTCGCCGCGGAAACGCACGACGTCGCCCACCGGGATGTCGTCGAGGTAGCCGTGCCCGCCTGCGTAGATGGACACCGCCTGCTCCTCGACCGGCATGGGGTTGTAGCGACCCTGCTTCAGCAGCTCGGTCATGTGGGCACCGCGGTTCAGCTGGTCCTGCGTGGCCTTGTCCAAGTCGCTGCCGAACTGCGTGAACGCCTGCAGCTCGCGATAGGAGGCGAGGTCGAGGCGCAGCGAGCCGGCAACCTGCTTCATAGCCTTGATCTGCGCGGAGCCGCCGACTCGCGACACGGAGATGCCCACGTCGACAGCCGGGCGCTGGCCCTGGAAGAACAGGTCGGTCTGCAGGAAGATCTGACCGTCGGTGATGGAGATGACGTTCGTCGGGATGTAGGCGGACACGTCGCCGGCCTGCGTCTCGATGATGGGGAGCGCCGTGAGGGAGCCCGCACCGTTCTCGTCGTTCATCTTCACCGCGCGCTCAAGCAGGCGCGAGTGCAGGTAGAACACGTCGCCGGGGTACGCCTCGCGTCCCGGAGGACGACGAAGGGTCAGCGACATCTGGCGGTAGGCCACAGCCTGCTTGGACAGGTCGTCGTAGACGCACAGCACGTGGCGGCCCGGGTTCTCGGCGGAGGCCGGCTTGCCGTCCTCGCCGTTGTACATGAAGAACTCGCCGATGGCGGCACCCGCCATGGGGGCGATGTACTGCAGCGGCGCGGAGTCGGACGCAGAGGCCGACACGATGATCGTATAGTCCATGGCGCCATGGCGCTCGAGCGTCTCGACGATGCCGGCAACCGTGGAGGCCTTCTGGCCGATAGCCACGTAGATGCAGATCATATCCTTGCCCTTTTGGTTGATGATAGCATCAACCGCAATGGCGGTCTTGCCGGTCTGGCGGTCGCCGATGATGAGCTCGCGCTGGCCGCGGCCGACGGGGATCATCGAGTCGATGGCCAGGATGCCCGTCTGCATGGGCTCGTGCACCGGCTTGCGGGCGATAACGCCGGGGGCCTTGAACTCCACGGGGCGCATGCCCTCGGCCTTGATGGGGCCCTTGCCGTCGATGGGCATGCCGAGCGGGTTGACCACGCGGCCGAGCATCTCCCTGCCCGACGGAACTTCCACGATACGGCCGGTCGTGCGGACCTGGTCGTTCTCCCTGATTGCCGTGACATCGCCGAGAAGCACGGCGCCGACCTCGTCTTCTTCGAGGTTCTGGGCCAGACCGTAAACGGTCTTGCCGCCCTGGCCGACGAATTCGAGGAGCTCGCCTGCCATGGCGTCGCGCAGGCCGTCGACGCGGGCGATGCCGTCGCCGATTTGGATAACGGTTCCGACCTCGCGAGACTCGATGTTGACCTTCAGGGCGTCAAGCTGCTTGCGCAACGCATCGTCAATGGACTTAGCGGTGATTTCAGTCACTAGCATTCACCTCCATCTGTAGTCGTTTTGAGCACGTTGCGGGCATGGTCGAGCTGGGACGCCACGCTGGCGTCGATGCGCTTCCCGTTCGTGCTCATGATGATGCCGCCCAATATGGACTTGTCGACGCTCTCGCGCAGGACGACGTTCGTGTCCAGATCGGCTTCGGCTTTTTCCGTAATGATGCGTCGCAGGGCGTCGTCCAGCGGAACCGCCGTCGTAACGTCCACCACGCACAGGTTCAACTTGCTCTGCAGCTGCTCTGCGTAGTTCTCGAGCACGCGGGGCAGCAGCGCGGCGTCGCCCCGTTCGGCCAGAACCGCCAGCACGTCGAGCAGGACCGGGTTGCAGCCAGCGAACACGTTCCTGGCAAGCTCGCCCCGCTGCTCGGGCGTGTAGCCCGGGTCTGACAAGGCAACGGACAGCTCCATGTTCGTGCGCATGGCCTCGGCGACGCGGACCATCTGGTCGCGCACCTCGAGGACCGCCTCCTGGCCGCCCGCCTCGAACGCCCCATCGAACAGGACGGCGGCATACACTGCCACTTCCTCTTTGACGATAAGACGATTAGTTGGCATCGAAACTGCCCGCCTCGTTCACGTAGCGCTCGATCATCTTGCGATGCTCGCTCTCCGAGAGGTCCTCGCCGATGAGGCGCGCCGCAACCGCGACGGACGTGTCGGCGACGGAACTCTGGAGCTCGGCGATGGCAGCCTTCTTCTCCGCCTCGATGGCCGTGCGCGCCTTGGCGATCATGTCGGTCGCCTCGGACTGGGCCTTGGCCGTGATGTCGGCCTTGGCGGCTTCGCCGGTCTGCTTGGCGTCGGCCACGATCTGGGCCGCCTGGGCCTTGGCATCGGCCAGCTGCACCCGGTACTCCTCGAGCACCCGCTCGCTCTCGATGCGGGCCTCTTCGGACTTCTCGAGGGCATCTTTGATCATCGTCTCGCGCTTGGACAGCATGGCCTCGAACTTGGGCCAGCCGAGCTTCGCGAGGACGATCCACAGCAAGATGAAGATGACGAGCATGGGGATGAACTCCGCCATGTCGGGCAGGATGGCGCTGATGCCGCCTGCCTCCTCCTCACTGGCGAACGCGAGCGCGGGAAAAGCAAACGTCATGCCGGCGCCGGCAACTGCGGCAGCCCCCATGCGAGTCGATGCTTTTTTCGCTCTGTCTTTCACGTTGTAACCTCCTTTAGCCTTCTTGCGGCAAATATGTCCGAATAAGGCCGAGTTACACGATGAAGGTCAGAACGAAGCCGATGAGGCCGAGGGCCTCGGCGAGGGCGGCGCCGATGATGAAGTTCGTGAACAGACGACCCTGCAGTTCGGGCTGGCGGGCGGTCGCGACGCAGCAGCCATAGCAGGCGATGCCGATGCCGACGCCGGGGCCGATGGTCGACAGGCCGTAGCCCACGAGCTTCAGAGCCGCAAGAACGATGGTAGTTTCCACAATTTCCTCCTTTTACCGTTTCCGAGCCAACCTCGGAGACTTTGGACAACCTGTTTATGTCAACCGGCCGTGGAGTGCCGGTATGAACCGTGGTTCCGCGCCCTAGGCGCGATGCCGCCCGCTCGCGCGGCCAGCGGGGACGATCTCCTAGTGGTCGGACGTCGCCAAGCCGATGTACACCGCGCTCAGGATGGTGAACACGTAGGCCTGCAGGAACGCGACCAGCACCTCGAGCGCGTACATGGCGAACAGGAACAGCATCCAGGCGATGGATATGCCGCCCACCGCAACGCCCGCGCCCTGGATGGCGGAGCCGATGAACACGCTGGTGAGCAAGGCGAAGATGCCGAGCACCATGTGGCCGGCGAACATGTTGCCGTAGAGTCGCACGGCGAGCGTGAGCACGCGCAGCACCGTGGAGAAGAGCTCCAGGAACCACACGATGGGCACCATGACCACGGGCAGGCCGGCCGGCGCGAACGACTTGAGATAGCCGCCCAGGCCCTTGACCTTGATGCCGTAGAAGATGAAGTACACGAACGAGATGGCGGCGAGGGCCCACGTGATGGAGATGGAGCCGGTGGGCGTCTTGCAGCCGGGGATGAGGCCCACGAAGTTGCTGATGAGAATGAAGAAGAACAGCGTGGCCAAGAACGGGATGTGCTTCTTGTAGCCGTGGCCGATGGCGCTCTCGCCCATGTCTTTCTTCACGAACTCGTAGCCGTACTCGACCATGTTCGTGAACTTGTTCGTGGGGATGAGCGTGAGGCGCTTCCCCGCCGTCAGCACGACGATGAGCGTGATGACGAAGCAGATGATCATCCACAGCACGTACTGGGTCATGCCGAACGAGCCCGAGCCGAACACAAAGGCCGGGTCGAACGAATGCTGCAGATGGGGCACCTCGGCCGCTAGTTGATCAAGTGGATTCACGTGTCTTACCTTCCCATCCTACTTCCGTACAAATGTATATACGCCGTAGCCGATTGCGCAGGCAACGAGCACCGCCGCTTCCGCCAAGACGAAGGGCACCGCCAGGTCGCGCGCAAGGACGACGCAGGCGATGGCTCCGAGGAAAAGGATGACGAACGACAACAGCACACCGAGCATCAGGGCGCCTGCATGGCCCAAGTTGCTGGTGTCGGTCACCCGCCTCGTCATTCGCAATCCGAGAAACAGCGGCAAAACGCCGAGCACCCCGGACAACGCCCCCAAAACGATCGCTAGTACCATAGCCTGCTTTCAAATCCATGCGCTTGCAGACGCACCCTATTAAACCGGTACGTATGATAACGGAACGTTCGATTTATTCTACGAGAAGGTAACAAAAACATCCGATTTTCGGGTGAGTGGTGGATAAATCCGGCAGAAAACTGAATAAACCCTAGGGAGCGGAGGGATGAAACTGTATATTCGGAGAGAAGCGGAGGGGGAACTAATTGATAGGTGAATAACCCCATTTCAGGACCGGACGCCGTCCTCTCTCCGTCCTCTCCGCATCCTACCCCTCGAACACGCGCAGCTTCATGCCGGCTTCCTCGAGCATGGACATGGCCAGCTCGTCGGGATACGGGTTCTGGTAGACGATCTCCTCGATGCCGGCGTTGATGAGCATCTTGGCGCACACGACGCAGGGCTGCGTGTTCACGTAGATGGACGCGCCCGTGATGTTGATGCCGTAGCGCGCCGCCTGGATGATGGCGTTCTGCTCGGCGTGCAGGCCGCGGCAGATCTCGTGACGCTGGCCGCTGGGCACGCCGAGCTGCTGGCGCAGGCAGCCGGTCTCGGCGCAGTGGCGCATGCCGGTGGGCACGCCGTTGTAGCCGGTGGCCAGGATGCGGCGGTCCTTCACGATGACGGCCCCCACCCCGCGGCGCATGCAGGTGGTGCGGGTGGCGACTTCGTTCGCCAGCTTCATGAAGTACTCGTCCCAGCTGGGGCGGTGATCGATCGTCTCGGTCATGTCGCGCTTCCTTTCAACCTGTGGGGCGGCGGAAGGGCGGCGCAACGCCCAGTCGCTCGGCAGTCCTGCTCGCACGAAACGTCCAGTGGACGTTTCGGCTCGTGCGGAACTCGCTTGGTGAGCGCCGCGCCGCCCTTCCGCCTTCTCCGTTGCCGCGGACCGGGCCGGAGTCGCGCAGAGCGCTCTCCGGCTCGGGGGGTTCATGGATCTGCTCTCCCGTTTGGGAGGGGTTCGACCTGCGGGGTTCTCCTACTTCGTGCCGAAGATGCGGTCGCCGGCGTCGCCCAGGCCGGGGACGATGTAGGCGTGGTCGTTGAGGCACTCGTCAATGGCGCAGGTGTAGATCTGGACGTCCGGGTCGGCGGCGAGGACGGTCTCGATGCCCACGGGCGCCGCCACGAGGACGACGAGCTTGATGTTCTTCACGCCCTGCTCGCGCAGGTAGTGGATGGCCGCGGTGGCGGAGCCGCCGGTGGCGAGCATGGGATCCACCACGAGCACGTCGCGCTGGGCGATGCTGTCGGGGAGCTTCGCGTAGTACTCGTGCGGCTCGTGGGTGTCGGGGTCGCGGTACATGCCCAGATGGCCGACGAACGTGGAGGGCATGAGCTCCTGGAGGCCCTCCACCATGCCGAGGCCGGCGCGCAGGATGGGCACGATCACCATCTTCTTGCCGGCAACCTGCTTGCACGTGGTCTTGCAGATGGGGGTCTCCACCTCCACGTCCTCGAGGGCCAGGTCGCGCGTGGCCTCGTAGCCCTCGAACATGGCCAGCTCGCGCACGAGGGCGCGGAAGTCCTTGGACGAGGTGTCCTTGTTGCGCAGCTTCGACAGCTTGTGCTGCACCATGGGATGGTCGACGACGGTGACGCGGTCGTACTCTTTCGTCATAGGGATGCGCTCCTCGTTCCTAGTAGTCGAGTTCGGGGTAGAGCGGGTGGGCGGCCAGGAGCGCGTCCACCTTGGCGCGGATGTCGGCGAGCAAGGCAGCGCTTTCGGCATTGAACACCGTGGCGGCGATGAGCTGGCCCACCTCGTAGAAGTCGTCGGCCGTGAAGCCGCGGGTGGTGGCAGCGGCGCTTCCCACGCGGATGCCGCTCGTGACGAACGGGCTGCGCGGCTCGTTGGGGATGGAGTTCTTGTTCACCGTGAGGCCCACGCCCTCGAGCAGCTTCTCGGCATCCTTGCCGGTGACGTCGGCGGGCGTGAGGTCCACGAGGCACAGGTGGTTGTCGGTGCCGCCGGACACGAGGCGCAGGCCCCCGTCCATCATGCCCTGGCCGAGGCGCGCGGCGTTCTCCACCACCTGGCCGATGTACTCTTTGTAGGAGGGTTGCGCGGCCTCGCCGAACGCGACGGCCTTGCCGGCGATGACGTGCATGAGCGGGCCGCCCTGCGAACCGGGGAACACGGCCTTGTCCACGCGCTTGGCGATGTCCTCGTCGTTCGAGAGGATGAAGCCGCCGCGCGGGCCGCGCAGCGTTTTGTGGCTGGTGGACGTGACCACGTCGGCGTGCGGCACGGGGCTCGGGTGCGCGCCCGCGGCCACGAGGCCGGCGATGTGGGCCATGTCCACCATGAAGTACGCGCCCACCTCGCGCGCGATGGCGGCCATGCGCTCGAAGTCGATGATGCGCGGGTACGCGCTCGCGCCGCCCACGATGAGCTTCGGGCGAACCTCCTTGGCGATGCGCTCCACCTCGTCGTAGTCGATCGTTTCCGTCTCGGGGTCCACGCCGTAGCTGGCGAAGTTGTAGTGACGGCCGGAGAAGTTCACGGGCGAGCCGTGCGTGAGGTGGCCGCCCTCGGCCAGGCTCATGCCGAGCACCGTGTCGCCCAGCTCGATGAGCGCCTCGTACGCGCCCAGGTTCGCGTTCGCGCCGCAGTGGGGCTGGACGTTCGCGAAGCTCGCGCCGAACAGCGCGCAGGCGCGGTCGCGGGCGAGGTCCTCCACGATGTCGACCTTCTCGCAGCCGCCGTAGTAGCGCTTGCGGGGATAGCCCTCGGCGTACTTGTTCGTGAGCACGCTGCCCACGGCCTCGAGGACGGCGGGAGACGTGAAGTTCTCCGAGGCGATGAGCTCCACGGAGTCGCGCTCGCGGGCGAGCTCCTGGCGCAGGGCGTCGGCGACGGCGGGGTCTTGCTCGGGCAGGTAGGTCAAGGGCATGGCGGTTCCTTTCGGATACGGGTGCGGTTCGCGAAAGCGGGGTCGCTGATGTCGCGACTTATGCTAGCACAACGGCCCGCGCCGGTTGAGCGGGCGCGGGCCGTCGGTTCGACCTCACTTGGCTTCGAGAGCCATGATCTTCGCCACGCGGCCGGCGTGGCGGCCCTCCCCGAAGGGGGTGGCGAGGAATGCGTCGAGGATGGCACGGTTCGTCTCCTCGTCCACGAAGCGGCCGGAGAGCGTGACGACGTTCGCGTCGTTGTGCTCGCGCGACAGCTCGGCGAACTGCGGGTTAATGACGTTCACGGCGCGGATGCCGTCCACCTTGTTCGCGGCCACGGCCATGCCGATGCCCGTGCCGCACACGAGCACGCCGCGCTCGGCCGCACCGCCCGCCACGTCGCGCGCGACGAGCTCGGCGAAGTCCGGGTAGTCCACGCGGTCGTCGTTGCCGGGGCCGCGGTCGATGACCTCGTGGCCTTGGTCGCGCAGGTACGCCGCGAGCGCCTGCTTCTGCTCGAAGCCCGCGTGGTCGCTGGCGATGCTGATGTTCATGGGCGGTTCCTTTCCATTCGTCTCTCGCTGCTCTCGGTTCCCGCCACGCCGGGCGGGCGGCAGGCCGTCCTTGGGGCGACCGGGGCGTTTATCTTGCCATCGTGCGCTTCACGGCCTCGGCCCAGCCTTCCAGCAGCTTGGCGTGGCGGGCGTCCTCCATGCCCGGTACGTAGACCGTGTCCGACAAGCGCAGATCGCACAGGCGCGCGGTGTCCTTCCAGAAGCCGGTTCCCAAACCGGCCAGGTAGGCCGCGCCGAGCGCCGTCGTCTCCGTATTCTGGGGACGGTGCAGCGACGTGCGCAAGAGGTCGCTTTGGAACTGCATGAGAAAATCGTTCGCCGACGCGCCGCCGTCCACCTTGAGCACCTTCAGCGGCAGGCCCGCGTCCGCCTCCATGGCCACGGCCAGGTCGTGCACCTGGTAGGCCAGCGACTCCAGCGCGGCGCGCACGATATGGGCGCGGTTCGTCCCGCGCGTGAGGCCGTAGATGGCACCGCGCGCCTCGGCGTCCCAGTACGGCGCACCGAGCCCGGTGAAGGCGGGCACCACGTACACGCCGCCCGTGTCGGGCACGCTGCGCGCGATGGCGCACGTCTCGGCCACGTCGTCGATGAGGCCCAGCTCGTCGCGAAGCCACTGCAGCAGCGCGCCGGCCATGAACACGCTGCCCTCGAGCGCGTACTCGGGCCCGGGCGTGCCCGGCGCGGAGGCGGCCAGCGTCGTGACCAGGCGGTTCGTGGAACGGCACGCCTCGCGCCCCGTGTGCATGAGCAGGAAGCAACCGGTGCCGTACGTGTTCTTCGCCTGCCCCGCCTCGAAGCAGCACTGGCCGAAGAGCGCGGCCTGCTGGTCGCCCGCCACGCCGCGGATGGGCACGCCGCGCACCACGCCGGGGTTCGCCGTCACGCCGTAGTCGGCCGACGAGGGGCGCACGTCCGGCAGCAGGGACGCGGGAATGCCGAACAGGTCGAGCAGCCACGGGTCCCAGCGCATCCCGTGGATGTCGTAGAGCATGGTGCGGCTGGCGTTCGTGACGTCGGTGGCGTGCACCTGCCCGTCCGTGAGCGACCACACGAGCCAGCTGTCCACGGTGCCGAACGCCAGCTTGCCGGCCTCGGCGTCGGCGCGGGCGCCGGGCACGTTGTCGAGCAGCCACTTGATCTTGCTGGCCGAGAAGTAGGCGTCGGGCACGAGCCCCGTCGTGTCCGCGATGCGACGGGCGACGTCGGGGTCGCCGCAGAGTTCCTCCACGATGGGCGCCGTGCGGCGGCACTGCCACACGATGGCGTTGCCCACGGGCCGGCCCGTCTCGCGGTTCCACAAGACCGTGGTCTCGCGCTGGTTCGTGATGCCGATGCTGTCCAGGTCGGCGGGCCCCAGGCCGTGCGACACCGTGAGCTCGGCGAGGGCTCCCAGCTGGGACGACAGGATGTCCAGCGGGTCGTGCTCCACCCATCCCGGGCGGGGGTAATGCTGCGGGAACGGGTTCTGCACCGCGTCGACGACGCGCCCGTCCGCGTCGACGAGCATGGCGCGCGACGAGGTGGTTCCCTGGTCGAGCGCTACGACGTAGGCTTTTCGCATGCGTGCTCCTCTATCCACTGTGCGATGTCAGTATAGACCTGGGCGCGGCCGGGCTCGTTGAGTATCTCGTGGCGCATGCCCGAGTAGAGGACCTCGTCCACGCGCTCGACCCCCGCGCCGCGCAGGAGCTCGGCGGCGGCGTGCACGCCCTTGCCGCAGCTGCCCACCGGGTCCTCGGCGCCGCCCACGAACAGCACGGGCAGGCCGCGGGGCACCTTCGCCGCGCAGGCACGCGTGACCACCTCGCCCGTGAGGTCGGTGAGCGTGGCGTAGCCGCCCGCGGAGAACATGGCGCCGCACATCTCGTCGGCAATGTAGGCGTCCACGACGGCCGGGTCGGTGGACAGCCAGTCGAACGGCGTGCGGGCGTTCTCGATCTGCTTGGCGAAGGCGCCGGCACCCAAACCGTCGAGGAAGGCGCTCCGGTAGTCCTCCCCCTTCGACGCCGCTATGCGGCGCGCGACGAAGTTGCCAGCCTTCGACAGCGCGAGCGGCTGGGTGCCCGTGCCGCAGATGACGGCCGCGGCCAGGCCCTCGGCGTGGCGGGCCAGGTAGGCGCGCACGACGAAGCTGCCCATGGAATGGCCGAACAGGATGTAGGGCGTCTGGCGGGAGTAGCGGGCCGCCACCGTGCGGCGCAGCTCGTGGACGTCCTCGACGAGCACGTCCTTGCCGCCGTGCGCGGGCAGGCACCCCAGCTTGGCGGGGTCGGGTACGCTCTTGCCGTGGCCCACGTGGTCGCTCGCGCACACCACGAAGCCGCAGCCCACGAGGAAGCGGGCGAACTCGTCGTAACGCCCCAGGTGCTCGGACATGCCGTGCACGATCTGCACGACGCCGCGCGGCGCGGGCGCACGGGTGCCCGCCGGGCGCTCGGGCGCCCAGATGAGGCCCCTGATCTGGGATGTGCCGTCGTGGGACAGGAAACCGATCGGAGCAGTGGAAACCGTAGCAGCCATGCGCGCCCTCCCCGGGAGTTGTTTGGAGGCTTCATTATACCCGAGAAGCCGCGGGCGGCGGGCAGATGGGTAGATGGGCGCGATGGCTGGATGCCGGCGAGCCGGGCGGCCGGCCGTCGGCGGGCTGGACGGGCGGATGTCGGCGGACTGGCGGCCAGATGCTGGCGGGCCGGGCGGACGGCCCCCTGTCCGGCTGGTCGAGCTCCCAGCGCAGTAATCACCGATTTTGTACGCCCTGCATCCACCTCGGCAGGGCTTGCGCTTCTTCGAAGCCACGCGACCAGGCGAAACGGGAGCCGTTCGCACCGGGAGGCAGGGGAAGCGAAGCTTTCCCGCGCAAAAACGTCGAAATTCGGTGATTACTGTGCAGAATGGGGAGCAGCGCCCTAGGCGAGGGCGAGGATATCTGCGAGGGTCACGGCGCCCTCGCGCACGATTGCAGGGGGATCCTGCGTGCAGTCGAGCACGGTGGAGGCCACGCCGCTCGAGGCGCCGTCGGCCTCGTCGGGCACGATCGTGCCGACGCGTGCGGCAAGCTCGGGGTCGAGGGCATCGAGGGCGCCGGCGGCCGCACGGCCCGAGAGGTTCGCCGACGTGGTGGCCAGAGGGCATCCGGCGGCGCGGACGAGCGCGAGCGCCGTGGCGTTGTCGGGCATGCGCAGGCCGATGGTGCCCGCGTCCGAGCGGAACGCCTCGGGCACCTCGTCGGAAGCGTGCACGACGAGGGTGAGCGGACCGGGCCAGTACGCGCCCGCCAGCTTGCGCACGAGCGCGGGAACGCGCGCGCCGTAGCGGTCGAGGTCGTCCGCGCCTCCCACCAGCCAGGAGATGGGCTTGCCGCGGTCGCGCTCCTTCAGGTCGTAGAGCACGTCGGGGCCTGTCGCGGCGCGCACGGAGACCCCCAGGCCGTACACCGTCTCGGTCGGGAAGATGACCGCCTCGCCCTGCCTGAGGGCGCGGGCCGCCTGGTCGATCGTACTGGTTCGCATGAGGTTCTCGCCTTCTGCCGCCCTCCCTGCACCATGCGGGGAGCCGCCATTGTAGCACGCCGCCTCGTGCGCACCGCAACACGCGTCGCCGAGCACCGCACAGCCGGCCGGCTGACGGGAACTCACTGCGCGCCGCCGTCGGGCACCAGCGCGTACTTCTTCTTGATGCGCTCGAGCTTCTTCTTCCAAGGCAGGTACAGGGCGGCGAGGAACGCCACCGTTGCCGCACCGTGCATGAGGTCGAACGGCAGCGCGGCGCCGAAGGACACGAGGACGGCGGGCAGCGTGAGCGGGTGGACGAAGCCGATGGCGTTCCAGCCGTTCAGCAGCAGGCCGTACAAAAGCCCCGACGAGAAGCCGAACGCGAGCAGCGCCGGCGTGCGGTCGAGCCAGCCGCGGTCGGCCAGCACGCCGGCCAGGTAGCCGACGAGCCCCCAGGCGTACATCTGCCAGGGCGTCCACGGGCCCTGTCCGAAGAAGAAGTTCGACACGAGCGCGGCAAGCGCGCCTACCATGAAGCCGCTGCGCCGGCCGAACACTGCGCCCGCTAAGATGCAGATAGCCGACACCGGCTTGAAGTCGGGGATGGGCGCGAACAGCATGCGGCCGGCCGCCGCGAGGGCGGCGAGCACCACCGTGGGCATGACCTGCCGCAAGGAGGGACGCGAGGTCTCGAAGGCGGCGAAGAACACCCCCACTGCCGTAAGCGCCGTGGCCACGGTGAGCAGCGCGCTCTGGTCGAGGTTGAGGTAGGCGCACGCGGCCAGAACGAGCGGCACCGCCAAGAGCGCGGGCACCTCCAACGCGCGCAGCACGCGGGCGGCGCTCATCGGGCCGTCCCGTCATCGGGATCGAGCGTGTTAGCCCCCGATGCGCTTGCCCCCGACGCGGGCAGAGGACCGCCCTCCAAGGAGGTGCGCAGGCCTCCGCCCGGAGAGGCAAGGGGGCCGGGGCGGGTAGGAGCGCCGCTCCCGCCGTCCGGGCCGTCGTCGGCCTGCGGCTCCCCCGCCCCGGCGCGCCAGGTGCGGAAGAACGCATCGGGCACCGGGCGGTAGAACAGGTTGCCCGCGAAGAACTCCCCGGCAGGTTCCGTGCAGGCGGCCTCGCCGTCGAACAGCATGGTGGCGCGGTCGGCCACGCGGGCGGCGAACGCCAGGTCGTGGGTCACGAGCACGACGGTGGCCCCGGAGCCGGCGCAGGAACGCACCGCATCGGCCAGCACGCGCTTCGTGGGCGTGTCGAGGCCCTTGGTGGGCTCGTCGAGCAGCAGCAGGTCGGGGTCGGTGAGCAGGATCTTCGCGAAGGCGAGCAGCTGCTGCTGGCCGCCCGACAGGTCGTAGGGATGCCGCGCGGCATGCGCCGCGAGCGAGAAGCGCCCGAGCGCCGCATCCACCGCATCGTCTCCGTAGCCGCAGCCGCGCTGCCACTCGCGCAGCTCCTCGGCCACCGTATCGCACACGAACAGCGCCTTCGGGTTCTGCGGCAGCAGCGCCTGACGGGCGGCCAGGCGGTTGGCCACGCGCCCGCGCTCGGGGCGGAGAACGCCGGCCGCAAGGCGCAGCAGCGTTGACTTGCCGCAGCCGTTGCCTCCCACGACGGCGTGGACATCGCCCATGCGCACGTCCAGGTCCAAACCGCGCAGCACCCAACCGGCCTCGCGGGAGTAGCGGAAGTGCGCGTCGCGGAAGGAGAGGACGGGAGGCGCCTCGCGGGTTGTGGCGGAGGACGCCTCGCGGATCGGGCGGGGCGCCGCCTCCACGTCGAGAAGAGGATTCTCGGACCCACCTGACGCGCCCTCGACGCGTGGGGAGGGGATCGCGGATGCAGGGCCGAAGGCGGACGCGGGGCCGGGTGCGGGTGCAGCTGCCGTCGCGCAGGGAACGGCAACCGGGCGCACCTGGCCGTTCGCCAGCTCCACGAGGTCGGTGGCGTAGGGGGCGGTGGCCTCGGGGGCGTGGGTTGCCATGACGACGGTGATGCCCAGCTCGCGGTTCACGCGGAAGAGCGCGTGCAGGAAGTTCTTCTCGGCCACCGGGTCGAGCTGCGCCGTGGGCTCGTCGAGCACGAGCAGCCGCGGTTGGCACGCCAGCACGGCCGCCAGGTTCACCATCTGCTGCTGGCCGCCCGACAGGTCGGCCACGGACGCGCGGAACCACGGCTCGATGCCGAAGAAGTGCGCGACCTCGGCGACGCGCCGGCGCATGGCGTTCTGGTCGAGGCCGATGTTCTCCAGCGCGAACGCCAGCTCGTGCCACACCGTGTCGCACACCAGCTGGTTCTCCGGGTTCTGGGCGACGTAGCCCACCTGCGCGGCGCCGTCGGCGGCGTCGAACGCGGCCGGCTCGCGGCCCAGCACCTCCAAGCGGCCCTCCTGGGCGCCCGTCGGCGCGAGCGCGGGCTTGAGGCAGCGCAGAAGCGTGGTCTTGCCGCAGCCGGTGGCACCCACGAGCAACGTGAACGACCCCTCCGCAACCCGCCAGTCGAGCGGGCCGAACGTGCGCG
This sequence comes from Gordonibacter sp. RACS_AR49, assembly GCF_030418435.1. Taxonomy (NCBI): domain Bacteria; kingdom Bacillati; phylum Actinomycetota; class Coriobacteriia; order Eggerthellales; family Eggerthellaceae; genus Gordonibacter; species Gordonibacter sp. RACS_AR49. The sequence goes on along the minus strand of NZ_JAIUDM010000009.1, from coordinate 107,210 downwards.
CCGGCGCATCGGGGTAGGTGAACGCGAAGCCCTGCGCCCTCACCGCGTCCATCGCGCACGCTCCTTTAGCTCGAGCGCGAGCGGCGCGAACGCCAGCATGGCAAAGGGAACATAGCCCCACCACACCGCGAGCGCGCTCAGCGTGGGGTAGAAGTGGAACTGCGTGCAGGCGACGTACGCGAGCGCGGCGTTCAGCGCTGCGAGCACCGCCAACACGCCAAGCGCCGCGCCGTCGCGGGCGCGGAAGCGGCAGCGACGGTAGGTCGTGCGGCGCGCGCGGGCGCCCCACCCGCGCGCGCGCATGGCGTCGGCCGTTTCGAGCGAGTCTTCCATTCCCCATCCCATCAGCACGGACGTCAGGCGCAGCTGCGAGCGCGCACCCTCGCGCAGCCCCGTGGCACGTGCGGACGTGCAGGCCCGCTGCACGTCGCCCACCGTGGCGCCCCGACGCATGAACTGGGGCACGAGGCGCATCGCCATGGACAGCATGAGGCCGATCGTGGGGGCCGCGTTGCCGAACAGCGCCATGACCTTGTCCGACGAGAGCACGCGCGAGGCGTTCGAGAACCACAGCAGCACGCACGCCAGCATGGCGCCCATGCAGGCGCCGAACACCAGGCTCTCCAGGTAGAACGCCCGCAGGCCGATGCGGAAGAGCTCCGTGGAGCCCATGGCCGAGAACAGCGGGTTCGCCACCGCCATCACCAGGATGAGCGGCATCTGCCACAGCGCCGTGCGCAGCGTGGCGCGCACGCCCCGCAAAACGATGCTGTACGAGAGCGCCGCCGCGAGCGAGAGGGCGAGGTAGACCGGCTGCATCGCCGCCATGCCGAACGCGAGCACGCAGGCGAAGTAGCTAAACGCCACTGCCGGATGATACCGATCGAACGCCGTGGGCTTCGCGCCCCCGCTGCCGAGCATCGCCGCACCCCCTTCCTATCGAGCGTAGAACCAGCGCACGACGTCGCCGTCCTGCAAAACGACGCTGTCGCAGGACCTCATGATAACCTCGCCGTTGACGGAATACTTCCACCCGCTCTCACCGGGGTACTCCTTTTCCGCCAGGCCTCCGATGGCGTTGACGTAGATACCGAGCGGCGTGCTGGACGCATTGACGGAAAGGCCGCATGCCATAAGCGCGTCGTAGACGGTGGCACCCTGCTCGAACGTGGGGTTCGCGCCGCCCGACACGCGCCCGTCGGCGGCCGACGAGTCCACGGTCACGCTCACGGTGACGGTGGCCGGCCGCGCAGGTGCGCTCAACGAGGCGGATGCAGAGCCGTCCGGCGTCGCCCCGCCGCCCAACGCGCCGCCGTCGGACACGTCGGCTCCTGCCTCGGCTGCGAGTGCCGACGCATCCGCACCTGCGGGGTTTCCGGCCGCTGCCCCGTCCGCTCCGCCCTGCTCCTCCGCCTGCTGCGGGTCGTCCGCGGCGGCGGATTCGTCCGCCTGGCCCGCAGGCCCCGCCTCCTGCGTGGTAGCAAGCAGGTCGCCGGCCTGGGGCCCCTCGGCCGCCGGGGCGGCGACAAAGTACGCCGACACGGCGATGAGAGCGACAGAGAGCGCCGCGGCGATGCCAACGCCCACCTTCTGCGCAGCGCTCAGCGGGACGCGCTTCGCCCGCGAGGCCTCGGCAGCGTGCTCGCCAGCGCCATCGAGGCAGGGGCGCGCAGCCTCATCCTCGCGCGGAGGAGCCGCCTCCTCCACCTCGCCGCCATGGGCGAGGGGCTTATCGTCCCGCACCTCAAGGGGCGCAGCCGCCTCGCCCGCCGTGCGCGGGGCTCGCGGGGCAATGCGGTCGTCCGGCTTCCTGTCTTCGGCCATGACTAGCTCCTTCCCTTCCCCTGCGGCGCGGAAGCGCTCACCCTCCGGCGTCCCAGCACAGCGTACGCGACGGCGCCCGCCAAGCCGGCGGCGCCCACGGCGATGCCCCCGACGGCCCACGGGTTCACGCCGCCGGGCACGCCGGGCGTCGAGGGTCCGTCGTCGGCGGCGAAGCCTCCCGCAGCCGACGAGGCCCCGGCGCGCGTCGACGCCTTCGCCGCTCCCGCGTCCGCCTTCTCCTCCGCCTTGGCGGCGGCCTCCTGCACAAGCGGGGCATGCGCGGCCGCCGGCGCACCGCCGAGCGGCGTGCGTTGGCCGGGTGCCACGCCCGACGAGGTCTCGCCATCCGTCGAACCTTCCTGCTGGCCCGATTGCTTCTCCCACTTGGCATACAGCGTGAGAGCCGACCCGACCGGCGTCGCGAAGTCCCACGCCGCCGTGCACGCCTCGTCGGAGAACCAGCCCGCGAACGTGTAACCGCTGCGCACCGGATCGGACGGGCGCAGCACCGGCTTGCCCAGCGCCACGAAGACCGACGGCACGAACGAGCCGCCCTGCGCGTCGAACGTCACCCGCACGCCGTCCAGCCCCTTCAGGGCGAACAGCCGGCCCGCGTCGTTCGTATAGTACAGGTTGCCAGCGCCGTCGGCCACGACGGAAGCGAAGCAGTAGTTCTGCTCGCCGGCGGCAGGCGTGAACAGCGTGTAGGCCGCCTCGTCGCCCAGTCGGTAGCCGTACACCCCGCCGGGCAGCCCGTTGCAGGTGAAGTACGCGTACGTGCCGTCGCCCTGCAACGACACGAGCGGGGACGACTGCGCCTCGCCCTTCCCGCCGCGCACCGTGCGCTCCACGGAAAGCGACGCTAGATCGATGACCGAGAGCGTGCCGTACCCCTGGTCGTCGGCACCGCATACGAACGCCTTGCCACCCGACACGGCCGGTGTGGAGGTGGACTTGCCGGCAAACTTCACGGAACCCGCCTCGGCCAGCCGGTCGCCCTCGCGGGCGACGAGGTGCAGCACGCCGTCGCCCGACACCACGGCGAACCGGTCGCCCGCGCCGGCCCGCGCCGTCTCGGGGAGAGCGACGACGCCCGCGCGGATCGGGGCGCCCACGTCGACCGTCGCCTTCACCGCGCCCGTCTCGCCGTCCACCAGCTGCACGAGCCCCGCGTCGTTGCCCACGACGAGGTCGGCCCCCGACACGGCGGCGCCGGCCCAGTAGTAGCCGGCCGCGCCGCCCTGCTCGGCCGGTTCGTCCCGCTGCAGCCACCTCATCGACCCGTCACGCACGTCCACGCACAGGCGCACGCCGCCCGTGCCCACGCTGCCGGCGCCGACCGTCGTGAAGGCGGCGAACACGTACGATCCATTCACCGTCAGCGACGAGAGCGACTGGTAGCCCTGCGCGCCGTCCGCCTCGAGCGGCTTCGTCTTCCACACGCACACCAGCTCGTCGGCCGTGAAGGCGGCGAGGCTCCCGTCGTCGGACGGCACGATGACCACGCCCCCCGTGTAGACCGGACGGTTGCAGTAGGCGCTCCTTCCCCCGACGTTCGCGCGCAGCTCCCTCCCGTCGCGGTTCTTCTTGACCGCCCCGGTGGACGCGTCGATCACCCGCAGCTCCCCGTTCACCACGAGGTACACGTCGCCGTTCACGATAAGCGGCTCCGACGCGCCCACGTCGCCGCTCGCACCCTCGCGGAAATCGTAGGACCACGCCTGCTCCGCCGATTGCGTGGGCGTGGGCGCCTCCACCGCGCCGTCCCCGCCGAAGCCGGGCCAGGCAGCATCGTAGCTCGGGCGCGGGGCGTCGGGCTCGATCACGACGTCGTCCAGGTCGGGAAGGCTCGCACCGTATTCAGAGTAGAACCACGACACCTCGTCGCCCGGTTGCAGCACGATCGAGCCGGCGCCAAAGTCCGTGGGCTTGCCGTTCACGAAGAGCTGCCAGTAACGGTACGGAGGTGCAGATTCCATCGCCAGCGTAAGCGACGGATCGAAAGGCGAGGTGACGGAGTCGAGGAACCAGCCGTACGTTCCGTCGGGATCGTAGTCCGCCTCGATACGCTGCGCTGCAAACACCTGCTCCGTGAGATCGGCCGCCGTGGCGCCTTCCACCATCGTATAGGTTGCGGGGGCAGCCCATCGCTGCGCGTTGCCGTTCGCGTCGAGGCCGACGATCTCGCAGGAAGCCGCCACCTGGCCAGGCAGCGTGCCGTCAGAGCCATAACACCAGACAACCTCGTCTCCCGCCTCGAGCACGTGGCCTCCGGCGCCTACCTTCGCCAGCTCCCCGTTCACGAACAGCTGCCAGTACGACCACACGCCCGGGGACGTCTCGACGCTCCCCAATTGCTCGCCGGTGTACGGTGAGGCGATGGAATCGAGGAACCAGCCGTATTGGCCCGTGCCCGTCTGGGCGGACAGACCCGTCTGCTGGAACAGCGCCTCGGAGAGGTCGGCGGCCGTCGCGCCCTCGTCTAGGACGAACGACGTCGCGGAGGCCCACGTCTGCGTAGCCCCGTCGGCGTCCGCGCCGATAACCTCGCACGTCACCGACAGCTTGTCGGAGGGAGCCGGGTCATCCCAGGCGCCGTAGCGCCAGATGACGCGGTCGCCCGGCTGGAGCACGCAGTCACCCGCGCCCTTGCCAAGGTCCTGGCCATTCACGTAGAACATCCAGCCCAAGCCCTGGAACGTGCCCCAACGAAGCGTCAGCACGGCGTCGAACGGCGAGGTGATGGAGTTGAGCGACCATCCCCATGCGCCGATGCCGAAGTCAGCCGTCATCCCGGTTCTCGCGAACAGCGCCTCGGCCAGATCGGCCACCGTGGCCCCCGCGTCGAGCGTGTACGGCTCGGCCGCCGCCCAGGTCTGCGCCGCGCCGTCCTTGTCCATGCCGATCACCGAGCACGTGGCCGTGACGAAGGGGTCCTCCTGCCCGCTCGTGCCCTCGACCGTGAACTCGGCGGCCACGGTGCGCCCGGCCAGCTTCTGGAAGACGGGGTCGTCCGGATAGCGCTCCGCATAGCGCGCGTACTTCTCGCTGGACAGCCGCGACTCGACCGTCACCTTCGCGTTGTATGCGGGCTGGGTCACCAGCAGGTTCTCATGGGACACCACGGAAGGGTTGCTCGACTTGAACAGGCGCCAGCCGGCCGAGCCCAAGGGGTCGTAGCCCTCGAGGTCCACCGGCACGATGCCGTCACCCGCGGCGTCGGCCGCCTCATGGTCGTACGCCCAGGCCAGATTGCCGTCCTCGTCGAGGTAGGCTTTCTGGAACGCGTGCAGGTCGCCCGTGACCGCGCCGGCGTCCTGGCCGTTCGCAAGCGCGGCGGCGTAGCCGGCCACGGCCTGCTCCATGAGCGCAGCCTCGCGGTCGAGGTCGGCCTGATCCATGGGGGAAACCGTGAACGAGAGCGTCTTGGAGGCGCTGATCTCGGCGTTCGCTTTGTCGGTCACGGTAAGCGTGATATCCACCTGCGCCGGAGCCTCGCCGGGCAGCGGGCGGTACACCTTGCCGGCCCACCCGTTCGGCACCACTGCGTCGGTCGAGGCCGCGTACTTCACCTCGTAGTACTTGCCGTCCACGCCGATCGTAGCCGGCTTCGGCAGGCTCACGTCGCCCGTCAGCGCGCTCGCGCCGACAGGTTCCCCCGTCTCGGCCAGCGTGATGCTGTCGCAGGTGAAGTTCTCCCCCACCTTCTGCTCGAGCGCCGCCCTCTCCGCCGCCACCTTGTCCGGGTCGCCTTTCACGGTGACCTCGAACGTCTTCTCGATAGTCGTCTCCGGGCCGCCGGACGACGAGATGCCCCCCGCGGAAACGGCAGCCGTCAGCAACACGGTTCGGTCGGCCGCCGTGCGCGTGACCTTTCCCGTGCGGTCCGACAACGCGTTGCCGGCAACAGCAACGACCAGAGGGTCGGACGAAGCCCAGGAAACGCCTGACCAGGATTTCTTTGCACCCGAGCCGTCCGACAGTTTGCAGGGAAGCGTCAGGTTGCGCGTCACGCTGGCAGCGCTATCGCCCGAGGCGAAGCCCACCGCAAGCATGGATGCTTTCTGGCCGAGCAGCTCCGCCACCTTGCCGTCGTCCCACGGGATGGCGCCTGGATAGCCTGGAGCATACTCGTAGGTCTCGCCGTTGCGCGAGAGCGTGAACGTGAAATCGAACTGGCGCAGCTGGGTGTAGGACAGATACGGGCTCGATGCGGAATCGGGATCCATGAAGAAATAGGTGATACGGCCGTTCTCGTCTCCTGCGACCGTGGACACGCCCACCGTCGCGTGCTCGTCCGTTCGGCGCGGTTCGGCGGACTTCGTGGTGACGGACACGTCGGCGAAGCCGAGGTCGGCAAGCGCGGACTCCACTACGTCGTTCATGTCCTCGTCCTGGCCGTAGACCGGGTTCGCCCTGAAGCCCGCCTTTTCCAGCTTCTTCGCCGCGCCTTCGAGCGAGTCGGATGCCACGACCGCGCCCGACGTGAAGGCCTCGACCGACGACGTGCCGCTTGTGGCGGTAACCTTGAGGTACCGGCCGGCAGCAGACGCCGGGATGGAGAGGCTCTTGGAATCGGCGCCCTCTATCGGAACGAACGGGCCCTCCGGGCTCTCGCCCGCCGACCAGGCGTACGTTACGTCGTCGGACACGTCGTCGCCGTAGGTAGCGCTCGCCAGGCTTCTGGCCTGGACCCTGGCCGTGATCTCGTCGCCGGTGAACAGGTCGCCCGAGGCGGGGCTGAGCGTCACGCGCAGCAGGTCGTACTCGCCTGCCGCCAGCACGGTGCAGGCGGCGCTTCGCGGGTTGTTGCCCTCCACAAGCGCGTTGGCGGACACGCGCACCTGCTTGCCCACGAGCGCCGGCGAAAGCGTGAGCGCGCCGTCGGGCGCGACGCCCTCCTCAAGCGGCTCGAACGCAGCGCCCTCGCCGTCGCGCACCTCCCACGCGTAGGCCACCTTCGCGTCGGCGGGCGCGGCGCTCTCGTAGTAGCCGTCCTTCACCTGGGCCGTCGGCGTGATGGTGTTGCCCGCCTGCATGCCCTGCCCCGACGACGCCAGCTTGACCGACGACAGCTCGTAGGCGCCCTCCAGCATGATGGGGCCGAGAGGGTCGACATAGGTCGAGCCGTAGTACGAAGGCTGCTTCGTGGAGACGACGGTTCCGTCGGACGTGGCTTTGACCCGCACGTAGCGCCCGGTCGCAGGCGCGCCGTCGATGGTCTCGCCGATGGTGTAGGTCGATCCGGTCGCGCCGGGTATGTTCTTGAAGGCGCTGTCGGACGTGGTGCTGGTTTCGGCGTACTGCCACTGGTAGTCGACGATGGCGCTGCCGGGCACTTGCGCGTAAGCGCTCTCGTAGGCCTTCGCCGAGAGCGTGGATCCCACGCGAGGGTCACCCGTCGCCTCCACCTTGTACAGCTCCACGGAGCCTGCCTTCACCACAGGGCCGGCGGCGGAGGAGTCCTTCTCGCCGTAGCCGCCATCGGCTCGCGCCTCGAGATAGCTGCCGACGAGCTCGTCGGTCACGACGAGGGAGCTGCCCGTCGCGCCCTCGATCTTCTCGTCGGTGGCGTAGGCGCTGCCGCCGCGATACCACGACCAAGCGACGCGCGGGTCGTCCGTCACGTCGCCAGAGGCCGCGCTCGCCGTCGCGTTCAGCGTGTCGCCCACGGCGAGCTTGCCGGACTTGTCGAGCCTGACCGAGGTGACGTTGACGGAGCCGGCCGCGGCGATCTTGCCGGTGGCGCGCGTCAGGTACGTGCTGCCGCCCACCTTCGCGGCAAGGCGGCACTTGACCTGCTTGCCCTCGTAGCCCGCATCCAGCTGGAGGCTCGCCTGCGTCGCGCCGGGAATCTCCTCAAACGAAGCGCCGTCGTCGCTCGCGAGCCACTGGTACGTGAGCTTGTCGGGGTCAATGGGGGCCGAAGCGCCCTTCTCCTTCGCCTGCACGGCGACGGTGTCGCCCACGGCGAACGCGTTGGTGGTCGCCGTGCCGTTCAAGAGGACGGCGGAGTAGATGTCCACCGCCCCCGCCTGCTTGAACGGCCCGTAGCCGTAGGGGTAGCCGAAGTCGACCGTGTTCGCGCCCGCGTTCGCGGACACCGAGATGCACGCGCCCTGGTACTCGTCCGTGACCGTGAACGTGCTGCCGGTCGCGCCCTCGATGGGCGTCCACTTCGTGTTGTAGGAAGGGCTCGCCGTCTCCGCGTACTTCCACGTGTACGCGACGCCCTCGTCCACGTAGGTAGGCGCGTAGGAGGAGCCCGTGTACGCTTTCGCCTCGAGCACCGTACCCACCTCGAACGACGCGGGCTTCGCCAGCTCAACACCGGAAAGCTGCACCGCGCCGGGCCTCATGACCGGGCCGGGAACGTTGTACGTCGAGATGCCGGAGTAGCCGGGGCCGTAGTAGTCGCGGCCGTCGACCGTGACCTTCACGACGAGGTACGAGCCCGCCAGCTCTTCGGCCAGCTCCTCGGTGATCTCGAGCTTCTGCGCGGCCTGTCCCGCGATGGGCTTGTAGGCCGCCGCGCTCGAAGAGGCGCTCGGGCCCGCCATCCACTGGTAGGCCCAGCCGTCCTCGCTGGGGATGGCGTCGTCGGAGTCGTAGTCGTGGAGGTTGGCCCAAAGCACCGTCCCGACTTCGACGGGCCCGGTCACCTTACCGGTTCCGTCCTGGTCCTGAGTAGCCTGGATGAATACATATGAGTCATCGTCCGGTACAGGCGCCGAGACCGGGGCCGGACTGGACGCGGCGCCGTCTTCGGACTTCAGCTCGTCCGCCGAGGTCAATGGGGGATGCTTCGCCTCGAGCACCTGCCCATCAGCGAAACTCGGCTCGTCGCCCTCGGCAGGGGTGGTGGCGTCCTGCAGAGCCGCGCCCGCCGGCTCCTCCGTCGGAACGGCGGCCGGCTCCTCTTCGAGCGCTTCGTCCTGCCCGGCGACTCCGGCAGGTGCGGAGGGCTCGGAGGCCGCGTCCGCCGCCCAGGCGGCGCTCGGCACGAGCGAGAACGCCAGCACCATAGCCATGAGCAGGGAAAGTAGTTTCTTGGGTAGTTCCGCACCGTCCGAACCGGAGCGCGCAGATTGAGAACCGATGGTCATCGGAACCTCACTTTCCAGGGCTTCGAGGTGTGATGGACAGGTAGTCCGACTTTGCCTCATCTGAGACGGGCGATGCTGCGGGGGCATCGCGGGTTCCGCTCATCGGCGTTTACGGTTACTGGTATAGCGCGGGATTCTCACCCGCATTCCCCTCGGGCAGCCTCGTCGGCGGCCCGGCGCCGCGCCCGGCGCGCTCCATCCTAGCCAATTTCTATTGCTGACGCATTCTAGCACCAAACCGACGCCGCGGGGACGGCGCGGAAAGACTCGCGGACAAATAAGGTCTGGCGGGTTACGCCCCGGGCAGCGAGCGCAGCGGCGCAGGCGCCCCCTCGCGGCCGGCGGCTTCCCGCGCGCCGGCTACTCGACCTGGGCGGCGTCCCCCAGCATCGGAGTACCGCCTTCCTTCCCTGCACGCGGGCGCGGCTCGGGAAGGTCGGGCGACAGGAGGCGCTTGTAGTACGAGCCCTTCGTGTAGAGCGCGGCTGCGGGGTTGTGCGCGAGCACGCGGTCCTTCACCACCAGGTAGGTCACGGGAGCTTCCGCATGCTTCATGAACAGCGTGTCGTGGCCCACGCACAGGCCCACGATCACGTTCAGGTCGCAGCCGGCTTCGTTCAAGATGCGCGCCTGCATGATAGGGTTGCACGTGGGTTCGAAGCAGCCGGGATGCACCTTCACGTCGTCAGCGATGCCCGCACGCTCCTTCGCCACGGCACCTACCTTGCAGGCCACGGCGCACACGTCTTCGAATCCCTTGGCGCGCAGGATGCGGGCGAACGCCTGGGCCTCGTCGATGAGCCCCATGCACGTGGCGATGCCGATCTTGCGCGCGCCGATGCGCCGGGCGAACACCATGACCTCCTCCACGCGCGTGAGCTGGCTGTAGAAGAGGCCCTCCACCTCGGCGGCTGCTTGGAAGATGCGCGCCGTCTCGGGATCGTCCCGGTAGAGGGCGGCCGCGTCTTCGAACTCCTCGTCGGGCGTGCGCTGCGTCAGGCAGAACGAGGGATAGGCCCGCGCGGCCCCCTCGGCGCTACGGTCGTCGCAAGCCCGCACGGCGCAGTTGGCGCAGCTGCGCGGATCGTCGTTTTCCATATGCTCCCTTTCCAGGCCTTCCGGCCCTGCGTTTGCGGTGCACCGGGGTGCGGCGCGCGTTGCCGAACGCGACGGGCCGAGCTTTTCCTTCCGCTACTGGTAGCGCAGCGACTCCACCGGGTCGAGCTTGGCGGCACGGCGGGCCGGGTAGTAGCCGAACACGACGCCGATGAGCACGCACACGGCCACGGCGCCGAACACCACGCCCGGCGCGAGCACCGGCGTGACGGTCATGCCCGCCTGCACCGCCCCGATCACCTGGCCCAAGCCCCACGCGGCCAAGAAGCCGAACACGATGCCGAACGCGCCGCCGGCCACGCACAGCATGATGGCCTCGAGCAAGAACTGCTTCGTGATGTCGCGACGACGCGCGCCGAGCGACTTGCGCAGGCCTATCTCGCGTATGCGCTCGGTGACGTTCGTCAGCATCATGTTCATGATGCCGATGCCGCCCACGAACAGTGAGATAGACGCCACCGAGCCCATGAGCAGCGAAAACGACGTCATCATGGTTTCCATCTGCTTGATGACAGCATCGAGCGACTGCACGTACACGTTTTCGGGCTCGAGGTTGAAGTACTGCGCCACGTACACCTTCGTCGTCTCCACGAGGCGGTCCATGTCGGTACCCTCGTGCGCGAAGCCGACGATTTGCTGGATGCCGCCCGAGTTGCCCATTCGCGTTTCCACCGTGGTGTAGGGCACGTACAGCTGAGCGCCGCCCATGAACGTGGACGACTCCAGCACGCCGATTACCGTGTAGTCGTCGTTGCCCAGGTGGATGGACGAGCCGACTGCCTGCGCGTCGGCGCTGCCGAAGAACTGCATGATGGAATTCGCGTCGATGACGGCGAACCTCGCCGCGCCGTCGTCCTCGGCGTCGGTGAAAAAACGCCCCTCCTTGAGCTTCATACCCATCACCTTGAAATACTCGGAGCGGGCGCCGATAACGGTTGCATAGTTCGCCTGGCCGTCGGCGCCGGTGATCTCGGCCGACGAATACGCTGCGCCGGTGATGGCCTCGTACTCCGGCATGCCGCGTTCCAGCTTGTCCAGATCGTCGAACGTGATGCCGTTCGGCGAATAGGCGTTGATAGACACCTGACGCGCCTGCTCGAAGCCCATCTCGCCCATGAGCGTGTTCTGGATTCCCGCGATGAGCGAGGTCATGGCAATGACAGCCGCAATACCGATAACGATGCCGAGGATGGTGAGCAGCGAGCGGCCTTTGTTCGCGGACAGCGCGTGCCATGTTTCGTAGAACAGGTCGGAGAGCTTCATGGCCGCACCTCTTCCCCACTGCCTGCGCCGGGCTCGTGGTACACGCCACCGGTGCTGTGTACACCGTCGAAAAGCCGCCCGTCGCGGATGTGCACCACGCGGTCGGCATGGGCGGCTACGTCGGGCTCGTGCGTGATGAGCACGATGGTCTTGCCCGCATCCCGGAGGCGTTTGAACGTGTTCAGCACCATGTCGCCCGTGGCGGTGTCGAGGTTGCCCGTGGGCTCGTCGGCCAGGATGAGCGCCGGATCGTTCACGAGGGCGCGCGCGATGGCGACGCGCTGCATCTGGCCTCCCGACAGCTCGTTGCTGCGGTGGTCGTACAGCCGCTCGTCGAGCGACACGCTGCGCAGCGCCGCATGGGCGCGCAGCTCGCGCTCCTTGCGCGGGCAGGCCGTGTAGATGAGCGGCAGCACCACATTGCGCAGCACGGTGGCGCGCGGCAGCAGGTTGAACGACTGGAACACGAAGCCGAGGCGCGTGGCGCGGATCTCGGCGAGCTCGTCGTCGCGGTAGTCGGCCACGTCGACGCCCTCGAGCAGGTAGCGCCCGCGCGTGGGCGTGTCGAGACAGCCCAGCAGGTTCATGAGCGTGGACTTGCCCGAACCCGACGGGCCCATGATGGCGAGGAACTCGCCCTGCGCCACCGTCAGCGACACGCCGCGCAGGGCGTGCGTGTAGCCCGAAGCGCTCTCGTAGATGCGGTGCAGGTCGACGGCTTCAACCACGTTGGCCATGGCGCTACCCCACCATGACGCTGCCGGCGGAGTCGGCCGCGGCCATGCCGCCGGCCTCCATGCCCATGTCGCCCGGCGCGCCGCCCGCGCCTCCGCTCACGACCACCTCGTCGCCGGCCTTCACCTGGCCCTTCACGACGGACGTGAGACCGTCCGACGCGACGACCTCCACCTCGCGCATGTCCATCTCCTGCGTCTCGGGGTCGGTGAGCACCATCACGAAGCTGCCGCCCGCGCCGTCGGACTGCACGGCCGAGATGGGCACCATGAGCGCGTTGTCGATGGTGGTCGTGGTGATGGTGGCCTTGGCGGTCATGCCGGGCTTGAGGCGCGGGTCGGGCTCGGCGATGAGCAGTTTCACCGCGTACGTGACGGCGCCGCCCATGCCGCCGTACATGGCACCGCCCGACGGGTCGCCGGAGCCGGCCGACGTGGTGGCGATGCTCACCACGGTGGCGGGCAGCGTGAGGTCGGGGGCGGCGGTGAACGTGACTTCGGCGGTCTGGTCGGCGCTGATCTTGAGGATGTCGATCTCGTTCACGTTGATGGAGACGGTCATCTGCGACAGGTCGGCGATCTGCACGGGCGAGGTCGCGGCGCTCGCCGTGGCCCCGAGCGCCTTGCCGGGCTCGATGTTCACCGCGACGACGCTGCCGGCGATGGAGGCGGTCACCGTGCGCTTGGCGGCGCGCGCGACGGCCTCGTCGTAAGCGCTCTGCGCGTTCTGCAGCGCGAGGTTCGCGTTGCTCAAGGCGAGTTCGGCCGACCTGATGGCGGAATCCGCGCTGGACTCGTCGAAGGACGCCTGCTCGCCGGCGAACGACCCGGCCGCCGCTCCCCCGGCCTCCTTGGCGGCCTCCGCGGCTGCTTGCGCTTGGGCTTGCGCGTTCGCGGCCGCCTGCTGGCCGGCGGACTTGGCGTGGTAGGCGTCGTTCACGGCGTTCTGGGCTTGGGCCACGCCGTTCCTGGCCTCCTCGATCCCCTGGGCCGCCTGGTTCACCGCTTTGTCCAATTCGTCGTTGACCACGGTGAACAGCGTCTGGCCCTCTTCCACCGCATCGCCTTCGGCCACGAGCACCTCGCCCACGATGCCGTCCACCTCGGGCGTGGCGCTCACCGACGCGACGGGTTGCAGGTTGCCGGAGGCCGACACCGTCTCGACGAAGGTGCCCTGCTCCACGAAGCCGGTCTGCGGGGCCATGTTCTGCAACGCCTTGGCCGCCTGGTCGGCCGTGTACCACGCGAACGCGCCGCCCGCGACGGCGAGCACCGCCACGGTCGATGCGACGCCGATGATGATCTTGCGCTTGCGCTGCTTCTTGCGCTTCGCCTTGAGGTCGTTGAACGCCCGCATGTCGGCGAGCGCCTCGGCGTCGACCAGGTCCGCGGGACCCAACGGATCGGTTGAGCCGGGGACGTTGGCATGCGGGATGCCGGCGAGCGCGGCGGTCGCGCCGGGGGCCGCCTGCGGCGCAGGCCCGGCGGCGGGCATCGCGGGGGCGGCGGGCGCCGCAGGAACGATGCGCGCGGAGGCGTCCTCGCCCGCCGCTGCACCGATGGGATGCGCAGACACCGGCGCCGTCGCCCCGCCGTCGCTCCAGGATGCGCGCTCGTCCGCGCCGTCTCCCCGCCGGTTGCGTCGCAGTGCCATCATGAACCTCCCGTGTGAAGAAGCGATCAGTCCCCAAGGCATCGAGCGTAAGCCTCTCCGTTCCAGCATAGGGTGCGGAAGAGGAAAAGGGAAGCCGAATTGGGCGGGTATGCACCGAGCCGTCGAAACCACATATTCCTCAAACTGCGGTTGAGGCGAGCGGGCGGGCGACCCTTTGCGCGGCCGCGGGCAATGCGATACCCTAGCAGGAAAAGGCGCGGGGCGCGGGCGGAAGGACGGCGGCATGGGCGATTTCTCGGAGCGGGTGTTCGCGGTGGTGCGGCAGGTGCCGCACGGCAAAGTGGCATCGTACGGGCAGGTGGCGCGCCTGATAGGCGCTCCGCGGTCGGCCCGCTACGTGGGCTACGCGCTGCACGCGAACCCCGACCCGGACGCCGAGGTGAACCACATCCCCTGCCATCGCATCGTGTTCAAGGACGGGGGCCTGTGCCGCGGCTACGCCTTCGGCGGCCCCGACGTGCAGCGCGAGATGCTGGAAGAGGAGGGCGTCACGTTCTCCGACGACGAGCACGTGGACATGGTCGCCTGCCAATGGGACGGCCGGCTGGACGCCGACGAGGGCGACGGGAGCGTGCCCCTGGCGCCTCCTCCCGACTTCGACTGGGAACGCGAGCTGGGCGACTGACGGAGCAGGCACCGCGCCGATTGGGCCCGCCGGCGTGACGCGCGGGCGTCGACGGCACGCGGGCGGGAACGCGCGACGCGCGCCCTCGAGCGCGGCAGGCGAACGGGAGCGCCCGGAACGGACGCTCCGCGAAAGGAGCGGCATGGAGCAGGGCAAGGTGCAGGTGTACACGGGCGACGGCAAGGGCAAGACCACGGCCGCCGCCGGGCTGGCCCTGCGCGCGGCGGGCGAGGGCCTGCGCGTGTACTTCGGGCAGTTCATGAAGCACGGCGAGACCGGCGAGGTCAGCGCGTTCAGGGCGATGCCCCTGCCGGGCGCGCTGGTGACGACCGAGCAGTTCGGCACGGGCGACGAGCTGTCCGCCCCCGACCCGCTGCGCGACGCGCAGGCGGCCTGCGACGGCCTAGCCCGCGCAATCAAGGCCATGAACAGCGGAAACTACGATGTCGTGGTCCTCGACGAGGCGAACGTGGCCGATTCGCTCGGCTACTTCGAACCGGGCGCCCTGCTGGACGCCATCCGCGAGAAGCCCGAGGGGGTCGAGCTCGTCATCACGGGCCGCGGCGCCAGCGACGAGGTCATGGCCGCAGCCGACCTCGTGACCGAGATGCGCGAGGTGAGGCATTATTACCGCGACGGCGTTCCCGCGCGGCGCGGCATCGAGTTCTAGCGGGCGACGTCGCCCGCCACCGCCTGGGCCACGCGCAAGCCATCGCAGGCGGCGCTCATGATGCCGCCGGCATAGCCGGCACCCTCGCCGCAGGGATAGAGGCCGCTGCCGCAGGACACGCCGGCAGCGGCCGGGCGCGGGCCGGCGGCCGCATCGCCGGCCGTGCGCCGGGCGCTTGCAGCCCCGCCGCCGTCGCGTTGCGCAGCCGCGGCCCCGCTGCCCGCCATCACGGCCTGCAGACCCTCGTCGCGCACGATGCGCACGGGGCTGGAGCTGCGCGTCTCCACGCCGGTCATGACGGCGTCGGCATCGGCGAAGCCGTGCATCCTTGCGTCGAGAAGCGGCAGCGCCTCGGCCAGCGCGTCGGCCACGAACGGCGGCAGGCAGTCCCGCAGGTCGCACCACGCCACGCCACGCGCGTACGTGGGGCGCACCGCGGCGCTCGGACCGCCCGCACGGCCGGCCAGGAAGTCGCCCACCGTCTGCGCGGGGGCCTGGTACGGCGCGCCGCCGGCCGCCACGGCCGCCTCGTAGGCCGCCCGCTCCATGCGGCGCTGCAGCTCCACGCCCGCCAGCGGGTGGTCGCTCCCGAAGTCCTCCGGCCCCACGCCCACCAGCAGCGCGCTGTTCGCGTTCTCGCCGTCGCGCGCGAAGCGGCTCATGCCGTTCACCACCACGCCGCCCGCCTCGCTGGCCGCGCACACCACCTGCCCGCCCGGGCACATGCAGAACGTGTACACGCCTCGGCCCTCGCCGCCTGTGCCGCCGCCGCGGCTCCTGCCGAAGCCGCCGGCGGACCCTGCGTCCTCGCCCCCTCGCGCGGGCAGGTGCACCGCCAGCTTGTAGTCGGCCGCGCCGAGCGCCGGGTGCGCGGCGGCCGCTCCGTACTGGGCCTCGTCCACGGAGCGCTGGAGGTGCTCGATGCGCACGCCCACCGAGAACGGCTTCTGCTCCAGCGCCAAGCCCGCCTCGTGCACGAGCTCGAACGTGTCGCGCGCGGAGTGCCCGCATGCCAGCACGACGCGCCGCGCCGGCATGTGCTCTGTGCGGCCCGTGCGCACGTCCCGCGCCTCCGCCTCGACAAGCGCGCCGTCCTCGAACCGCAGGCCCGCGAGCTGCGCGTTGAACCGCACCTCGCCGCCCGCCGCGATTATCTGGCCGCGCAGCCGCCGCACCACGTCAACCAGCAGGTCGGTCCCGATGTGGGGCTTTGCCTGCCAGAGTATCTCCTCGGGCGCGCCTGCGTCCACGAACCACCGTAGCACGTGCGGCGCGAGCGGGTTCTTGATGTTCGTGGTGAGCTTGCCGTCCGAGAACGTGCCGGCCCCGCCCTCGCCGAACTGGATGTTCGTGTGCGGGTCCAGGTCGCCGCCCGCATCGAACGCGGCCACGGCGGCCAAGCGCTCGTCCACGTCGCCGCCGCGCTCCAGCACGAGCGGTCGCAGCCCGGCCCGCGCCAGGTAGAGCGCGCAGAACAGCCCCGCCGGCCCCGCTCCCACCACCACCGGGCGCGGCTCCGCCCCGGCGGCGGCCCCCGCGCGCGGCACCGCGAGCGGCTCGTAGGGGACGCGGCGCTTGACGTGCGTGCCCTTCGCGGCGCCCGCCCCACCGCGGGCCTGCGCCGCCGCGAGCGCACGGTCCTCGGCCGCCGCGTCCGCCAGCTCCACGCCAAGGGCGGCCACGAAGTGCACGTCGCGCTTCTTGCGCGCGTCCACGCTGCGCTTGAGCACGCGCACCGCCGCCACCTCGGTCGCCGGCACGCCCAGCGCCTGGGCCGCCGCCTCGCGCACGAGCCGTTCGCCCGCCGCACCCGGCAGCCCTGCGTCGAGCGGCAGCCTCATGTTGGACACCTCGAGCATGCGCTACCCCCTATCGTCCCTCGCCCTGCGCCACGTCATCGGGGCCCATCAGCCGCGTGGCGGCAGCGCGCCCTGCCAGGATGCCGCTCGCCCAGGCCCAATGCAGGTTGTAGCCGCCGCAGGGGGCATCGACGTCCAGCGCCTCGCCGACCACGTGCAGCCCGGGCACGGCGCGGGCCTCCAGCGTGCGCGGGTCGAACGCGGCCACGTCCGCGCCGCCGCGCCGCACCTGGCATTGGCGCTCGTCGCCTATGCCGCGCACCTCCAGCGGGAACGTCTTGAGCGCGGCGGCCAGCGCCGGCACATCGCACTTGGCGAGGGGCGCCCCGGGCGCAAGCCCCGCCTCCTCCAGCACGGCGCGCGCCACCGCCGGCAGCAGCATGCCGCGCAGGAACGCCTCGCGCGAAAGCGGGCGGCCGTCGGCCGAAAGGCGCCTGCGGCGCGCATGCAGGAAACCCGCGCAGTCTTCTTCGGGCATCTGCGGCAGCAGGTCCACGAGCAGCCGATCGCCCGGCTCGGCAAAGCGCGACAGGTTGAACACCGCGATGCCCGACACGCCGTAGTCGCGGAACAGCAGCTCGCCCGTCTCGCGCGCCTTAGGCGCGCCGTCGGGCCCCGCAAGCGTCACGGCGCAGCGCACGCGCAGGTTGTTCAGGTGCCTCACCACGTCGGTGGCGGTGCGAAGCGGCCCGAGCACCGGGCGCGCGGCGGCAAAGCCGATGCCCTCCGGCAGCAGCTCGCGCGCCGTCCGGCCGCCGGTGGCAAGCACCACGGCGTCGGCATGCCCCACCGTCCCGTCGGCAAAGCGGATGTGAAAGCGACCGCCCGGATGATCGGGCACGTCAAGCCGCACGGCGCGCCGCCCGCACGCCTCCCGCACGCCGAAGTCCGCCGCAGCCGCCCGCAGCACGTCGAGCACGCTCGTCGCCTTGTTGGCCAGCGGGTAGAGCCGCCCTTCGCCCTCCTCGCGCCACACGAGCCCCAGGTCGGCGAAGAACGCATGCACCGGGTCCGAGCCGGCCGTCAACGCACCGAGCGCCGAGCCCACGAACGCCGCGTTGCGGTAGGCTCCTGCATCGATGCGCGCGTTCGAGAAGTTGCACCGCCCATTGCCCGTGGCCAGGATGGAGCGCCCCACCCGCTCGTCGGCCTCGTACACCGCCACGTCGCCGGGAACGCCGAGCATGCGCAGCTCGCGGGCAGCCGTCACGGCCGCCGCCAGCCCAGCCGCCCCGCCGCCAATGATCGCCAACCGGCCCATGAGTCCACCGCTTCCCTTCCTCGCTTCCTTCGCCCGCCATCATACCGCAACGCCGCAGCAGGAAGAACGCCGCTCACGCCCTCGCCACATGAGGCGCCGGCAGGAAGCAGCGCAGGGCCTCGGCGTTTCCGGCCGTCGGGGCACCGGTCTGCGCCGTTCCGCCCAGCAGGGCACCGTTTACGCCCAGCGGGCGAGCCTGGCCTCGTGCCAGCGGCCGAACACGCCGTACAGCCAGTGAAACAGCGCCGACGCCGCAACGGCGCAGACGGCGAGCAGCACGGCCATGGGCACGGTGAACGGCTCGATGCCGAACAGCCCGTGCAGCAGCGTGGCGCCCAGCACGGTGCCGCCCACCACCACGACCAGAAGCGCGGTGCGGATGGGCGTGAACGGCACAGACAGCCGGATGATGAGCATGACGCCCACCCAGGCCGTGAGCAGCACGCACAGCGTTGACACCTGGCCGTAGTCCAGGCCCAGCGCCAGGCGGCCCACCGCGTTCACGGCCAGCACGCCCAGCACCGCGCACACGGCGCCGGGGATGGACTTCACGATGACGTTCTCCAAAAAGCGGCCGCGTATGCGCTCCTTGTTGGGCTCGAGCGCCAGCACGAACGACGGGATGCCGATAGTGAACGCGCTGATGAGCGTCATCTGGATGGGCTGGAACGGGTACTGCCACGGCAGCAGCACGAACAGCACCGCCAGCGTCATGGACAAAAGCGTCTTCACCAAGAACAGCGACGCCGAGCGCTGGAGGTTGTTGATGGAGCGCCGCCCCTCGGCCACCACCTTCGGCATGCTGGCGAAGTCGTTGTCCACGAGCACGAGCTGGGCCACGTTGCGCGCCGCGTCCGAGCCGGCCGCCATGGCGACCGAGCAGTCAGCCTGCTTGAGGGCCAGCGTATCGTTCACGCCGTCGCCGGTCATGGCCACCACATGGCCCTGCTCCTGCAACGCCACGACGAACTGCTTCTTCTGCTCGGGCTTCACGCGGCCGAAAACGTGGTAGCGACGCAAGGCGTCGGCCACCTGCTCGGGAGTCTCGAGCGTCGTGGCGTCCACGTACTCTTCCGCGCCCTCGACGCCCACCTGGGCCGCAATGCCCGCCACCGTGCGCGGGTCGTCGCCGGAGATGACGTTCACGGAAACGCCCTGGTCCTTGAAATAGCCGATCGTCTGGGCAGCCGTGGCACGTATCTGGTCGTGGATGCACACGAACCCGAGCAGCGCCGGCGCGCCCACGATGGCGCCGTCGGCGTCGAAGCCCTCCACGCGCGCCACGGCGAGCACGCGCGCCGTGGCGGCCAGCTCGCCCGCCCGCTCCTCGAACGCGTCGAACGCGTCTCCCATCACGAACCTGCCGGCACCCATGACGTAGGCGCGGCCTTCGAAGGCCGCGCCCGACCACTTCTTATCGGAGGAGAACGGCACCGTGCGCATGGGCGCGAGCGGGCGCACGGCGGGGCGCGCAGCATAGTACGCGGCGACGGCCTGCGCCGTCTCGTTCGGGTCGTCGTCCGCCGCGGCGAGCGAGGCCAGCGCCACGTCGAGTTCGGCCGCGTATCCGGCACTCCGCGGTGAGGCGGGAACCGTCTCCACGCCGCCGCCTCCCGACGCCGCCATGCCCGCCGAGGCACCCCCGGACGCGCCATCGCCCGGAGCATCGTCCGCGCCCGCCCTCTTCACCCCAGCATCCGCCACACCCGCGCCTGCAACCGGCACCACGGCCGCCACCTCCATGGCCCCCGTGGTGATGGTGCCCGTCTTGTCCAGGCAGAGCGTGTCCACGCGCGCAAGCGTCTCGATGCAGTAGAGCTGCTGCACCAGCACCTTGCTCTTGGCCAGGCGCACCACGGCCACCGCCAGCACCGTGGACGTGAGCAGGATGAGCCCCTCGGGGATCATGCCCACGAGCGCCGCCACCGTTGACAGGATGGCCTGGTTCAGCGCCACCTCCTCGCCGCTGAAGAACATGCGCGCGAACAGCAACGCTCCCACGGGGAAGATGACGCAGCTCACGAACTT
The DNA here is from genome assembly GCF_030418435.1 of Gordonibacter sp. RACS_AR49. Lineage (NCBI taxonomy): Bacteria > Bacillati > Actinomycetota > Coriobacteriia > Eggerthellales > Eggerthellaceae > Gordonibacter > Gordonibacter sp. RACS_AR49. Next base: position 87,049 of record NZ_JAIUDM010000009.1, on the reverse strand, counting down.
GATGATGCCGTTCAAGCTGTTCATGATCTCGGAGTTGACCTTCTTGTGCTGCTTGGCCTCGGCGCTGATCTTCGCCGCGTAGTTCTCGTGGCCCACGTGCACCACCCGGGCGCACACGGTGCCGGCATTCACGAACGAGCCGCTCATGAGCTCGGCGCCGGAAGCTTTCTTTATGAGGTTGCTCTCGCCGGTGAGCAGGCTCTCGTTCACGTCGGCCTCGCCGGATACCACCACGGCGTCGGCCGGCACCTGGTCACCGCGGCCGAGCACCACCACGTCGTCGCGCACGATGTCATGCAACGCCACCTGGGTGCGCGCGCCGTCGCGGATGACCGTGGCGTGCGAGCCCGCCACGATGCTCAAACGGTCGGTGGTGATCTTCGAGCGGATCTCCTGCACGATGCCTATCACGACATTGCACACGATGACGATCATGAACAGCATGTTCTTGTACGAACCGGTGAGCAGCACGAACGCCGCCAAGATCACGTTGATGGCGTTGAACAGCGTGCAGACGTTCTCCCGCACGATCTGGCCCACGGAGCGCGTCTTCACGTCCACGTCGGCGTTCACGTCGCCGCGCGCCATGCGCTCGGCCACCTCCGCGGCGGTCAGTCCCCAGGGTTCGTCGGCCATGTTCTGCTCCTGCTTTCTTGCTCGTCCAGCAGCCGGCCCGTTCGGGAAGCCGCCCGCCTGCTTGCGCCCATTCTACGGCACCTCCACGCGAAACGGCCTCCGCTTCGCTGGGAAGGGAGGCCGTTCACGCGAAACCCTCAAACGCCTGCGGCGCCTGCCGGAAGCAGGGGCGCCCGCAGATGCGCCCGACTGGCAGGGGCGCACGTTGCGCCGTGGGCCGGCAACCGCCCTCGCCGACGAGGCTGGCCGGCTGCCACGCTCTCGGGCACCAGGCTCCCGCGCCCCGCAGGCGCAGCTACCCCGAGCCCTCGCCGCGTCGCGCGCCGCCTATGCCTGCTTCTTCACCTGCGCAGACAGGTACAGGCAGACGGCGATGATCACCAGGCTGGCGAGCGACCACGGGTTGAACGAGCCCTGCGCGATGGACATGCCCAGGCTCACGAGCCCCAGCACGAGCCCTATGATGCACAGCACGAAGAACGGCCCCACCTTGCGCGGGTTCTTGGCGCCGCGCAGGCCCAGCAAGCCGATGATCAGATCGATGACGCCGCCGGCGATGGTGCCGGCGCCCAGCGCCGCGGCCATGACGTTGGCCGCCTGCGCGGTGCCGTCCACATCGACGGTCTCGCCGACCAGAAACGAGCCGCCCGCCATCATGAAGACGCCGAAGGCCGCCATGGCCACGGCATAGATGATAAGGAGGACGGAAACGACCTTCAAGGCCTTCTGAGAACCGGACATGCTGGACTTCCTTTCCGAAACGCGAGTAGGGTTCCCTGTCCCGGAATGGCACGACGGCCGGCCGGGGGGCAGGGCGCGCGACGTCCCCTCTCGGCCGGCGCGCTGCAAAGCGCTTCGATTATAAGATGAGGGAGGACGACCGCTCGCCCTCCCTCCGTGATTCAGCATATCATTGAACGTGCCGGCCCGACGGCCCGCGACCTGCGCCGCAGGCTACTTCGATTCCAGCACGGGGATGGGCGTCTCGTCCACCTCGTCCAGGTTCTTGTCCCACACGTAATGCTTCGTCTCCCGGGCGATCAGGCCCGACAGCATGAGCACCACGATGATGTTAGGCACTGCCATGAGCGCGTTCGTGATGTCCGAGATGGTCCACACCAAGTCGCCGATGCCGATGGCGCCCAGGAACGCCACGACGACATAGAGCACCTGGTAGGGGCGCACGGCATGCTTGCCGAACAGGTACGCGGCGCAACGGTTGCCGTAGTACGACCAACCGAGGATCGTGGAGTACGCGAACAGGATCATGCCGATCACCAGGATGGGCGTGCCCACGTAGGGAATGGACGCGAAGGCGGCGCTCGTCAGGTCGGCGCCGGCTTTGATCTGCCCGGACTCCAGGATGCCGGGATTCGCGATGAGCGTGGACACCAGCACGATGCCCGTGAGCGCGCAGATGACCACGGTGTCCCAGAACGTGCCGGTCATGGACACGAGCGCCTGGCGCGCCGGGTTGCGCGTGGAGGCCGCCGAGGCCACGATGGGCGCCGAGCCCAGGCCCGACTCGTTGGAGAACAGGCCGCGCGCGCAGCCGAACTGCAGGGCCATCATGATGCCGCTGCCCACCGCGCCCCCGAACGCTGCCTTCGGCGTGAAGGCGCACTCGAAGATGAGGCAGATGGCGGGCCATACGTACTCCCAGTTCATGCCGATGATGACGATGCAACCCCACGCGTAGGCGATGGCCATGAAAGGCACGAGCTTCTCGCACACCTTCGAGATGACCTTCACGCCGCCGAAGATGACGATGGACACCATGATGACGATGGCCAGGCCGATGCCCCATGCGGGGATGCCCGGGAAGTTCGACGTGATGATGCCCGTCATGGCGCTGGACTGCACAGCCGAGCCGATGCCGAACGACGCGACGGTGGCGAACAGCGCGAACGCGCCGGCGCCCAGCAGGCCCCACCACGGCGTCTTGCCGTCCTTCTCGAAGGCGCGGCGCCACGCGTACATCGCGCCGCCGAGCATGTTGCCGTTGTGGTCCTTCACGCGGTACTTCACCGCGGCGAACGTCTCGGAGTACTTCGTGGCCATGCCGAACACGCCGGTGAGCCACATCCACAGCACGGCGCCGGGCCCGCCCGCCAGGATGGCGGTGGCCACGCCCACGATGTTGCCCGTGCCGATGGTGGCCGACAGCGCCGTGCACAGCGCGCCGAACTGGCTGATGTCGCCCGGGGCGTCCGGGTCCTTCGTCACCGACAGCTTGATGGCCGTGGGCAGCTTGCGCTGGATGAAGCCCGTGCGGAACGTCAGGAACAGGTGCGACCCCAGAAGGATCACGATCATCGGCGGACCCCACACGAACGCGTCGATGTCGGTGATGAGCTGGACGATGTCCATTGGCAACCTCTTTTCTGCTGGTGAATCCCCCTCGCGCAGTGCCGTTGCCGAAACAGATTCCGTCTCCGGGAAGCCCTGGCAATTCGATGAAGCCGTTTCGGCACGGGCGCTTTCGCGCACTAAAACGGTTGGATTATAGGTGCAGGATCCGGCAGAACGCGCCGGAAACGGCGAAATTCCCAGCGAGCGGAGCCCCGCCGCCCGGCCGCGGCCGACGCGCAGGTGCGGGGAGCGGCAAAGCCCCTCGCGGACACGCCCGGCACCACGGCGTTCAGAAGGCCACGAGCATGACCTCGATGCCGTTGCGCTTGAACAGCGGCTTCATGTATTCCGGGTCGCGCAGCTCGGGCAGCACCTGCTGCAACGCGAAGAACACATCGGCCGAGGGCGCGCGGCTTGCATCCTCGAGCGTGTAGATGGCCCGCTCCGATATCCGCATCCCCGTCTTCTCCTCCACCGCGTCGGAGAGCGCCCGCCCCCGCGTGTATCCGTTCGCCAACCGGGCCGCCTTCAGCAGCACCCCGTACGCCTCCCAATCGATCACGCCGTCTTCCCGAGGCATCTTCTCCGCCCTTTCATTGCACTATCGTGCGAATACGTGTTAGTATCATTTTTGCATTATAGTGCAACTTTGGCGCTTGCCATGGGGAAAAGGGCGTGATAGTATGAGTTCACTTAAAAATGAACTAAAGAATGGATCGGGAAGGAGGCTCATCAAGCGTCGACTGGATGACGGCGTATTCTATTATGTCCTATCCGACGGAAGCGGCACGAGCAGCTTTCTTGACGATTGGCTGAACGACCCACGATCGAGGGGCAAGGCGAAGCGCCTCCTCTCGACGGTGCAGAAAATCACGACAAACGGGCTCGAATGGGCAACGGCCGCCAGGCGCATCCGCCGCATCTCGCCGGAGCTGTACGAGATCAAGAACTTTTCCGGAGCGGCCAGGGTTATGGCGCATATCCGCACGGTTGAGGCAATCGTGATACTCCGGCCGTTTCAAGGGCACAGTGGAACCGGGAGCGTTCCGACCACTCTTATTGCAAGCGCAACCCGGCAACAGCGCCTTGTCGTCGAGTTGCTTGAACAGGAGGAATACGATGGCGATTGAGGAACGCGACGATCGCGCCTTCATGCGGGACTTCCACACGCCGGGCACGCGCGCCTATGACCATGCGCTCGACATCAGCGTCATGATCTGGGAGCTCATGCAGGAGCAGGGGCTCTCGAAGACCGAGCTGGCGCGCCGTATGGGCATATCGAAGTCGCACCTGTCCAACCTGCTGAACACCCAGCCGAACATGACGCTGGAGACCATCGCGAAGTTCGAGCTGGCGCTCGGCGTGGAGTTTAAGTTCAGCTTCGTCCCGGCCCCCGCCCCCCTTGCCGAGGCAGCCGTGGAGGACGCCCCGGCATCGAAGCGCGCATAACCGCCGGCATGCGGGGCGGGTGCCGCTACTTGCTCTCCACGACGGGGATGGGGTCCTCGTCCACCTCGTCGAGGCAGCCGTCGTAGACGTAATGGCGGGTGCCGCGGGCCACGAGGCCTGACAGCAGCAGGATGGCCACGATGTTCGGGATGGCCATGAGCGCGTTGCCGATGTCCGAGACCGTCCACATGACATCGCCCACGCCGATGGCCCCCAAGAACGCCACGGCCACGTACAGCACCTGGTACGGCCTGATGGCGCGCTTGCCAAACAGGTACGTGACGCAGCGGTTGCCGTAGTACGACCAGCCCAGGATCGTGGAGTACGAGAACGCCACCATGCCCAGCACCAGGATGGGCGTGCCGATGTAGGGGATCTTCGAGAACGCGGCGCTGGCCAGCTCGGCGCCCGAGAACAGCGTGGGGTTCGCCAGGACGTCGGCCTGGATGCCGGGGTTCGCTATCATGGTGGACACGAGCACGATGCCCGTGAGCGCGCAGATGACCACGGTGGACCAGAACGTGCCGGTCATGGCGATGAGCGCCTGCTCGGCCGGGTTGCGCGTCTTCGCGGCGGCCGCGATGATGGGCGCCGAGCCCAGGCCCGACTCGTTGGAGAACAGGCCGCGCGCGCAGCCGAACTGCAGCGCCATCATGATGCCGCTGCCCACCGCGCCCCCGAAGGCCGCCTTGCCCGTGAACGCGCACTGGAAGATGAGCACCACGGCCTCCCCCACCACCGGGGCGTTGAGCGCCAAGATGACCAGGCAGCCGCCCGCGTACGCCACGGCCATGACGGGCACCAGCTTCTCGCACACGTTCGAGATGGTGCGCACGCCGCCGAAGATCACCACCGACACCAGCACGACGATGCCGATGCCGATGGCCCAGGCGGGCACCGGCACGCTCGACGCGATGATGCCCGTCATGGCGGACGCCTGCACGGCCGACCCCGTGCCGATGGTGGCCACGGTGGCGAACGCGGCGAATGCCACGGCGCCCAGCTTCGCCCACCAGGGGGTGCGGCCGTCCTCCTTCTTGAACGCGCGTTCCCACACGTACATGGCGCCGCCGAGCATGTTGCCGGCATGGTCGCGCACGCGGTACTTCACCGAGGCGTACACCTCCACGTACTTCGTGGCGATGCCGAACACGCCGGTGATCCACATCCAGAACACCGCGCCCGGCCCGCCCGCCAAGATGGCGGTGGCCACGCCCACGATGGAGCCCGTGCCGATGGTGGCCGCCAGCGCCGTGGCCAGCGCGCCGAAGTTGGAGATGTCGCCCTTGCCCTGGGGGTCCTTGCGGAACGACAGGCGGATGGCCTGCGGCAGCTTGCGCTGGATGAAGCCCGTCTTGAACGTGAGGAAGACATGCGTGCCCAGAAGGAGCACGATCATGGCCGGCCCCCAGACGAACGCGTCGATGCTGTTCAGTATTTCAAGCATACGGGGCGGTATTGTACCCGATCGGCGGGCACCGAGCGCAAAACTGTAGCCGACGCACACATATGGGAAGCCTCATGCCGGCGTGCCCGCGGTTGCCGACCACTTCGACGTTTCTGTCCGGTCTTTCAGGCGCGCTGGTTGCGCGGGGCCGTCGGGGCCGCTACAATGGGCCGCGATGGATTCTGTTTCAGGGCGAGGTGAAATTCCTCACTGGCGGTAATCGGACAGCCGGCGCAAGCCGCGCCAAGCCGAGAGTCCGCGACCCTGCGACGGCGCACGCCGGCCCCGGCCGAGCGCGCCCGGGCAGGCTGACACCGGTGAGATTCCGGGACCAACGGTTAAAGTCCGGATGGAAGAGGCAGATATCGCGTCGGCTGCGACCGTTTTGCCGTAAAGGCCGGCCGCGTCCTTGCGAATCACAAGCCCGTATGGCAGGAGTGGAATTCATACGGGCTTGCTTCTTCTCTGCGAGGCGGGAGGCGGACCCGAACAGCCGACGCCCCGCGGAAAGAAGGTCGATCATGGCCGAGAAGGCGCGCAGCGCGCAGAACCTCGAATTCACGAATACGAACAAGTGGGATACCCGCCAGCTGGTGACGATGGCCCTCATGTGCGCTATCGCGGCGTTGCTGTCGTTCATCCAGATCCCGCTCATCCCCGGCGTCACGTTCCTCACCTACGACCCCTCGCTCATGCCGGCCATGGTGTGCGGCTTCGCCTTCGGGCCCGGCGCGGGCATCGCCGTGGGCGCCGTGGCGGCCATCATCCACGGGCTCATCCTGGGAGAATGGGTGGGCTCGCTCATGAACATCGTGGCCACGCTGTGCTTCGTTTGGCCGGCAGCCGCCCTCTACCGTCGTAAGCGCACCTTCAAGCGGGGCGCGATCGGCCTGGCTGCGAGCGTGCTGGTGGCCACGGTGGGCGCCATCGCGGCGAACCTGACCATCGGCGTGCTGTTCTGGTACGGCAGCGTGGACGTCATCCTGCCCATGCTGCTGCCCGCCATCGTCCCGTTCAACCTGGTGAAGGGCACGGTGAACGCCGTGCTCACGCTCATCGTGTACAAGGCCGTCTCCAACCTGATAACACCGAAGAAGTCGCAGGTCAAAGGACATTAGGTCGCACCGTCAACCCGGCCCCCCCACGGCACCCAACCGGCCCGTAGGGTCGCAGTAAGGAAGCATATGATTCACTGCACCGACATCGAGTTCACCTACGACGGCGAGCGCTTGGCGCTGGCCGGGGTCGACCTGCACGTCGCGCCCGGCGAGTTCGTCTGCATCCTGGGCGGCAACGGCAGCGGCAAGAGCACCCTGGCGAAGCACCTGAACGCGCTTTTGCTGCCCGACCGGGGCACCGTGACCGTCGATGGCTACGACACGGCCGAGCCGCGCGACGTCTACCGCATACGCTCCACGGCGGGCATGGTGTTCCAGAACCCCGACGACCAGCTGGTGGCCTCCCTCGTGGAAGATGACGTGGCGTTCGGCCCCGAGAACCTGGGCGTGGAAACGGCCGAGCTGGCCCAGCGCGTGCGCGACGCGCTCAAGCAGGTGGGCCTCGTGGGCTTCGAGAAGCACGAGACGAACGCCCTGTCCGGAGGCCAGAAGCAGCGCGTGGCCATCGCGGGGGTGCTCGGCATGCAGCCGAAGATCCTCATACTGGACGAGGCGTCGGCCATGCTCGACCCGCGGGGCCGCAAGGGCCTCATGCGCGTATGCCGCGAGCTGAACGGGCGCGGCATGACGGTGGTCATGATCACCCACTTCATGGAAGAGGCCGCCGCGGCCGACCGCGTGGTGGTGCTCGACCGCGGCAAGGTGGCGTGCAACGGCGCGCCAAACGACGTGCTCGTGCGCACCGACGTGCTGGCCGGTTTGAACCTGGAGGTCCCCTTCGCCTGCGACCTGTCGCTCAAGCTGCGGAAAGCGGGCGTGGACGTGCCCGTGTGCGTGGAGGAGGCACCGCTCGTAGATGCCGTCGCCGCCGCACTGCGCGAGGGCCGCCTAACGAAAGGACCCGCGGGCCCTGAGGCGGGCCCAGAGAGCGGGGACGGGGCACCGAACGACGACGCCCTCGGTGCCGCCGAAGAACCCGGGGCAGCGCGTCCCCGGGCCACACTCCAAGACGACGGAGAAGAGCGCCCGCAGCACTCCGGCCGAAACGGCAAGGGCGCGGGCGCCATCGTAGCGTTCGAGAACGTCTCTTTCACCTACAACCCCGCCAAGGGCAAGCGCAAGCGCGCCGGCAAGGGGAAGGGCCCTCGGGGGCCGCATCCGGACTGGGGCAACGACCCGGACGCCGTATGGGCGCTGCGCGACGTGAGCTTCGCCATCGCGCCGGGCGAGTTCTTCGGCATCGCCGGGCACACGGGCTCCGGCAAGTCCACCCTCATCCAGCACATGAACGGCATCCTGCATCCCACATGCGGGCGCGTGCTGGTGGAGGGCCGCGACGTGGCCGACAAGGCGCAGGCCGCCAGCGTGCGCGCCGACGTGGGCGTGGTGTTCCAGTACCCCGAGCACCAGCTGTTCGCCGACACCGTCTACCACGACGTGGCGTTCGGGCCGCGCAACCTGAAGCTCTCCGACGAGGAGGTGGACGCCCGCGTGCGCGAGTCGCTCGCGCTCGTGAACCTGGACTTCGACGAGATCGGGGACGTGAGCCCCTTCGAGCTGTCGGGCGGCCAGCAGCGCCGCGTGGCGTTCGCGGGCGTGCTGGCCATGCGGCCGCGCATCCTCGTGCTCGACGAGCCCGTGGCCGGCCTGGACCCGGCAGCGCGGCGCGACTTCCTGGCGCTCATCGCCGGCCTGCACGCCCAGGGCCGCACCGTGGTCATGATCTCGCACAGCATGGACGACCTGGCCGCGCTGTGCGACCGGGTACTCGTGCTGAACGAGGGCCGCACGTTCGAGGTGGGCACCCCCGGCGACGTGTTCCTGCGCGCCGGCGAGCTCAACGACATCGGGCTCGGCATCCCCGCTGCGCAGCGCGTGGCCAACGCCCTGCGCGAGCGGGGCCTGCCCCTACCCGAGGGCATCCTGTTCGACAGCGCCTCGCTGGCCGCCGCGCTGTCCGGGATCGCCGGCAAGGACGCGTGCGGGGGCGCTGCCGACGACGTGTGGTCCGGCGGATCCGCCGACGGGAACGCAGGCGGGCGATCCGACGAGGGCGCCGGGCTGGCGGGCGATACGACGCAGGCGCGCCCCCGCGGGGCAGGCGGCGCACGATGAACGTGTTCTCCTTCGGCAGCTACTACCCCGGCGAGAGCCCGCTGCACCGCCTGGACCCGCGCGCGAAGCTGCTTTTGGGCTGCGCCTTCATCGTCATCGCGCTCTGCGCCCGCAACGTGGCCGCGCTCGGGGCGGTGGCGGTGTTCGTGGCGGCGCTCTACCTGGCCTCGCGCATCCCGCTCGGCTACGCGGCACGATCGCTCGCGCCGCTGCTGTTCATTGTGGTGGTGGCGTCGCTTCTGAACCTCTTCGTGAACCAGGAGGGCGCTGTGCTCGTGGAGTGGGCGTTCGTCCGCATCACCGCAGGAGGCGTGGGCGCGTGCCTGTTCATCGCCGCGCGTCTCGTGCTCATCCTGCTGGGCATGAGCCTCATCACCATGACCACCCCCACCCTCGACCTGACCGAGGCGCTGGAGAAGCTGCTGTCGCCTTTCGCCCGCTTCGGGCTTCCTGCTCACGAGCTGGGCATGATCATGGGCATCGCCCTGCGGTTCCTGCCGCAGTTCGCCACCGAGCTCGTGACCGTCTACCACGCCCAGATCAGCCGCGGAGCCGGACTGGACAGCAGCCCCGTGCGCGGCATGCGCATGCTCTCTTCGCTCATGATACCCCTGTTCACCAGCGCGTTCCGCCATGCGGAAACGCTCTCGGCCGCCATGGACGCACGGTGCTACCACGGCGGCGAGGGGCGGACCCGCCTGCACCCGCTCAAGCTGTCCGCCCGCGACGGCGTGGCCGCCGGGATACTGGCGGCGCTGGCCGTGTGCGTGGGCTTGGCGAACATGCTGCTCTGACCGCCGCCGCTTCCGCGGCTCGGCCCCTCCCTGATCGCCCCCAGACCCCCCCCCGCAACCGACCGAACAACCACGATACCGAAGACCGTGCCGGGCGACCGAGCCCGTAACGCAAAGACCGACCATCGACCATGAAAAAGGAGCACTCCATGACCGGAAACGAGACCGTCCTCCAGTACCTCACCAGCGTGCCCGCGTGGTACCTCGCCACGAGCGTGGACGACCAGCCGCACGTGCGCCCGTTCAGCTTCGCCGCCGAGCAGGACGGCAAGCTGTGGTTCTGCACGGCCACCACCAAGGATGTATGGGAGGAGCTGCTGGCCAACCAGCGCTTCGAGGCCACGTCGTGGTGGCCCGGCCACGGCTGGCTCATCCTGCGCGGCACCGCGGGGCTTGACGACCGTGTGAACGACGACATCCGCCAGGCGGGCTACGACCACCTCACCGGCCTGGGCGAGCACTATGACGGCCCCCACGACCCCACGCTCGTGTACTTCTCGGTGGAAGACCCGCAAGCCTGGATCTGCAACCACGACGAGTGGAAGCCGCTGGCCTTCTAACCCCCAGCACGAGCGGGAAGGGCGGGCCGCGAGGCCCGCTCGGCACCAGTCGGCCCTCGCGTGCCTCCCGTTTCTCGGAGCCCCGCTTTCAGCTTTCGTCGCCGAACAGCGCGCTCACGCTCGTGCCCAGGCCGTCGGCGATGCGCTCCAGCACGTCAACCGTGGGGTTTGCGGCACCGCTCTCTATGTTGCCCAGGTAGAGCCTGCTCACCCCGATCATGAGCGCGAACGTAGTCTTGGACAGTCCGGCCCTCGTTCGCAGTTCCGCAATATTGGCACCGAGTTGGGCTTTCAGTGTAATATTCCCCATGCTCGAAAAGGCTAGTATCGGGCCGGAGAAATGTCGTAAACTATAGTTTACAGCACACGGATAAAACAACTGGTCACACGCTTATATATAAGCACCGGTGTAAGTGTCGCGACCGGACGCCGAGATACGGGGACAACGATGGAGCACGCAGAGTACGAACGGCAGATGGAGGCGATCAAGGCCGCAACTGCCCGCATATTCGCCATGGCCGAAACCGAGGAGGAGGTCTGCCGCCTTGAGAAGGCCATAAACCACGAGGTCATGTACCTTGCGGCCATCGCCCAGTCCGAGCTGGTGAAGCCTGAAGGCGGTTGGGATCCGTTCGGGCGCTGACGTCCGGCGAACGGGGCCGCGAACCGGCCCCGAAGCGCTTGGGCCCCGCACTCGAGGGTGCCATTGCCGTGCAGGCCGCATCGTGCCCGGAAGGGCGCCGGTAAGCCCGCGCGAGCAGCCGCGCGGTCAGTCCGCGAAATCGTAGAGGTCCTTGGTAGCCTGGCGGAAGTCAGCATACACCTCGGACGCAATCCCCTCGTCCTCCACCAGCTCGAAAGCGGAGGGCTGGCCATCCTCGTCCAGCTCCGTCACCTCCAACAGCACGACCTCCCCCGACGAGCCGGCCGGCTCGTCCTCCGAGACGGGAAAGAAGAACCCGTAGCGGCGCGCGCCATGCAGCACGAGCCCGAGGAACTCCAACGTCACGGCATCGCCTCTCTCGTCGACGAATTCGAGCGTCACGCCCTCCTCGACCGGCGGACAGAAATTCGGGGCGCTCCCTTGGCGCATGCACAGCTCCTTACCTCTCGCGGCCCCGCCCTCCTGCGCGGCAAGGCCCTGTTTGATCCCAGCAGCATAGCATACCGCGCCCGTGCCCGTCCGCCCGCCGCCTCCCCCTCCACGAGATCGGCTTTCATCTGCAATCGCCGCCGGCGACCCGCGGCCATCGGCACCTGCACGCTTGCAGCGCCGCAGCCATCCGATCACTCTAGGTTACCGCCGATGACATTCCGCAGGTCAGTCTCTGCTTTGCCACCCCGGGCGAGCAGAGCGGGTCGAAAGATCCCGTGCGGAACTGCCGGAACACCCCTTGTCGCGTGAAGGCCCCTTCCAAGGAGGCGCGTCGGCCCAAAACGGGATTCTCCGGCCTTTTCCGGAAAACCCCTCCAGGGCAAAGCCCCTCCTTCGCCGCCAAGCGCCCTCACGCGCCCGGCCACTGGAAGAGGTCGGCGCGGTGATCGGCCACCCAGGCGAGGGCGAAGTCGCAGAACTCCTGGGCCTGGGGCGACAGGTCGGCGCCGGCCTTGCGGACGATGAAAGTCTCCCAGACGAACGAGCGGTCGGCGAAGGGCCGGATGACCGTATGCGCGCGCCTGCCGCCCCAGGCGGCGAAATCGAACGACACGGCGATGGCGTCGCCCTGCTCGGCCAGGCGGTGGCATAGGTCCAGTTCCGTGGCCTCCATGACGATGTCCACGTGCGCACCCGCGTTCGCCAGGCGGTTCACCACCAGGTGGTGCGAGGCGAACTCGCGGCTGACCATGGCGAGCGGCTGGCAGTCCAGGTCGGCGTAGTCGATGGCGGCCTTGCGCGCGAGTGGGTTCGCCTCGTTGACGACCAGGCATGGCCGATGGCTCGTGAACGGCACGGCGTGGAACACCGACAGGTCCACCGGCCCTCCCAGCACGCCGATTTCGGCGACGTTGTCGAGCGTGCGCTGCTTGGCGATGGCGTCGGGGCTCTCCATGATGCGCGGGCTGATATGCGGATGGCTCTCGGCGAAGTCGCGGATGAACGCGAGCGAGAGGTACTCGGACACGCCCTGCGTCGAGGCGATGGTCAGCGTGTACTTCAGCGCGCGGGCAGCCTCCACCTCGTCCTTCACTCCTTCGAGCAGGCGGATGACCATCTGCGCGCGACGGTACAGCGCATCGCCCTGCGGCGTGGGCTTCACACCGAAGTGGTTGCGGGCAAAGAGCGACGTGCCCAGCTCGGCCTCGATCTTCTGGACGATCTTGCTGCACCCCTGGGGGCTTAGGAACTGGTCCTTCGCTGCGCGGGTGATGCTCTTCGTCTCGTAGACGGCCACGAACACCTTCAGGTCGCGTGTGTCCATGGCCGCCTCCCTTCCCCGCCTCGTCTGCACCCGGCGCGCCGCCCCTCCTCCGCCGGCACGCCGGTCGCGTTTTCCGGCGCGCCGGCGCGCACCGTGCCCCGTTGCCGTGCGCGCCATGCTTGGACAGGGGGCGTCCCGCCGTCTCACGTACCCGCCCCGGCCTCGCGGCCAAGCCTGCGCCCCGCTTCCGCAGCCCGGCCCGCATGCGCCCGCCTTCGGTTCCGCGCCTCCATTCTACGCAGCGGGGCGCGCGTTTTGAATCGGCCTCACGTGACTATTGATACCCCTCTCCATATCGTTCGTTCCGCCATAGGAAACCCCGCGCGTAAGCTGGGAGCAGTACGGGAGGTATGAGCGCGACCACCACCCACCTGCGGTTTCGGGGCAGGACGGGCCCGTGGTGCGCACGGAGGCGGCCAGGCGGCCGCGAAAGGGGTGAAAACATGACGGAGCGGAAAAGGATCTCTCCCGGGCTCGTGCTGTTCATGATGCTCATGTCCATGACGGCGGGGGCCATGTGCCTGAACAAGGTGGCGCCCATCGTGCCGGTTCTCACGGAGAGCATGGGGCTTGCAGGGGCCGGGCAGGCCGGGCTGCTTATCTCGGTGTTCGTGTTCTCGGGCATATTCCTGGCCATTCCCAGCGGCGTCATCATCGCGAAGCTGGGGTACTACAAGACGGGCATCATCGCCCTGGCGGCCATCTTGGCCGGTTCGGTCGTGGGCGCGCTCGATGCGGGCTACGCCGTCATGCTGGGCAGCCGCATCGTGGAGGGCGTGGGGCTCATCTTGCTCATGACGCTGGGGCCGGCGGCCGTGGCCAGCTCGTTCGACGACCGGCGCCGCGGCAGCGCCATGGGCCTGCTCATGTGCTTCATGGCGTTCGGCCAGATAGCCATGTTCAACCTGGCGCCGCGCGTCGCCGAGGGCGGCGCGTGGGAGAACGTGTGGTGGTTCACAGCCGTCTACGCCGGCGTGTTCCTCGTGGCGTGGATCGTGGCGCTGCGCAACCTGGACGCGTCGCTCGCGGCGGCGGCCGCGCCGGCCGAGGAGGCGCCGGACACGGCGCTTGACGGCGCACCGGCTGCGCCGAGCGTGCCGACGAGGCTGTTCTCGAAGGACGTGTTCCTGAACCCGGGCGTGTGGCTCGTCGGCATCACGCTCATGGTGTACCTGATTGCCGAGCAGGGCGTGATCTCGTTTCTGCCCACGTACCTGGCCGAGGTGCGCGGCATGGACGCGGCGGCGGCCAGCTCCATCGTGAGCATCGCGCCGCTCGTGGGCATCCCCGTGGGCATCGTGGCCGGCATGGTGTCGGACAAGATGGGATCGCGCAAGAAGCCGCTCGGCGTGCTCATGCTGGCAAGCGCCGTGACCTACGCGCTCATGCCCACCTGGCCCACCGGCGTGTTCATCGTGCTGGTGGTGCTGTTCGGCATCGCGGTCATGGGCATCGTGGGCCTGTGCTTCTCGGCCGTGGCCGAGCTGGTGCCGCCCGCGCAGGGCGACATGGCCGTGGCGCTGCTGAACACGTTCCAGTGGGTGGGCATCTTCCTGAGCTCCAGCCTGGTGGGCCTGCTCATCGAGGCGGTGGGCTGGGACATGGCGTTCTACCTCATGGTGCCGCTCACCGTGGTGGGTGCCGTGTGCACGTTCGTCACGCCGAAACTGCGTTAGCGGACGAGGAGAGCGCCCTGCAGCGGCCGGGACCGCCATGGCAGCACGGCTGGCCGAGGCGGAGCTGCGCAGGCAGGCCCGACCGCATCTCGAGGACGCCTGCAGAGCAGGCGGATGCGGGAGTGCGGAAGGCGCAAAACGAGAAGATGGCGCAAGGCGCAGCGCCTTGCCGGAAAGGAGCTTTTCATGAAGGACATCATGAACGTCGCCGTAGTCACGTACGAGCCGCGCTGGGGCGACAAGGAACGGAACCTGAACCGCATAACGGGCTATATCGAGTGCGCGGCGGCGCGCGGGGCGAACCTCGTGGTGCTGCCCGAGACGGCACTCACCGGCTACGACGCCGACCTTGCGCACGAGGGCGACGAGCGCATGCACCATCGGCTGGCGGAGCCCATCCCCGGCCCGTCCACCGAGGCCGTGGCCGAGGTCACGCATCGCCTGGGCGTGTACGCCGTGTTCGGGCTGGCCGAGCGCGCCGAGAGCGGCACCGTCTACAACTCGGCCGCGGCGTGCGGACCCGACGGGGTGCTCGGCCGCTACCGCAAGATGCACCTGCCGGCCGACGAGCCCACCTGGGCCGGCCGGGGCGACGAGCCGTTCATGTTCGGCACCCCCTGGGGGCCGGTGGGCGTGAGCATCTGCTACGACACGTTCGTGTTCTCCGAGATCATGCGCTACTACCGCGCGAACGGCTGCCGCATCATCGCAAACCCGTTCGCCGTGAACACGGGCGTGACCGCCCGCAACATCAAGGACTCGCTGGAGTACCTGGCCGCGAACAACGACGTGTACATCGCCTCGGCGAACTGCACGGGCTGCGCCCTCACCGACGACTTCGTGGGCGGCAGCAGCGTGATAGGCCCCGGCAAGAACGTGCCTGCCGTGCATTACTACGCCGGTGGCCCCTGCGGCGCCCCCGGCTCCGACGAGCAGGAGCTGCACCTGGGCACCGTCGATCTGTCCTACGTGGACAAGCCCTTCTTGGCTAAGCAGTGGGCCGACGAGGACCCGGACTTCCGCCCCGATGTCTACGCCCGGTGGTATGCCGAGCTGGCCGAGCAGGAGCGCTTCAAGCGGTAAGGGTTCGCGCGGGTTGAAACCTGCCTGATCACAGAGGGGGCTGCCCGCGTACGGGGGCAGCCCCCTCTGCATGCGGAGAATCTCTATTCACCCGTACTCCTCTTTAAGCGACATAAACTTGCCATTCCCTCTTCACAAACATATGTTCCCTATACTACTATGGTCCCATCGAAACGAGCCAGTGCATGCGCTGCGCTGATGCGCAGTGCGAAGATACGAAGGCGTTCCCCTTCTGCCTGACGCAACGCTTGCAGGATCCTCGAAACCAGGGAACAGTGGAGTAGTCCGCGTTGGGCTGCGCCCGCATGGTAGGAGGATGCATGGGCAACATCGCGTTCGAGCACACCCGCATCGTCGCCAGCAAAGGAGGTGAGAGCATGGCAGAGTTTCAGCCGGACCCGTTCCTGACCTCCCTCGCCTGTCCGTCGACGAGCAACGCGCCTACGACGCGTACTGCGACGCGGTCGTGGACGCATCCGAGGCGGAGATCGCGCGCACGGGGGTCACGTATACGCTTGATGAGGTGTTCGAGCAGGCCCATGCGGAAATTGAGCGTCTCAAGCGCGAGTACCCCCGCGAAGATTTGGGGCGGCCATGTTCGCAGTAGTAGCCTCCGATCGCTTTTCTGTCAACGTGCGCAGAATATCACAGCGGCTCTACTTCGACGGCATCGAAGACCCCGATGAGGGCCTAAAAACGAGCTTAGTAGCCGCTCTTGCCACGGTACGGCTGTTCCCCGAGGCATATCCACGCACGGGCAAGGCGCGGCGGCACTTCACCTTCGAGTACCGCTCCGTTCCCTACACGGTAATCTTCTCATTCGACGGCTAGGTTATCGTGCTGCACGACCTCCACTTCGCCCACTCGGCGCGCACAGCGCATCGGCTTACCGAATAAGCACGCGGTCTCCTGCCTCGCAATTCATTGCAAGGCAGGAGACGGGTTTTCCACTCGCAATCCTTCGGAAGGCGGTTCCTTACGGCAGATTCGAGCACGCGCTTCCTTTGTGCAAGCGCGCCCCTTTCCGACATGAAGGTAACACCCGGGCAGCAGTTCAGATGGCGCCGTGACGCGGCGGCAACGGTTCTCGAGCGAGGTTAAGAGGGTCTGGATAATGGCTTCGACCCTCTTCCCTTCCGTAAGGAGCCTGCCATGCACCGTTCCTCCGCCCTGCCGTCGCGTTGCGCGCTATCGATCGCACTTGCGCTGCTACTCACGCTTTCCGCCCTCATGCCGACCGCATTCGCATCGCCCGCATTGGGCGAGCCCGCGCCCACGGTTGACGCCATCGACCCGCCACAGCAGCTTACTGCCGACGCCATTTCGCCCGACCAGATCCATTTGAACTGGGAAGCGTCCGTCGGCGCCGAGAACTGCCAGGTGTACCGCAGCACCTTCGAGTCGGGCGGGTACGTACTCGTGGGCATAGTGCCGGGCTCGGAGACACAGTATCTGGACACGGGCCTCTCGCCGGACACGACCTACTACTACCGCCTCATGGCAACGGGAGGCGGACAAACGAGCGACTGGTCGAACACCGCCCATGCCACAACGCCCGCACAGCTCTTCCCACTCACTTACCACCGCAATTACGAGGCGAGCGACGCCGTTACGGCGAACGGCGGCGAGTTCGGGCCCTTCCAATCCGTAACGTTGAGCGACATTACCTCAGTTGGCACCTCGGGCGCCAACTGGACGCGCGTGGGCTACCAGTTCAGGGGTTGGAACACCGATGCCTCCGCCGGCTGGGGCTTCATGGACTACACCATGCCGTACGGCCCCTCGTCGCTGTACGCTATCTGGGCAGCCATGTACGCCATCGAGTACGACGGCAACGGAGCCGACGGCGGCACGGTGCCCGTCGACCCCCAGGCGTACGCCGAGGGAGATGCGGTGACGGTGGCTCCCGACGAGCCCACGAGGACTGGCTACGCATTCGGCGGCTGGACGAACGAGGCCGACGGTGCCGTGTACCGCGCAGGCGAGACGTTCCCCATGCCCGCTGGCGGCACGCGCCTCATTGCGCGCTGGATACCGCGGGCCGACGCACACGAGAACGAGCTCGAGTTGGAAAACGACAACCTGTACGAGGGTGATACGCTCTCGTTCCTGGCAACCGGCCACCGCCAGGACGAGGTCGGCTCGGTCGACGGCGAGACGCGCTACGTCCCCGTAGCCTGGAGCATCGCGCCCAACCTGCAGGGCAACTTCCCCGACACGTCCCCGTACCGCTCCACCGCGACGCTCGAAGCAGCTGGTTCCTACACGCTCACGGCAACGTACGCCCAGGAAACCTACACGGCAGGCGCTGGCTGGCAGCGCACAGGCTCCGTCGAAACACTGTCGCGCGACTTCACCGTCAAGGCCCGGTCGGTCAACCCCGTCGACCCTGCGAACCCGACAGGCCCTACGAACCCCGGCCAGCCCGCATCTCCGGCAACCGGCGCGCGCACGGCGTTCTACCCGGCGTCGAAGACCGCACCGCGCACCGGCGACGCCACCTCGCTCACCACGTTGGGCGTCCTCGCAGCCCTCGCCTCGCTGGGCGCCGTGGGCGCGGTCGCCGCGCGCAGGAAGCTTCGGTAGCGGCGCGGCGCGGGAACCCTCGGGAGACGGTCCGCCAAAGCAACTTCCATCGCAAAATTTCAGGCCGCAAGCGGGCTTTCACGCGATGCGGCAGATCGCCGGGTGGCAGCATTGACTGCTGAGCCTCGACAAAGAACTGGGCCGCAAGCGAACGGACCTGCACCCGCCACGCAGCGGGTGCACGGGGGTTTTACGGGGGGGCCGCAGCCTTGGGACTCGGGGCTTTTACGAGGGCCGCCGCCTTGCTGGGAAACCGCATGGAGAACGTTCGGAGGCTGCTGCCTTATTGGGAGGGAGTGAAGCAGCAACTCTCCTCCCTCCCCTCTCCGCGAGAACAAGGAAGCCCCCTACCGGGGACTTCCTTCCGCAGGAGCGGTGTTGCGCCCCTGCTTCCTACTTCTTGTCCGGACGCTTCTTGCGCTTGGCCTTCGGCGGTTTCGCTGCCGGCTTCGGGGTGTTCGCGCCGTGCGGCTGCACGGCAGCCGCGCCCTCGCCCGAGCCCTTCGGCGCGCTCTCGGTCGATTCGGCCTTCGCGGCGGACGCCTTTGCTGTCGCCTTCGCGGCAGATGCTCCCTTCGCCGGCTTCGCTGACGTGACCGCCATGGCGCCCGGGTTCGCGAACTCGAAGCGGCCCACCTCCGCGCCGTACTTCTTCACGAGCTTCGCGTTCCTCGGCTCGCGCGTCTTCCACATGGCGTACAGCGGCGTGGCCACGGCCACCGACGAGTACGAACCGCAGATCAGGCCGATGGCCATGGCGAACGCGAAGTCCTTCAGCGTCTCGCCGCCGAAGAACAGCATGGCCAGCACCGGAATGAGCGACGTGAGCGTGGTGTTGATGGTGCGCACGAGCACCTGGTTGATGGAGTGGTTCGCCATCGTCATGAACGTGCACTTGATGTCGTCTCCCCGCATGTTGTCGTTGATACGGTGGAACACGACCACCGTGTCGTAGAGCGAGTAGCCCAGGATGGTGAGCAGCGCGGCGATGGTGTTCGGGTTCACCTCGCGTCCCACCAGCGCGTAGATGCCCATGACCAGCACCAGGTCGTGCAGGAGCGCCACGATGGCGGTGATGCCCATCTTATAGTCGAAGCGGATGGCGATGTAGATGATGATGAGCACGATGGACACGAGGAACGCGATGAGCGACGACTGGATGACGCTCGCGCCCCAGTCCGGCCCGATGGTGGTCACCTCGAAGCTGTCGGTGGACAGCCCCAGGTCGCCGGCCACCTGGTTCGCGCGCGCCGTGGCATCCTCGGCGCTCGTGGTGGTGGTGCGCACGAGGAAGCCCTCCTGGCCGTCCGCGTTCGTCGTCTGGATGACGGCGTCGGGCTCGCCGGCCTGGTCGAACGAGGTGCGCAGCTGCTCGGTGGTCACGTCGCCCGTGTTGTGGAACGCCACCGAGGTGCCGCCCACGAACTCGATGCCGAAGT
Organism: Gordonibacter sp. RACS_AR49; assembly: GCF_030418435.1. Classification (NCBI taxonomy): domain Bacteria; kingdom Bacillati; phylum Actinomycetota; class Coriobacteriia; order Eggerthellales; family Eggerthellaceae; genus Gordonibacter; species Gordonibacter sp. RACS_AR49. The sequence goes on along the minus strand of NZ_JAIUDM010000009.1, from coordinate 67,374 downwards.
TCAGCCCCTTCACGCCCACGACGGCGAACGACGCGCACACGAGCACGGCCGCTACCGTGAGGAAGATGCGGCGATGGCCCAGGAAGTTGATGTCGTGCTTGATGAAGCGCCCGCGCGGCTTGCGCGCCGCCTCCGCGGCAGCCTCGCCGGCGGCGCCCGCGCGCTTCTCGGCCACGCGCTCGCTCTCGGCGGCGTTCAAAGCCTCGCCCGCCTCGGCCGCAGCCGTGCTCGTGCCCTCGGCCAGGGCCAGCGCCTCGTAGTCCTTGGCGGCCGCCTCGGCGTCCTTCACGCCCCAGAAGCCGGGGTGCCTCGCGATGACCTTCGGCGCCAGCAGGCGGATGAGCGGGGCCTTGAACAGCAGCATCATGACGATGTCGCACACAATGCCCAGCGCCAGCGTCAGGCCGAAGCCCTTGACGGACGCCGTGGCCAGGAAGAACAGCGACAGCGCCGACACGAGCGTCACCAGGTCGGCGTCCACCGACGTGACGATGGCGTGCCGCACGCCCGTGATGGACGCGGCGCGCACGCTGCGGCCCATGCGGATCTCCTCGCGGAAGCGCTCCATGGTGAGGATGGACGAGTCGGCCGCCATGCCGATGGTCAGCACGATGCCCGCGATGCCGGCGAGCGAGAGGCTGAACAGGCCGAACGCCGAGAGCGTGGCCAGGATGCCCAGGTACAGCACGGCGAAGATGCCCATGGCCGCCGCCGTGACGAGGCCGAGGCCGCGGTAGAAGAACAGCAGGTACAGCATGACCACGGCCAGGCCGATGAGCGCCACCAGCACGCCGGACGCCAGCGCGTCCTGGCCGAGCGTCGGGCCCACCACCTGGCTCTGCGCGTACTCGAAGCTCACGGGCAGCGAGCCGCTCTCCAGCACGGTCTGCAGCGACTTGGCTTCGTCGAGCGAGTAACCGCCCGTGATGGACACGTCGCCGTTCGGGATCTCGGACTGCACTGCCGGCGCGGACTGCACCTCGTTGTCCAATATGATGACTATCTTGCCTTTCGTCGGCGCAAGCTCTTTCGTAGCCTCGGCGAACGCCTTCGTGCCCTCGCCGTCCAGCTTCACGTTCACCGCATAGTCGGCGGAGGCCTCTTTCTCCTTGCCGATGGAAACGTTCGTGATGTTTGCGCCGGAAACGAGGGGCGTGTAGGTGCCGTCCTCCACCTTGAGGTGCTCGGTCTTGCCCGAGGGCAGCGAGTTGCCCAGCTCGTCGGTGATGGTGGCCTCGTTGCCGTACTGGCCGTTCTCTATCTTGGTCTTCACGTCCTGGTCGGTGAACGAGTCGAGGCGCGCGAACTCCAGCTTGCCGGTCTTGCCGATGGTGTCGAGCGCATCCTCGGTGTTCGTGAGGCCGGGGATCTGCACGAGGATCTGGTCGGTGCCCTGCACCTGCACCACGGCCTCCGAGGCGCCGAGCGCGTTCACGCGACTCTCGATGATGGCGCGGCTCTTCTCCATGTCCTCGGTCGACACGGCCTGGCCGTTCTCGCCTTTCGCCGTGAGCACGACCGACAGGCCGCCCTGGATGTCCAGGCCCTGGTTGATCTTCTCCTGCGGGGGCACGAACATGAAGATCGAACCCACCACCAGCAAGGTGGTGGCTATGAGGAGCCAGACGTTGCGCCGGTCGACCGAACGGCCGGGCTTCTTCTTCGATTTCTGGGCTGTCGCCATGGAGAGCTCTCCCTCGTTGATTCTTTCCATTCAAAGGCGCGCGGAACGGCTCCGCCACGTCAACTGTCCTATTGTGCCACAAATCGACCGCCGGGAACACTCCCCTGCGGTTAAACTATGCTTGTCCGGAAATATTCGACGATTTCCGAAAAAGAGCAGCTCGAGGGCCCTGCCTAGTAGTCCTTCGCCGCCGGGCTCGCCATCCACGCCGCGTAGAACTCCTCGTAGGCATCGGCCAACACCGCCTCGCGGGCGCGGCGCATGAGGTCAATGAGGTAGTACAGGTTGTGGATGGACAAGAGGATGCCGCCGAGCATCTCGTTCTGCTTCACGAGGTGGCGGATGTAGGCGCGGCTGTGGTTCTGGCACGTCGGGCACGTGCAGGCGGCGTCGAGCGGGCCGAAGTCGCGCGTGAACTTCGCGTTGCGCATGTTCATGCGGCCCGTGGACGAGAACGCCGTTCCCATGCGGGCCGTGCGCGTGGGCAGCACGCAGTCGAACATGTCCACGCCCTCGCGCACCGCGCGCACGAGCGTGGTAGGGTTGCCCACCCCCATGAGGTAGCGCGGGCGGTCCTCCGGGCACGCGCGCGCCACGTGGCCCAGCGTCTCGAACATCACCTCGTGGTCCTCGCCCACCGAGTAGCCCCCGATGCCGAAGCCACCGAAGCGCCGCCCGCCGCGCGCCAGGCTCTCGTCCTCGATCTCGCGCAGGCGGCGGATGGATTCCAGCCGCAGGTCCAGCTCCATGCCGCCCTGCACGATGCCGAAGAGCGTCTGGTCGGGCCGGACGTGCGCGGCCAGGCAGCGGCGCGCCCAGTTGGCCGACAGGTCCACGGCCTTCGCCACGAACGCGCGCTCGGCCGGGTACGGCGTGCACTGGTCGAGCTGCATGGCGATATCGGCGCCGAGCTGCTCCTGGATGGCCATGTTGGACTCGGGCGTCCAGCGGATCTTCGAGCCGTCGTAGATGGAGCGGAACGTGAGGCCGTCGTCGTCGAGCTTGAGCGTGTCGGCCAGGCTGAACACCTGGAACCCGCCCGAGTCGGTGAGCATGGGACCGTCGTAGTTCATGAAGCGGTGCACCCCGCCGGCCTCGGCCACCACGTCGGCGCCGGGGCGCAGCGACAGGTGGTAGGTGTTCGCGAGCACCACCTGGGAGTTCAGATCGCGCAGCTGGCCTGCGGTGACGCCCTTCACTGTGGCGCTCGTGCCCACGGGCATGAACATGGGCGTATGGAACGTCCCGTGGGCCGTTTCGTAGGAAAGCGCGCGGGCGTGGCCGCTCGTCGCCTCGCAGGCGCAATCGAAAAGGGCCACGGCTAGCCCTCGATCCCGTTGATGGTGAAGCCCGCGCCAGGAGCCGCGGGGGCGTCGCCCGCGAGGTTCTCCGCGAGCACGCGCTCGCACGCGGCGACATCCACCAGGCCGGCGTCGATGCCGGTTGCGTGATCTGCGCAGGCAGGCAGCGCCTCGGCCCACGCGGCGAACTCCTCCATCGTGCCGTGCTTCACGGTTGCGAGATCGAAGCCCCCGTCCGTCGGGTCGAGCAGGTGGTCGGTCACGAGGAACGCGTCGGCCCCGAGCGCCTGGATGCCCAGGTCCTCCACCGTGTTGTTCCCCACCATGAGCACGTCGGCGCCGCACAGGCCGGCCGCAGCCAGGTTCTCGGCGTAGTAGGAGGGCTTGGGCTTCACGCTCGTGGAGTTCGCGAAGTTCGTGAGGCGCGAGAACTTGTCCGGGTCGATGCCCGCCCACTCGAGGCGCCACCGCACGGCACGCTCGGGGAACATGGGCATCGTGGCCAGCACGAGCGGGTAGCCCTTGGACGCGAGCGCGTCCACCGCACGCGCCGCCGCCGGGTTCGGCGCCACACCCGCGCCGATCGCGCCGAACTCGACTTCGTAGAAACGGTCGAGCTCCGCCGTCCAGTCGCACGCATCGGCATCGACGTGCGCGAACCAGCCTTCCCAGAACGCGTCGCTGTTCGGGCGGCCGTCGTCGTGGGCGGCCATGTTCTTGATGCCGGCCTTCATGCCGGCCATGAACGTCTCGGGCGCCACGCCGAAGCGGGCGACGTACGCGCCGAGCGCTTCGAAGTACGTGCGCATGAACTCGTCGATCTCCATGGGGAGCAAGGTCCCGTCCAAGTCGAAGAAGATGGCCCGGTAGGCCGGTGCGGTGCATTCGCCCATTGCGTCGTCCTTCTGTTCGTCGGCGTGCGTTTCGTCCGACATGGTAGTATAGGCGACGATGCGAAGGAGCGTGCGAAACCCGATGAAATTGCTACTTCATGCCTGCTGCGGACCGTGCTCGCTCGAGCCGGCGCGCATCCTGCGCGCGGCCGGGCACGACCTGGCCATATACTATGCGAACTCCAACATCGCGCCGGCGAGCGAGTACGCGCGCCGGCTGGACACGCTGCGTGCCTGGGCCGGTGGAGAGGGGCTGCCCGTGGTGGAGGGCCCCTACGCGCCGGACGCCTGGGAGGCGACGGCCGGCCGCGTCGGCGAGGCCGCGCTCGCGGCGGCAGGCGGCGACGTGCTGCAGGTGGCGGCCGAACCGGCTTTGCGCGAGGCCCGCTGCCGCGCCTGCTACCGCCTGCGCTTCGAGGAGGCCGCGCGCGCCGCCGCCGAGCGGGGCTTCGACGCCGTGGGCACCACGCTCTCGGTGAGCCCCTACCAGTTCACCGATGTCATCCGCGAGGAGCTGGAGCGCGCCGCCGCGGGCGCGGGCGTGCGCGCGCTCTTCGAGGACTACCGCCCCTTCTACGACGAGGCCACCCGCCGCAGCCGCGCGGCGGGCATGTACCGGCAGAACTTCTGCGGCTGCCGCTTCTCCGAGGCCGAGGCGGCGGCCGAGCGCGCCGAGCGCAAACGGGCGCGCGCTTCCGAGCGCGAGGCCGAGGCCGCCGCGCATGCCGACGAGCGCGCCGCCCAGGAAGCCGCCCGCGCCGCCAAGCGAGCCGAACGAGCGGCCTACGCCGAGAAGCAGGCCCGCAAGCGCGCCGCCCTGCGCGCGCTGCGCGAGCAGGGGCGCGGCGAGCGGTAGCCCGGCCTTCGGCCAAAGCGCCTCGCAAGCCCTGCCGTCGCGCGCCAAAGCATGGGCTTGCTTTCCAAGGTTTTAGCAAGTATACTCACAAGTATATTTGCTACCGAAGGGAGGGTGACATGGCCCAGCTTTCGTTGTACGTGGACGATTCCATGATGGAGGATCTGCGGCGCGATGCCGCGCGCGAGGGGAAGACGCTCTCGAAGTACGCGGCGGGTGTGCTGCGCGAGCGCAAGGAGCGCAACGGGTGGCCCCCCGGGTTCTTCAACCTGTACGGCGCATGCGACGACGACACGTTCGTCGTGCCGCCGGAGATCCCCTGGGAGCTTGATGCGCCCCGCAAGACGTTGTAGCAGGCGGTGCGCATGTACCTCCTTGACGCCAACATCTGCATCGACTTCATGCACGGGCACCTTCCCTACGCTTTCAATCTAATGCGCGACAGCGATCCGCGCCTGTTCAAGATCCCCGCTATCGTGGAAGGAGAGCTGAGGCTCGGCATAGTGAAAAGCAAGCAATCGAAAAAAACGCGATGGCTCGTCGATGAATTCATGCTTCCCTTCGAAGTCCTTCCGTTCGATTCCGAATGCGCGCATATCTACGCGCGCATAAGGGGGGAGCTGGAAATGGCCGGTAAGGTCATCGGGCCTAACGACCTCCTCATAGCCGCCACGGCGCTCGCGAACAACGCCGTGCTCGTCACGGGCAACGTGGACGAGTTCAAGCGCGTGCTGGGGCTTTCCATCGAGTCGTGGTATGAGATGACGTGGGAGGAATTGGGAATGGGGCCCTTGGCGGAGCCGGAACGCCTATAATAGGCTCTTCGACGAACCGACCGCGAACCGCACGAAGGACCCGCCCGCATGAAAACCTCCGATTTCGACTACGACCTGCCCGAAGAGCTCATCGCCCAGGAGCCCGCCGCGGAACGCGACGGCTGCCGCTTGCTGGTCATGGACCGCGCGACCGGCGCGCTGGAGGACCGCGTATTCCGAGACATCGCGGAGTACCTGCGCCCCGGCGATCTTCTGGTGGCCAACGAGACGCGCGTCATGCCGGCACGCCTTTTGGGCGCAAAGCGCGGCACCGGCGGGGCGGCCGAGGTGTTCCTGCTGCGCCAGCACGGCACGCCCCTCGACAACAAGAGCGCGCTCTGGGAGGTGCTCGTGCGCCCTGGCAAGCGCCTCAAGCCCGGCACGGGCGCCATCGTGGACTTCACGGACGCCGCAGGCCAGGTGGCGCTTTCCGCCGAGATCGTGGATTGGATCGCTGACGCGCAGAAGGGCGAGCGCCTGGCACGCCTCATCACGCCGCTCCCCTCCCTCGACGAGGCGCTGCACGCGGTGGGCCACACGCCGCTGCCGCCCTACATCAAGGACTACGCCGGCGACGAAGAGCTGTACCAGACGGTGTACTCGCGTCGCGAGAGCTCGGCGGCGGCGCCCACGGCCGGCCTGCACTTCACGCCCGAGCTCATCGAGCGCCTGCACAAGCAGGGCGTGGGCTGGGAGACCGTGGAGCTGGAAGTGGGCTTGGACACGTTCCGCATCGTGGACGAGGACGACCCCGAGAAGCACGTCATCCACACCGAGCGCTACAGCGTGCCCGCCCGCACCGTGGACGCCATCGCCGCGACGCGCGAGCGCGGCGGCCGCGTGGTGGCCGTGGGCACCACGAGCGTGCGCAGCCTCGAGAGCGCCTGGGACGCGGAAGCGGGCATTGTGACGCCCCGCGAACGCGAGGCCACGTCGCTCTACCTGCTGCCCGGCAGCGAGTTCCACGTGGTGGACGCCCTGGTCACGAACTTCCACGTGCCCCGCTCCACCCTCATGATGCTGGTGAGCGCCTTCTCCACGCGCGAGCACATCATGGCCGCCTACCGGCATGCCATCGCCGAGCGCTACCGCATGCTCTCCTTCGGCGACGCCATGTTCATCTGCTAGCCGCAGCCGCCCCAACCCGGCCGGCCTGCACCTTCCGGCATAAAAAATGGCCCCGCACTGCGGGGCCATTTCGGCTTGTTTATGTGAGGTTGCTTTACGCCTTCGTCACGTTGCTAGCCTGGAGCTTGCCATTCTGGCCGGTCGTCACGTCGAACTGCACAGCCTGGCCTTCATCGAGGGTCTTGAAGCCGTCCATCTTGATCTCAGAGAAGTGGACGAAGAGGTCTTCGCCATCGTTCTGAGAGATGAACCCATAGCCTTTTTCGGGGTTGAACCACTTCACGGTACCTTCTGCCATTTTAAATCCTCTTTCCTCTCCTTGACCCTTCAAGGAGGCAACACTGCATGCTGCATGGCGGCAGCACTCGCCCTCACCTCGAGAGCACGAGAATACTATACGCTATCCGGAGAGAAAAAGGCTCGGGATTCTCGGTTTAGCCCGTTTTTTACCGTTTCGTAAGATACGGCCGGCGCCACGCCATCAGTCTTCGGGACAAGACGCCTCCAGCGCCTCGCACCGGGCAAGGGCCTCGGCGTAGGCGCTCCGGTAGGCTTCGACCTCCGACTGGACAGACGCTAGCTCGGCCGGCTCCAAGAGGGCGGCATGCGCTTCCGCCGCATCGGCGAAGCACCCTTCCTCGAGCGCGCGGGCCAGGGCAGCCTCGGCGTTGCGCGCGGGACCGACGCGGAACCCTCGCAGCGAGCCGGCATGCAGCAGGGCCCGGCGGCACTCGTCGGCGAGCGCCGCATCGCCTCCCTCCTCCGCCCGCTCGAACGCGGCGCGGGCCGCAGCCTCGCGCTTCTCGGCCTCGTCCAGGAGGATACGGGCCGTGCGCAGCTCGTCCTCGAGAAGCACCGCCGCAGCCGCAGCCTTCGCACGTGCCAGCAGCGCGCCGCGCTCCTCCATGGCGGGAAGCCGGTCGTAAAGCCGCTGCAGCAGGGCGAACGCCTCCTCGGCGACGTCCGCGCCCGGGGCCTCCGCGCTTCCTTCGGCCTCCGTCGCGCAGGCGCCCGTTACGGCCGCGCCGGCACCCGTCCGTGCATCCTTCGCTTCGTCCACTGCCCTCAGTCCTTCCATGGCTCGCCCGGAACGGCAGTCCGGGCCGGCGGGGCCGGCTCCGGCCACCGGGCGCCGCGCCCGGTGCCGCCGGCACGCCGCCGCCCGGCCTGCCGTCATCCTGCTAGATCTCCTGGTACACGCCCGCCAGCTGCTCGCCCAGGCACTTGCCCTCGATGAGGCAGCGGCCGTGGCTGTTACCCTGCACGTTGATGGGATAGTCGTAGGCGTAGATGTCGCCGGCGCAGTTGCCGATGGCGTACAGGCCCTCGACCGGCTGGTCCTCGGCGTCCAGCACCTCGAAGTTGTCCGAGATGTGGATGCCGCCGCACACGCCCAAGAGGCCCGGCGCCACCATGCAGGCCGTGAAGGGGCCTTCCTTGATGGGATAGAGGAAGTGGCTCTCCTTGTAGAAGTCGGTATCCTCGCCCTGCTCGCACATCTTATTGTAGCGCTCGACCGACTTCAGGAACTCGTCCTTGTCCACGTCGAGCATCTCCGCCAGCTCCTCCAGCGTGTCGGCGCGCTTGTAGTAGTCGGGCACCTTCTCCAGGCCGCCCTCGACCGTCTTCGTATGCGAGTCCACCGCCACCTGGTAGTCCGTGCCGTAGGCTCGGAACGAGTCCCAGAACATGCCGCCGCCGTACTGCAGGCTGTCCAGCAGGTCCGTCTGCCAGTTCGCGTCGAACACCGACCACGCGTGGTCCGAGCCGCCGTTCACCATGACGCCCACGCACTTGCCCTGCACCCACGTGGCCTCGTTCATGAAGCGCTTGCCGGCCGGGTTCACGAACATGAAGGGGCCGTGGAACGTGGCGGCCGCCTGCGGATGCATCATCGTGGGCCACGGGCCGTCCTGGAACGCGCCGCCGGCCCAGGCGGCCATATTGTGGCCGTCGCCCACGTTGCCCTGGTCGGAGCACAGGCGGGTCATGACCTTCTTCGCAATGGGGGCGAACTCGTCGAGGTACTCGTCGTTGTAGCTCACGTCGCCCGTGGCCAGCACCACGCCCTTCGGCGCGTTGTACTGCACGTAGTCGCCGTCCTTGTTCTGGCAGATGGCGCCCGTGACCTTGCCGGCGTCGTCCTGCACGAGCTGCACGGCCGGCATCTCGTACACGAACTCGGCGCCGTGCTGCTTGGCCTCGCTCTCGAACAGGTACTCCACGAAGTCGGCCATGGTGTGCTGCTCGAAGATCTCGCCGCCGGAGATCATGTGGTAGCAGTCGATCTCGGGGTGCACGACCGAGCGCGAGCCCACCGTGACCATGCACTTCGCACCGTTCTTCTCGGCCAGGTCGAGGAACCAGTTCATGCAGCGCTCGGACTCGCGGAACCACTTGGCCACGAGCGACTCGCGGCAGCGGTTGCCGCACGTGGACACCCAGCGCTCCATCTCCACGGCCTTGTCGAAGCTGATGCCCAGCTTGTCCAGCTCGCGCGAGGCGATGGCGCCCGTGCCGCCCACGCCGTGGCCGTTGAGCATGGCATCCTTCTCCACGAGCGTCACCTTGGCGCCGCCCTCCGCCGCGGCCAGCGCGCAGCACGTGCCCGAGTAGCCGCCGCCGATGACGAGCACCTCGGTGTCCACCGTCTCCTTGATCTTGTCGGCCGGGATAGGCTCGGGCTTGACCTCCCACGTGTGCTTGCCGTCGGCACCGCCCGCAGCCCCCGCCTTGGCGTCGTCGGCCGAGCCGGCCTCCTTCGGGGCGCAGCCGATCATGCCGAGCGCGGCCACGCTCGCTGCGCTCAGGGCCGCCCCCTTGAGCAGGCTGCGGCGCGAGATGCCCTTGTTCTCTTCGCTCATGTTCCCTCCTTGGATCGTTCCATCGCTTGCGCGGGCGGCTTCCCCCGCCCGCCAACAGGGCCAGCTTAGCGCGCGAAGGGCGCCCCACACCATCCCATACTTTGGGTTGTTTTAACGTTTCCGCAGATGATTGCGGTGATATCGAGTATTTGGTTCGCGAGGCGGTCTCCCGTCGCACCTCAATCGAACAGGTCGATGAGCTCCTGGCGGGAGTGGACGTCGGCCTTGCGGTAGATGCTCTTCATGTGGTCGCGGGCCGTGTTCTCGGAGATGTAGAGCTTGCGGGCGATGGCGGGCACGTTGTTGCCGCGCAGCACGAGGGCCACGACCTCGCGCTCGCGGGGGCTGAACGGCTCGTCCAAATCAAGCGCATCCATGCGCCGCTCGATGAGCGTCGCGATGCTGTCGGCGCCGGGCGCGGTCGCCGTGCCTCCGCCCGGCAGGCTCTCCGGGTCCGCCTCCGCGCCCACCCCGGACGACGCGCCCGCAGCGCCCGCCCGAGGGCCCGGCTCCCCGGCAGCCGCCGACGCCGACGCGCCGGACGCGCCGGCGGCAGAGCCCGCGACGGCGTCCGGCCCTGTCGCTGCCGAGCATCCAGCAGCCCCCGCTGCCAGAACGTCCGCCGGAAGGAATGCGGCGGCGCCCACCACGGCCATGTCGTGCTCAGCCTCGGCCGCCGCGCGGCCCCGGCGTCCCTTGCGGGTGAACGCCAGGCAGAACAGCACGAGCGACAGCGCGTACACGCAGACGAACAGCACGTTCACCGCCAGGGCGAAGTCGTAGGCCGCAAGCGGGCTAAGACCCGTGCCCACGACGTCGCCCGCGAGCATGGCGGCCAGCGTGGGCCCCACGCACAGGGCGTACACCTGGGTGGAGGGCAGCGAGCGCTCGCTCGCGTACACGGCGCAGGTGACGATGAGCAGCAGGTTCACTATCTCGAAGCCGAACAGCAGCATGCCCGACGCAAAGGGCGCGAACTGCACCCCCAGCAGCGTAGGCAACAAAAACGCACCAGTGACCAGCGGAAACAGTATCTGGTAGACGCGCAGCACCGCGAAGCCCGTCTCCGAGAGCAGCTCGATGAGCACCACCACCGCCACGGCCAGCGCCATGCCGGCCAGCACGGGCGGCGACGTGATGCCGCCGGGCACGGCGAAGAGGTGCGAGACCAGCTTCCACACGAAGCCGATGGCGCACGTGCAGAACACCGGCTTCCACAGCATGCGCACCGTGGCCGCGGCGGCCGTGCCCGTCATGCGCGGACGGGGGTCGGCGGGCACGATCTCCCGCAGGCAGCGGCCGAGCGACACGGCGGCCGCAGCGGGCAGGACGACCACGGAGCACAAGGCGCGCGCGGCGTCCGGCAAGAGCGCCAGCAGCACGCTGAGCGCAACCGAGAGCAGGGCCGAAAGCGGGATGAACACGGCCGTGCGCGATGCCCCCTCGGAGGCGAAGAACTGCTGCCACAGCACGTAGGACGAGCCCAGGGCCAGGCCCACCAGCACGCCGGCCGCCAGCGAGCCGGGCAGGACGGGCACGATACCGTTGGCCGCCAGGTAGTAGGCGGCCGAACCTGCGGCCAGCAGCACGCCCACCATCAGGGCGGATCGCGGCGGGAAGGGCATGCGCCGCCGCTCGTAGAGCACGGCGGCGCCCACGGCCGCCAGGGCGCACAGCTGATCGCTCAAGCTGAACAGGCGCTGGCCGGCGAAGCCGTCGGGCACCGCGAGGCCCGCGAACGTGATGGCCCACACGAACGCGAACCCCAGATGATGCCACCGCAGCGACCGCAGCAGCGTTTTCGCCTTCTCGACGGACAAGAACGATCCCCTCCCGTAGTTTCTCCCGGGAACATGGTAGCGTACCGCAGCCGCCCGGTGAAGGGCAGAGGGGAAAAGCCGGGCGCCGATCGCACCGGCGCGGCGAAGGCGGGGCAGCGCAGCCGGTGCACCCGCATCGGCATGGCCGGCCGGCGCACCCGCTTCCTGCCGCCACCCGGCCCGCATCCAACGGACCGCGGCCGCAGCGCGCCGGCTACCGGGCGCTCCCCTGCGCCGGGGAGGACGCGTCCAGGGAGCCCTGTCCGGGCCGGCCGCCCCGGACGGCCGGAGCCTCCTGCCCGGACGGCGCGGCGTCCTTGATGCCCGCGAGCGGGATACGGGACTTGAGCAGGGCGATCCAGCCGATGCCTGCAAAAGCCATGGACGCCACGATGAGCACGCCGATGCCCTGCACGTAGCTCGACCACGGCAGCACCGCCAGCAGCATGCCCACGTAGCCGATGGCGGTATGGGCGAAGTTGATGAGCGACGACGCCGCGCCCGTGTCGCCCTCCTGCTGGGATAGCAGGATGTTCGTGCTGTAGGGGCGGATGCAGGCCTCCGTGAGGGCGAACACGAGGAACGTGAGGCAGAACAGCACGGGCGAGAGCTCGCCTGCCAGCAGCATGGCCACGCCCGAGAGCGCAGCCGCGGCCAGCAGGATGCCGGTGAAGCGGCGCGCGCTCACGTAGCGGGAGGCCTTGAGCCAGATGAAGGGACCGGCGGCGGTGAGCAGCGCCGCCACGGCGAAGAACACGCTGTACTCCAGCTCGCTTAGTCCGAAGAACGAGATGTACACGTAGGAGCCCACGGCGATGTAGGCCATGAACGGCAGGTTGTACAGGCCCACGATGGCCAGGAACGAGGAGAAGCCCTTGTTCCTGGCCACAGCGCCCAGCTGCCCGATGCTGCCGAGCACGGTGCCGCGGTAGCGCTCCTCCTGCGGCAGCGTCTCCTCGAACAGCACGGCGAGCGCGCAGCAGAACACGCCCACGGCGCCCAGGGCGCAGAACGTCATGCGCCAGTCGAACACCTGCAGGATGAGGGCGCCCACCACCGGCGACAGCACGGGCCCCACCACGAACATGACCTGCACGATAGACAGGATGGCCTCGCGCTTCTCGGCCTTGAACGCATCCTTGACCACGGCGGTGGCAACCGCGCTCACGGCGCCCGCGCCCAGCGCCTGCACGACGCGGAACGCGATGAGCATCTCGATGTCGAGCGCGAGCGCGCAGAGCCCGCTTGCGGAGGTGTAGGTCACCACGCCGGCCAGCAGCACAGGGCGGCGGCCGTAGCGGTCGCTCAACGGGCCGAACACGAGCAGGCCCACGGCGAAGAACAGGAAGTAGCCCACGAGCGTGAGGTTCACGGTGCCCGCCGTGGTGCCGAAGGCCTCCGTCATGTGGGGAACGGCAGGGGTGTACATGTCGAGCGAGAGGGGCGTCACCAAGCTGGCGGTGACGAGGAGGACGACAAGTCCCAAGGGTCCGAGCTTTCCTTGGGGCCGGACGAGCCATTGCTGCATCTTCTGTTTCATGGTGAGTTTTCCTTCTAGGTTCCGAAGGCGACCCGTAACGGGATTACGAGGCGATTACTCTAGCGGAACGAAACCAGATGAGGACGCGATCCTTCGATCATCACAGAGTCACCATGATCTAACAAATCACGGTTCGAAGGGGTTCCGCGGATGCTGGCGGCATCCGGCGCGGGGCGCACGGAGGGCAGGCGCCGCCAGCACCCGGGCAGGGCCGCGGGGAGCCCACCGCGCAGGAGACGGGCCTGCGTCACTCGCCCGGGCGCTCCGGCGCCTCGACGGCGGGCGAGCGCGGATCGTCGGCCGAGGCGATGTCGACGATGGCGGGCTCGGGGGCGTCGTCCAGCAGGCCCGCCATCTCGGCCGGGTCGTCGGGCAGTTCGAGCCCGTAGGCGTCGGCCAGGGCGCGCGCCTGCTCCAGCCGCAGGTCGGCGACGGCGTCCTCGCCTGCCTCGCGCAGGTAGGCCGACGCCAGCATGAGGCTGCGCGCCACGTACTCGGTGACGCGCGGGTCGGTGCCCGACACCTGCAGGATGCCGGCCATGGACTCCGGCGCGAGCGACAGCAGCGTGGCGCCGTCGATGTCCACGGCGTCGCCCACGGCGTTCTCCAGCATGTCGGCCGCGGCCTTCGGGTCGTGCTCGTCGCGTGCCTTGAACCAGCTGCGCCGCAGTATCTCGGCGAACTGCAGGAAGATGCGCATGAGGTAGTCCTGTTCGAGCATGGGGCTCGTCCTTTCGTCGCAGGTCGAAAACGGTTGGCGGGAAGCGCCGGGGGCCCGCGGCGTTGGCGCCGACCCCCCCCCGGTTGGCTCAGGCAGGCGGGAGGGCGATACCCAGGTGCTCGTAGGCGCGCGGCGTGGCCTGGCGGCCCTTCGGGGTGCGCACCATGAGGCCCTGCTGCATGAGGAAGGGCTCGTAGACGTCCTCGAGGGAGTCCGGGTCCTCCGAGAGCGCCGAGGCGAGCGTCGAGAGCCCCACGGGCCGGCCGCCGAACTGAACGGCTAGAAGCTCCAGGATGCGGTTGTCCACGGCATCCAGGCCGAGCGCGTCCACCTCGAAGAAGCTTAGGGCCTGCGCGGCCACGTCCTCGTCGATCGTGCCGTCGCCGCGCACCTGCGCCCAGTCGCGCACACGTTTGAGCAGGCGGTTCGCCAGACGCGGCGTGCCACGGCTACGCCGCGCGATCTCCAGCGCGCCGTCCTCGGCTATGTCCACCCCGAGGATCGCCGCAGAGCGGCACACGATGGAGCCCAGCTCCTCGGGCGTGTAGTATGCCAGCCGGAACACCATGCCGAAGCGGTCGCGCAAGGGCCCGGTGAGCAGCCCCGTGCGCGTCGTGGCGCCGATGAGCGTGAAGTGCGGCAGGTCGAGCCTGATGGAGCGCGCGGCCGGCCCCTTCCCCACCACGATGTCCAGCGCGAAGTCCTCGAGCGCGGGGTAGAGAACCTCCTCCACCATGCGGTTCAGGCGGTGTATCTCGTCGATGAACAGCACGTCGCCTTCCTCGAGGTTCGTGAGGATGGCGGCCAGGTCGCCCGTGCGCTCGATGGCGGGGCCGCTCGTGGTGCGGATGCTGGCGCCCAGCTCGTTGGCCACCACGGTGGCGAGCGTGGTCTTGCCCAGGCCCGGGGGGCCCGAGAACAGGATGTGGTCGACCACGTCGCCGCGCGCCCGCGCCGCCTCGATGAGGATGGCGAGCGATTCCTTCACCTTCGTCTGGCCCAGGTAGTCGCCCAATCGCTTCGGGCGCAGGCTGCGGTCGAGGACGAGGTCGTCCTCCGTGAGCTCGGCCGTCACGGCACGCGGCGGCACCGACGCCGCGTCTGCGCCGTCGGCCACGTAGCCCAGGCCCTCTATCTCGATGTCGTCGTGCGCCATAACCGCCTAACTTCGCAAGCCGTCCCGTCCGTCGCTTCGCCTACCAAGGTACCACACGCGCCCGCGCGCGTCAGCGCTCGGTTCCCAACCGTTTGAGGGCGTACTGGAGAACGGCGCTGTCAGAGACGCCCTCCGGCGCGCCCTTCAAGGCCAGGTCGGCCTCGGCCGCCGTGAACCCCATGGACAGCAGCGCCTCGTGCGCGCCGCGCAGCTGCTCGGCGGCGCGGGCGGCGGGCGCCTCCCCCTCGTCGAACAGGCTCGCGAGCCCCTGGTCGAGGGACCCCTTCAACTCCAGGATGATGCGCGAGGCCGTCTTCTTCCCCACGCCCGGTATCTTCGACACGGCCGCCACGTCCTGCGCGGCGATGGCCGCGACGAGCGCCTGCGGCGTGAACACCGACAACGCCGCCAAGGCCACTTTAGGGCCGACGCCGCCCACGCCGATGAGGCGCTCGAACAGCGCCTTCTCCTCCACCGTCATGAACCCGTACAGGGCGATGGCGTCGTCGCGCACCTGCAGGTACGTGTGCACCTCCACGGACGCGCCCGCCTCGGGCAGCTTCGACAGGCTGGCCTGCGACATGCCCACGGCATAGCCCACCCCGTTCACGTCGATGAACGCGGCAGCGGCGGTCTTGCCCGCCAGCCTTCCCTTCAAGAACGCGATCATCGCGCGCCTCCTCCCGATGCGGCCGCGGCGGTCGCCGCCGCGAAGCCCTCGTGGGTCGTGTAGCAGATGGCGGCCGCCAGCGCGTCGGCCGCATGGTCGGGGCTCGGCACCGCCTCGAGCGCCAGCAGCTGGCGCACCATGTACTGCACCTGCTCCTTGTCCGCCGAGCCGGCGCCCACCACGGCCAGCTTGATCTGGCTGGGCGAGAACTCGCCCACCGGCAGGTCGCCCTCGGCGCACGCCACGAGCGCCGCGCCGCGCGCCTGGCCGGTGGCGAAGGCGCTCTGCGCGTTCGCACCGAACCACACCGTCTCGATGCCCACGCACGTGGGCGCGAACCGCCTGATGACGGCCGCCATCTGCTCGTGTATCTTGCCCAGGCGCCGCGCGAGCGGCGCCTGGGCCGGCGTGGAGATGCAGCCGTAGGCCACGCACGCCAGCCGCGGCCCGCTTTGCGCCACCACGCCCCAGCCCGTGTTCGCCAGGCCCGGGTCGATGCCGAGTATCGTCCGTTCGGTGCGCGCCATCCGTTCCCTTCGGTTCGCAAACGTTTGTTCGCGCTATCCTACCACAAAAAAGACGCGCCGGGAGCGCGTCTTTCAAGTAATCCATCGTTCGCCGACCACGCCTCGCGGCAGGGCGCGAAAGGGCGCCGATCGGTTTCGGCGGTCGTCAGGCTGCCGGAGCCCTACTCGTCGAGCGCCTCGGCGATCTCGTCGGTGATGTCCATGGTGTGGTAGACGTTCTGCAGGTCCTCGAGCTCCTCCAGCTTGTCCACCAGGCGCATGACCTTCTTCGCGTCGGACACGCTCACCTGGGTGGGCGTGGTGGGAATCATGGTGAGCTCGGCGCCCTTCGTCTCGGTGCCGGCCTCTTCCAGCGCCTTCTTCACGGCCATGAGGTCGGTGGGGCCGGTGTAGATGATCCACTCGTCCTCGGCGTCCTCGTAGTCGTCGCCGCCGGCCTCGGCCACGGCGAGCATGAACTCCTCCTCGTCGGCCGCGGCGCCGTTCGGCTTCACGGGGTTCTTCTTGTCGCCCGTCTCGACCTCCTTGGGAACCATGATCTGGCCCTTGCGCTCGAACTGGAACGCCACGGAGCCGGAGGTGCCCAGGGAGCCGCCCGCGTGCGAGAACGCGCTGCGCACGTCGGCCGCGGTGCGGTTGCGGTTGTCGGTCAGCGCCTCGCAGTACACGGCGATGCCGGCCGGGCCGTAGCCCTCGTAGACGACCTCCTCGTAGTTCGCGGCATCCTTGCCGGAGCCGAACGCCTTGTCGATGGCGGTCTTGATCTTGTCCTTCGGCAGGGAGTAGCCCTTGGCCTTCTCGATGGCGGCCGCCAGCGACGCGTTGTTCTCGGGGTTCGGGTCGCCGCCCTCTTTCGCGGCCACCGTGATGATGCGCGACAGCTTGGAGAACAAGGCCGAGCGCTTCGCGTCCTGCGCCGCCTTGCGGTGTTTCGTTGTAGCCCACTTAGAATGCCCAGACATATACTTCCCTTCCACAGAGCACTATCGGCCAAACATTCTAGCACATCCGTCAAATACCCTGCTCGCTTATCGCACGGTCTTCAAAAAACGGCCTGCGACGGCCCGGCCGGGCCAGTCGGGCCGGACGGCCGGGTGTCCAGGCGCGGGCTCGCACGGGGCGAGTTGACGGACGTGCGACGGCGTGCCTACGGTACCGTGACCGAGCCGCCGATTCAGCAGCACGCCCCTACAATGGCTGGAAGACGAGGGACGCCGGCGTCCGGCGGGTCCTCCCTGACCGCCCGTCAACCAAAAGGAGCACTGCCATGAAAGGAAATCCTGAACTCATCGACACGCTGAACGACCTGCTTGCCAGCGAGCTGGCCGCCATCAACCAGTACATGGTGCACGCGGAAATGGCCGAAGACTGGGGCTACGAGCGCCTGAGCAAGAACTTCAAGACGCGCTCGATCACCGAGATGACGCATGCGGAGCGCCTCATCGAGCGCATCCTGTTCCTGGAGGGCACGCCCATCGTGTCGAACCTGGACGACATCCACATCGGCGCCACCATCCCCCAGCAGGTGGACAACGACCACGCCTCAGAGCTCACCGCCATCAAGATGTACAACGAGGCCATCGTGCAGGCCGGCAACGTGCTGGACTACGCCACGCGCGACATCCTCGAGGCCATCCTGCGCGACGAGGACAAGCACCTCGACGAGCTGGAGGAGCTGCAGGACCAGATCGAGCAGATGACGCTGCCCACGTTCCTGTCCACGCAGAACTAACCGCACCGCCCGCCCGCTCGCGCACGCGCAGACGGGTGCGGAATGCGCCGCACGACCGCCCCTCTCCCTCGGGCGAATCCCCGCACGTCCAGGCGCGCCCGACCGCCTGGACGAGATCGGGGGCTATGGCAAGAAAGCGGCCTCGTTCGAAGCCGCTTTCTTGGGTTGTGCTGGAAAACCGCCTGGTGGCAAACCGCGGGAAGCGACCTTCTCGCCGAGCATCGTGCCACCGACCTGATTCTTGTCCATGATGTTTTCGATCATGGTTGATCTGCCTGCGGGCAGCCGAGGTCCAAACGCGCCCCGGCCTGCCGCCGCCCAGGCCCGCCGCCAGCCTTTTCGCACCAGGAGGCTTGAGCGAATCCTTACCTGATCCTTTCACTCGCGTGACCTCCCCCTTGCCGGGGCCTTACCTTGCGCGCCTACGATAGAGCGCACCGACGCCCGGCGGACTTCGCGCATGCGGAGCCACGGCGACGCATCTCGCGCAGTCGACCGAAAGGACATCATGGATTCCCAGCTCTCCTCGATCTACGACCACGGCACGTTCGGCGTATCGCGCCGCACGTTCGTGAAACTGGCCGCCGCCTGCGGGGTGACGGCCATGGGCGGCATGCTCGCATTCCCCGGCCAGCACGCCGACGCGGCCTTCACCGAGCCCGAAGACCCCAGCTGGCCCGAGCTCCCCGCCGGCAAAGTGCGCTTCACGGTGCACAGCGACACTCATTTCACCTGCTGCGACGTGGAGAAGAAGCTGCCGTTCGCCTTCGAGACCATCTACCAGGCCGTACCCGACTGCGCCGCGCACGTCTTCGCGGGCGACTCGGTGAACACCGGCACGACCGCCGAGTTCGACGCGCTTTTGGCGGGAGCGAACGCCGCCATCAGGAAGCCGGCCCTGTTCGTCATGGGCAACCACGAGTTCGGCGTAGGCGGCAGCCCCCTCGAGGGCAACGCCGTGACGAACTTCAAGTACTTCCTCTCGCACTTGACCTGCGCGGATGCCTATCAGAAACCAGGCGGCGCCTTCGAGGGCAAGCTGAACGTCCATACCGAAATAGGCGGCTACCACGTGATCGCCGCCAGCTGCGGGCGGGGCTACTGGTACGGCGACACCACCTATGACGACGACGGCACGACGCCCATCACCATCCTCGATTGGATGAAGCGCGAGATCGCCGCCGCCGCAGCCGACGACCCCACGGGCACCAAGCCCATCTTCTTCATGACGCACCATCCCTTCCCCGACACCGTCTGGTACTCCCCCACGTCGTTCAACGCCGGCTGGATCGGCGATTACGGCTCTGTGGACGACCGCAATTCCAAAGCGTTCTACAACGAGCTCAAGGCGAAGTACCCGCAGCTCGTCCACTTCTCCGGGCACACGCACATCCCCGAGGAGGACCCGCGCTCCATCTTCCAGGACGTCGACGGGTTCACGCTCGTGCAGACGGCCACCTTCGGCGATAGCTTCTGGATGCGCGGCGGCAAGGATGCCGACGGCTACGACGAGAACGGCGGCACGGGCGGACACCCGTCCGACGGCTACGATGCAAGCCAGTGCCTGCTGGTCGAGGTGGACGCCGCCAACGGACACGAGGTCACCATCCGGCGCATGGACTTCCGCCAGGGAGCCTATCTGGGAACCCCCTGGACGTTCAAGGTGTCCGACAAGTCCACCTGGACGTACACGCACGCCGCCATGGAGGCGCGCAGCCTTCCCCCGATTCTGGAGGAGGGCGCGGCCGTGCGCATACCGGCCGACTCCATCACGCAAACCGGGGCGTCGTTCGCCATCGCCGCCGACAAGATCAGGCCCGACACGTCGGGACTGTCCGACGACGTGGTGATGAGCTATCGCATCGTGGTGCTGGACGCCCAGGGGGCCGAGGTGTACAACGCCTGCTACATGTCCGACTACTACAACGCCCCCGCCAACCAGCCCGCCGAGTTCGTGCGCCCGCTGTTCGGCGCCGCGCTCGCCCCCGAAAGCCCCTACAGCCTGAAAGCCTACGCGCGCAACCCCTGGGAGAAGGAAACGCTCATCGGCGAGGTTATCTTCACCACCGCCGGAGGCGAGGCCGTCCCGGCAACGCCGCTGTTGTCCGTCGACTTCTCGCAAGGGTCCGCCGCCGACCTCTCCGAGACGCCGCATGTCCTGACTCCGTTCGGCAGCCCTGCGTTCGAGACCGTGGAGGAATTCGGCCGCCAGGTGGCCGTCTTCGACGGCGCGACGGCCGCCTTCGGCTACGACTTCGCGGCCGAGGACTTCGCCAAGCTGGCAACCTCCACCACCGCCGAGCTGCTCGTGCAGTTCACGGCGAAACCCAGCTCCGGCTACACCGACATCTTCTCCTGCGGGCAGGGAGGCGGCCAGTGGCTGGAGTACTATCCCACCGGCAAGCTGCACTACTACTTCACCGACGGCTCCACCAATGTGTCGACGCCGGTCGAGCCGGGGGTGTGGACGCACATCACCGCCACCTACGACGGCGCATCCCTCAAGATCTACCAGGATGGCGTGCTGGCGGGAGAAACCGCGGCGGCGGGGGCCATCGCCGCGCCGAACGCATCGAAGGCGCGCTGGTACATAGGAGCCGATTGCGGCGGGGAGGGAGAGCCCCAGGCGTTCAGCGCCGCAAAGGTGGCGTTCGCAAAGCTGACGCATGGCACCGTGGCGACTGCCGAGGAGGTGGCCGCGAACTACCGGGCCTGCGCCCCGTCGACCATCGAGCTGCCGGAGCCGGATGCCTTCGGCGCACCCGAGGTCGGCGCAGCCTGCGTCATACCCGCGGCCGCGGCCACGACCGCGAACGGGTCCCCTATCGAAGCGGTGCCGAGCGTCATCGACCCCGAGGGGAACCCCGTGGGCCTCTACCTCACCTCGGTGCCCGAGGGCGCCGCCGCCCTCGCGGCCGCAGCAGCTAGGGGGACCACGCTGTACTCGTTCGTTCCAACCGTCGACGGAAACCATACGGTCACCTACCGCGCCGGCTATTCCCAAGCGTCCCTGACCGTGTCCGTGGCGGCAGCCCCGATCGACCCCGATCCCGAGCCGACGCCCGATCCCCAGCCCACGCCCGATCCGACACCCGACCCCGATCCCGCTCCCGGCAACGGTGCAGGCGGCGGCACCGGCAGCTCCGGGCAGGGCACGGGCGGAAGCGGAACCGCGCCCGGGAGCACCGGCGGATCGAGGCTGGCCAAGACCGGGGACGGCATCGAGGCGGGCGGCGCACTGGTCGGCCTCATGGCCACTGCCGGCGCGGCGATCTGCGTTGCCCGCAGCTTCTGGAAAGGCGAGTTCTCCGAAGAGGAATCCCGCTAGCTCCTCTCCGCATGCACGGCGCCCCTTCGACCTCGACCGTCGAAGGGGCGCCTGGTTCCCGAAAACGGGCGGCGTCTTTTTGCGGCGCGCTAAGCCTCGCGCTCCCAGAGGCCGGTCTTGCCGCCGTCCTTCTTCAGCAGGCGCACGTCCATGATCTCCATGCCGCGGTCCACGGCCTTGCACATGTCGTACACGGTGAGGCACGCCACGCTCGCGGCGGTGAGGGCCTCCATCTCGATGCCGGTCTTGCCCGTGACGCCGCAGGTGGTGGTCACGTGGATGCCCGCGCGACCGTCTTCGCGCTCGCCCGCCTCCACCGGCGCGCACTCCACCTTGGCCTTCGTGATGTTCAGCGGGTGGCACATGGGGATGAGGCTGCTCGTCTGCTTGGCGGCCATGACGCCCGCCACGCGCGCGCAGGCCAGCACGTCGCCCTTGGCGGCCTTGCCCTCCACGATGAGCGCGAGCGTGGCGGGGTTCATGGCGATGAAACCCTCGGCCACGGCCACGCGCTCGGTGTCGGCCTTCTGCGACACGTCCACCATGCGCACGTCGCCGTGCTCGTCGATATGGGTGAGTTGCTGTTCGGTCATGGAGTGCTCCTTTGGCTCGATATCACAGGTTGAAAATCGCAGGTTGGCGCTAGTAACTCAGCGAGAAGGGCCGAGGGGTGTCGAATTCGGGGGATCGCAAGGGCGAAGCGTGCTTTGGTACGCGAGCCCTTGGGATCGCGCGAAGGCGGCGCGCCTCGGCCCTTCGCAGCATCGGCAGGTACCGACGGCCGGCAGGCCGTCGGTACCCCTCAGCCTCCAATTTGGGACATCCCCCGCTCGGTTCCTACCTTGTCGTGGTGCTCGTCGGGCTTGGCGCCCAGGGCCTGCGCGAACACGGTGCGGGCGGCCTGCTCGTCGCCCGAGCGCAGCGCGGTGCGCAGGTCGCACTCGTCGTCCGAGAACAAGCACGGGCGCAGCTTGCCGTCGGCCGTGAGGCGCAGGCGGTTGCACTCGCTGCAGAAGTGGCGCGACAGCGGGCTGATGAAGCCCACCGTGCCCTGCGCGTTCGGGAACTGGAAGTAGCGCGCCGGCCCCCAGCCGAGCGGGCGGTCGTCGCCGGCGGCCACGAGCTCGTCCATGCCGGCGGCCCGGGCGCGCTCGTTGATGATGCCGAACAGCTCCTCGCTCGGCACGACGTCGTCCTTGCCCCAGCCGCAGCCGTGGCTGCCGGAGCTCTCGCCCACCGGCATGTACTCGATGAAGCGCACATGCAGCGGGCGGTCGAGGGAGAGCTTCGCGAACGCCAGGTAGTCCTGGTCGAGGCTGCGCACGGCCACGGCGTTGATCTTCACCGGGTTGAAGCCCGCCTCGAGCGCCGCCTCGATGCCGTCGAGCGTCTGCTGGAGCTCGCCGCGGCGGGTGATCTGCTTGAACTGGGCGGGATCGAGCGTGTCGAGCGAGATGTTCACGCGCGAGAGGCCCGCTTGCTTCAGGTCATCGGCCATCTTCGGCAGCAGCACGCCGTTCGTGGTCATGGACACGTTCTCGATGCCGGGCGTGTGCGCGATGGCCCGCACGAGATCCACCACGCCCAGGCGCACGAGCGGCTCGCCGCCGGTGAGGCGGATGCTGCGGATGCCCATGCCGGCCGCCACGCGCACGGCCTGCTCGATCTCCTCGATGCGCAGGATGTCCTCGTGGGCGAGCGACTGCACGCCGTCCTCGGGCATACAGTAGATGCACCGGAAGTTGCAGCGGTCGGTGAGCGATATCCTCAAATAGTCGATGGTGCGACCATGGCTGTCTTTCATAGGGCCCCTTCTCCCTTCTCGTGTGAGAATATTATAGGCCAAGTATCCTCGATTGCGAGAGGCAATCTAGCGGACGCGACCGAGCGCGCAGGAGCGCTACCGCGACACCAGGTACACCTTGTCGGGCGGGATGCGGATCCAGAGCTCGTCGCCCTCGCAGGGCAGCTCGCCGGGGCCGGCCTTCAGCTTGTCCACGCGCCAGAACAGATGCTGGTGCAGGTACTTCATCTCGTCCTCGTCGGCGCTCACGGTGGGCGCCTCGTCCTGGACACGATCGAGGAAGCCCAGAAGCACCGTGCGGTCGAAGCGCGAGTCGCTCACGCGGTCGACGCGCACCCGGTAGCAGTTCTCGCCGGGGCCGGACGCGCGCTCGAGGTAGAACGCGCGCACGCCGAGGTGGGTGACGTCCTCGCGCACCGGCGCGGCGGTCGCCGCCTCGATGCCCCACTTCGGCAGCCTCACGCGGTGCTCGCCCATCCGCTCGGCCGGCGTGGCGTTCTTGCAGCCCGACAGCTTCACGCCCGCGAGCGACTGCGGGCGGTTCACCAGGTCGTCGCCCGTGCCCGTCTCCATGATGCGGCCGGCCTCTACCACGGCGATGCGGTCGCAGAAGCGCAGCGCCTCGTCGATGTCATGGCTCACGTACAGGATGGTGCCGTCGTAGGCGTCGAACAGGCTCACCAGGTTCTGCTCCAGCACGCCCTTCAGGTGCGCGTCGAGCGCGCTGAACGGCTCGTCCAGCATGAGGATGCCGGGCCGCGCCGCCAGCATGCGGGCGAGCGCCACGCGCTGCTGTTGGCCGCCGGAGAGCTGCGCCGGGTAGCGCTTGTCGAAGCCCTCCAGGCCGAAGCGCTTGAGCTCCGTGACCACGATGGCATCGCGCACGCCGCGCGGCACGGCGCGCTCGATGCCCGCGCCCACGTTCTCGGCCACGGTGAGGTTCGGGAACAGCATGTAGCTTTGGAACAGAAGCGCCGTCTTGCGCTTTTGCGGCGTGAGGTTCACGCGTTGCGCGGAGTCGAAGAACACCTGGTCGTTCACCACGATGCGCCCCTCGTCGGGCGTCTCGATGCCGGCGATGCAGCGCATGGTGAGGCTCTTGCCGCACCCCGACGCACCGAGGAACCCCAGCGTCTCGTCCCCCGCCGTGAACGCCACGTCCAGCGTGAAAGAGGGGTACTTCTTCTTGATGTTGACTTCCAGGCTCACGCCTCGGCCCTCCTGCGGTACTTCGTCGTGCGCCTACCCCAGAGGTTGATGAACAGGATGACCACGAAGCTGAACAGCATGATGACGATCGTCCAGAAGATGGCCACGTCGGTGTTGCCGTTCATCCACTCGAAGTAGATGGCGATGGGAATGGTGCGCGTGATTCCTAAGTAGTTGCCGGCCAGGAACAGCGTGGCGCCGAACTCGCCCAGGGCGCGCGCGAACGAGAGCACCGTGCCCGCCGCGATGGACGACCACGACAGCGGCAGCATCAGCTTGAAGAATATCTTCGCGTTGCTCCAGCCGAGCGTGCGGGCGGCGTCCAGCATGTTGGGATCCAGGTTCTCGAACGCACCGCGCGCGCTGCGGTACATGAGCGGGAACGCCACCACCACGGCCGCGATGACCGTGGCCTGCCAGCTGAAGATGAGCGGGAACCCTATGTCGATGAACCACTGCCCCACGCCCGTGTTCTTCCCGAACGCGAGCAGCAGCAGAAAGCCGCACACCGTGGGCGGCAGCACCATGGGAATGGTGAAGATGGAGTCCGCTATGTCCTGCGCCCGCGCGGGGATGCGCAGGCTGAAGTACGCCGCGGCCAGGCCGAGGATGAAGATGAACACGATGGCCGTGAGCGTGGTCTTGAGCGTGACCCACAAAGGGCTCAGGTCGATGCCGCCCAGGAACTCCCCGAGCGCGGCGAGGCCGGTGGCGGCGCCCACCACCTCCACGTCGGCCGCGGGAGCGAGCGTGGCGAAGTCGGCGTGGGTGAGCCGCACGTGGGCGGGGTTCGACGCTACGGTCACGTCCGAGCCGTCCTCGCCGATGACGCACGCGTAGAACTCGCCAGGCTTGAGCTCCTGGTCGAAACGGTACGCCACGCCGTCCCGCACGAGCTCCGTGCCGCTGGTGAACAGCCACTCCCCTTCTGCGGACAACGTTGCGCCGCCCTTCGAGTTCTGGGTGTCCAGAGCCACCAACAGGCGCTTGAGGAAACTACGGCTCTCGGAGGAACCGGCGTCGAAGCCCACCGCCTGCGCCGCTTCGACCGGCACGTACACCACGGTAAGGCCCTCGGCGGCGATGACCGCAAGGCTGCCCGGCTCGTCCGATACGAGGTAGCGGTAGCCGGCGTAGACCCCGCCGATGTCGCTGTTGCTGCCTACCTGCGAGCGCGAGAAACCCTGCAGGGAGAAAGGGCTGCCATCCAAGGAGGCGGCCGTGCCGTCGGCGGCCAGGCTCACGGCGTCGTCGGCGGCCGTGGCGTCCTGCGCGTCGGCGGCGCCCTCCGCGGCGGCAGGGTCGCCCCCGTCGCCGGCAGCCGCGAACGCGAGACCGGGCGCAAGGGCGAGGGGCAGCGCGAGGAAAAGCGCCAGGGCAAGGGCTGCGGCGCCCGACGCAGCGTGCCGCAGGGCAGAAGCCGGCCGAGCAAGCGCGGAAGCGGTCGGGAGCGGGGGCGCAGCCCCGTTCGCGCAGCCCTGCGCCGTCCGTTCAACCGGGCGCGCGCAGGTGTCTGTTCGGGAGATTCTCATGGCTGTTCCTTATCGCATGGAAAGGATGGGCAGTCGAGTGCCCATCCTTTCCCACATGATACCGTATGTGCGGGATCCGTTACTCGGTAACGAGCTCGAAGCCCCACTCCTGCCACAGCTTCTTGGCGTCGGCATCCGTCGTGGCCCAATCGAGGAACTCGGCGGCGGCCTCGGCCTGCTTCGAGTCCTTGCAGACGGCGGCCGGGTAGATGATCTTCTTGTGCGTGTCGTTCGGCACGACGCCGATGACCTTCACCCCGCCGAAGCGGTACACGTCGGAGCTGTACACGAAGGCCACGTCCACGGCGCCGGACTCGGCCTGCTTGCACACGTTGCCCACGGAGGTCTGCAGGTTCACCTTGCCGTCGAGCGGCGTGCCGTCGAACGTGCCGCCCTTGCCCGTGATGTCGCTGCCGGTCTTGCCGGACGGGTCGGCGTAGCAGCCCACGGTGGACAGCGCCTGGTCGGCGTAGTTGCCGGCCGGCACGGACTCGTCGCCCACGGCCACGGCGTAGTTGCCCGTCGCCACGTCGGCCAGCGTGAAGCTCTGGTCGGCGCCGTACTTCGCGGCCAGCTCGGAGTTCTCGCCCGTCACCATGACCAGGTCGTTCTTGAACAGGTCGAAGCGCGTGGCCTCGTCGACGTAGCCGCCGTCCACGGCCTCGTCCATCTTGGCCTTGGAGGCCGAGATCAGCACGTCGGCGTACGCGCCGCCGGCCAGCTGCTCGTTGAGCTCGCCCGAGGACAGGTACTGCGTGTCCTTGAACGTGACCCAGTCGTGGTCCTGCGTGTAGAGCTCCTGCACGGCGTCCATGGCCTTCGACAGCGAGTTCGCGGCGAACAGCTGCAGCTCCACGGCCTCGTGGCTCTCGGCCTTGGGCTCGTCGGCTTTCGGCTCGTCGGCCTTCTGCTCGGTGGACGAGCAGCCGAACAGCGCGAACGCGCCCACCATGGCGAACGCGCACGCAGCCGCCATCGCAATGCGGAGGTGCTTCTTCATAAGATCCCCTTCCCTGGTTCTCTCTGACTCGGCTCACGCGGTGCCGCCGGCCCCCGCCCCCTGACAGGCGCCTGATCGGCGTATGAGCACCCCTATATTATTCTTTTGATAGTATATAGTCAATTACAAATATCGCGAATCGAGCAGAAAGCCGGCAACGGCTAAGGGACGGCGGATCGGGCAAGGAGGAAGGCAGGGCAAGCGGGGAAGGCCGGAAAAACGGGAAGGTGCCCGGTCCTACGCGTCCAGGCGCACCACACGGGTAGCCACGCGTTCGGTGAGGGCCGGGGAGTGGGACACGAACACGACCCCGATGCCCCGGCGCGCGGTCTCGTCCACGAGGAAGCGCCATATCTGGGCCTGAGTGACGGCATCGAGCATGGTGGACACCTCGTCGGCCACGAGGTAGCGCGGGTTCGCGGCCAGCGCGCGGGCGATGCAGAAGCGCTGCAGCTCGCCGCCCGACAGCTCGTGCGGGTAGCGCGTCAGCCAGCGTTTCTGGATGCCCAGGTCGTCCAGCAGGCGCAGGGGAACCTCGCCGGCCTCGGCCAGCGTCGCGCTCATGCGCATGCGCGGGTCGACGGCGGCCTCGGGATGCTGCCATATCATTTGCACGGGGCATGCGCCGCGCCGCGGCAGCGGCGCATCGTCCACCAGGATCTGCCCTGCCTGCGGGCGCTCATAGCCGGCCAGCAGGCGGCAGAGCGTGGTCTTGCCGAAGCCGGACGGCGCACAGAGGGCCACCCGCTCGTCGGGCGCGACCGCCAGGTCGAAACCTTGGTAGAGCGGCCGGGCGGCGCCAGGATACGCATAGGTGATGCCCCGCGCCTCAAGCATGGATACCTCCCTCGCCAGACCCCTCGTCAACGTTACGGTTGCGAAACCCATGCTCCGGCAGCGCATGCCACAGCGCGCGCGAAAACGGGTGCTCCAACAGGTCGGGCGATGCAAAGTTCGCGACGGCCGTCTCCTCCACCACGGTGCCGTCCTTGAACACGGCCACGCGGTCGGCCACGTGCAGGGCCAGCTCTATGTCGTGCGTGATGAGCAGCACGCCGTTTCCCGCGTCGGCGAACGCGCGGAAGTCGTCGAGCGCACGGACGGCCAGATCCAGGTCGAGTCCGGGCGTGGGCTCGTCGGCGACGATGACGCGCGGATCGTCCATGAGCGCACAGCACAGAAGCACGCGCCGCGCCATGCCGCCCGATAGCTCGAAGGGGTAGAGCCGCGCCGTCTCCTCCGACAGGCCGTAGCGCTCGAACAGCTCCGCGCGACGGCGGCGGCGCTCGGCGTGCGGCACGTCGGGGCGCGCGAAGCCCTCCACCTGCCGCCCCACCCTCATGAGCGGGTCCAGGTTGTTCACGCTCTGCGGCACGAGCGACACGCCGTTGCCGCGCAGGCGCGCGAGGCCCCCCGCATCCTGCAGCTTGCCGTCGAACCAGATGCGACCGCGCACGGTGGCGTTCGGCTCGAACAAGCCCAGCACGGCATCGGCCAGAAGCGTCTTGCCCGACCCCGACGCGCCCACCACCGCCACGATCTCGCCCGCATGCACCGAGATGCTTAAGGAGCTGATCACCTCCACGACGCGCTGCCTCGCGCGGAAGAACGGGGCGTCCTCGTCGTACATGCGGAACCCCACGCTCAAGTCCTCCACCTGCAGCAGGTGGTGACCATGCTCGTGGCGGGACACCGGCGCGTGCGTATGGTGGTGGTGCGCCTGCTCGTCGACGTGCTCGACTGCCTCGTGCCCGCCGAACAGCGTGTCGGCCAGCTCGTCCAGCTCGGCCGCGCGTCCGCCGGCCCGCACGCCTTCCGCCCGCGTCCCGTCCATCCGAGCCTCGACTACTCGCGCCGCGTCCATCCGCATTTCGCTCTTTTTTGTCTCGCCCATCCGGCCTCCTATTCCTGCGAGCTGTGCGGATCGATGAGCTTGCGAAGGTTCGAGCCCGCCACGTCGAACAAGAGCACGGTGGCGATGAGCGCGAGGCCCGGGAACACCGCGAGCCACCACATGCCGGCCGACAGGTACGCCATCGACTCGCTCAGGATGACGCCGATGGCCGGCTGCTCGGGCGGCAGGCCGAAACCGAGGAACGTGACGGCCGCCTCGTGCAGGATGGCATGGGGGAACAGCAGGATGAGCCCCACGATGAACTGCGGCAGCACATAGGGCACCATGTGCTTCAAGGCGATGCGCACCGGGCTCTGCCCCAGCTTGCGTGCAACGGCCACGAACGTGGACTCGCGGCATTGCAGGATCTCGGCGCGCACCACGCGGGCCAGGCTCGGCCAATGCGTCACCGCCACGCCGATGGCAACGCCCCAGAATCCCTTGCCGAGCGCGAACGATATCAGGATGAGCAGCACGATGTGCGGCACGCCCATCATGAGGTCGATAAGCCAGGTGACCACCGCGTCGGCCTTCTTGCCGCCCAGCGCCGCCACCGCACCCAGCACGAGCGCGATGACGGAGGACGCGCCTGCGGCCAGAAGGCCCACCAGCACGCTCGTGGACAGGCCCGCAAGCGTGCGCAGCAGCATGTCGCGGCCCATCCAGTCGGTGCCGAAGGGATGCGCCAGGCTGGGCGCGAGGTTCTTCTGCGCGAAGTCCGTGGCCGTGGCAGCGTCGGTGACCAGAAGGCCCGCCACCACAATAGCCGCGAGCGCCACCACCGCCGCCGCAAAGGCTGCCAGCGTGAGCTTCCTGTTCCCCCACCGAGCCGCGCGAGAAGCGTGCAGCACCGGAGCTGCAACTGCCTTGGAGCCGGTGGGGTCGGCGACGCCCGCCAAGCGAGTTCCGCAGCGAAGCGAGGGCTGTCCGAGCGACTGGGCGTTGCCGACCCCACCGGCGGCCTCGCAGGTTTCTTTCCCGCTACGCACGAGCCCTCGCCTCCCCCTTGCGCATGCGAGGGTCCACCACGCCGTACAGCACGTTCGCCACGAGATTGCCGCCGAACACGAACGCCGCCGAGAAAAGCGCGATGCCCGCGAGCAGCGCCACGTCGCCGCCCAGACCGGCCGTCACAGCCGCCTGGCCCAGGCCCGGGTACGAGAACACCTGCTCCACCAGCACCGACCCGCCGAATATCTCGGAGATGGAGGCAAACTGCAGCGTGAGCGCGGGCAGCGCCAGGTTGCGCAGCCCATGGTGGCGCAGGGCGCCCCAGGTGGAAAGCCCGCGCGTGCGGGCGAACCGCACGTAGTCGCTCTCCAGCACGTCGATGGTCTTCTCGCGCGTGTGCAGCGCGATGTTCGCCACGCCCACCACCGCGAGCGTGAGCGCGGGCAGCGCCAGATGGTGCAGCGCGTCCGCGAGCGTCACGTCGGCGGCCGACACCCCGATGGGAACCGAGAAACCGAACGGGAACCAGCCTAGCCACACCGAGAACACGATGAGGAACACGAGCCCCAGCCAGAACGTGGGCACGGACGCCAGCAGGAAGCAGTAGCCCTTCACGATACGGTCGATGGGCCGCCCGCGGTTGGCGCCGGCCAGGATGCCCAAGCCGAAGCCCAGCACGCCGCTCACCACCCAGGCCGTGGCCATGAGCGCAAGCGAGTTCACCGCCCGCGTGGCGATGACGTCGGCCACCGGCGCGTTGAAGCGCAACGACGTTCCCAGGTCGCCGTGCAAAAGGTCGCCGAACCAGCTGGCGTAGCGCTCCCACAAGGGCGTGTTCACGCCCCAGTACTCGGCCAACTGAGCCCGCTTCGCCTCGCTCATGTTGACGTAGGCCGCCTGCCCCACGTTCGCCTGCACCGGATCGATGGGAGATATGCTCACCAGCACGAACGTCACCATGCTCACGGCAACCATGAGCAGTATGAACTTCACTATGTTGCGAACAATGAATCGGGCCATGACTGAAACTACTATAACCTCACCTGTCCGAAAACCTGACAACAACACCCCTCAACGAGGGAAAACGCCGACCAGCCCCGCCGCAGGTCCTCCGAAGTCGGCGGAGGGGGCGGACGGCGCCCACCAAGCGAGTTCCGCAGCGAAGCGAGGACTGTCCGAGCGACTGGGCGCCATCCGCCCCCTGCGCGTCTGCAACGAAACCCCTAAGCCCACGACCACTGGTCGACGTTGTTCACGAGCGACCAGCCGTGGCCGTGCGGGTGCGGCTTCTGCTCGGCAACCCTCAGGTTCTCCTTCGCGAAGTACAGGTGGTCGATGTTCGCGAACCACACCCACGGCGCGTCGCCCTGCGGCGCGATGCCGGTCGAGCCGTCCCACTGGGCCTTCTTCCACAGCTCGAACGAGTCCTCCACCCGGGGCTGGGCCAGCGCCTCGTCCAGGTACGCGTCGGTGGCGGCGTTCTCGTAGCAGGCGTAGTTGCCCGTGCCCTTGGAGTAGAACAGGTTGTACGTCTCGATGGGGGCGTTCGTGCCCCAACCCCACACCACCGGGTCGGTGAACTGGTGCGGGTACAGATCGTCCCAACTCACGCCCTTTATGGCGAATTCAAGACCCAGCTCCTTCATCTGGTTGGAGAACTCCTCGGCAATACCCTGACGCACGGTGTCGCCGGCCGAGTAGTACAGGTTCATCGAGGCGCGCACGCCGCCCTTCTCGCGGACGCCGTCGGCGCCCGGCGCCCAGCCGGCATCGTCGAGCAGCTTCTTCGCCTTGCCCACGTCGGTCGCGCACTTCATGTCGGGCGAGGACCACGGCATGCCGTCG
The DNA here is from genome assembly GCF_030418435.1 of Gordonibacter sp. RACS_AR49. Taxonomy (NCBI): domain Bacteria; kingdom Bacillati; phylum Actinomycetota; class Coriobacteriia; order Eggerthellales; family Eggerthellaceae; genus Gordonibacter; species Gordonibacter sp. RACS_AR49. The sequence goes on along the minus strand of NZ_JAIUDM010000009.1, from coordinate 36,104 downwards.
CCCACGCTGTAGGCCACGGTGCCGAAGCCGTTCAGCACGTTCTCGATCATCTTGTCGCGGTCTACGCCGTAGTTGATGGCCTGGCGGACGGCGAGGTCGCACGTGACGTCGTTGCCCGCGGCAGCCTCGCCCTTCTCGTCGGTCTTCGACGCACCGGCGGGGATGGTGGGCAGCGAGATGCCGCGCGAGTCAACCGACGCGCAGTTCAGCAAGTCGTAGCCCGCCGGCTGCTGCGCGGCGAACGTCGCGGAGGTGTAGGCCACGTCCACTTGCCCGGACTGCGCCGCGGCGAGCGAGGCGTCCTCCTCCATGAACACGGCCACCACGCGCTCGATCTTCGGCGCTTCCCCGTAGTAGTCGGGGTTGGCCTTCAGGATAACCTGCTGGCCGCGGTCCCACTGCTCCAGCATATAGCGGCCGCTGCCGACAGGGTTGGCGCCGTAGCCCTCGCCGTAGGCGTGCTCGGGCACGATGCCGATGACGGCCAGCGTGTACAGGAGCGCGTTGAACGGCTTCTCCATGTGGATGACCACCGTGGCGTCGTCCGGCGCGACGGCCTCGCGCACCATGGACAGGTCGCATTCCGAGGCCTCGGCCGTGCGGATGCCGTTCAAGGTGAACGCCACGTCGCGCGCCGTGAGCGGCTCGCCGTCGGTGAAGCGCACGTCGTTGCGGATGGTAAACGTCCAGATCATGCCGTCATCGGAGCACTCATAGGACGTGGCGAGATCGTTCTTGAAGCTAAGGTCGGTGTCGGTGGCGATGAGCGTGGACTGGATGAGCGGCTCGTGCACGTGCTCGCCGCAGCCCCAGGAGACCAGCGGGTCGAAGCCCGCCGCCGGCTCGGAGCCCGTGGTCATGGACACGATCACCTGCGAAGGGGCTGCCTCGCCCGCGCCCGTCGCGCCTGTCCCTGCCGCTGGCTTCTCGTTCCCGCCGCCCGCGCAGCCCGCCAAGATCCCGCCCAGCGAAAGCGCCGCCGCGCCTGCGCCCGTCAGCTTCGCGAAGTCGCGCCGTGTGAGTGTTGCCATGCGAATCCTCCCACCCGCTGCGACGGCTCCCTCGCGGCCCGGCGCAGCACCTCAAAATGTGTTACGAATCTGAACTGTGTAACACACTATAGCAGATAGATCACACCGACGGTGTTACGATTTCCATTTCCGTAACTCCTCTAGGCGAGCGGCAGGCACCGAAAGGCGAACGCGGAGCAGCGCACGGGCAAACAAGCTAACGGGCGGTTCGCATGAATCATCGAGGCATGCTTGCGGGAACGGCCCAAACCAGCCGGAATCTCACCTTCAGCGCTACAGAATCGCCGATTTCGGCGGGTACGAAACGCGTTTCGGCGCGAGCGAAAAACAGCCCTCGGAAAAACCCCGGTCAGGCGTGACACCCTTGCGCCCAAACCCGCTTCGAAGCCGCCAGCGCCGCGCTTGCCCGCCGAAAAGGGCGTTTTTGTAGCAGCGACCGCCCGAATCGCGACCAACCGCGCGCATCTCCGCCTGAATCGCGACCACCCGCATCGCGAGCGCACATATCGCGCCCGCCCGCATCGCCACCGCCCGTGCGCCTCTCCGCCCGCATCGCGACCGCACGCCCGCATCGCCGCCCGCGTCGCGCGCGCCCGCAGGCGGCCGCCCTACTCGGGAGCCTCGCCGGTTTCGAGGATGCGCAGCAGAGCCGCTTCGTCAAGCACCGGGACGCCGAGCGTCACGGCCTTGTCGTACTTGGAGCCGGCGGCCTCTCCGGCCACGACGAAGCTCGTCTTCTTCGACACGCTGCCCGACACCTTCGCGCCGCGCGCCTTGAGCGCCGCACCTGCCTCGTCGCGGGTCATCCCGCTCTCCACGAGCGAGCCCGTCAGCACGAACGTGAGGCCCTCGAGCGTTTGCGGCAGCTGCTCGGCAGGGTCGCCCGCCTCGTCGGCCATCGCCACGCCGCGCTTGCGCAAGCGCTCGATGACGGCCACGTTGTCGGGCGTGCGCAGGAACAGGTACACGCTGCGGGCGATCTTCGGGCCCACGCCGTTGATGGCGGCCAGGTCTTCCTCCGAGGCCTCCATGAGCGCCTCGATGGACGGGTACGCCGCCGCCAGCAGCTCGGCGATGGTCTTGCCCACGTGGCGTATGCCGAGGCCGAACAGCGCGCGGGCGAACGGGCGCGCGCGGCTCTCGTCGATAGCGGCCACGAGCTTCTTCGCCACGGTGGACCCGAGGCGGATGGGCTCGCCTTCCTTGTTCACGCGGCCCATGTCGACGAGCGACAGCTCCACCTCGTCCAACGTGTAGTAGTCGGCCACGTCGGTCAAGCGGCCGCTCTCCACAAGGCGCGACACGATTTCCTCTCCCATGCCGTCGATGTCCATGGCGCCGCGGCTGGCCCAATGGAGCAGCCGCTCGAGCGCCTGCGCCGGGCAGTCGATGGAGATGCAGCGGAAATCCACCTCGCCCTCTTCGCGGATGACGGGCGAGCCGCACGACGGGCACGTGCGCGGCATCTCCCAGCGAACGGCGTCGGCGGGGCGCAGCGCCAGCACGGGGCCCAGCACCTCGGGGATGACGTCGCCCGCCTTGCGCACGATGACGGTGTCGCCCACGCGCACGTCTTTGCGCTGCACCTCGTCCTCGTTGTGCAGCGTCGCGCGCGCCACGGTGGATCCGGCCACCGACACGGGGTCCATCTCGGCAACGGGCGTCAGCTTGCCGGTGCGCCCCACCTGCACGGTGATGTCGCGCAGCAGCGTCGTCTTCTCCTCGGGCGGGAACTTGAACGCCACGGCCCAGCGGGGAGCGCGGGCCGTGTAGCCCATCGACTCCTGCTGCGCGAACGCGTTCACCTTCACCACTACCCCGTCGATCTCGTAGGGCAGGTCCTCGCGGCGCTCGATGGCGCGCTTGCAGAACGCGTGCACCGCCTCGCGCGTCTCGCACAGCTCGACGTCGGGGTTCACGTGGAAGCCCGCCTCGCGCAGCCATGCCAACAGCTCCCACTGGCCCTCGACGGCCAGGGCGCGCTCGTCGGCCACCGCGTAGATGAACGTGGACAGGTCGCGGTTCGCCGTGATGGCGGGATCCTTCTGGCGGAGGCTCCCCGCTGCGGCGTTGCGCGGGTTCGCGAACGCCTGCTTGCCATTGGCCTCGGCGGCGACGTTGAGGGCGTCGAAGCTGGACTTCGGCATGTACACCTCGCCGCGCAGCTCAACCGGCGCCTTCGCGTCCCGCAGCCCGCCGAGGGCCGCCTCGCGCAGGCGCAGCGGCACGTCCTTCACCGTGCGCATGTTGGCGGTGACGTCCTCGCCGGTGGTACCGTCGCCGCGCGTCGCCGCGCGCACGAGGCGGCCGCCCTCGTAGGTCAAAGCGATGGACGAGCCGTCTATCTTGAGCTCGCATACCACGGGCACCATGCGGCCGAACGCCTCCACCACGCGCTCGATCCACGCGTCCAGCTCCTCGATGTCCATGGCGTTGTCGAGCGAGTACATCCGCCGTTCGTGGCGCACGGGGGCGAACTGCTCGCCCACGTAGCCGCCGACGCGCTGCGTGGGACTGGACGGATCGATGAGCTCGGGATGGGCCGCTTCCAGCTCGCGCAGCTCGCGCATGAGCGAGTCGAACGCGGCGTCGGATATCTCGGGAGCATCCTGGGCGTAGTACAGGTAGGTGTGGTGCTCGATCTCGCGCCGCAGCGCGTCGATGCGCGCGGCCGGATCGCTCGTCGCCTCGGCGAGCGCCCGCTCGTCCAGGAGGTTCTGCTGTTCTTCTGCCATGTTCTCCACCGCCGTCTTGACTTCCTCCATCGGGAAGAAGGCCCCGAACGCATTCGGGGCCTTCGCCATTTAATCGAGATTCTACCACGAGTCGCAGCGGGCAGCGCACCCGCCCCATGGTTTCATCAGAGGTTGCGGCAAGGCCCGGCCGCCGGCTACGCCAGCATGCCCTTGTTCGCGTTCCAGCCGTAGAATACGAGCGACACGCCGCGCATGAGTATGAACACCGAGAGGAAGATGCTGAACGACGCTGGCGCCACGAAGAACGTGATGCCGCAGAGCACGCTCACGATGCCCGAGAACAGCATCCAACCCCACATAGGCACGCCCGTCTTGCGAATGCGGAAGGAGCCGACGACCTCGAACGCGCCGAAGATGATGAAGAACGCCCCGATCACCCACGGGATGACGCCCGCGAACGCCAGCGGATGGATCAGGAACATGAGGCCGATGACGATGTCGAGCACAGCGTAGGCGATGGCCCACCCCGACAGGTTCATGACCTTGTGGAAGCGCACGTAGTTGATGATGTCGAATATGCCGGACACAAGGAACGCCGCGCCCGCGATGGCCGTGATGGTGACAAGGGTGAGCCCCGGCGCCACCACGAAGAAGAAGGCGCACAGCACCAGCAGAATGCCCGCAACGATCAAACCCCAGTCATGCTTCCTCGTCGTATCCACGATGCCTCCTTCGAATCGTTCGGCGCCGATGCGCCTTTTTTCTCATCATATGATTGTAGCGAATGGGAAAAACAAGCTGAGCGGGGTGGTCAACCGTTTCCGCACCGTAACGGTCCGAATTCGCACGGCAACGGTCTATCGAGCGTTCGCGCCTTTCGTCGATACGCGGTAGAATGGGAAGAGGGAACCCTTCGACGGACAAGGTGGTCGCCTATGCAGGACGTTCGGGAATACGGCAACGACGAGCTGGTGGCCCTTGTGCCCCTGCCGGCCGACGACGCGAACAAGTACACGCGGGGCACGCTCACCGCTGTCGTGGGCAGCGAGCGCTACCCCGGCGCGGCATGCTTGGCAGCCTACGCGAGCCAGCGCATGGGCGCCGGCTACACGCAGGTGTTCACCCATCCGGCAGCCGTCCCGCTCGTGCAGGGCTTCCGCCCCTCCCTCGTGGTGGGCCCGCGCTCGGCCCTCCCGCCGAAGCTCTCCCCCTCGCTGCCGGGCAACCCGCACGCCTACCTCGTAGGTTGCGGGTTCGACGCGGACGACGGCGCGTCCTCCAAGCTCGTGCACTTCGTGTTGAAGCATGCCGAGGCGCCCGTGCTGGTGGACGGCAGCGGCCTGGGCGCCCTTGCCTCGGAGAAGGGGCGCCGCCTGCTGAAGCGGCGCTTCCTGAACGGCCACGCCACCGTGGTCACGCCCCATGCCGGCGAGGCGGCGCGGCTCGCGCGCGCATTCGACCTGCCTACGGGCGACCCCTGCGCGCTGGCACGGTCGCTCTCGCTCGCCTACGGCGTGGTGGCGGTGGTGAAGGGGCCGGTCACCTTCATATCCGACGGCGAGCAGACCGTGCGCATGGCGCACGGCACGCCGGCACTCGCGAAGGCGGGCACGGGCGACGTGCTGGCGGGCATGGTGGCGGCGTTGCTGGCCCAGGGGATGGACGCGCTCGAGGCATCCGTGCTGGGAGCCGAGCTGCACGCGCGGGCAGGGCTCGCCGCGGCCGCCCGCTGGTCGGCCATCGCCGTATGCGCGGAGGACGTCGTGGAGTGCCTGCCCGCCGCACTCGCGGAGCTCGTGGGCGCGTAGGGCACGCGACGGCGGGTCCAAACGGCGGAACGTGTGCGCTCCGCAGCCGAGCGGCCTACCAGTGGCAGACCACCACGTCGCCCGTGGCGATGAGGTCGTAAAGCGCGGTAGCCTTCTCCACCGGCAGGTTCACGCAGCCGTGGCTACCGCTGCCGGAGGCGTACCGCGAGCCGCCGAATGCGGGCTGCCAGTCAGCGTCGTGCAGGCCGATGTAGTTCTCCACGAACGGCATCCACGCCTTCACTTCCGTCTGGTATTCCGGCTTGCCCGTCTCGGGCTCCATCTGGCCGATGAGCTTCGAAGGGCTCTCCTTGCCGTTGATGACGTACACGCCCTCTGGCGTGTCGTGCTCGCCGTCGGGCGTGCCCGACACGATATCGGACTCCCACGCCAGGCTGCCGTCGTCGCCGTAGAAGCGCGCATGCTGCTCGGCCAGGTCGATGTCAAGGTAGCGCTTGCCCCAGTCGCGCCCGTGCAGGCCGTCGTAGGCGCTGGCCTCCTGCTCGCAGGGGATGGCCACATCGCCCGCCTGGGCGGACCGCACGCCGTCCATCACGGTTTTCTTGAGCTGGTCCTTGTCGACGATCCAGCCGTACACGCCGCCCGACACGGAAACCTCCTTGCCGTCGGCGCGCGTGAACGTGCGCCGCGCCTGGTAGGTGTTGCACGCCGAGGCGATGTCCTGCACCCAGGCCGCCACCAGGTCCTCGTCCACTCCCACGGTCACGTCGTCGCCCAGGCGCATCCAGTCCGCTATCTGGTCGGCGTTCACGCGCGCGACGACCGTATCGGCAAGCTTCAGGTTGAAGTCGGCCTTGAGCAGGGCGTTCGCGTCGTCGGCGGCTTTCGCCAGGCGCGTGTCGTCGGCGAAGAGCGTGGGCTTTTGCAGCGCGTCCTCGCCGAGCGTCGCAGAAGGCGCGAGAGTGGCAACGGCCGCGCTCACGGCCGCAAGCACTCGATCGGCATCGAGCGCCGTGCCCGCCGTCTCGGTGCGCACCACGAACGACGAGCTGCCCGCGTCGTAGTCGAGCCCGGCGTTGCGCGGCGGGACGGCTCCCTCGTTGAACGCGTCGACGGCGGTGCGCACGGCCTGCTCCAGCTTTCCGTTCGAGGTGGCCAGCTTGTCGGTCTCGTCGCGCGAGCCGAACACCTCCACCGGCCAGGCCCAGGGGTTCGCGTCGGCGTGCATGGCGTCCGTCACGCTTTGGACGTTGATGCCGGTGCCCATGTCCGCGGACGTGAGCTTGAGCGAGAACCCCTGCCCCGACACGTCGAGCGCGTAGCTCTTCGCGATGTCGGCCAGCAGGTCCTGCACCTCGGCGGACGTCTTGAACGACACGTCCTCGCCCATGACGGTGGTGCGGGGCATGAAGCGGTCCATGAACGTGAACGCGCCTGCCAGATAAACGACGACCAGCACGGCCGCCACGGCGCAAGCGGCGATGACGCCCTCCTTGCGGCCGGGCTTCGGCCGCCGCGGAGCGGAGCCGGAACGCGGGACGGACGCGGGACGGAAACCGCGCGACGGCTCCTCGCCCTTCACGTCGTTGCCTGCGTGCCTGCCTTGCGAACCGTTTCCTGGCGCCATGCGCTCACCTCTTCGCCTCTCCGCCGCTCTCTCGTGCCTTGATCCAACATAATGGGTTCGCCGCACAAGTTCAATGCATCCCCACGGTAAAAGGGGAAAGCGGATGCCCCGGTGCACCGTTCGGCAGTCGCCCGCCTGGCCGCCGCGCCCCCGCCGACAGTCCTCTGCGGCGACGTCCTACCGGCCAGGCGTGCCAGAGGCCGCGCCCGCCGGCGCGGCCGGCGGGGCGTCCATCTCGTCGAGCAGGCTGCGGGCCTCCTTGAACTGGCGCGAGAGCTCCTCCATGGGGTCCACGCGCTTCTCGGCGGCGCGCAGCGAGTCCTCGGTGATGGCCATGGCGCAGGCCACGGCGTCGGTGTGCGTGAACGACAGCGACAGCGGAAGCTCCCGCACGCCCTGCTCGGCCGCGACCTCCTTCGCCCGTCCCGACAGCACCACGGAGGGCCGCCCCTTGGCGTTGCGGCGCACCTCGATGTCGCGCACGCCGATGCCGCGCGTAAAGCCGGTGCCGAGCGCCTTCACCACCGCCTCCTTCGCCGCGAAGCGCGTGGCGTAGTGCACCTCCGGGTTCGCCGTCGCGTCGCAGTAGGCGCGCTCCTCCTCCGAGAACACGCGCTCGCGGAAGCTCGGCGTGCGCTCGAGGATGCGCCTCACCCGCGCGATCTCCACGATGTCCACGCCCAGCCCCACCTGCCCCTCGGCCGCGGGGAACGCCTCGTCCAACTCAGTATCGCTCACAGGTAATTCCTCTCTCTTTCCTCCTCGCCGCAACCCGGCGACCCTTCAGTCGAAGCCCCTCCCCGCTTGGAGCGGAAGGGGCCGGCGGCGTCCGCCAAGCGAGTTCCGCAGCGAAGCGAGGACTGTCCGGGCGACTGGGCATCGCCGGCCCCTTCCGCGGATCCGCAGGTCGAAAAGCTACTCCACCGTAACCGATTTCGCCAGGTTGCGGGGCTGGTCCACGTCGCAACCGCGCTCCACGGCGATGGCGCGCGCGAACAGCTGCAGCGGCACGCTGGCCGTGACGGCCGAGAACGCGTCGCGCACCTTCGGAATGTAGACGACGTGGTCGGCGTGCGCGCGAATGTCCTCGTCGCCCTCGGTGGCGACAGCCACGATCATCGCGCCGCGGGCCTTCGCCTCCTGCAGGTTCGACACGAGCTTGTCGTACACGGGGCTCTTCGTGGCCACCGCGATGACGGGGAAACCCTCGTCGATGAGCGCGATGGGGCCGTGCTTCATCTCGCCGGCCGGGTAGGCCTCGGCGTGCAGGTAGCTGATCTCCTTGAGCTTGAGCGCGCCCTCGCACGCGATGGCGGCGCCCATGCCGCGCCCGACGAAGAGCGCGCTCGAGGCGTCCTTGCACGCGCGAGCCGCCTCGTCGATGGCGGCGGTGTCGGCCAGGATGCGCTCCACCTGCTCGGCCGTGTCGGCCAGCTCGTGGAACAGCAGGCGCACCTGGTTCGTCTTGAGCTTGCCCTTGGCCTGGGCGAGCAGCATGGCGAGCAGCGTGAGCGACGCCACCTGGCCCAAGAACGACTTCGTGGAGGCCACGGCTATCTCCTTGTTGGCCTTCGTGTAGATCACGCCGTCGCTCTCGCGCGCCACGGGCGAGCCCACCACGTTCGTGATGCCGAACACCTTGGCCCCCTTCACGCGCGCGTCGCGGATGGCCGCCAGCGTGTCGGCGGTCTCGCCCGACTGCGACACGGCCACCACCAGGGTGGACGGCGTGATGATGGGGTTTCGGTAGCGGAACTCGCTGGCCACCTCCACCTCGCAGGGGATGCGCGCCCAGCCCTCGATGAGGTTCTTCGCGATGAGGCCGGCGTGGTAGGACGTGCCGCACGCGATGACGCACACGCGGTCGATGAGGTTGAGCTCCTCGGCCGAGAGATCGAGCTCGTCGATGGAGAGCGCACCGTTCACCAGGCGTCCCGCCAGCGTGTCGCGGATGACACGGGGCTGCTCGTGGATCTCCTTCATCATGAAGTCGGGGTAGCCGCCCTTCTCCGCCACGTCGAGGTCCCAGTCCACATGCGCGACCTCGGGCTCGTAGGCCTCGCCCCGCACGTTGAAGAACGTCGCGCCCGCCGCCGTGAGCTTGGCGAAGTCGCCGTCGGCGAGCACGGCCACGTCGCGGGTAGCGTCGATCATGGCGATGATGTCGGAGGCCACGTACGCCCCGTCCTCGGCAAGGCCCACCACGAGCGGCGAGTCCTTGCGCGCCGCCACGACGGTGCCGGGCTCCTGATCGCTGATCACCGCGACGGCGTACGCGCCGATCAGACGCTCGGTCGCCTCGCGGACGGCCTGCAGGAGGTCGCGGCTCTCCGCATAGGCATCCTCCACAAGGTGTGCGATCACCTCGGTGTCGGTCTCGCTCGAGAACGCGTGCCCGCGGGCCTCCAGCTCCTCGCGCAGCTCGGCGAAGTTCTCGATGATGCCGTTATGCACCACGGCCACGTGCCCGTCGCAGGAAGTGTGCGGGTGGGCGTTGGCCTCGCTCGGGCGGCCGTGCGTGGCCCAGCGCGTGTGGCCGATGCCGCAGGTGCCGGCGAGGTCCAGGGGCTCCACGAGGCGCGCGAGGCCGCTCACCTTGCCCTTGCAGTGCACGACGCGCAGCGCCCCGTCCTGCTCGACGGCGATGCCCGCCGAGTCGTAGCCGCGGTACTCGAGCCTGGTCAGGCCTGCGATCAGGATGTCCTTGACGGGACGGGTTCCGGTGTATCCGACGATTCCGCACATAGTCTGCTCCTCACGCGCGTCGCTTTTCCGAGCGCTATTCTAAGGTAAGAGCAGCCCGCCCTTCTTTTTCACGGCCGGCTGGAGCCGAATCCGCTCAATAAACGCATGTTTTCAGGGTGGCCCGGCGGCGCAGGACCGCCCCCTCACCCCAACTTCAGCACGGGATGGAGGTCCTGCATGCGCACGGTGCGCTTGCGCCAGGCCACGATGCTCGTGAGCGCGAAGGCGGCCACGCCGAACCCTACGAGCACGAGGCAGTCGAAACCCACCACGCCGTAGTCGAGCCCGGTCATGATCTGGCGCAGCGCCTCCACCACGTAGGTCATGGGCAGGTACGGGCTCACCGCCTGGAAGAACGCGGGCGTCGTCTGGATGGGGAAGGTGCCCGCACTCGTGGTGAGCTGCAGCATGAGCAGGATGATGGCGAGGAACCGCCCCGGGAAGCCGAACGCCGCCAGCAGCAGCTGCATGAGGGCCGCGAACACGAGCGCGGTGAGGAAGCCCATGCCCCAGAAGGCGGGCACGTTGCTTATCTGCAGCTGCAGCCCGAACTGGATGGCCGCCATGAGCAGCGCCGCCTGCACGAGGGCGAACGCCGCCATGGGCAGGTAGTTCGCGAACGCCGCCGTGACGGGGTTCGCGCCCGCCAGCAGGAGGCGCCCGTTGAGCGGCTTGAACACGAAGCCCGCCACGAGGCTGCCCACCCAGAGCCCCAGCGCCATGAAGTACGGGGCGAAGCCGGTGCCGTAGTTCCTCACCGAGGTGTAGTAGTCGTTGTCGAGCTCCACCGGATCGCTCATGGCCTCGGCCTTCGCGGGGATGTTTCGAGTCTGATCGGCGGCCTCCTCGGCGCCCGCAGCCAGTTTGGAGGCCAGCTCGCCTTCGCCCTCCGTTGCCTCGTGCAGGCCCGTGACCAGGCGGTCCGCCCCCTCACGCAGCTGTCCCGCGCCAGTGGCGAGCTGCCCCGCGCCGCCTTGCGCAGACTGCGCGCCCTGGGCGAGCTCGCCTGCGCCGTCCTTGGCCGACCGCGCGCCCGAGGCGACCTCGGCCGCGCCGGCGTCGAGCCGCGCAGCGCCGGACGCGGCGTCGGCGACCCCGGCGGCGAGAACGGACAGGTTGGCGCTCACATCCTGCGCGCCGGCGCTCAAGCGGTCGATGCCGCCGACGAGCGAGGAGGCCGCCTGGGCGAGGGCCGCCGCACCCGCGGAGAGCGCCTGCAGGTCAGAAGCTTGCGACGCCAGCTCGTCGCGCGTCCGCACCAGCCCCTCGTGCAAGGTGCGCGCGCCCGCCGAAAGCTCCGATGCGGCGTCGGCGGCCTTGAGCGCACCGGGCAGAAGCACGCCGTCCACCTCCCCCTTCGCCTGCGCGAGCCCGTCGACCACGCCCGCGCGCCCCTCGGCCCCGTCGAGGTAGGCCCGCACCGTGCCAAGGGACGTGATCAGGGCCTCCTTCTGCTCCGGCGTCATGTCGCTTGCCAGCACGGCCTCCGTGTCCACGTCCGCGAGCGCCGCGCTCGCCGCGGACGCACCGTCCTGCAGCGTGCCGAGCGCACCGGAGAGCTCCCCCACGCCCTGGGCCAAGGCAGGGGCGCCCGTTTGCGGATCCGCCAGCTCCTCGAGCCCGGAGGCGAGGGCGGCCGACCCGCCGACGAGCGTCTGCGGTTCGCTGTCCGTCCCGAGCGCCGCGGACAGCTCGCCCACGCTGCCCACGACGGCCTGCACGCCGTCGTCCAACCGCGCCGCCTGGGCCGGCAGCCCGGCCGTCTCGTCCGCCAGCTCGCGCGTGCCGGCGGCCAGCGACGCGCCTCCTTCGTCCCGCAGCTCCGACGCGCCATCCGACACCCGGCTCGCGCCCGACGCGAGCGAGCCCGCCCCTGCCTCGAGCGCGCCCGTGCCTCCCACCAACGTGCCGAGCCCCGCGTCGAGCGCGACCGCGCCGCCTGCCAGGGTACCGAGCCCCGCGTCGAGCTCGACGGCGCCGTTCTTGAGCGTGCCCAGGTTCGTCGCGATCGAGCGGGTGCCGTCCTGCGCGGCGGACAGGCCGCCCTCCAGGTCGCGCGCTCCCGCCGCGGCAGCGCCGATCTGCTTGCCCGAATCGGCCACGCGGCCGAGCACCGTCGTCCAGTACTGCTCGGCCACCATGTCGCTCACGCGCGTGCGCACCTGCCGCCACACCGTCTGGCCTATCTGGGACGCCAGCATGTTCTCGCTCTCGTTGTACTCCACCTTCAGCTGGGCCCGGCGCGGCGCGTCGCCGTCCACCGAGGCCACGGAGGCGGAGAAGTCCGAGGGGATGATGCACGCCATGAAGTAGGCGCCGTCCGCAAGGCCCGCCCGGGCCTCGTCGGCTGACACGAAGTGCCAGCCCAGGCCGTTGTCGGTGCGCTTGAGCTCGTCGACCACCTCGTCGCCGAGGTTGCGCTGCTCGGCCGCGATCACGGCCCCCGCGTCCTCGTTCGCCACCGCCACGGGCAGCGAGGACAGGCGTCCGTAGGGGTCCTGGAACGCGGCCAGGTACAGCCCGCCGTAGAGGAGCGGGATCACCGCGATGGCCGCGATCACCACCCACATCACCTTCGAGGCCGCGAGGTTTCGCCATTCCAGGCTCGCGAAGCGCACGCCTTCGAACGCCATGTCACTCCCCTTCCTTCGCCAGGTACGCGCACGAATCGGCCATGCGGGCCAGGTCGCGCTCCACCACCGCCACCGCCACGGCCGCATGGCGCTCGCGGGCCGCCAGCGCGAGCAGCTCCATGAGCCCGCGCGACTGCGACAGGGTGAGCTGGTCCTCAACGTCGTCCACCACCGCCGCGTCCGGGTCCCCCACGAAGGCGAGCGCGATGCCGAGGCGCGCGAGCTTCTCGGCCGTGAGGTCGCGCACCCGCACGCGCGCCACGTCGCCGAGGCCCCACCAGCACAGATGCTCCTCCACAGCCCCGTCGCGCGCGGAGAGGCCGTGCAGGTCGAACTCGGCCTTGGCCGCGGAGCGGGCGCTCAGGTTCTCCGGCAGGTCGTTCAGGCCCTTGAACAGGCCCAGGCCCACGTGCCGCTCGGCCTTGGCGCGCTCGCGCGGGAGTTCGAGGCCGCCGACGGAGAGCATGCCGCCCGTGGGCTTCATGCGTCCCGCCAGCGTGAGCAGAAGCGCCGACTTGCCGCTGCCGTTGCGCCCGCGCACGGCCGTGACCCGGCCCTTGAACACGTCGAGGTCCACGTTGCGGTAGACGAAGCCGGCGTAGGTCTCGAGCTCGAGGCCCCGCGCGCTCAAGTAGGGGGCTTCCGGAGCTTCCTCCCGCTCCCCCAGCCCGCTCGCGTCGACGGGCTCCATCGGGCACGTCCCCGTGGGGCCCGCCGCCGGGCTCTCCTGCACATCCTGCATCCTGCCACGTCCTTCTCTTCAGCTGCCCCGCGTCGGCGGCGGGAATTCCCCTTCGCCCGACGTTCGGAGACGGCATGGAAACGCATGCTGGCCGCGAACGACCTCGCTCGTTGCTTTATACTTCCGATGGAAGCGCCGTCGCCGAACCGAAACCGACGCGCAACGGAGCCGTCGCCGAGACGCACCGCGCCCGTTGCCCGACGGCGCACCGAGGAAGGAGCCGCCATGAAAGCGAAGATGATCCACCGTTGCATCCACGTCCTCGACCTGGACGCGTCGCTCGCGTTCTACGAGCGCGCGCTGGGACTCGTGGTGCAGCGGCGCATGGGGCCCGAGGACGGGTCGTGGGAGAACGTGTTTATCGGCAACGACGAGACCGACTTCCAGGTGGAGCTCACCTGGAACCGCGGGCGCATCGAGCCCTACGTCAACGGCGGCCGCGACACGCACCTGGCCTTCGAGGTGGACGACCTCGACGCCGCGCGCGCCCTGCACGAGGAGATGGGCTGCGTGTGCTTCGTGAACGAGCGCATGGGCATCTACTTCATCGAGGACCCCGACGGCTGCTGGCTCGAGATCCTCCCGGCGATGCGCGCGGAGTAACGCCCGGTGACCGAATTCGCCTCCATCGACGAGCTGGTGGCCGATGGCCGCAGCGTGCACATCGAGTGCAGCCGCGAGACGTCCGCCGCCCTGCTGGCGGCCGTGCGCGCCCGCTACCGCACGCAGCGCTGCGCGTTCGTCCTGGAGACCGACCGCGGCTTCGAGCGCGACTCCGTGGCCTCGCACCTGCGCTTCTACGGCAGCATCGCGCGCAGCTCGGTGCATTACGAGGACGCCATCTCGCACTTCAACCTGCGCGGCGTCGCGAAACGCAAGATGGGCGGCCTCTCCCCCTCGGCGCTCGCGCTCGTGAACCTGGCGCGCGCGAGCCTCTTCGAACCGGAGATGTGCTTCCTCGAACGCCCGCTGTCCGACCTCGACGCCGAAGGGCGCGCCGTTGCGCTCACCTGGATCGCCGAGCGTATGGAGCAGGGCTGCCGCTTCGTCACCACGGTCGAGCCGCTGCGCGAGGCGCTGCTCATGCCCGGCGTGGCCTGCTGGCACGAAGAGGGCCGCTTCATCGCGGTGGACCAGGACGAAGACGGCGATGACACCGACGGCGAGAAGCCCTCGTACGAGGGCGACGAGGTGCACGTGCTCAAGATCCCCGCGCACACCGAGACGGCCACGCTGCTGTTCGACCCCCGCGATATCGACTTCGCCGAGAGCATGAACAAGGCCACGTACCTCTCGGTGCGCGGCGAGCGCTACCAAACGCCGCGCACGATGGACGAGCTGGAGCGCGAGCTGTCGCGCGCCGGGTTCTTCCGCTGCCACCGATCGTTCCTCGTGAACGTGCAGAAGGTGGCGAAGGTGGAGCGCTACACGCGCAACAGCTTCAACCTCACGCTGAGCGACGCCGCGCACTCGTCCATCCCTCTGGCGAAAGGGCGTGCCGAGGAGATGAGGGAGCGTTACCGATGGTGAACGCGAAGCAGGTCGCCGCCCGCCCGGGCATCTTAGGTACGCTCGTGCGAAAATTCTTCATGAACGTGGTGAAGAGCCCCGGGCTGCTCGCATGCTGTTTGTTCCCCGCCCTGTTCCTTCTCGTGTTCCGCTTCGTCGTCATCGAGCCCATCGCCCACGACGACGCGCGCATGTTCCTGCTCGTGACCGGCATGCTGTTCTCCACCAGCATGGTGCCCGGCACGACGACCGTCTACCCCATGGCCGAGGCGCGCGAGAAGCGCACGCTGCGCACGATGGAGCTGGCCGGCGTCGGCCGCGCCCAGATGCTCGCCGCGCACGGCATCGTCAGCACGCTGTGGACCGCGCTCGTTGCGGCGGCGTGCTTCCTGGTGTCGGGAGCCCCCTTCGATTGCATGCTCCCCTTCATGCTGGTCACCCTGGCGTCCAGCATTCCCCTCACCGCGTTGTCGCTTGCACTGGGCCTCGCCTCGCGTAACCAGATGGCGGCGAGCTTCTCCAGCCTGCCCGTCATAACCACCGGCATCGTGCCCCTGTTCTTCATGTACGCCGAGTCCACGTTCCAGGCCCTCCCCCTCCTGCCCACCGGCGGCGGGTTCGCGCTCGTCTACGCGCTGGCGGAAGGGACGCTGCTCGCCCCCGGTTCCATCCTGCCGGCAGTCGGCCAGCTCGCATGGATCGTCGCGAGCCTCGTCGCGCTCGTCGCGGTCGCGCCGCGCATCCCCCGCGACGAGTAGGGGAAGGCGCGGCAGGGGCGTGACATCATCCCCGTCCCCCTGTCTCGGTGCTCCTTTCGTCCCTCCCCCTGCTCCTCTCGTCGCGCGGCGCGCTCCCGGCGTCGCGTTTCCCTTGATCAGCGCTTCGTCTCACGGGAAACTGCTCACCGTCCGAAACGAAAGGAGCAATCACCCATGAATCCCCTGCTGTCCATGGACGACGTGTCCTTGAGCTTCAAGGCGAAGCGCGTGCTCTGCCACCTCTCCTTCGAGGTGGAGCGCGGCGAGTGCTTCGGCTTCCTGGGCCCCTCGGGTGCGGGCAAGACCACCACCATCAAGCTGCTCACGCGCCAGCTCGTCAAGGATTCCGGGCGCATCATGCTGTTCGGGCGCGCCATCGAGCACGCCACGAACGGCGACTACGAGCGCATCGGCATCCTCTCGGATACGAGCGCCCTCTACGAGCGCATGACCATAGAGGAGAACCTGCGCTTCTACGCGAAGGTCCGCGGCGTGACGGGCAACAACATCCCCACCTTGCTCGAGCGCATGAACCTCGCGGACGACCGCAAGACCCTTATCAAGAACTGCTCGAAGGGCATGCGCCAGCGCGCGGCCCTGCTGGCGGCGCTCGTGCACGGGCCGGAGCTGCTGTTCCTGGACGAGCCCACGAGCGGCCTCGACCCCGCCGCGCGCGCCGAGGTGCACAAGATGCTGCACGAGCTGAACGACCACGGCACCACCGTGTTCCTCACCACGCACGACATGGCCGAGGCCGAGAGCCTGTGCCGCCGCGTGGGCATCTTGAACGAGGGCGCCCTCGTCGCCTGCGACGCTCCCGACGCGCTGCGCCTGCGGTTCGCGAGGAACGAGGTGATCATGCGCCTTGCGGACGGCCGCGCGGTGCGCACGTCGAAGGACGCGGCCGGCGCGCCGGCCGTGGCAGAGGCGCTGGCCTCGGGGGCGTGCCTGTCCATCCATTCGGTGGAGCCCGATCTGGAGGAAGTGTTCTTGGAGCTCACGGGAAGGGAGTTTTAAATGGAAGCCACGTTGCGCAAGACCGGGGCGCTGCTCGGCAAGGACCTCAAGGACGTGGTGAAGAACCCCACCATGCTCGTATGCTGCCTCTTGCCCGTAGGGTTCATGCTCTTCTACAAGAATGCGGTGGGCGGGGGCATGGACGGCGAGGACGCCGAGGCGTTCTCCGCCCTGCTCGTGTCGTGGTCGCTGCTGTTCACCGCCACCATGGTGGCCTCCATGGCCACGCTGAACGCCATCGCCGAGGAGAAGGAGAAACACACGCTGCGCACGCTCATGCTGGCGAACGTGAGCGCCGAGCAGATGCTGGCCTCGCGGGGCCTGGTCACGCTGCTCGCCATCGGCGTGGTCGATGCGGCATGCTACCTGGTGATCGGGCAGCCGCCGGCCGGCCTGCCGGCGTTCCTCGCGATCGGCATGGCGGGATCGGTGCCCATCGTGCTGCTGTCGCTCTTGCTGGGGCTGGTGGCGCGCGACCAGATGTCTGCCGGCGTGCTGAGCATGCCCATCCTCATCGCGGGAATCGCCCCCATGTTCGCCCAGATGGTCGACGGCCTCTCGGACATCGCCCCCTACCTGCCCACCGGCGGCATGAACGAGCTGGGGCTGCTTCTGGCGCGGGGCGAGCTGCTCTCGCCCGACGCCATTGTGCCCGTAGCTACCACGCTCGCCTGGGTGGCCGTGGCCGCCGTGGCCTTCGCCCTGCTCTACCGGCGCCTGGCGCGCGATAACTAGAGGCTGCGCCCGCTGCGCTAGGCGCTTCGGGCGCATTTTTCCCGGACGTCGCGGAGCCCGCGTTCAAACATCACCCGTATCGGTACGAAACGCCCATGCCCCCCTGGGGAAACTCCCACTTCTCGAGAAGGGTGTCGCCGCAGAGCATGCGACAGGTCCCGCATTCCAGGCAGCCCGCGCAGTCGAAGCTCGGGCTGCCCTCCTCGTCTCGCTGATAGAGCCCTGCCGGGCAGCACAGCACCAGCTTGTCGAACGCGGCCGGGTCGGGCTCTTCGCGCAATACGATGTGCGGGTTCCCCTCGTCCACCTCGAACTTGTCAACAGCGAGCTTCTCGTCGACGTTGACCGAGACCTCTATCATAGGACCCTCATCCCCTTTCGCACATCCTTGAGCAGGTTGAGCACGCCCACGCCCTTGACCGGCCCCATGACCTTTCCTTTAAGCGGTTGCACCGGCGAGCCGTCCACCGCGAACAGGCCGCGCATGATGTCGGCCGCCATCTGCGGGTACCCGTCGAATATCCTCGGGGTGCCCTCCATGAACGCCGGGAAGCCGCGATAGGCCGCGAGGTCCTTGAGGACGAAGCTGTCCTCCAGCTTGGCGCGGTACGCCGCGAGCCTCGCAGCCGAGACGTCACCCGCGTCCAGCGCCTCGAGGGCCGCCTCCGCCGCCATCCTGCCCGCCGCGATGGCGTAGTCCATGCCGCGCACCTGGTATCCCAGGTTGATGCAGAGCATGGCGGCATCGCCCGTAAGCAGGCAGCCGTCGCAGTACAGCTGCGGAACCATGTTGAAACCGCCCTCGGGGATGAGATGCCCCGAGTACTCCACCGTGCGCCCGCCGGCCAGCACCGGCGCCACGGCCGGATGGTTCTTGAAGTCCTCCAGCATCTGGTACACCGGAGTCGACGACGTGCAGAGGTCGGACAGCGTGGCCACGACCCCGATGGACACGGACGCGCGGTTCGTGTACAGGAAGCCGCCGCCCACGTGCCCATGCGTCGCAGCCCCCGCGAAGAGCCAGGCCGCTCCCTCCCCGGGGTTCGTCTGGAAGCGGTCGGTCACGGTCTGCTCGGGTAGCTCCACGACCTCCTTGGCGCTCACGGCCAGCTGGTGCGGCGACGGGCGCTTGGCGAGCCTCGCCTTCTCGGACAGCAGCGAGTTCGCGCCGTCGGCCAGGATGGTCACGTCGGCCGTGAGCTCGTCGTCGCCCGCGCGCACGCCCACGATGCGCTCGCCCTCCCACACGAGGTCATCCACGGCTATCCCGTAGATGCACTCCGCGCCGGCCTCTTCGGCCTTCGAAGCGAGCCAGCGGTCGAACGGCCCGCGCAGCACCGAGTACGAGACCAGCTCATCCGCCCCCAGGCGCGACGAAGCGAATTCCACCGTCGTGTTCTCGTCCTCGGTCATGAGGGAAACCCGCTCCCGCACGATCTTGCGCTCGAGGGGCGCCTCGCTCTCGAAATCGGGAAACACCGTCCTTAGCGCATGGGCGTACAAGCGCCCGCCGGTCATGTTCTTCGCCCCGGCATCGGAGCCGCGTTCTATCATGAGCACGCTCTTGCCCTCGCGGGCAAGCACGCAGGCCGCAACGGAGCCGGCGCAACCGGCCCCCACGACCACGGCATCGAAATCCGCCATGCCTGCATCCTCTCCTCTCATCGTTGCCTTCGCATTGCACGGCGCGGTCGCGTCGCGCGCGTTCGCCCAGGCGCCGCACGCGTCCAACCGCGCGTTACAGCAGCCTCTTGAGCTCCTCCAGCCGCTCCTGCGGCACCTTGCCCGAGGCACTGCGCCCGAGATCGTCCACGAAGCGCACGGCCTGCGGCTTCTTGTAGCCGCCCAGCTCGCGCGCGCAGTGCGCCACGATGTCGGCCTCCGAGATGCGCGACCCTTCGGCACGCACCACGAACGCAGCCAGCGACTCGCCCCACTGCTTGTCGGGCACTCCCGCGACCACGGCGTCGGCCACCCCGGCAAGCGCCTTGATGCACCGGCTCACCTCGAGGGGATACACGTTCTCGCCCCCCGATATGACCAGGTTGTTCTTGCGATCCACCAACGTGAGGAAGCCCTCCGCGTCCAACACGCCGATATCGCCCGTGCGATACCACCCGTCCCGCACCGCCTCGGCCGTGCGCACGGGGTCGCGGTAATAGCCGAGCATCAGCGTGTCGGTTCGCACGAGCACCTCGCCGGGAACGCCCGCGGCACAGGCGCGCCCCCCGTCGTCGGCGATCCGTATCTCCATGCCCGGCACCGCCTTTCCCACCGTGGGCAGAAGCCGCGGATGCTCATGGTGCTCGGGGAGCAGCATGGTTATGGCCGCCGTCGTTTCCGTCATGCCGTAGCCTTGGAGAAACCCGCAGGGCAGAAGACGTCGGCAGTGCTCCAGGAGCTCCGGTTCCACCGGCTCGCCCCCGTAGATGATGAGCTCGAGCGTAGCCAGCTCGATGCCCTCCTGCGCCACGTAGTCGGCGAGCCCGCGCATGAGGCACGGCACGAGAGCCGTGCGCGTGGCGCCCGTGCGCACGATGTCCGCGGCGATGTCGGCCGGCTTGTGCGAATCGGCTATCACGAGGCGCGCACCCAGCGCCAGCGTGGCGAGCGTCGAGACGAACGTGACGTGGAACAGCGGCAGCTCGCATAGCAGGATATCGTCGTGCGAGAAGCGCATGCCTGCAATATCGATAGCGACGCGCCTGGTCAGCGCGCCATGTGAAAGCAGCACGCCGCGCGGCAGCCCCGTCGTGCCGCTCGTGTACAGCAGCATGGCCGGATCGCCGTCGTCCACGTCGCATACGCTCGGCACCGGGCCGGCGGAAGCGAGCAGCTCCTCGTAGCGCAGCACGCCGCCGTGCTCCGTGCCCGCGCCGCCGACGGCTGCGGCGCCCTCCCCGCCGTCGATGTCCACGATCGTGAGCGGTCGGCCGACCTCGACCAGCGCCTCGGCCAAAGCCGCGCGCAGGGCGGCCGAAACGAACACCACGCGAGCCTCGGACCGGGCAAGCAGCCGGGCTATGACCCGCGGCGAGAGCCTCACGTTGTAGCGCTCGCACACCGCCCCCAGATGGGCACAGGCGAAAAGAACCTCCACCGTCACGTTCGAGTTGGCTGCGATAACGGCGGCGAAGCCCCCCTTGCCCACGCCGAGCTCCGCGAGGGCGCCGGCAAGCGCATGGATGCGCCGGCACATCTCCCGATACGTGAACTCCCGGCCGCGGAAGCACAGGGCCACCTGATCGGGATAGACCCGCGCCGGTTCGTCCAGCAGCGAGGCGAGCGATGCCATCACAGCCCGCCCACGTAATCGGTCTTGCGCAAGACACCCTTCTCGTAGAACGCCGCGATCTCCCCCTCGTCGAAGCCGATTTCCGCCAGCACGTCGTCGTTGTCCATGCCCTGCGAGGGGCAGCCGCGCCATATCTGCGACGGGTTGTTCTTGAAGCGCGGCACCGACGCCACGCCCTTCACCGTGCGACCGTCCACCGTGTCCCACTCGGTCCACGTGCCGCGCGCCAGGTAGTGCGGGTGGCTCTCCATCATCTCGTAGTTCATGACCACGGAGCACGGTATGCCGATGCCGGCCATGGCCTCGGCGAACTCGGCAGCCGTGTGCTCGGCGCAGTACTGCTCGATGGCGCCGTCGAACACGGGCGCGCCCGGCGAGTCGATGCCCACCGACGGTATGCCCTCGGGGAAGAGCTCGCTTCCGTACTCCAGCCCGAAGAACTCGACGGCCTTCTTCGTGGTGGACTGGCCGGCCGTGAACAGGTACACGCCCTCGCCGTCGGCGCACTCGTAGTAGCCCGCGCCCGCGGAGATGTTGTCGCGCGGGGCCCCGGCGCCGCGCTCCTCCTGCACCTGCTTGTCGAACCACTTGCAGAACAGGCCCGCCTGACAGCGCACGGCCGCCTCGTACTGGGCCAGATCGAAGCTCTCGCCCCTGCCCGTGCGCAACGCTCCCACGTAGGCCGCGAGCGCCGAGCCGTAGGCGAACAGGCCGGCGTAGTAGTCGGTCACGAACTTCTGGATCATGTAGGGCGCCCCGTCCTTGTACCCGTTCAGGTACATGAGGCCCGAGAACGCGTTCACGGTGAAGTCGTAGCCGGGAAGGCTCACGTAGGCGGGGTCGCCTGTGAGACCGTAGCCCGACATATGGCCGACGACCAGCTTCGGGTTATGCTCCCACAGAAGCTCGTCGGTGTAGCCCCAGCGGGCCCACTGGCCGCCGCGCGACGCCTCGATGAAGATGTCGGCGGTCTCGATAAGTTTCAGGAACACGTCATGGCCCTCCGGCGAGACAACGTCCAGCATGAGGTTGCGCATGTTCCGGCGCTCGTTCTGCACGCCCCAGCCGTCCTGCGTCCAACGGTAGGGGTCGATGCCGCGGGGCGGCTCCAACCATATGACGTCGGCGCCGTTCTCGGCGAAAAGCTCCCCGGCGAAGGGGCCGGCCGTCGAAACGGCCGACACCACCACCTTCACGCCCTGCAGGTTCCCGAACTCCGGTATGTCGGCATGCTTTGCCATGGAACCATCTCCTTTGCGAATCCTGGACGGACGATTTCCCCTACGCAACGCAGGTGTCGAAGAACTCGATGGCGCTGTTCACGGCAAGCTCCGTGCCCACCCCCGAGCCGCCCGCCTCGGCGCCCACGATGTAGAGCCCCTCGACGGGCGTCTTGATGGGCGGCCGGTCGATGCCGGCCTGCCCCGCCTGCTGGGCGATGCCGATGCCCGCGCCGTCCTCGCCCATGATGCGCGCGGCGTCGGAGGGGTACACCCGCTCCACGAACAGCGCATGCTCCTGCAGGCCGGGGAAATGCTCCTCGGCCAACGCCACGAGCGCGTCGAGGATAGCCGGGCAGTACTCGTCTTTGATGCCGGCCGGCACCGCCGTGGTCATCATCACGAGCTGCTTGCCCGCGGGCGCCACCGACGGGTCGAAGCTCGAGGGCACCACGATGAACGAGTTCAGCTCCTCGGGCACCTCGCCCCTCATCAGCCGGTCGTTGTACTCCTTCACGGGCACCGACGAGAAGCCCGAGAGCATCTTGATATCGGGGCTGATGACCGTGTCGAGCGCGAAGCGCGCGATGATCGACACGAACGATATCTCCAAGCCCTCCACGTAGCGCACGTACTCGGCGTCGAAGGCGTTCTCGCCCACGAGGTCGCGCACCGTCTCCTTGATGCCCGCATTCGACACCACGAGGCCGCTGCGGAGCTCCTCGCCGCCCGCCACCACGCCCACGGCCCGGCCGTCCTCCACCAGCACCTTGTCCACCGGCACGCCGAAGCGCACGTCCACGCCATAGCTCCCGAGTCCCGCCAGATACGCCTCCATGAGGGCCACGCACCCGCCGGTCGGATACCCCGACGAACGCGCCTCGGCCTCCCACTTGAGGCAGCGGGCGAACTCGCCGGCCGACAGGCGATACTCGGGGATGCAGCAGTAGATGAAGCCCACCTGGCTTACGCAGGCGTGCACGAACGGGTCGGTGGTATAGGAGTTCAGGAACTCCTCGAGCGTCTGCCCGTCGAACGCGTGCGTCTCCTCGTCGCTCATGCCCTTGACGTCGGCGACCATCTTGATGACGGCCTCGAAGTCGGCGTCGGGCACGCGCCCTTTAAGGTCGTGCGGGAACTTGAAGTTCTCCCCGCCCGTGGTCTGGATGGGGCGAACCTTCGTGAACTCGATGCCGTGCTCAACACCGCAGCGTTCCAGCAGCTGGATGAGCGGCCCCTTCTCGCCGCGCGAGATCAGGTGGACGCCGAAATCTACCGTGAAGCCGTCGCGCTTCGACGAGCCTATGCGCCCGCCCGGTTGGTTGCGCTTCTCCAAGAGCACAACGCTCCTGCCGCTCTCGGCGAGCAGCAGCGCGGCCGCGAGGCCGCCGATGCCCGCCCCTATTACGATCGCATCATAGCGCTTCATACACATGCCTCCTCCTTCTCGGCGCGCCCGCGGGCGCGCATGGCCCACTGCGGCCGCAGGTTATTTCTTGGCGGGAAGCGCGTAGTAGTTGAAGTCCATCTGCGCCACCTGCTCGCCGTCCACGTCGAACACCGGTATCTCCAGGAAGTAGTCGCCGCGACCGCGCTCGCGCACGGGGGCGATCTTCTGCTCGGCCTCCTCCTCGGTGAGCGACAGATCGACCACGAGGTCCTTCGTGCCGGGCTTCAGGAACCTGAGCTCCACCCCCTTCAAGATGGGCACGAACTCGTCGGTGC
Organism: Gordonibacter sp. RACS_AR49; assembly: GCF_030418435.1. Lineage (NCBI taxonomy): Bacteria > Bacillati > Actinomycetota > Coriobacteriia > Eggerthellales > Eggerthellaceae > Gordonibacter > Gordonibacter sp. RACS_AR49. Next base: position 12,602 of record NZ_JAIUDM010000009.1, on the reverse strand, counting down.
CGTAGGTGGCCATGAACAGCGTGCCGCCTGCTATCTCGGCCAGCACGAACTCGCTGCCGGCGTAGGCGATGCCCACGTGGTTCAAGTGGCGTCCGGCCACGGGGAGGCGCAGCCTTACGTGGCGCTCCTCCACGGCCTCCGCCTGCAGCTGGGCCATGTTGACGAAGGGGGTGGGCCCATCGCTCACGTTCTTGGCCAAACCCGCGAAAAACTCCTGGTCCATGGTTTGATCCTCCTTGCTATCGGTCGGAATGGCCGGGCGGCTCGCTGCCGCCCGGCGCGGTTTGCCGCGGTGCGGCGCCCTACGCCCCGAGCGCGGCCGAGAGCTTGGGCAGCACCTCGTACAGGTCGGCCACGATACCGTAGTCGCACTGCTTGAACACCGGGGCGTTCTTGTCCTTGTTGACGGCCACGATGGTCTTGGCGCTGTTAGCGCCCACCATATGCTGGATCTGGCCCGACAGGCCCACGGCCACGAACAGGTCGGGCTTGAGCAGGGCGCCCGACACGCCGATGTAGCGTTCGCGCGCCATCCAGCCCGACCCCTCGGCCACGGGGCGCGTGCAGCCCACCTCGGCCTCGAGCGCGGCGGCCAGCTCGTCCACGAGCGCAAGGTCCTCCTGCGCAGCCACGCCGCGCCCCACGCTCACCACGCGCCGTGCGGCCGCGAGGTTCACGGACTCCACCGTCCGCGGCCTGCGCTCGACGAGCCTCGCCGATGCCGCAGCGGACGCGGCCGGCAGCTCCGAAACCGCCGCTTCCCGCGCGGCGCCTTCGACGACCGGCTCGGAAACCAGCAGGCCCTCGGCGAGCAGGGCCACCGCGCAGCCCTCCCGCACCCGCTCGACGGCGAACGCCTTGCCGCCGTACACCATGTGCTCGGCCAGCAGGGCGCCGTCGTCCACCCAGATGCGCCCCACGTCGTTCAGCACCCGCGTGCCCAGCTCCGCAGCCACGCGCGCCGCCATGAGCCGCGTGCGCTTGCCCGCGGCGAACAGCACGGCGCGCGGAGCGTGCTCCCCCGCCGCGCCGGCAATCGCCGCCGCGCAGTCCTCCACCAGGCCGCCCTCGGGAACCGCGACCGTATAGACGGCCTCGGCCCCGCAGCTTGCGGCCGCCTGCGCCGCGCCCCCGCCCACGGCCACGGCCTCGACCCGCTCGCCCAGCCGACGGCCCACGGCGCCGAGCGCGGCGAAGCGCTCGGGAGCCTCGCTCACCACCCATACCTTGCTCAATGCACTCATGCTCTCCCCCTGCCTTACCGCGATGCCCGGATGCCGGACACCAGCTCGCCGATATTCTCGTCCGTCGCCCCTTCGAGCACGATTCCCTTGCGCGCGATGCTCGCGGGCGCCTTCACGGAAACCGTCTCCACCGGGCTTTCGGGCATGCCCCCCACCTCGTCGAGGCTCCACGTGGTCACGGGCTTCTTGCCCGCGGCGAGGATGTCCTTGAGCTGCGGGATGCGCGGAAGCGCGGCATCGGAGGTCATGGACACCACGGCCGGCGGCGCGATCTCGAGCACCTCCACCTCGTTCTCCAGCACGCGCTCCACCGAAAGCGCGCCGCCCTCGGCGCGCACGCTGCCCGCTGCGTTCACCACGGGCAGGCCCAGCAGCGCGCCCACGAGCAAGCCCACCTGCTGGGAGTACCGGTCAGCCGATCCCTCGCCGCAGACCACGAGGTCGAAATCGATCTTGCGCAGCGCCGCGGCCAGCACCGAGGCCGTCTGGAACGCATCGGCGTCCTCGAGCGCCGGGTCCACCACGCGGTACAGCTCGTCGGCCCCGCGCGACAAGGCGGCCTTCACGAGCTTCGTGTCGTTCAGCTTCTCGCCCCCGGCGGAGAGCAGCACGGCGCTCCCGTCGGTGGCGGCGGCCAGCTGCGCCGCCGCCTCGATGGCCACCAGGTCGTACTCGCCGAGCACCCACTGCGCGCGGTCGAGGCGCAGGGCCCCGTCGGCGCCGGCCTCGATGTCCTGGGCATCGGGGACTATCTTGTAGCATGCCACGATGTTCATGGTTCGCGAATCCCTTCTCGTCGATGGGGCGTTCTACTGCACTTCCTTGATGAGCGCGCGGCCGGCGGTGTGCACCATGATCTCCTCGGTGCCCGCCATGATGCGGTAGACGCGCTGGTCTCGCCACAAACGCGAGATGCGGCAGTCGTGCGTGTAGCCGATGCCGCCCATGATCTGCAGGGCGTCGTCGATGACCTCGAAGGCGGCCTGCCCGGTGTAGCGCTTCACGAGCGACGAGTCGATCATGATGGACTCGCCGTTGTCCTTCTTCCACGCGGTCTTGTACAGCAGGTTCTGCATGTTCTCTATCTTTATGCGCATGTCCACGAGCTTCTCCTGGACAAGCTGGAAGCTGCCGATGGTCTTGCCGAACTGCATGCGCTGGGCGGCGTAGCGCAGGGCCTCGTCGTACGCGCAGCGGGCCATGCCCACGTTGGCGGCGCAGATGGTCAGCCGCTCCACCTCGAAGTTCTTCATGAGCTGATAGAAGCCCTTGCACTCCTCGCCCACCAGGTCGGTCTCCTCGCACTCCACGTCATCGAGGTGCACCTCGTAGGTGCCGCACATGTTGTTGCCGATCTTATCCAGCTTCTCGATGGTCACGCCCGGGCGGTCCATCGGGAACAGGTACATGCTGAAGTCCTTGTAGGGGCTCTCGCTCACGCCGCTGCGGCACACGCACAGCATGTAGGGTGCGCGGTCGGCGCTCGTGTTGAACGTCTTGTTGCCGTTTATGTACACCTTGCCGTCGCGCTTCGTGGCCGTGGTGGCCATGGCGGCGCTGTCAGAGCCCGCCTGCGGCTCGGTGAAGCCGAGCGTGAAGGGCTTCCTGCCCTCCAGCGCATACCCCAAGATCTTCTCCTGTTGCTCCTTGCTGCCGAACGTGAGAATGTCGTCAACCTCGGTGGCGAAGTTGATCCAGCACAGCGACGGGTAGCCCAGCGCGTGCGCCTCCTCGGCCACCATGACCTGGGTGAGCGTGTCGGTGGGCGTGCCGCCGAACTCCTCGGGAATGCCGAGGGTGGTAAAGCCGGCCTCCACAAGGGCGTCCACGGCCTTCTGGGGGTATTCGTGGTTGCGGTCGCACTCCTTGAAGTAGTCCTCGAAGTTGCCCCGCTCCATGACGGTTTTCAGGCTGTCGAGCAGAAGCTCCTGCTCCTCGGTCTTCTTGAAGTCCATGGGTTGCTCCTATCGTTCGAAGGAATCGGCGGTCTGCCTGCTGGGAAGGGGGGTCGGTGCGAGGCGGCCCCACCGGCCGGAAACCGGATAGGGTGCGCTGCGTCCCTGCCGGCCGCCGCCATTATAGGGAGCCGCGCCGGCATGGCCCAAATACGTATGTTGCAGCCGCCCTTCCCATGCCCGAATGCATGCCCATTCATCTTCTGGTATCCTACTTTTCACATTCTGCATAAACCGAGTCGACGCGAGGACGGTGGGTCTTTCATGGACATCGAGGTGTACCGGGAATTCATGGCGCTCGCCGCCCACAAGAGCTTCGTGTCGGCCGCCCGCGACCTGAACATGTCGCAGCCCTCGCTGAGCCGGCACATGAACGCCCTTTCCAACGATCTGGGATGCCGGCTCTTCTACGACACGCGCCCCCTGAGCCTCACGGCGGCCGGCGAGGTGGTGCTCAAGCACGCGGGCAAGATCATCGGCGACCAGGCGAACATGCTCGCCGAGCTGCGCGCGCTTCCTGCGGGCGGCAGCAATCGCATCCTCATCCTCGACCTGCTGCACACCAACGCGCTCTACGTGGGCATCAACGAGGCCGTCGCCCGCGCCAAGGAGCGCTTCGCCGGGCTGCGCGTGGAGTTCGTCAACATGGACAACTCCGGGCTGGGCGGGCAGCAGATGGTGGATGCCGGCAAGGTGGACGTCGCCTTCGAGACCATCATCTCCGAGGACCCGCCCACCGAGCTCTACGTGTCCGACTCGGTGGAGGCCATCTGGATTCCCGAGTTCCACGGCGAGCTCGTGGCCGGCGTCTCGCGCACCTCGCCGCTGGCGGCCAAGGGGCAGCTCGCGCTTGCCGACCTTGCGCAATCCCGCTTCATCCTGCAGGCGAACCGCTACAGCGAGCGGTTCCGCGAGGACTTCATCGCGCTGTGCCGCGAGGTGGGCTTCTATCCCAACATCACGCTCGTTCCCACCGACAACCCGCTGGAATTCTACGCCACTGACCCGGGCGACGGCATCCACCTGCTCACCAAGGTGGACCGGAAGTACAAGCCCCTCATGTCCGACATGCTCAAGCAGCATGTGGTCATCCTTCCCTTCGCGGATAAGAAGCGCTACGTGGACGCCTTCGCGCTCATGGACAGCGACCCCGGACGCCCCGACCTCGAGTACTTTGCCGAGCTTCTCCGGGAGCACGCCGAGCGGTTCCATTCGGCGGATGCCCCCGCCGACGCCTGATCGATCGAACGGCGCTGTGCGCGGCTCCCGCCAGCATGCCGGCGCTCCCGCCCTCGCACGGCCATGACCGGGGATGCGCCAGAAAATCCCTTACTGCACAACCGCTTCCGCCGCGGCCTCAATCTCCGTATCGCAGCGCGGAATCCGCACGAACAGCCCGCACGCCGCGCACGCGGCGACGATGCCCGCCGTGAGGTAGAACGCGATCGTGCAGGTTCCCGTCGCATCGTACACAGCCCCGCTCGCTATGGGCAGCGCAGAGGCCACCACCGTGGTGATCATGATGCCCGTGCCCAGGTTCTTGGAGAACGACGAGGCCCCGAAGTAGTTGGCCATGGCCGTGGGAAACACGGCATTGACGCCGCCGAACCCGAAGCCCACGCACACGTAGAACGCGAAGAGCATCGCCTCGTTCTGCGCCGCCGCGCCGGCTAGGACGCCCACGACCAAGATCACCGTGGACGCTACGATGAGCCTCACGGGCTCGATGCGGTCGGACACCATGCCCAGAAGGAGCTTGCCCAGCAGGCTGACGCCTCCCATGACGGCCACGCCCGCCACCACGAGCCCGCTGTCGAAGCCGAGCGACGAGAAGTGCAGGGCGCTTTGCGAGGTGGCCAGCGTATACGACGCGAACCCGCCCGTGGCCGCCAGCGAGATGAGCCAGAAGGCCGGCGTCCTCGCCACGCGCTTGAACGGCACGGCGTCGGTGTTCTTGTACACCTTGAAGCCCTTGCCGCTACCGCCGAGCACACTCGGGTCGGCGATGCCGTCGGGATGCTGTCCCAGATCGGCAGGCTTGTTCTTCACGAACAGGAGCGCCACGGGGATGAGCACCGCGCTCAGGCCCACCAGCAGGTACCATCCGCTGCGCCACGTACCGCCCGTGGCGCCCACGATGGCGTTCACGACGGGCGGCCCCACGAACGACGCGCTCGCCCCCAGCACCATCATGGCGGTCATGGCAATGCCGCGGCGCGCCACGAACCAGTCGCCGACCGTGCTCTGCACGGCCAGCTGCCCCACCATCATGGTGGCGGCGCTCGTCACGATGCCGAACACCAGGAAGTACGCCACCGGCGAGGACACGAGGAATATCAGCGCGAGCATGGCCAAGAGCATGACCGCTGCGCCGAGCGCCATGCTGAACCGGGCGCCCTTCTTCGCGATAAGCGCCCCCACGAGCGGCGCCGAGAGCCCCTGCACCAGGACGAACAGCGAAAAGCCCGTTCCCAGCATGGTGGCGTTCATGCCAAGCGACGCATCCTGGAGCATCAGCGGGTTGACGATGGTGGCCGTGGGCAAAACGATGCCCGAAGAGCAGAAGTACATGAACCCCAGCACGGGGATCAAGATATAGCCGTAGAACAGCCTCCCCGGTTTCGCGCCCTGCCCCGCCGCAGCGGGCGCCGCGCCCGCATCCCCTTGCCGTGCCTCGTAGTCCATGCCGCCTCCCTAGCGATTGCAGTCTTGCCCTCCTCTGCCCAGCATCGCTCTGACGGTTTGGAAAATCTTCCGCAACTGATGTTGAAATCTGCGTTTCAGCTCCGCAGTCCTCATACCCAGATACTGAAGCGTCACCTCCCGCCCGTTATCGGGAAGCACGTGCTCCGCAGTATGCAGATGATGAATCGGATGGTTTCGATTCTCGCATTGCAGCCCTACGACGACAGGCACCGCTTCTTGCAACATACGTATTTGCCCCTTGTCGAAGGCGGTCTCTATAATGCGTGGCACGCGGCTGGGGGCCGCGGCGATCGAGAGCTCTGCACCGGACTGGGAACCCGGCTCCGCACCGGCGGAGAATGCACCGCACTCTCTCAACAAGGAGGTACAACGCATGGAAAACACCAACGTTCCTATGGTAAAACGCCTGATCGGAATAGGACTGGCGATTGTCTGTCTCGCCATCGGCTTCCTGGTCCCGGGCTCCGAGGCCCTCTCGCACCAAGGAGCAACCGCGCTCGGCATCCTGGGCGCCCTCGTGGCGCTGTGGGTCACCTCGGCCCTGCCCCTGGGCGCCACCGCCCTGCTCGTCGTCGTGCTATGCCCGGTGCTCGGCGTGGTCGACAACCTGGGCAAGGCCATCGGCGGCTTCGCCAGCCCCGCGCTGCTCTTCATCATCGCGGTGTTCTCGATGCCCGTCATCATGCTCAAGACGAACTGGGGCGTGCGCCTCATCAACGCGCTCATCGGCTGGACCGGCGCCAACTCGCGCAAGCTCGTGCTGGGCTTCATGTGCGCCACGACGCTCGTGTCCACGGTCATGTCCGACGTGCCCTGCACGGTGCTGTTCCTGGGTTTCGCGCTCACCATCCTCAAGGCCGCCGACGCCAAGCCGCTGCAGTCGAACCTGGGCCGCTGCCTCATGATCGGCATTCCCATCGCCGCCGTCACCGGCGGCATGGCCACGCCTGCCGGCAGCTCGTTCAACGTCGTGGCCATGAACATCCTGCAGCAGGCCACCGGCACCTCCATCTCGTTCCTCGACTGGGTGCTCGTCGCCCTGCCCGTCGTCATCATCATGACGCCCATCTGCTGGTTCTTCATCACGGCCATCCTCAAGCCCGAGCCCATCGCCGACTCCTGCCTGCAGGGCATCCGCGACCAGGCCGCCAGCGCCAAGAAGATCGAGGCCTACGAGGTGAAGGCCATCCTCGTGATCGGCGCCATGCTGGTGCTGTGGATCGTGGGCAACTGGGTTCCCGTCCTCAACGCCACGGTGGTCGCCCTCATCGGCCTGACCGTCATGTTCCTGCCGGGCATGGACCTGCTCACCTGGAAGGAGTTCCAGGGCTCCGTGCCGTGGGGCATCGTCATCATGTGCGGCACCATCATGTCCATGGGCGGCGTGGTTGAGGCCACGGGCGGCGCGGCGTTCCTCGCCGGCGCTATCTCCGGCAGCGGCGTCATGGACCTGGGCTTCTTCGCGGCGTTCGCGCTCCTGCTCGCGCTCATCTACCTGCTGCACACCGTGTGCCCCATCGGCGTGGCTATCCTGGGCATCTTCCTGCCCATCATGATCACGCTGTGCGCCGGCTTCGGCGTGTCGCCGGCCGTGCCCACCATCGCGCTGGCCGTGGTAGTTGCCGGCAACTACCTCATGCCCGTGAACCCCACGGTCATGCTGACTTACGGCGAGGGCTACTACACCTTCGGCGACATGTTCAAGACCGGCATCGTTCCCTCGGTGGCCCTCGTGCTCATCATGGCCGCCTGGATGCCGTTCATCGTGGGGGTCATGGGCCTGTAAGGCGCCCCTCGCTTTCGCAAGCACCCCGCGTGCAAGGACCCCGGAACCGCTACGGTTCCGGGGTCCTTCTTCGTGCCGGCCGGGAAGCGGCGACCCCCCTAGGGCAAGGACTTCCTGCAGGCAGGCCGGTACCGCTCTGCGGGAGACGGCCGGGCGCGCACCCGAGCCTCACTCCCCGTCGTAGCCCTCCACGATGTTCATGAGATGCTGCTGCGAGCTGATATCGAGCTTGCGGTAGATGTGGTAGATGTGGGACTTGGCCGTGGCCGGGCTCACCACCAGCTGCTCGGCGATGTGCTCGGCGTTGCGCCCCTTGGCCAGCAGCAGGAACACCTCCTCCTCGCGCGGCGTCAGGCCGTAGCGCTGGGCCACAAGCTCGCAGCGTTTCCTGAAGAAACCGGGCCCCGACTGGTCCGCGCCGACATCCCCAGCCTCTCCGAGAACCCGCTCTGCGGCAGGCGGCGCCAGCAGCTCGTTCAACCGCTTCCTCGCCTGGGCGTCGTCGCCTCCGTACACGCAGAACGCCACGACCAGAACCAAAGCGAACGCCACCATCAGCAGGTCGAGTTGCGTCCCCGCAAGCGGATACGCGAACACCGCGAGGTAGGCCACCGCCGACCCGGCAAGGAAGCCCAGGTAGCTGGGGGTCTGGCGCAAGGCGAACCGATCCACCGGGTGCAGCCGGAACTCGTAATTGTCGATGCTCGTGGTGCACCATCCCACGATGGTCGAATGTGCGAGCGCAGCGATGATCATGCCGCCGCACACCACCCGCCCCGGCCCGTCGAAGAAGGGGAACAGCAGCATCCCGGCCATGAGGACGGGCAGCGAGATGCGCTGGACGATAGCCATGTCCACGTCCACCTTGGACCCGAGCAGCGCCCACAGAAGCGCCACCAGCGTGCCCACCAGCCCGCTCGCACCTCCGATGACGGCCACTTCCTGGCCCATGGAGCACAGCTCGATGGCCATGAACCCGTACACCGCCCCTTGGCTGGCAACCGACAACGAGGCGGGCACCGTCAGCACCTTCGTGCGGCGGAACGCGCCCACGGGCAAGATGCGCTCGGCGGGGATGCGCGTTGAAAGATAGGCCGCCAACCCCACCGATCCCACGATGAACAGCGCGATCTCAAGCAGGTTGAGCCACTGGGTGTCCGAGGCGTTGGCAAAGACGAACAGCAGCGTGCCACCGATGGAGCCCAGGCCGACGGCCACCCCGGTACGACGGGTGGGAATCAAGCTGAAGAACACGCACCAGTACATCATGATGCTTCCCTGGGCAACGCCGAACAGGGCCCAGGAGATCACCGAGACGGCAAGCGGGATACCCGCGAACGCCATGTTCACGAACGCGTTCGCCACCGCTGCGAGCGCGAGCAGCGAGCCGATGGCGAACAGGCGGTTGCGGTTCTCGAAAGCCCAATCGGCCTTCCACGCGCAGAAAGCGAACGTGGCCGCCAGCGTCAGCACCGACACGATGCGCAAGGCCGTGGCCTCCCGTATATCGCAGAATGCGAGAAGGGCGAGGGAAGGGCTGAAGGTGGCCGACAGCTCCCACCCGATGAGGAACGCGAAGCCGATGGTGGCAAGGACGTAGGTCAGGCGGAGATCATCGGGCGTTCTTATGTCGTTTGAAGCTGTTTCCGCAGGTGAATCAGGTGTCATCCCCGCTCCTCAACATCAGAGTATGATAATGTTCCAGCCTATTCCCGCAATTCAACCTTAGCAGCGGTAGATAATTTTCCCCCAACGAAGAATACTGCCCGCATGCGGGAGGGGACGATCGCCGCTTCCCGCATGCGGGCATTTTAGCGTTCCCGCGCTAAGCGCACAACCGCCCGCCCCGATCGCCGCTCCACACTGGCCGGACGCCTTGCAGGGGGCCTCCGGCGACCGCCGCGCCACCGACCACGCGGTCCTGCACGCAGAGAGGACGAACCATGTGCTTCAGACCACCCACCGTCGACAACGGACCCGTGAAGTGCCCCAAGTGCGGCGCCGAGGTCGACCCGAAGGCCGACGCCTGCCCGAGCTGCGGCGCCAAGGCGGTGCCGATGCCCGGGATCCCCACGCCTCCGGGCGCGCCCACCCCGCCGCCGGTCCCCGGCGTGCCCGGCGCGCCGAAGGTGCCGAGCGTGCCCAAGCCGCCCGCGCCCACTGCGTAAGGGGAGAGCGGGGAGGTTTCGAAGGGAAGCCACGAGGAGAGGAGAGCAACGCATGACCAAGAACGTGAAGGGCACGCCCATCGTCAAGGGCCTGGGCTTCGACAGCTTCGGGCTCGGCGCGAACGCGTGCACGGTCGACATCGACGAGGAGCAGGACAAGATCCTGCGCATCCGCCCGTTCCACTTCGACGAGCACCAAACGCCCGAGGAGCTGAACGCATGGCGGATCGAGGCCCGCGGAAAGACCTTCGAGCCGGGCTTCAAGACGCTCATCTCGCCGCTGTCGCTGTGCTACAAGAAGCGCGTGTACTCGAAGAACCGCATCCCCTACCCGATGAAGCGCGTGGACTGGGACCCGGAGGGCGAGCGGCACCCCGAGACGCGCGGCACGAGCGGCTACGAGCGCATCAGCTGGGACGAGGCCGCGCAGATCGTGGCCAGCGAGATCAAGCGCATGCACGACGAGTACAGCCCCGAGGCCATCCTGTGCGAGATCGATGGCCACGGCGAGACGAAGGTCGTCCACGCGGCGCACGGCTGCATCACCCAGCTTCTGGACCTCTGCGGCGGCTTCACGCTGCAGGCCCGCCAGCCCGACAGCTGGGAAGGCTGGTACTGGGGCGCCAAGCACGTCTGGGGCATGGACCCGCTCGGACAGCAGAACCAGCAGAACAACGTCATCAAGGACATCTCCGAGCACGGCGACGCGGTGCTCTTCTGGGGCTGCGACCCCGAGACCACGCCGCTTGGCTGGGGCGGCTACATGGCCAGCCGCCTGTGCTACTGGTTCACCGAGCTCGGCATCAAGCAGATCCACATCTCGCCTGACGTGAACTACACCAACGCCGTGCACGCCGACAAATGGATCCCCGTGCTGCCCAACACCGACGCGGCCCTGCAGCTTGCCATCGCCTACACGTGGATCAAGGAGGGCACCTACGATGCCGCCTACCTCGACACCCATGCCGTGGGCTTCGAGAACTTCAGGCACTACGTCATGGGCGGCGAGGACGGCGTGCCGAAGACGCCGAAGTGGGCCGAGGCCATCTGCGGCGTGCCCTCCTACACCATCAAGGCCCTTGCCCGCTACTGGGCTGCGCACGCGGTTTCCATCGCGCACTGCAACGGCGGATCGTTCATCCGCTCCTGCTTCGCGCACGAGCCCGCACGCCTCGAGGTGGCGCTGCTCGGCATGCAGGGTGTCGGCAAGCCCGGCGCGAACCAGTTCAAGTTCATGGAGTGGACGCTGTTCGGCATCCCCACGCTCGACCCGCTGCCGCCCTCGGTGCACATACCCAGCCTCGGCGCCGCCTACCGCGGCTACGTGACCGGCACGAAGGCCAGCTTCATCCCCAAGACCATGATTCCCGAGGCCATCATGAACCCGCCCGTGCAGTGGTACGGGCATATCGCGGCCGGCTTCCCGCGCGAGGACCAGTTCGACGGGCCCTACACGTTCCCGCCCGAGGGCGGCAGCCGCATCCACATGGTGTGGTCGGACTCCCCCTGCTGGGAGACGTGCTGGAACGGCGGCTTCAAGATGCAGGACGCCCTGCGCCACGAGTCCATCGAATGCGTGGTCGTGCAGCACCCCTGGATGGAGAACGACACCCTGTTCGCCGACATCATCCTGCCGTCCAACACGAAGTTCGAGACGGAGGACATCGGCACGGACTGCGACTCCGGCCAGTGGAACGTCGTGTTCTACGAGCGCCAGGCCATCCAGCCCATTGGCGAGTCGAAGTCCGACAAGGAGGTCGTTGCCGAGGTTGCCCGCGCGCTCGAGCAGTACGGCGGCATCTACGAGGGCATGCTGGACAAGTACCTGGGCGGCAAGACCGACGACGAGTGGATCAAGGTGGGCTTCGAGACGAGCGGCGTGCCCGAGGACCTCACGTTCGAGGAGTTCAAGGAGAAGCAGTACTACGCCTTCCCCACGCGCGAGGACTGGAAGGACATCCCCGCCGGCATCCGCCAGTTCCACGACGACCCCGAGAGGCACCCGCTGCGCACGCCGTCGGGCAAGCTGGAGTACTACTCCACCACGCTCTCGCACTACTTCCCCGACGACCGCGAGCGCGGGCCCATCCCGCACTGGGTCGACGAGGGCGCGGGGCACCAGGAGCGGCAGTACCTGGAGCGCGGGCGGAAGTACCCCTTCCTGCTGGTGTCGAACCACCCGCACTTCCGCGTGCATGCGCAGCACGACGACGTCACCTGGTTCCGCGAGATCGAGACCTGCAAGGTGACGGGCCCCGACGGCTACAAGTACGAGCCGGTGTGGGTGAACCCTATCGACGCAGGCAAGCTGGGACTTTCGACGGGCGACGTCGTGAAGGTGTACAACGAGCGCGGTGCGGTGCTCGGCGGCGTCATCGTCACGGAGCGCATCATGCCCGGGGCCGTGTACCAGGACCACGGCGCACGCTGCGACACCATCGTGCTGGGCGAGGGCGGCCTGGACCGCGGCGGGGCGAACAACCTCATCGCCCCCACGGCCACCACGTCCAAGAACGCCCACGGCGAGGTGACGAGCGGTTTCCTGGTGAACATCGAGAAGGTCGACGTGCTCGCGCTGGCCGCGCAGTACCCGGAGGCGTTCGGGCGCGACTACGATCCCGGCTGCGGGCTGGTGGCCACGGCGCGCGTCGTCGACGAAGGGGAAGGGGAGTAGCCATGGGCAAGGTGTTCGTGTTCGACGTCGCCAAGTGCAACGGGTGCCGCAACTGCCAGATAGCCTGCA
>NZ_JAIUDM010000008.1:0-136912 GCF_030418435.1 Gordonibacter sp. RACS_AR49 | reverse complement strand
TGCAGGCTATCTGGCAGTTGCGGCACCCGTTGCACTTGGCGACGTCGAACACGAACACCTTGCCCATGGCTACTCCCCTTCCCCTTCGTCGACGACGCGCGCCGTGGCCACCAGCCCGCAGTCGGGATCGTAGTCGCGCCCGAACGCCTCCGGGTACTGCGCGGCCAGCGCGAGCACGTCCACCTTCTCGATGTTCACCAGGAAACCGCTCGTCACCTCGCCGAACGCGTGCGTCGAGGTGGTGGCGCAGGGCGCGATGAGGTTGTTCGCGCCACCGCGGTCCAGGCCGCCGCGGCCGAGCACCACCGAGTCCACGCGGCTGCCGTGGTCCTGGTACACCACGCTCGGCATGATGCGCTCGGTCACGCGCACGCCGCCCAGCACCGCGCCGCGCTCGTTGTACAGCTTCACGATGTCGCCCGTCTCCAGGCCCAGCAGGCCCGCGTCGCTCGGATGTACCCACACCGGCTCGTACTTGTAGCCGTCGGGGCCCGTCACCTTGCACGTCTCCTCCATCTCGCGGAACCAGGTGACGTCGTCGAGGTTCGCGTGCACGCGCCACCGCGGGTGGTTCGACACCAGCAGGAAGGGGTACTTCCGCCCGCGCTCCAGGTACTGGCGCTCCTGGTGCCCGGCGCCCTCGTCGACCCAGTGCGGGATGGGCCCGCGCTCCTTGTCGTCGGGGAACTGGCTGGCGAGCGTCGTGGAGTAGTATTCCAGCTTGCCGGACGGCGTCTGGAGCGGGTGCCCCTCCGGGTCCTCGTAGAACTGGATGAGGCCGGCGGGCAGCTCCTCCCAACCCTCCTTCGTGGGGAACGGGTAGTACTGCTTCTCCTTGAACTCCTCGAAGTCCATCTTCTTGGCTGCGCCCGTGTTCTCGAAGCCGGCCTGGATGTACTCCTCGCAGGTCTTGCCGCCCATGTAGCGTTCGTAGAGGTTCTCGTAGATGCCGCCGAACTTCTCCAGCGCGCGGGCCACTTCCCCCACGGCCTCCATGTCGGACTTGGATTCCAGGCGCGGCTTGATGGCCTGGCGCTCGTAGTACACGAGGTTCCACTGGCCGTTGTCGGAGTCCGTGCCGATGTCCTCCGTCTCGAACTTCGTGTTCGTGGGCAGGATGACGTCGGCGAAGAAGCAGTCGTTCTCCATCCAGGGGTGCTGCACGACGATGAACTCGATTGAGGGGTGGCGCAGGGCCTCCTGCATCTCGTTGCCGCCGTTCCAGCACGTCTCCCAGCACGGGGTGTCCGACCAGATCATGTGCAGGCGCTCGTTGCCCTCGAGGGGGAACGTGTAGGGGCCGTCGAACTGGTCCTCGCGCGGGAACCCGGCGCCGATGTGGCCGTACCAGGAGACGGGCGGGTTCATGATGGCCTCGGGGATCATGGTCTTGGGGATGAAGCTCTTGGGGAAGCTGCGGTACCAGCCGCGGTAGGCCGGGCTGCAGTCGGGGATCTCGACCGATGGCGGCAAGGGCGTCACGGTGTCCATGCCGTAGAGCGTCCACTCGATGAACTTGAACTGGTTGGCGCCCGGCTTGCCCAGGCCCTGCATGCCCAAGAGCGCCACCTCGAGGCGCGCCGGCTCGTGCGCGTAGCAGGAGCGGATGTAGGAGCCGCCGTTGCAGTGCGCGATGGAAACCGCGTGCTTGGCCCAATAGCGCGCGAACGCCTTGATGGTATAGCTGGGCACGCCGCAAATGGCCTCGGCCCACTTCGGCGTCTTCGGCACGCCGTCCTCGCCGCCCATGACGTAGTACTTGAAGTTCTCGAAGCCCACGGCGTGCGTGTCGAGGTAGGCCTGGTCGTAGGTGCCCTCCTTGATCCACGTGTAGGCGATGGCCAGCTGCAGGGCCGCGTCGGTGTTGGGCTTGACCGGTATCCACTTGTCGGCGTGCACGGCGTTGGTGTAGTTCACGTCAGGCGAGATGTGGATCTGCTTGATGCCGAGCTCGGTGAACCAGTAGCACAGGCGGCTGGCCAGGTAGCCGCCCCAGCCGAGCGGCGTGGTCTCCACGTCGCAGCCCCAGAAGAGCACCGCGTCGCCGTTTTGCGCCACGTCGCGGATAACGTTGTTCATCTGCGAGTTCTGCCCCAAGGGGTCCATGCCCCACATGTGCTTCGCACCCCAGTACCAGCCCTCCCAGCTGTCAGGCTGGCGGGTTTGCAGCGTGTAGGAGCCTATGAGGTCGAACATGCGGCTCTGGCAGCCGTGCGGCGCGTGGACGAACTTCGTCTCGCCGTGGCCGTCGAGCTCGCAGAGGATCGACGCGGGCCCGTAGGCCTCGTGCACGCGCTTGATCTCGCTGGCGATGAGCGCGCACGCCTCGTCCCAGCTGATGCGCACGTAGCCGCTCGTGCCGCGGTTCTGCGGGTTGCGCTCGCCCTCCGGGTCCCAGTCCACGCGCTTCATCGGGTAGGGGATGCGGTTCTTCGAGTACACGCGCTTCTTGTAGCACAGCGACAGCGGCGAGATGAGCGTCTTGAAGCCCGGCTCGAAGGTCTTTCCGCGGGCCTCGAGCTTCCAGGCGTTCAGGTCCTCGGGCGTGTAGTGCTCGTCGAAGCGCAGCGGCCGGATGCGCAGTATCTTGTCGTTCTCCTCGTCGATGTCGACCGAGCACGCGTTCGTGCCGATGCCGAAGCTGTTGAAGCCCAGGCCCTTCACGATGGGCGTGCCCAACACGTTGTTCCCCATGCTCTCTCCTCTCCTGGTCTGGATGTCCGGCGCCGGTGCTTCCTCCTCGGGGCAGGCGCCGGCGGTTCTACGCGGTCGGTGCGGGCGGCTTGGGCACGCTCGGCACCTTCGGCGCGCCGGGCACGCCGGGGACCGGCGGCGGGGTGGGCGCGCCCGGAGGCGTGGGGATCCCGGGCATCGGCGCCGCCTTGGCGCCGCAGCTCGGGCAGGCGTCGGCCTTCGGGTCGACCTCGGCGCCGCACTTGGGGCACTTCACGGGTCCGTTGTCGACGGTGGGTGGTCTGAAGCACATGACGGAACTCCTCTCTCAACTTCCATGGTCACGCGGCCTTCGGGGGCCGAAGCCGCGGTAGTGCACGCGGGGAATGCCTGCGGAAAATCGTTATGGGAGCAGCACCTGTCCGGTGCGGTTCGTCTTCGATGCCCCGATTATAGGAGCGCCCCTGCGGGGCCCTTGTGCGGTTTTCCCGATGACCCATCGGGAAAACCGATCACGCGGCCTGCCATCAGGGTGATCGGATTTCCCGATAGGCTATCGGGAAAACGCGGCTCCCGCATGCGCCTTCCCGCTCCTATAATCGGGGCATCGGCGAACATCCGCATGACGAGGAGGAGCCATGTCCGAGAAGCTTGAGAAGCAGGGTCCGCAAGGCGCCGCGGCACCCGAGGGGGACGTGCCGGTGGCACGAACGCAGGACGATCCGACCGGCCGCGTCTGCCAATGGGAGGAGGACGGCTGCACGGTGCTGCGCACGAACGCGCGCACGGGGCCGGGCTGCCACGACAACTGCGGCGTGCTCATGTACGTGAGGGACGGCGTGCTGGAGAAGATAGAGGGCGACCCCGAGAACCCCTACAACCAGGGGCGCCTGTGCCCGAGGTGCCTGGCGTTCAAGGAGATGCTCTACCATGAGGACCGCCTGAAGTACCCCCTGAAGCGCGCGAAGGAGGACCGCGGCAAGAACGCGTTTACGCGCATCAGCTGGGACGAGGCCTACGATATCATCGAGCGCGAGATGAAGGCCGTCATCGACGAGTACGGCAACGAGGCCATCTGGGTCACGCAGGGCACGGGCCGCGACATCAACGGCTACGGCCCGCTCATGGCCCAGTACCTGGGCACGCCCAACTACGGCACCGGCTTCCTTTCGGGCATCGCCTGCTACGGCCCGCGCATCTTCTCCACCGCGCTCAAGAGCGGCGGGCTGTTCGTGTGCGACTACTCGCAGTTCTTCCCCGACCGCTACGACGACCCGCGCTGGGAGGCGCCGGAGTACATCCTCGTATGGGGCAACAACCCGGTGGTGGCCAACTCCGACGGCACGCTGGGGCACTGGGTGGTGGAGAGCATGAAGCGCGGCAGCAAGCTCATCGTCATGGATCCCACGCTCACCTGGCTCGCGGGCAAGGCCGACGTGTGGTTCCAGCTGCGCCCCGGCACCGACGCGGCGCTGGCGCTCGCGCTCTGCGATCAGATAATCAAGGACGATCTCTACGACCATGAGTTCGTGTCCTGTTGGTGCTACGGCTTCGACGAGTTCGCCGAGCACGTGAGCCAGTATCCCGTGAGCTTCGCCGCCGAGACCTGCGGCGTGCCCGAGGACCTCATCGTGGAGGCGGCCCGCAAGATCGGCCGCGCGAAGTCGTGCTGTTTGCAGTGGGGCGTGGCCATGGACCACACCTCCGAGGGCTTCATCACCGGCATGGCGTGCTTCGACCTCATGGCGCTCACCGGCAACTTCGAGAACCCGGGCGGCATGCTCGCGGCCGACCCCGCCTTCGGCATGTCGGTCACCTGGTCGCCGCGCGGCTCGGTGTGGGACGAGTGCTCGGAGCCCATCCCGCACCCCGAGCGCAAGAACCACGGCGGCTACAAGGCCCTCGAGGCCATGAACGGCATCAGCCCCGACGCCCTGCTCGAGGCCATGGAGACGGGCGAGCCCTACCCCATCAAGGCGATGTTCATGATGCAGAACAACGCCATCGCCTGCATGGGCGCCCAGCCCCAGCGCATCCTGCCCGCGCTGCAGAAGATGGAGTTCAACGTGGTGGTGGACCTGTTCCTCACGCCCACGGCGCTCGCCTGCGCCGACGTGCTGCTGCCCGCCGCGTGCTTCGCGGAGCGCATCGGCATCACCGGGCACCAGCCCTACGCGCTCGGCGCCATCGCGCAGGCGGTGGAGCCCCTGGGCGAGTGCAAGTCCGACCAGCGCATCATCTACGAGCTGGGCGACCGCTTCGCCGGGCGCGACCATCGGCCGTGGGATTCCGAGCAGGACTTCTACGACTACCTGCTGCGCAGCACCGGGTTCACCTACGACTCGCTCAAGGAGCGTGCGTGGGCCTACCCCGAGTTCGAGTACAAGAAGTACGAGAAGGGGCTGCTGCGCCCCGACGGGACGCCCGGCTTCGCCACGTCCACCGGGCGCTACAACTTCTACTGCGCCGAGATGGCCTACTTCGGCTTCTCGCCGTTCGCCACGTACGAGGAGCCGCCCGAGAGCCCGGTGTCGGCGCCCGAGCTGGCCGAGAAGTACCCGCTCGTGCTCACCACCGGCGCGCGCAAGTGGGGCTTCTTCCACTCGGAGCACCGCCAGAGCCCGTCCATGCGGCGCCTGCACCCCGAGCCCGAGTTCCTCGTGCACCCCGAGACGGCGGCCGCCTACGGCATCGCCGACGGCGACTGGTGCACCATCTCGAACAACCTGGGCTCCGCCCGCCTGCGCGCCCATACCACCGTGCGCATCCGCAAGGACACGGTATCGGCCGACCACGGCTGGTGGTTCCCCGAGCGCGGGCCTGAGGACGGCACGCTGTTCGGCACGCTCGAGAGCAACATCAACCAGCTCGTGCCCATGCGGCCGGGCAAGTCGGGGCTCGGCGCGTCGTACAAGTCGCAGCTGTGCCGCATCGATAAGATCGAGGAGTGATGACCATGCGCAAGTACCTGGCCGTCGATTACGAGTTCTGCACGGGATGCCACACCTGCGAGATAGCCTGCCAGCAGGAGCACGGGCTGGCGCCCGACCGGTTCGGCATCAGGCTGACCCAGATCGGCCCCGACCAGCTGGACGAGCGCCGCTGGCAGTACGAGTTCGTGCCCGTGCCCACCGACCGCTGCGACCGCTGCGCGCGTCGCCAGGCGGCCGGCAAGGCGCCGAGCTGCGTGCAGCACTGCCAGGCGGGCTGCCTGCACTACGGCACGCTCGAGGAGCTGGGCGCAAAGGTGGACAAGCGCAAGGTGGCGCTGTTCACCTAGGAGGCGTCCCGCGAGGGCGGCGCGGTTGGCGCAGCGCGCCTTGCGCGCCGCCCTCGCGCCGCCGCAGGCGCGTGTCGCCCGCCATCGTCCGATACGCTACAATGACGGGGTAGACAAAGGGGGGTTTGCCTTGCGCATCGAGACGCTCTACGAGTTCCTGCTGCTCACATCCAACCTGAACTTCACCGAGACGGCGAAGAGCTTCTTCATCTCGCAGTCGGTGCTTTCCGGGCACATATCGAGCCTTGAGAAGGAGCTGGGCGCGCTCCTGTTCGTGCGCGACCGCCACTCGGTGCGCCTCACCGAGGCGGGCCGGCTGTTCCAGAAGGACGCCCAGCGCATCGTCGAGGACTACGAGCGCGCGCTCGAGCACCTTTCGCAGTACGCCGACGGCGTGTCGTCGGTCATTCGCATCGGCTTCCTGGAAGGCTCGTTCGGCTCGTTCCTGCCGCTCGTGTGCCGCGGCTACCGCAAAGAGCACCCCGACGTCGACTTCCATTTCCGCACTATGGAGCTGGCCAACATACAGAAGGCGCTCAACGAGAACGAGATCGACGTGGGGCTCGCCATCTACCAGGACGGCATACAGGGCGCGAAGTTCTGCTATCGGCGCCTGTACGAGGACCGCTACATGCTGGCGGTGCCCGTGGGGCACCGCCTTGCCAAGCGCTCGTCGGTATGCATCGCCGACCTGCGCGGCGAGCGGGTGGTCGTGCCGCACTTCAACCGCTCCAAGAGCATGCTCGAGCAGATGCACGTGAAGCTGCGCAACGCCGGCGCCGAGGTGCGCCCGGCCGGGTTCGAGGACGTGGGCGCCATGATGGCCACGCTCGTGACGGCCGGCGTCGTGGCCATAGCCCTCGACCACCTGCGCGTGTTCGGAAACGGCAACGTGGAGTTCGTGCCGCTTGCGGACGAGAACATGGAGATCTGCGCGGGGGCCGTGTGGAAGAGGTCGAAGGAAACCGGCGCCATCACGTCGTTCATCGACTTCCTGGAAGAGGCGTGCGAGGGTTTCGGCAAGGAGGAATTCCTTGCGCGCAGCGGTCCCGACGTGCTTCCTTCGCTGCAGTTCCCGTCCTCTCCTTCCCGGGCTCAGCCTCCCGGCGGGCACGCCCGTCCGTAACGGAATGAAAACCGGACGGTTACGGCGGGCATCGCAGGCTTAACGGGACTCCCGCGTGCGTGCTATAGTTCGGCTAGCAGAACCTGACAAGGAGGGTTCTGGATGCAAGGAGGAACCAATGGGATACTCGATCTCCTTGCTGTGCTTCGCAGGCGCCGCGTTCTGCATCTCGTTCATACGGCGCCTTGCATAACGCACAGCGCACGAACGGGGCCGGTCCGCAAGGGCCGGCCCCTTCTTTTTCCCGACGGCCTCCGGGCGGCGCGGGGAGTTCGGGCGATCCCCCGGAACGGAAGGACGGCAGGCATGGAGGAGCCCGTTCGGGCCCTGGTCGCGTTCGGCACGCGGCCCGAGGCCGTGAAGATGGCACCGGTCGTGCGCGCCCTCGGCGCCGACCCCGCGTTCGACGTCCGCGTGCTGTCGACCGCGCAGCACCGCGAGATGCTCGACCAGGTGACGCGCCTGTTCGGCCAGCGCGTGGACTACGACCTGGACGCCATGCGCGAGCGCCAGGCGCTGCCGGGGCTCACGGCCCGCATACTGGAGGGCGCCGCGGACGTGCTGGGCGGCGCGCCGCCCGACGTCGTGCTCGTGCACGGCGACACCACCACGACATTCGCCGTGGCGCTGGCCGCCTTCTACGCCCAGGTTCCCGTCGGCCACGTGGAGGCAGGGCTGCGCTCGCACCGCCGCTGGGAGCCCTTCCCCGAGGAGATGAACCGGCGCCTCGTCTCGACGATCGCCACCTGGCACTACGCCCCCACCGAGCGCAACCGCGCCAACCTCGGCGCCGAGGGCGCCGAGGCGCGCGACGTATGGGTCACGGGGAACACGGTCATCGACGCGCTGCTGTCCGTGGTGGGCCCAGCCTACCGCTTCCACGCGCCGGAGCTGGGGCGGGTCGACTTCGCGGGCAGGCGCGTCATCGGGCTCACCTGCCATCGGCGCGAGAACCTGGGGGCGCCCCTCGCGCGCATGCTCGCGGCCGTGCGCGACGAGGCGGCCGCGCGCGACGACGTGGAGGTGGTGTTCCCGGTGCACCGCAACCCGGCCGTGCGCGAGGTCGCAGAGCGCGAGCTGGGCGGGGCGCCCCGCGTTCATCTGGTGGAACCGCTCGACTACGGCGACTTCTCGAACCTCATGGCGCGGTGCAGCCTCATGCTCACGGACTCGGGCGGCGTGCAGGAGGAGGCGCCGGCCCTGGACGTGCCGGTGATCGTGCTGCGCGACGTGACCGAGCGCCCCGAGGCCGTGGAGGCCGGCTGCGCCCTGCTCGCGGGCACGACCTACGAGGGTGTGCGCCGCTCGCTGGGCGCGCTGCTGGACGACGCCGCGCTCTACGCGCGCATGGCGGCCGCACCCGACCCTTACGGCGACGGGCATGCCGCCGAGCGCATACGCGCAGCCCTGCGCGAAACGTTCGGCCGGGCCTGACGCCCCGTCCCGCCCGCGCCTACGCGTTGGCGCGGGCAAAGCCTCCGGAGTGCCCCTCCTTGGCGCGGTAGAGGGCGGCGTCCGCCTTCTTCGACAGGTCGAGGTAGCCGTCGCCGCGCGCGGCGGCCACGGCGCCGGCAGACAGGCTGATGGACGGCACGCCGCGCCGCTCGGCCTCTCGGGCGATGGTGTCGTTGATGTCCCTCACCAGGCGCTGCGCTACCTCGTAGTCGTCGGTGCCCGACAGGAAGATGGCGAACTCGTCGCCGTGGAGCCGCGACGCGAGGTCGACGGTCCTGATGCGGCCCACGATCATCTGCGCCGACAGCTTGATGGCCTCGTCGCCCGCGTCGTGGCCGTACGTGTCGTTCACGGCCTTGAAGCGGTCGCCGTCCAGCATGATGAAGATGCCGCGGTCGCCCTCCCCCATCTCGCCGAGCAGCGACGTGACGGCCTTCCGGAACGAGCGCACGTTCATCATGCCGGTGAGGTCGTCGATCGCGGCGTCCTTCTGCGCCGCGGCAAGCGCTATCTCCAGGCGGCGCTGCATCTGGCCGAGCTCCACGTAGGCGGCCTTGAGCTCGCGGTTCTTCATCCAGCGGGACGCCTGCATGAGCACGTACACCAGCAGCAGCTCCACCAGCAGCAGCGGCACGAGCCACGTGGTGGCCGTGGCGGCCCAGGCCGAGAGCGCCGGCGCCATGACGAGGAAGCCGTAGCCCCCCTCCTGCCGCAGGGACACGTACCAGCTTCCTCCGTCCAGCTCCACCGCCTGCGCCGATCCGGGCTGGTCCCGGAGTGCGGCGAGGCCGCCCTCGAAACCGCGCCGGAACGCCGCGAACGCCTCGGCAGCGTCGGCCTTGCCCGCGGCCTTGGCGCGCTCCTCGTCTGACGCGAACGCGCCCTGCGCCGCCTCGCGGGCCTCGCGGGCCGCCGCCTCGGCCTCGTCGGCGGAGGCGGCCAGGTTGCCGCCCAGGTAGGAGGAGTCGGTGCTGCCTATGACGGTGCCCCCCTCGTCGAAGATCACGACCTGCCCGCCTTCGAAGCGCTCGGGGGCGGCGGCCGCTTTCTGGATGTCGCCCATCTTCAGGTCGTTCGCCACGACCGTCTCGCCGTCGGGCTGCAGCTGCGCGATGGTCGAGAGCACGTAGTCGTTCGCGTAGCTCAGGTAAGGCGGCGTGAAGGCCGGCTCGCCCTGCGCCGCCACGGCCGCCTGGTACCAGGGCCGCTCGGTGGCCACGTAGCCCGACTCCTCGTACACGGAGTACGGCGTGTCCCAGCTGTAGAGGTAGCGTCCCTGGTAGTACAGGTACAGCCCGTCGAACGCCTCGCCCTCGATGGCGAGCAGCGGGGCGTCCATGCGCTTGAGGAAGGCCTCCATGCCGTCTGCGCCGGGGTCGGCCGCCATCTGGTTCTCCACCATCTGCACCAGCAGCGAGAACGAGTGTCCGTATCCGTCCATGACGTCGTCGAAGCGCTGCTCCACGCGGTCGGTCTCGGCATCCAGCTGGGCGTGGATCATCTCCCGCTCCCCGGCGCCTATGATGACGAGCGCCGCCACGTTCACCGCGACGGCAATGGCGGCGAAGGCCGCCGTCTGCTTGCGCATGTTCCCCTCGATCCCCTTCGACGAGCCTCGACCTGAAGTTGCGCCCATTATAGGACAAGGGGAGGGGGAAAGCGCCGGGAGGTCGCGCGGACCCGATCCGCGCGTCAGGACGGGGCGCCGGCGGAGGCGGCAGGGGCGTCCGCCTGCTCCTCCTCCGGCGCGCGGCCGCGCGACACGGCGATGCCCATGCCGCGCACCACCGCTTCCAGCGGCTGGCCGAGGTGCAGCGCGTAGCCCAGGGCGATGCCCGCCTGGCCGAGCGCGACGTGCGGGGAGCCGAGCAGCGCCTCGGCCGCCGCCAGCTGCGGCGCGGTCTCGAGGGAACCGCGCGCGAGGGCGGCGGAGGCAGAGGAAAGCGCCTCGCCCAGGTCGGTCGCGCTCCCGTACAGAAGGAACGCCGGCGCGCCCAGCAGAGCGGGCAGCTCGGCCCGGGCCGCCGCGGCCGCGTCATCGTCCACGAGGACGATCCAGCCCTTCGGCGACGCGGCGAGGGGCAGGAGCCCGAAGCGCGCCGCCGTTCCGGGCGGGAGTCGCCGCAGCAGGTCGGGGCGCACGAGGTTCCCGCGCGCCTCCACGAATAGGGTCTGCTGCTGCAGCGCGAGCGCCTGCGCCAGGCTGCGCCGCTCCACGCTGCCCTCCGCCAGCAGCGCCCGGCCGAGCGGCACGCCGTCGCGGCGCGCGCGGGCGAGGGCGCGCTCCAGCTCGGCGGGGGTGACGGCGTCGCGCTCGAGCAGCGTGTCGCCCAGCAGGCGCCGGTAGCGTGCGAGCACGGGCTCCGGCAGGAACTCGTGGTCGGTCTTGCTCCAGGCGGGCCGGGACGCGGCAGGCGCGGCCGTGCCGCCATCTGCCGCGCCCTCGGCCGCCCCCGCCGGGGCGGCGCCCCCGTCCTCGGCCGCGATGCGCATGCCGGCCTCCTGGGCGGCCCTGTCCGCCGTGCCGGCGGAACCCGGCGCGCCTGCTCCCTCCTGCGGCACGCCTGCGGCGCGGCCCCCCTTCCCGCCTCCCGCCCGCCCGCGCGCGCCGCCGTTCCGGTCGGCCGACGCGGACGAGCCCTGCGCCCCCGCTGCCGCGCGCCGCTCGCGGTTGCGGGCCAGCGTGAACGCGGCCTTCTGCCGCCAGGCCCGGAACGTCACGCACAGGTTGATGAGGTTCCCCCACAGAAGCCGCAAAGGGAACAGCGGCGGCAGCAGCACGGAGAACGCCATCGACCGCCATCCGTATACGCTCACGAGCGCACGGGCCCGCAGAACCTGGCGCTCCACCATCATGAACAGCAACAGCACGCACATCCACCACGAGGGGCTGAACAGCGGGAACATGACGGGCAAGCCCAGCTGGGGCGCGAGCGTCTGCACGAGGAAGTACGCGAACACGGCATAGCCGGGAAGCAGCACGAAGTTCGCGAACTTCGCCTTGAGGTCCTTGTACAGGAACGTGCGCTCGGCGAACGTGAGCGCGCTTTTGCCGAACACGTCGCCCAGGCTCGCGCTCTGCATGGTGATGCCGTACACCCAGCGCGCCTTCTGGCGCACGGCCGCCCGGAACGCGGAGGGGAACAGCGAGCGCGTGGCGATGTAGTCCCATACCGCCCTTCCCTGCGCGTCGACGCGCGGCACCCGCTCCAGCACGTAGTGCACGCGGAAGCCCCGCATGCGCAGCGTGAGCGACAGCCGGTAGTCCTCGGTCAGGCTGTCCTCGGGCAGCAGCTCCCCCTCGCCGAACGCGTCCAGCACGCGCCGCCCCACGGCGAAGCCGGTGCCGGCCGACGGCACGAAGCCCAGCTCGTCGCGCATGACCATGGTGCGGAAGTGGTGCTCGGCGAACTCGTCGGCGTAGGTGGACGTCGTGAGCGTCTTGAGGAACAGGCGCAGCCGGGGCATGCGGATGAGCGGGAACACGGGGAACTGCAGCGCGTCGTAGTCGTCGATGAGGTAGCTGGTCATCTTGAACTCGTTGGGATGCACCACGTCCTCGGCGTCGTGGATGGTCACGCTGGCGAAGCGCACGTCGTGGTCGCGCTCGTACCCCCGAATGAGGCTTAACGTGTGGTTGATGTTGTCAGCCTTCGACGTGGGGCCGGGCCGGCTGTTCACCGCCACCGCGACGGTGCCCCCATGGCGCGCCTCCAGCGCGCGGGCCACGGCCAGGGTGGCACCGTCGTTGGGGTACACGCCCAGGAACACGCGGTAGAGCTCGCGCGGGTACTGTGCCGAGGCCACCAGGTTGTCTATCACCTCGCCGATCACGGCGTCCTCGTGCCAGGCGGCAATGACCACGGCCAGCATCTTGGGCGGCTTCTCGTTGATGCGCGCAAGCGGAACCTTCTTGCGGCCCACGCGGCGGAACAGGGCGAACACGTCCCATAGCAGGTCGTCGGCGCCGAACACGATGAACGCGAGCGCCACGGCAAAGCCTATCCAATAGACGACGTCTGCGGGCATTGCCCGGCTCCTTCCTCGTGTTCCGGCGCGTCCGCGTCGGTGCGGAGCCTCCAGCATAACGCAGCCCGCGCGGCCGTCGGCAACCGCAACCGATCCGTCAACGCGCCATCACCGCTTCAGCAGCAGGTCGCCCTCGGCAAGGCCGGCTAAGGCCGCGAGCCGGGCCGCGCTGCGCTACGATGCAGGCCCGGCCGCGATCCGGCCGGTTCCCGACCGACAGGAGGCTCCATGGCAGGAAGAAAAGGCGCGATCGCCTTCGGCCTCGTCTACATACCGGTGGAGCTCTACCCCGCCACCCAGGACGACGCCGTGCGCTTCAACCAGCTGGCGAAGGAGAGCATGCAGCGCGTGCGCTACGTGAAGACATGCCCCGACTGCAACCGGGAGCTGGGCCCGGAGGACATCGTGCGCGGCTACCAGTACGAGAAGGGCAAGTACGTGGTGGTGAGCGACGAGGAGCTGGACGCCATCAAGACCGACGCCGACCGCGCCATGAAGATCGTGCAGTTCGTGGACCTGCAGGAGGTGCCGCCCGTCTACTTCGAGAAGCCCTACCAGGTGATGGCCCAGCCCGGCGGCGAGAAGCCGCTCGAGCTCCTGCGCCTGGCCATGGTCGAGGAGGGCAAGGCTGCCATCGGCACCACGGTGCTGGGCAACTCCGAGACGCCGCTGGCGCTCATCCCCTACGGCGACGACCTGGTCATGATGACGCTGCACTACCAGAGCGAGGTGCGCGACCTCCCGAAGCCGGCCGAGCGCCCCGCCGTGGGCGAGGCGGAGCTGGACATGGCGAAGCGCCTGGTGGAGAGCATGGCCGAGCCCTTCGACCCCGCCCGCTTCAAGAACGCCTACCAAGAGAAGCTCATGGGCCTCATCCAGGACAAGATAGCCGGCAAGCAGGTGACCCCCGAGAAGCCCGCCTCCCAGCCCGCGAACGTCATCAACCTCATGGACGCCCTCGCTGCCAGCCTGAAGGCCCGCACCGGCGAGGATGCCGGAGGAGCGGAGGCGAGCAGCAGCACCGAAGGCGGGAAGGCTCCCAAGCCGAAGCGCAAGCCCCCCGCGAAGCGCGCCGGCTGACCGCCGTCTGCCGCACGGCCGGGGAAGCGCGGGCAAGGTCGCCCGATGCATCCGGCCCCCAGCGGAAGAGAAGCCCCCGGCTGCTGCTGCATCCGGGGGCTTTCCGAGGAGAGAGAGGGGGGGGGCGAAAGGGGGTTCGCGCTTACGCCACGGGCGGGGTGCCCTCGGCGTTGCCGAAGATGGCGTCGATCATGACGAGCGCGTCCATCGGAAGGGCGGAGGTGCCCACGGCGCGGAACGCGGGGGTGCCGGGGAAGCAGCGGGCGCACACGTCCTCGACCGCGGCGAGGTCCGCGAGGTCGCGCAGGTACACGTTCACCTTCACGGCGTCGGCCATCGTGTGCTCGACGTTCTCGATGATGGCCTGGATGTTCTTGCACGCCTGCTCGGCCTGCTCGGCCACGCCGCCGGCGACGAGCTCGCCCGTCGCGGCGTCGACGCCCAGCTGGGCGGAAATGTTGTTGTAGTGCGAGAAGGCCACGGACTGCGTGGAGAGCGCGCTCACAGGGGCGGCGTCGGTGTTGTTCGCCTCGATGATCAGGCCGTGACGGGCCTCGACCTCCTGCGGGGGCGTGCCGTCGCCGTGCGACACGACGGCCTCGATCTGCACGAGCGCGTGCAGCGGCAGGTCGGCGACCTCGACGACCGTGCGGGCGGGCAGGTAGCCCACGGCGCGCGCGATGCCCGAATCCGGGAAGAAGCGCGTGTACACCTCGTCGACGGCGTCGATGTCGGCCAGGTCCTTCAGGAAGACGGTGATCTTGACGATGTCGTCGAAGGGCACGTCGACGCTCGTGAGGACGGCCTTGATGTTCTTGAGGCACTGAGCGGCCTGCTCCGCGACGCCGCCGACCACGATCTGGTTCGACGCGGGGTCGAGGGGCAGCTGGGCGGAGATGTTGTTGTAGTGCGAGAAGGCCACGGTCTGCGAGGACAGGGCATCGTAGGGCGCGTTGTGCGTGTTGCTCACGTACTTCACGAGGTCGCCGGCCTGGGGCGCGTCGGGGATGGTGCCCTCGCCGTTGGTGAGGAGCGCCTCCACCTGCACGAGCGCATCCAGGGGCAGCGCCGCCACGGCAAGGTTCGTGCGGGCGGGCACGTAGGTCGGGAAGTAGGCCCGGAACGCCTCGTCCACGGCGTCCAGGTCGCGGATGTCGCGCACGAACACGGTGAGGCGCGCCACGTCGCCCAGCGTGTGGCCGATGCCCTCCGCCACGGCTTCGAGGTTCTCGAAGCACTGGGCGGCCTGCTCCAGGGCGCCGCCTTCGACCAGCTCGCCGGTCTCCGGGTCGAGGGGCAGCTGGGCCGACAGGTTGTTGTAATGGGAGAATGCCGCGGCTTGCGCGTGCAGGGGGCTTACGGGCGCGCCCTCCACGTTCCGTGCCAGGACTACGTTGTCACCGCTCATTGGGGTACCTGCTTTCTCGAGTGCTCGCTTGACGATTGCGTTCGTTCGGCCCGTGCGGCTCCGCGCTTCCCTTGGGGATGCGGCCCTGCAAGGCCCCCCGCTTTGCGGGAGGGCTGCATTATATCGTTTTGTGCATCTGCACAAAATACTTTTCAGGCGATTTACTGACCAGCGGAAAAGGTGTTGACCGACCGTTTACCGCAAATTCTGGAAGGCCTTGCAGAGCCTATGCGGAAATCCGGGGGCGCGGTCCCCGTTTCATGCAGGATTACGGTATCTACCGCTCACCGATTGGCCTTGCGCACGGTGGCGGCGCGGGGTCCGAACGAGATCAGGACGGCGTCTTCTCGGGCCAGAGCCGCAGCACGAGCCTGACTGACAGCACGCCCACGGCCACGCCGACCACGGCGCCCACGAGGATGTCGCTCGGGTAGTGCACGTACAGGTACAGGCGCGAGAAGGCGATGAGGCACGCCAGCGCCACGCCGGCCACCTTGAGCGCCACGGACAGGCGCCCCCTGCCGGGCACGCAGCAGAGCGCGGCGGCCGCCGCGAACGACACCATCGAGTGGTTCGAGGGGAACGAGTCGCCGGCAGGCGGCGGGACGAGCAGGCCCATGAAGCCGTAGGCCTCGAACGGCCTCACCCGCCCGAACAGCGGCTTCAGCACCAGCATGCCGAGCGCCGCCGTGGCCGCCACGGCAAGCACCACGGCTGCCCCGTAGCGGCGGTGCCGCGGCTGGGCCGCCAGCACGGCGCCCGCGACAAGCCACACGAGCGCAAGGTCGCCCAGGTGCGTGGCCGCGAGCATGAGCGCGTCCATGAGCGGCGAGCGCAGGTGCGCCTGGATGAAGTCGAGGACGGCGATGTCCATGCGCTGCGCTACCCTAACCGCGCACCGCCGGGGCACCGGCCCTCGGCGTCATCGCCGACGAGGAGGGACAGGAGCCCGGTGCAACCGGCGAGCACGTCGTCGTAGGTGACGTCGAAATCGCCCGTGTACCACGGGTCCGCCACGTCGCGGTCGGAGCCGGCGAACTCCAACAGCTTGCGGCAGCGTCCCTCGGCCCCCCGCCCCAGCTGGAGGCGCAGGTCGCGCATGTTCGCCTCGTCCATGCCCACGAACAGGTCCCACTTGCCGGCATCGGCGCGGCCCAATCGGCGGGCGGTCTTGCCCGAGCAGTCGATGCCCTGCGCCTCCAGCACGCCGCGCGTGCCGGGATGCACGGGGCTGCCGATCTCGTCGTCGTGCGTGGCGGCCGAGGCGATGGAGAAGCACCCATCCAGGCCGCGCCGCTCAACGAGGTCCTTCATGACGAACTCGGCCATCGGGGAGCGGCAGATGTTGCCATGGCAGACGAACAGGATGCGGAAAGGCGCGGTCATCGGCCCTCCTCCTCGTCCGGCTCGAGCGCCTCCGCGTAGCGCTCGTACAGCTCGGGCACGCGGCGCTTGAGGCTGACGGGCTTGAACGTGGCGGCATCGACCAGGCAGTGCGTGCTGCGGCCCGTGCAGCACGGCTTGTCGGCGTCCATGTCCTGCCCTTCCTTGAACACCTCGTAGGCGTACACGGTCTTCGTCGGGCGCGACAGCACGACGCGCGTGCGCACGACCGCCCCCTCCCCGTAGCGCAGCGGCTCGCGGTAGTCGCATTCCATGTGCGTCACCGGCGACATGAGCCCCGCCTCCTCGATGCGTGCGTAGGGGTAGCCCAGCGCCTCGAGGAACGCCGTGCGCGCGTCCTCGAAGTACAGCAGGTAGTTGGCGTGGTAGACGACGCCCATCATGTCCGTCTCGCCGTAGCGTATGGTTATTGGCGTGCAAACCCGCATGGCCGCTCTCACGTCCCTTCCGTTTTGATACCATGGTCCTATGGGCAATATCGTATCGTATATCCAGGAAAACCAGCGAACGTTCGCGGAATCACCGTTCAACCCCGTCGACAGTCTCGTGTTCTCCACGCTCTGCTACTTCAACTACGAGGCGTGCGGGCTCGTGGACCCCTCGTCGCCCGAGCGCGTGCTCCTGCACGACGTGGTGGCGCTCGCCGACTGGCGCGCCCTCACGTGCGCGAGCTGGCTGGAGGACGCGAAGGACGCGCGCGCGTTCCTGCGCGTCCTCATGGCCAGCCGGCGCTTCCGCGATGTGAAGCTGGCCTTCTACGCCAACGAGCGCTCGGATGCCGTGGAGAAGCAGTTCTCGGCAACGACGTTCGTCGTCCCCGGCCGCGTCGCCGCCGAGGCGGAGGGCGCGCTCTACGAGGGGCGAGCCTGCGGGGCGCGCGCCGGGCGAGGCGAGTTCGCCTGCCTGGCGTTCCGCGGGACCGACGGCAGCTTCGCGGGCTGGAAGGAGGACTTCAACCTCTGCTTCAAGGAGGTTATCCCCTCCCAGCGCGCGGCGGCCGCCTATCTCTCGGGCGTGGCGTCGGCCGTGGAAGGGCCGCTTGTGGCCTGCGGCCACTCCAAGGGCGGCAACCTTGCCGAGTTCGCGGCGCTCGTGGTCGACGGGGGCGCCTACGCGCGGCTCGCGGGCGTCTACAACCACGACGGGCCCTCGTTCCTGGACGATCCGTCGCCCCGCATCCACGACGGGCGCTTCGCGGCGCTGCTGCACAAGACGGTGCCCGAGTCCTCCGCGTTCGGCATGATCTTGGAGCGGCGGCCCGACTACCGCGTGGTGCAGTCCTCTGCGCTGTCGGTGTTCCAGCACGAGCCGTTCTCCTGGCAGGTGGACGGCGACGACTTCGTGTACCAGGATGCGCTCAACCGCGCGGCCGTGTTCTTCGACGAGGCGCTGGACGCGTGGCTGCGCGGCAAGACGCCGGCCGAGCGCGAGCGCTTCATCGACACCATCTACGAGCTGTTCGCCTCCACGGAGGCCAGCACGTGGGCCGAGTTCCAGGAGGGCCTTTTCGCGAACACGAGGCGGCTGCTGGGCTCGGGCACGAAGCTGGACGCCGAGACGAAGAGCTTCATCTGGAAGACGCTCGGCAGCTTGGGCGGCATCCTGAAAGACGAGACCGTCAGGCGCTTCAAGCCCTCCCCGTCCACCTGGCTGGCACGGCGGCGCGAGGCGTACGACCGGAAAGGACGAAGGCAATGAGCGAGGTATCGGCAGCAGGCGGCATCGAGGAAGGCGCGGGGCGGCGGGCGCCCTACGGCCGGCTTTCCGCTCGCATGGCGTTGCAGCTGGCCGCGCCTCACACGTGGCCGGCGGCCATCCTGCCGGCGCTCGTCGCCGTCGCCGCCGCTGCTGCGACGACGGGGGGCGTGTCGGTGACGATGGCGTTCACGCTGCTGGCCATCTGCGTGCTCATGCAGTCCGCCGTGAACACGTTCAACGACTACTACGATTACGTGAAGGGCGCGGACTCCGCGGACGACAACGTGGACCCGACCGATGCCGTGCTGGTGTACAACAACGTGGACCCGCGCGCGGCGCTCGCGCTGGCCGTGGGCTTCCTCGCGGCGGCGTTCCTGCTCGGCGCCTACGTCATCTGGGCTGCGGGGTGGATACCCCTCGCCATCGGCGCCGTGGGCGCCGTGGTCGTCGTGCTGTACTCGGCGGGCAGGACGCCCATCTCCTACCTGCCCATCGGCGAGCTGGTGAGCGGACTCGTCATGGGAGGCCTCATCCCGCTCGCCTGCTACCAGGCGCTCACGGGCTCGTTCGACCTGCGGGCGCTTCTGTGGGCCGTGCCCACCGTGCTGGGCGTGGGCCTCATCATGTTCACGAACAACACCTGCGACGTGGAGAAGGACGTCCAAGCCGGGCGCCGCACGCTTTCCGTGCTGCTCGGCCGCGAGCGGGCGCGGCGGCTCTACCATGCCGTGCTCCTCGCGTGGATCGCCGCCATCGTGGCGCTCGTGGCCGTGTTCTTCACGGGCGGGCTCGTGGTGGTGCCGTTCATGCTGCTGGCCGCCTGCCCGCTCGTGGGCGCGCTGCTGAAGAACCCCCTGGCGCCGCCCGCCCGCGTGGGGGCCATGGCGCAGGTGTGCAGCGTGAACGTGGCGCTCGGGGCGTTCTACGCCGCCGCCATCTTCGCGAGCGGCGTCGTTCTCGCCGTATAGGGATCGCAGCCGGCCCGGCGCTCGACCGTCGGGCCGGCGCGACAGAGCAAGGAGGATGCGCTATGGAGATCGTCCGTTTCGCGGTGGGGATCGCGCTGCTCGTCGCGTCGGCCCTGCTGGCCGTCCAGTTATGGAACGGTCGCTGGCAGTTCCTCGTGGCCCGGCCCGAGCACACGAGGAAGGGCACGTTCTTCCCCGCCGGCACCCGCGAGACGGGCCGGCGCCTCTCCTGGGTCATGGTCGCCTGCTTCGCGGTGGTCGCCACGCTCATGGCGTCCGAGATGGGGCGATTGGCAGGCAGCGCCCTGTTCGTGCAGGCCGGCTTCGTGGTGAGCGGCGTGGCGCTCCTGGCATACGGTGGCTGCGTCGTGTGGACCGTGGCCTGCCACTGCAAGGTGCACGGCCGCCCCTACTTCGCCGGCGGCTCTTCGCGCCTGGCCGTCACCCTCGCAGCCACCTGCATCGTGCTCACGGCCCTGTCGCTGCTGTTCGCCTGACGGCATGCCAGCTTTGCGGCTGGCCACAGCTGACCTGCAACGCGATTCATGCCGCCCTGCCTGCATGCACATTGTCCGGCGCGCCTCGCAACGGCGCTTTGCTATACTGGTGCGACCGGTTGGTCGTTGAGACGGGGGGCCGATGGAGGAGTTCGGAAAGCACCTGGCGGGGGCAGTGTTCTGCCTCGCGATGTTCGCCCTCTTCGGGGTATTGGGCTGGAAGTTCTGGCATGGGCAGTGGCTGCGGCTCATCGCCGGCAACAACCTCGTGTCCGACGAGGAGCAGAAGAGTCCCTTCCAGCGCGCTCTCGGGCGCCGCATGGGCGTGGTCATGCTCTGCTGTTGCGGTTCCCTGGCGACGCTCGCCGCCTCCTCGATCGTCGAGGCGGCGGGAGGGCCGTCGGCCGGGGCGGTGTCCGACGCCTTGGTCGCAGCGGGCATAGCCGGCATCGTCGTTCCCTGCATCTGGATCGTGGTATGGTCTAATGTCCAGGGCCGCAAGGCATGCTGCGGACGGGAGGGTGCGGGGCAGGATTCCCGGACGGCCGAGGATCGGAGGCTCGACCGCCTGTCCGGTCGCGTGCTCCTCGCCATTCTGGGAATCTACCTGATAGTCATGCTGGTCGTGATTCCCTTGGCGACCGGCTGAGCGTAGTCTTCCCAGTCGTTGCTCGCCTTCCGCCCCTTCCGCGGGCGACCGCGCGCTCCCGAGGCGAACGTGCTGGGCCGCGCCGGGGTCGTGTAGACGCCGGCTGCTTGCACGACTACTTCGTGATGAGCACCGGCACGGGCGAGGCGTGGAGCACGGCCGTGCTCACGCTGCCGAGCATGCCCTTGATGGCGCCCAGGCCGCGGCTGCCCATGACGATGAGGCCGCAGGGCTCCTGAGCCGCCTCGCGGACGATGGCCTCCTGGGGCTTCCCGAACGCCACGCGCAGGTCGACCGCGCCCTCGTGGTGCGCGATGCGGTCGGCAACCTGCTCCTCGAGGGCTTCGAGGCTCGCCTTCTCGTCGCCGCCGAGCGACAGCAGCACGCCTGCAGCGCGCGCCGCGGCTACGAATGCGGGATCCTCCATCTTCAGAGGATCGCTGACGCTCAGCACCACCACCCGCGTGCCCAGCCCGCATTCAACGAGCTCGAGGGCGTCCGCCAGTGCACGGTTCGAGGGTGCCGAACCATCGTATGCGACCAAGATCGCTCCGTAACCCATAGCAGACCCGCTTTCTCCCGTGTCCAAGGCTGCGCGAACCGGCAGCCCATCAGGCACCTTGCTCGTTTCCCTCATTCTACCATGCCCGCAATCTCCAGAGAACCCATCGGCAGCCCACCCCTCCCCTTCGGCAGGAGCGCTATAATCAAGCCGAAGGCAACCAAGGATACGATACAAGACTGCGAGGTTTCGGATGGATGGCACCACTATCGCCGCCTTTGCGGCGGCCACGGCGGCACTCGTCGCGTTCGCGCTGGCAGCGTTCATGTTCTGGAAGGGGAAGTGGCTGTTCCTCGTGGCGGGAGGCGCCGCAGCCGTCGAGGAGGCCGAGAGCGCCGTCGGGTCCGCGGCCGGGCTCTCCGGTGCGGGTGGCGTCCGCAAGATGGGGCGGCGCATGGCCGTGGTGCTGCTCGCAGCCTGCGTGCTCGTGGCCACGCTGCTCGCGTTCGAAGGGGCGAAGCTGGCCGGCAACGCCCTGCTCGCCTCCGCGGCCACTCTGGTCAACAACGTGGCGTTCGTGGCTTTGCTTGTCGCCATGGTGTGGTTCTTCGTCGTGCAGCGGCCCGACCGTCCCAAGGAGAGCGCCTCCTCGCAAGATCCCCGCATGGCCTCCCGTGCGCACGCCGCGCGCCTCGACCACCTGCCCCTCGCCACCATCTCACCCTGGCCATCATAGCCGTCGTCGCCCTCGTGGGCATCCTGTTCGCCGGGCTGTAGGTCGAGCATCTATTCCCAGCGCACCTGCACGAGGTCGGGGAAGGCTGTCGGCAGGGCGGCGAGGTCGAACGTCGCGAGCAGCTCCTCGGGGGTGGCGGGGTCGCAGGAGGGCGCGAGGCCGGTGAGGCCGGCGATGTGCCCGACGACGGCCTCAGGCGTCTTGAAGCGCGCGAGCAGCGCATCGAGGGCGGCGTCGCGGTCACGCTTCGAGAGGCGCCGGTCGCGCTCGGCGACGAGCAGCGGGACGTGCGCGTAGTCCGGGTGCGGCAGCCCCAGCAAGCTCTGCAGGTAGATCTGCTGCGGCGTCGAGCACAAGAGGTCCACGCCGCGCACCACCGAGCTCACGCCCTGCTCGGCATCGTCCACCACCACGGCCAGCTGGTAGGCGAACGCCCCGTCCGAGCGGCACACGAGGAAGTCGCCGCAGTCCTGCGCGAGGTTCTGCGCATAGGAGCCCTGCACCTGGTCGGTGAACGCCACCTCCTCATGGGGCACCCGCAGGCGCTGGGCGGGCGTGCGCTCCAGCGCACGTGAGGCGCGCTCTGCGGCGGAAAGCTCCCGGCACGTGCCCGGGTACACCGGCTTCTCGCCCCGATGCGGCGCGGAGGCGGCGTGCAGGTCGGCGCGCGTGCAGAAGCAGGGGTACACGAGTTCGCGTGCGGCCAGCCCGTCGAAGGCGGCGCGATAGGCCTCCGTGCGGTCGTGCTGGAAGTACGGCCCCTCGTCCCAGGTGAGGCCGAGCGCCTCGAGATCGCGCTGCACCGCGTCGATGTAGGCCGGCTTGGAGCGCTCGGCGTCGAGGTCCTCGATGCGCAGCACCATCCGCCCACCCTGCGACTTCGCCACGAGCCAGGCGGCGAGCGCCGCGAACACGTTGCCCGCATGCATCCTCCCGGTCGGGGACGGCGCAAAACGCCCGACGACGGGGACGGTTGGCGAGGGGGCGGCCATGCGGTGCCCTCTACTTCCTCAGGTCTTCCACGTGCTTGGCCTTGCCGGTGGTGCGCTCGATGCCGCCCGGCTCCACCAGCTTCACGCGCACGCCCACCAGGAGCACGCCCTTGAGCTTCTCCTCTATGGCGCGCCGCAGGCCCTCCATCTCCTCGAACGAGTCCGAGAAAGCCTCGGGCTTCAGCTCCACGTGCACCGTCATCCTGTCGAGGCCGTTCGCCGTCTCCACGACGATGCGGTAGTGCGGCGTGACGCCCCGGATGCCGGAGAGCACGTCCTCCACCTGGCTCGGGAACACGTTCGTGCCGCGGATGATGAGCATATCGTCGCAGCGGGCGCGCACCTTCTGCATGCGCGCGCTCGTGCGGCCGCAGGCGCAAGGCTCGCATACCACGCGCGTCAGGTCGTGCGTGCGGTAGCGCAGCACGGGGATGGCCTGCTTGTCGAGCGGCGTGAGCACGAGCTCGCCCATCTCGCCCTCGCCCACCGGCTCGCCGGTCTCGGGATCCACGACCTCCCACAGGAAATGGTCCTCGGCGATATGCTGCATGTCGCGTGCCGCCAGGCACTCGCCCGACACGCCCGGGCCCATGACCTCGGTCAGGCCGTAGTTGTCGGTACATACGATGTGCATGCGCTCCTCGATCTCGGCCTTGAGGCCCGGCGGGCACGGTTCGCCTCCGAACAGGCCCACGCGCAGCGTGGACGCCTTCCAGTCGAATCCCAGCCGCTCCCCCACCTCGCACATATGCAGGGCGTAGGAGGGCGTGGCAATGAGCACCGTGGTGCCGTAGTCCCCTATCATGGCGATGTGCCGCTCGGTGTTGCCCGAGCCGGCGGGGATCATCATGCAGCCGAGCTTCTGGCAGCCGTAGTGCAGGCCGAAACCTCCGGTGAACATGCCGTAGCCGAACGCCATCTGCACGCGGTCGCCGGGCACGACGCCCGCCATCTGCGCCAGGCGCGCGATGCAGTCGCTCCACACGTCCATGTCGTGCGCGTTGTAGCCCACGACGATGGGCTTGCCGGTCGTGCCGGAAGAGGCGTGCAGCTCCACTACCTCGTCGAGCGGCACGGCGAACAGACCGTAGGGAAACGTGTCGCGCAGCACGGACTTGTCCGTGAACGGCAGCTTGCGCACGTCGTCGAGCGAGCGGATGTCCCCCGGCGCCACGCCGAGGGCGTCCATGCGCTCGCGGTACCACGCCACGCGGTCGTAGGTCCAAGCCACCTGGGCCTTCAGCTTCTCCAGCTGGAGCGCGCGCACCTCCTCGCGCGGCGCGCACTCCCTGGCGCGGTCGTAGACGGGCAGGCCGGCGAAGTCGCCGGCGCGGGCCGCCGCAAGAGCGGCTCCTTTCGCGGTCAGGTCTGCCACGGCGCTCACCGCCCCTCGGTGCACGCCGTGGCGCTGGGGCCGTCGGAGCCGAGCGCCCGCGCCAGGTCGTCCTGACCGATGAGCTCCACCGGCTCGCCCGCCAGCAGCTGCTCCGCGCGCGCAAGGTCCTTCACGGACAGCGCGATATAGGTGGATATGAGCGAGTAGCTGTACGTGACGTTGATGCCGCAGTCGGCCATGACGCCCATGACCCGTGCGAGCTCGCCCGGCTCGTCGTTCAGGCGCGCGCACAGCACATCGGTCGTCGTGGCGGCGGCACCCATGTCCACGAGCACGTCCAGCGCGCGCAGGGGGTCGTCCACGATGAAGCGCACGATGCCGTAGTCTCCCGTGTCGGAGGCGCTGTAGCCGCGCACGCTCACGTGCGCGTCCTCGAACGCGTCGAGCACACGGCGCAGATGCCCCGGCTGGCTTTCCAGGAACACGCTGATCTGCTGAACGCTCATGCTTCCCGCACCCCCTCCGCGCCGTCGGCTGGCAGGGCGAACGCGCGACCGGCGCGGAATGCCGCCAAGTTCGCCTCCACGGTCTTGGGCGGCACGCGGTCGGCCAAGACGCGCTCCCATGCCCCGACGGCAAACGGCAGCCGCGTGGACAGCGCGCCCAGCAGCACGACGTTCACCGACTTGGCGCTGCCCGCCTCGCGGGCCAGCTCCCCTGCGGGGATGAGCGTGGCTCCCCTGTCGGCGAGCGTCTCGCGGGCCCGGGCGGGCATGGAGGCGCGCCCCGTGGCCACGGGCAGCGGCTTTATGGCCTCGTCGGCCACCAGCAGGTAGCCGTCCTCGGCCAAAAACGACAGGTTGCGCAGCGCCTCGGTCGTCTCGAACGACACGACGCAGTCGGCCGTTCCGGGGTCGCACACCATGGAGGACACCTCGTCGCCGAAGCGCACCACGGTGGTCACGGCGCCGCCGCGCTGGGCCATGCCGTGGATCTCCGACACCTTCACCGAGGTGCCGGCCTCGAGTGCCGCATGGGCCAGAAGGTCGGCTGCAAGTATGGTGCCCTGGCCGCCCACGCCGCAGAGCAGCACGGTGGTCGCGTTCTCGTTACTCATGGGAGCCCCCTTCCGGCTGCTCGATAGCGTTGAAGGCGCAGTACTGGGCGCACTGGCCGCACCCGATGCACAGGCCCGGATCGATGCTGGCGCAGCCCGTTCCGGCATCCTTGGCGATGGCCGGGCAGCCGAGCGTCGGGCACACGCCGCACGCCGTGCAGGCCCCCGTGACCAGGAAGGCCGGCTTGCGCGTGCGGTCGAGCAGCACGCAGGGCGCGCGGAACACGAGCACGGACAGCTCGTCGGTGCCCGTGGCGTCCTTGAGCGCCGCGCGCACGGCACGCGCATCGTGCGGGTCGACGGTGCGCACGTCCTCCACGCCCAGCGCGCGCACGACGCCCTCCAGGTCCAGCTCGCGGCTCGGGCGCTTCTGCAGCGTCTCGCCGTTGAAGGGGTTGCCTTGGCGGCCCGTCATGGCCGTCGTGCGGTTGTCGAGCACGCACACCGTGCCCCCGCCGCGGTTGTACACGGTGGAGATGAGCGACGACAGGCCCGAATGCGCGAACGTGGAGTCCCCGATGACGGCCACCACCGGGCGATGCTCCGTCCCCGCCAGCGCCAGCTCGAAGCCGTGCGCCATCGACACCGACGCGCCCATGTCCACGCACGTGTCCATGGCGGACAGCGGCGGCAGCGCGCCCAGCGTGTAGCAGCCGATGTCGCCGGTGACGATGGCCTTGAGGCGCGTGAGCTCCTTGAACACCAGGCGGTGCGGGCAGCCGGGGCAGAGCGCCGGCGGGCGGCCGGGAAGGCCCTCGGGCGTCGGGGCGTGCGGGGGCTCCGCGAGCCCGAAGGCGGCGCGGACGAGCCCGGGCGTGAGCTCGCCGTCGGCCGGCAGCGGATGCGCGAACGGGGCTGCCTCGATACCCAGCGCGCGCACGCTTTCGGTCAGGTACTCGGACGCCTCCTCCACCACGTAGAGCGCCTCAACGCTCGCGGCGAAGGCGCGCAGCGCCTCGGCGGGCAGCGGCCAGGTGCAGCCCAGCTTGAAAACCGACGCGTCCGGCAGCGCCTCGACCACATGCTGGTACACGGCGCCCGCGCACACGACGCCCACGGCGTCGCCGCGGCGCACGACCTCGTTGTAGGGGCACGTCTCGGCCCACGCGCGCAGCGCCTCGACGCGCGCCAGCTGGTCGCGGCGGCGCGGTTTGGCGAAGGCGGGCATCATGACCCACTTCGCCGCGTCCTTCTCGTAGGGCTTGAGCGCTGCCTGGGCGCGCGGACCGGGCTCCACCGGCGTCTTCGTGTGCGACACGCGCACCGTGGAGCGGATGAACACCGGCACGTCGAAGCGCTCGGACAGCTCGTAGGCCTCGCGCGTGAAGCGCAGCGCCTCGGCGGAGTCGGCGGGATCGAGCATGGGGATGTGCGCCGCGCGGGCGTAGTGGTGCGAGTCCTGCTCGTTCTGCGACGAGTACATGCCGGGGTCGTCGGCGGCCAGAACCACCAGGCCGCCCCCCACGCCCGTGTAGGCGGCGGTGAACAGCGGGTCGGCCGCCACGTTCACGCCCACGTGCTTCATGGTGGACAGCACGCGCGCGCCCGCGGCGGAGGCTCCCACCCCCACCTCGACGGCCACCTTCTCGTTCACGCACCACTCGGCGTACACGCCGTCCTTCTTGGCGAACGCCTCGAGCGTCTCGGTCGAGGGCGTGCCGGGATAGGCGACGCCGATGTGCGCGCCGGCCTCCCATGCCCCCTGGGCGATGGCTTCGTTTCCTGACATCAATTCCATAAGCGACCTTCCCCCGCTTGAGATTACCATGGCGAATTATACGGCAACGAATGCCGAGCGGCCCGCTCAACCGTCGTAGGCGGAGGAAATCCGCGGAAGGGGGCGCATCGGCGGGCGCCGCACGAGAGTGGCACGTCCGCAGGAGCTTCCGGGAACAGCGGCGAGGGCCCCTCGACTCGTTCGCTTCGAGGAAACGCTACCTCCGGGACGAAATCGGAGCCTATGGCACGTTTCCCACGCCTCCGCACGGACAACATCGGGAAAGCACCAGGTCGCGGAAGTCACGGCAGCGCGCAATGCGCGGAGATCGTGCCACAGCCTCCGATCTCGTACATTAGCCATTTAGTCATGATTACGGACGCTCCCCTATTCCTCCTGGTACAGCAGGCAGAACGCGCCTATCTGGATCACGTCGCCATTGCACAGCTTGCGCGGGGCGTCCACGCTGTCGTTGTTCACCCACACGCCGTTGAAGGAATTCGTGTCATGGATGGCGTAGCCGCCCTCGCACGGCTCGATGAGCGCGTGCTCGCGCGACACGGTCATGTCGTTCAGGAACACGTCGCGCTGGGGACTGCGACCGATGGTCTGCGGCGCGTCGCCCAGCTGGATGACCACGCCGGTC
Organism: Gordonibacter sp. RACS_AR49; assembly: GCF_030418435.1. Classification (NCBI taxonomy): domain Bacteria; kingdom Bacillati; phylum Actinomycetota; class Coriobacteriia; order Eggerthellales; family Eggerthellaceae; genus Gordonibacter; species Gordonibacter sp. RACS_AR49. Next base: position 109,599 of record NZ_JAIUDM010000008.1, on the reverse strand, counting down.
TGCGGGCCGCGCACGACGCGCAGGGCTGCCGCCGCGGCGGGCTTGGCCTCGGGCGAGAACGACTCGTCGGGCAGCGCCACGGGGGCGAAGCGCTGCGTGGAGCCGAGCAGCTTGAAGCCGCAATGCGGGCACGCAGCGTCGTCGGGCGCCAGCTCGTTGTTGCATACGGGGCATCTCTCGGTCATGTGCGGCTCCTTCTATCGGGCGCGCCGCCTAGCCGGCGACGGCGGTCTTGTCTACGACGAGCGGCGTCTCGTTCAGCGTGACGGCCGAGGCGGTCTGGGGCTGACCGGACAGGCCCCTGAACAGGCGGTCCCACCAGATGCCGATGCCCTGGAACACGTCGGGCGCCGCCACGTCCTCGCAGGCCACGAGGTCGAGCGTGGCGATGGTGGCGTTGCGCTGCTTGAACGTGATCGTACCCACCTTGTCGCCGGCCTTCACGTCGCCCTTGACCTCGTCGAACTCGAGCGACTGGCTCACGTTGCCGTTCAGGTCGAATATGCGCACCGACGCCTCGGGGTCGGAGAGCGTGGCCTTCACGGTCTTGTCGATCCATTCCGTGTGCGGCACCTCGGCCACCACGGGCACTTCGGACGTCTGGCCACCCGCCGTCATGGAGGTCGTCTGGGCACTGTTGGCCAGCGGATAGTCCATCTCGTGCCCGTAGACCCACTCGAACAGCGTCTCGGCGTCGTTGAAGCGCTGCGCCTCGGACGTCGAGTGGATGACGATGGCGTAGAGCTCCAGCTCGCCGTTGCTCGCCGCGCCGGCGAACGAGGGGCCTGCGAGCGCCGTGAAGCCGGTCTTGATGCCGATGGCCTTGTCGTAGTAGTCCATGAGCTCGTCGGTGGACTCCAGCTCGATGGTGGCCCTCGTGCCGTCCGCGCGATCCACCACGATGCCCGTGTCGCCGCCGCCGACGATGGTGCGGAACGTCTCGTTCCTCATGGCGTACCGGGCCATCTTCGCCACGTCGGCGGCGCAGCTGTGCTGGTCGCCGGCGAACTCGCCGTCGTCCAAGCCGTGCGGGTTCTCGAACACGGTGTCGGTGCAGCCGAGTTCCGCCGCCTTCGCGTTCATGGAGGCCACGAACGCGTCCTCGCTGCCGCCGATCGTCTCGGCGATGGCCACGGCGGCGTCGTTGCCCGACGGCACGAGCAGCGCCTTGAGCGCCACCTCGAGCGGCATGGCGTCGCCCTCCTGCAACCCTGCCGACGATTCGCCCACCGCGGCGGCGGCCGCCGAGACGGTAACGGTCGAATCGAGCGACACGGCGCCAGAAGCCACGGCATCCAGCGCCACGATGGCCGTCATGACCTTCGTGATGGAGGCGATCTGCGTGGGGCTGGTGGCGTTGCGCTCGAAGTAGACGGTGCCGTCCGCGTCCATGACCAGCGCGTACTCCGCGTCGATGTTCGGGCACTGCGCCACCGACAGGTCGCGCGCCTCCACCGTCTGGCCGTAGACGACGTCGGCCTTGCGCACATCGGCGAGCGCCGGTGCGGGCGCGGCAACGCCCCAGGCAAGCGTGAAGGCGAGCGCGCAAGCCACCAGGCCCGCGCGCCGTGCCTTCACGGTCTGCTTTATCGTGTTAGTCCAGGTCATAGATGTCTTCGGGTCGTACCGGCTCGAAACCGGCAGCTTTCAGCTTCTCCTCGATCCCACTATCGCCGTCCACCTTGAGCACGTCAATGGCAACGTTCTCGTTCACGGAAAAACAATAGCCGTACTCTATGTTGGCTTCCTGCTCGTCCATGAAGGAAAGCAGCTTGGCCAGGCCGCCCGGCACGTTGGGCACGCGCACGCCCAGCACGGGGGTCACGGCCGCACGGTAGCCGGCGGCCTTGAGCGCGCCGGCCGCCGCCTCGGGCGTGTCGCACAGCAGGCGCACGACGCCGAAGTCGGCCGTGTCGGCCAGGTTCAGCGCATGCAGGTTGATGCCCGCGTCGGCGAGGGTCTGGCAGGCGGCGGCCAGGCGCCCCTTCTCGTTCTCCAGGAACACGGTCAGCTGGTCGATCATGGCTTACTTCCCTTCCCTCTGGTCGATGACGCGCTTCGCTTTGCCCTCGCTGCGGGCAATGGTCTTCGGCTCGACGATCTTGACCTCCACCGACACCTGCAGGTTGCTCTTCAGCTCTGCTCCCAGGCGACGCTTCAGGTCCTCGATCTTGCGCACCTCGTCGATCGGGAAGTCGGGCACCGTCTCCACCTGCAGCTCCACGTGATCGAGCGGGCCGCGCGTGGTGAGGATGATCTGATAGTGCGTGGCGATCTCCGGGAAGCCGGTGATGACCTGCTCGATCTGCGAGGGGAACACGTTCACGCCGCGGATGATGAGCATGTCGTCGGTGCGGCCGCGCAGCTGGTCGATCTTGCGGTGCGTGCGCCCGCATGCGCACGGCTCGGAGATGATGCGCGTGACGTCGCGCGTGCGGTAGCGCACGAGCGGGCAGCACTCGCGGGTGAGCGTGGTGATGACGAGCTCGCCCCACTCGCCGTCGGGCACGGGCTTGAGCGTCTCGGGGTTCAGGATCTCGCAGTAGAAGTGGTCCTCGGCCACGTGCAGGCCGGCGCGTTCCGCGCACTCCATGGCCACGCCCGGGCCCATGATCTCGGACAAGCCGTACACGTCGCAGTACTGGATGCCCAGCTTGGAGGCTATCTCCTCGCGCATGTTGTCCGACGCCGGCTCGGCGCCGAAGATGCCGCCCGAGATCTTGAACTCGGTGGCCGGGTCGTAGCCCATCTCGATGGCGGTGTCCGCGATGAGGAGGGCGTAGGACGGCGTGCAGGCCAGGATGTCCGTGCCGCAGTCCTTCATCATCTGCACCTGCCGGCGCGTGTTGCCCGACGACGTGGGGATGACCGAGCAGCCCATGGCCTCGCCGCCGGCGTGCGCGCCCAGGCCGCCCGTGAACAGGCCGTAGCCGTAGGACACCTGGATGGTGGAGTTCTCGTCGCCGCCTACCATGGCGATGCCGCGGGCGAAGCAGTCGCCCCAGTTCTTGAGGTCCGACGCCGTGTGGCCCACCACCGTGGCCTGGCCCGTGGTGCCGGAGGACGCGTGGATGCGCGCTACGTCCTTCTGCGGCACGGCGAACAGCCCGAACGGGTAGGCGTCTCGCATGTCCTGCTTCACGACGAACGGGAGGCGCTCCAAGTCCTCGAGGGTCTGGAGGTCGTCGGGGGCGACGCCCGCCTCGTTGAAGGACTGCTGGTAGAACGCCACGTTGTCGTAGGCGTGGCGGACGCTTTGCTTCATGCGCTCGAGCTGGAGCTCGCGCAGCTGCTCGCGCGGCATGGTTTCGATGTCTGGCTGGTAGTACACGGGTCGGTCACCTTTCCTCGTTCTGCTTCTTCGCGGCGTCGTCCCCGGCGGCCGCGCCGTCCGTCTTCTCCTGGGTCTCGGGGCCCGCGACCACGACCTCGGTGATGGGATCGTACGTCGAGTAGAACGGGTCCTCGTGCAGGATGCTTCCGTCGGAGGAAGTCACCGTGCGGATCACCGTGATCTTCCTGCCATCGGTGCCCGCGGTCTTGACGTAGCTCGTGCCCGGCGCCATGGAGTCGTCGCGCTCGGTCTTGGTCTTGTGCTTCTCCCCCTCGGTCCACTCCCCCACGTCGGTGCTCACGTGGTAGCCCGGATCGACTCCGTACAGTGTAACGGTTACGGACGTGTCGGTGTAGCTGGTGCGCATCAAAACATCGGAAGCGCCGTCGTTCTTCCACACGAGGTCGAGCTCGTCCCAGCTGACCGCCGCGTCGCGGCCGGCGGGGTAGCTGGCGATGTAGAGCGAGTGGTTGTGGCGCGTGGGCACGGGGTAGCCGGCGTCGTACACCGCGTTGAACACGGTGGTGGCCACCTGGCAGATGCCGCCGCCCACGGCGTCGTCGTACTCCCCGTCGATGATGGCGCCTGCGCCCAGGAAGCCGCGCTCGGCGTTGCATTCGCCCGACGTGCCGTTGAACGACCAGGTGCCGCCTGCCGGGGCCACGGAGTTGTTCAGCAGGTCGGATACGAGGCGGATGTTGTGGTTGCGGTTCTCGGTGCCCGCGCCGCTCGTGAACTCGGTCGTGTACGAGGATATCTCGGCCACGAGCCCGAGCGAGACGGCCTCGTCGAACGTGGACGTCTCGGGGGCGGTGCCGCTGCCCACCGCCACCTCGACGGGCTGCCCGGGGCCGGGCCGGTGCGCGCTCGCGGAGCCGCCGTCGCTCCCCGCGCCGTCGGCGGCCCCGAACAGCGCCGCGTCGAGCGCCCGCGCCGTCTCGGCCGCGAGCGGCACCTCGCCCGCGCCGTCCGTGCGCACGCGCACCTCGTCGTCTGCGCGCTCGAACGTCACGTGCACGGGGTCGCCCGTGCGCGTCTGCTGCACGTGGGCGAGGATGGCGGGCTTCGCCTTCGCCTCGTCCAGCGACGGTGCGAGAACCCAGCCGCCGTCGTGCTCAACAGGCGTGGCGACCACCCATTCTCCCAGGTCGGCAGCTGTCGCCTCCCAAGAGGTGCCCGCCCAGGTGAAGCGCGCGCCGTCGGCGATGGCGGCGTTAACGGCATCGCAGGCCGCCTGGGCCTCGTTGCGGTCGATGCGCAGGGGCGCGTATTCCGCGCGCGCCACGAAGGAGCCCCTGCCGTCCGGGCTCGTAAGGTAGGCCCGGTCGAGCTCGCGGGCGAACGCCGCGCGGTCGACCATGGAGCCGTCGTGTCCCTCCGTGACGCGCGCCTGCCCCGCGTCCACGGCCAAACCGAAGTCCACGCGCGGGCTGCCGATGGTCGCGTCTATGTCGGCGGCCAGCTCCTCCAGCGCGCCCGCATCGTAGTCGGCCCGCACCTCGACGGTCCATCCGTCGAAGAGCGCCGCGAGGCGCGCGCCCAGCCCGCCCTCCTCGCGCCCCACCGCGAGCGCCTCCTCCACCAGCTGCTCGGCGGGCAGCACGGCTCCGAGCGCGGTTGCGTCGGCCGTCCACAGCTGCTTGGCCGCCCGCGCCTCCTCCACGGAGCGCTGTTCGGCCAGGGCCTCGTCCTCGGCCTGGGCCGCCGCGTCGGCGACCCGCGCTGCGGCGTCGTCGCTCGCGAAGACGGTGGCGGAGCCCGCCGCGAGGCGCGCGGCGTAGGCCTGCTCCACCAGCGCGCGCATCTCCTCGGCATCCTTGCCGGACACGTCCACCTCCCCGATGCTCACGCCGGCGTAGGCCTTTCCCCAGTTCAGCCCAAAGTCAACCGCGCCGCCTGCCACGAGCGCCGCTGCCAGCACCGTCACGGCCAGCGCCACGCGGCTGCGACGCACCAGCGAGCCGAGGGAGCGCGCGGCCCAGCTTGCCCCGCGCCCGGCGAGCGCGAGCACGGACAACAGCGCCCGCCCCGTGAATCCGAGCGCGCGGCGGACGGGGCCTCCTGCAGGCGGCTTGCTCGGGGCGCCCTTCGTCCAGAGCGAGGGGGCGTTGTAAGAGGGGGAAGCCTGCCCGCGCGCAGGGGATGCGCCGCCCTTGCGGGTCGCCGCGGCATGGGATGCGCGGGCAGAGGGCCTTCCCGCCTTGGGCGATGCGGGCGAAGAAGCGCGCCCGGCTCTGGCGGCAGGGCCCTTTGCGGCGCGGGACGCGGGACGCCGGCCCGGCCGCGAGGCCGGCTGCGGATCCGTGCGCTGGCGCCTCGGCGCGCCGCCCGTGCCCGGCGTCCTTCCCATCATCGGCTACCGTCGCTCCGGCTGGGCGGATGCGGCTTCGCGCTTGGCGGCGCGCACCTTCGCGAGCGCGGAAAGGGCGTAGTAGACCGTGGTGAGGAGCGCGAGCACGAGCCCCGCGTACACGAACCAGATGCCCCACGAGTACGGGCCCGCCGCGAGGCCCGGCAGCCAGGCGGCGTCCACCACGCCGAGGCCGTTTAGCAGCGGCCAGTTCAGCAGCAGGCCGGCGAAGCCCACGAACAGGAGCGTGGTGGCCACCTTGCCCGCGTAGACCACCGCCACGCGAACGCGGTAGCGCTTGAGCAGCACCGCGCCGCCCACGAGCAGGGCCAGGTCGCGTATCAGCACCACGAGGATGATCCACAACGGCAGCCGTCCCACCAGGAACAGGCCGGCCACGCCCGCTATCATGAGGATGCGGTCGACGGCCGGGTCCAGAAGCTGCCCGAGCCTCGACACGGCGTGCGTGCGCCGGGCGATCTGCCCGTCGACCCAATCCGTGCCCGCGGCCAGCGCGAACAGGAACGTGGCCATAAGGTCGTAGCCGTTGAACAGCAGCACGAGGAATATGGGCACGAGGCACAGCCGGATGAGCGATATTATGTTCGGCACGGTGAAGATGCGGTCGCTCGCCTCTTCCCTGCCCTTCCGACCTCCGGTCTCACGCGCTTCTTTGCCTGCCATCGTCCTCTTCTTCCGCCGCCTGCCAATGGGCCGTCCGCCCTGCGCGGTGCCGCCGGCCAAGAGGTCGAGCAGCCTCCCCACGCAAAGACCGGGCTCGAAGCCCGGTCCCTTGCCTATCGGCGTTTATTCTAGCAGTTTTGCACGCGCCCGCCGGCGCGCCCACGCATCCTTCGCAGTTTTTTAAGACTGCCCCGCAGCCGCCTTCGCGTGCTCGGGCACCTCGAACACGTCGGAGCGCTTCTCGGTGGCGGGAGGCGTGTAGGTGGGCTCCATGGCCAGGCACTGCTTCGGGCACTCGCGCACGCACGTGCCGCATTGCACGCAGCGGAAGCGGTTGATGGACCACGTGCGGGCCGGCTTGTCCACCGTGATGGCGTCGCAGGGGCAGCGCTTCATGCAGATGCCGCACAGGATGCACGCGTCCACGTTGTTGGTCACGTGGCCCTTGAGGCCCGGCGGAGGCGTCTTCTGCTCGGCAGGGTACTGGATGGTCTCCGGCTTGCCGAACAGCGACTTCAGCGTCATCTTTCCCAGTTTGAACGATCCCATTCCCGCCTACCTTTCCGTGCAGCTGATGCAGGGGTCGATGGTCAGCACGATCATGTTGACGTCGGCCAGGTCGCATCCGGCCAGCGCCGTGGCCATGCCGGCCAGGTTCTGCGACGTGGGCGTGCGCATGCGCATGCGCTCCAGGTACTTCGACCCGTTGCCGCGCGCGTAGTAGTAGCACTCGCCGCGCGGCTGCTCCACCAGGTTGGCCGCCTCGGCCCCCGGCGCGGGCGAGCCCTTCACGTCCACCGCGATGTCGCCGGCGGGGATCTTCGCGATCATCTCCTCGATGATGTCGATGGACTGCAGCACCTCCAGCGCGCGCACCTTCACGCGGGCGTAGCAGTCGCCCTGGGTGTCGAGCACGGGCTGGAAGTCGGCGAGCTTGCCGTAGCCGCCGTTGCCCAGGCAGCGCACGTCGTTGTTCACGTTGGACGCGCGGGCGAAGGGGCCCACCATGCTCAGGGAGAACGCGTCTTCCGGGCTGATGTAGCCGATGCCCACGGTGCGGTTCTTGACCGAGGTGTCCTTGAGGAACGCGTTGCACAGCTGGCGGTAGTCGTCCTTTATGCCGTCCAGCACGCGCTTCATCTCGGCGAGCATGCCCTCGTCGATGTCGCGCACGACGCCGCCCACCTTCACCACCGAGAAGATGACGCGCCCGCCGGTGGTCTTCTCGAAGATGTCGAGCACCCGCTCGCGCAGGCGCCAGCAGTGCATGAACAGGCTCTCGTAGCCGAACGCGTCGGCGGCCAGGCCCATCCACAGCACGTGGGAGTGGACGCGGGACAGCTCGTGCCAGATGACGCGCAGGTACTCGGCGCGCTCGGGGATCTCCACGCCCATGAGCTTCTCCACCGTCTCGGCGTAGCCCATGGAGTGGCCGAAGGCGCAGATGCCGCAGATGCGCTCGGCCACGTAGATGAACTGGTTGTAGTCGCGCGTCTCGACGAGCTTCTCGAGCCCGCGGTGGATGAAGCCGATCTGCGGCACCGCCTCGATGACGGTCTCGTCCTCCACCACCAGGTCGAGGTGCAGGGGCTCGGGCAGCACTGGGTGCTGCGGGCCGAACGGGATGACAGTCGCCTTCCCCATGCTACTCACCTTCCTTCCCGGCCTCGGCGGCCGCCTTCTTGGCCTTCGCGGCGATGGCCGCGCGCACGCGGGCGACCTTCTCGGGGTCCATGCCGGCCAGCTTCGTCTCCAGATCGTCGTCCTCGGGCGGCGCGATGTAGCCGCGCTCGCCGGGGGCGGGGGCGGCGTCGGGGTGCGTCTCCACGTAGGCGGCGTTCGCCGCGGCCGCCTTGGCGGCCTTCTCCTTCGCAGCCTTGGCGGCGGCCACCTTCTTGGCCTTCTCGCGCGCGGCCTTCTGCTCCGGCGATATGATGGTCATGGGCTCTTTCTGCGCCAGCGCGTAGAAGTTGCCGCCGAAGTCGATGGCGATGCCCTGCACGTCCACGCCGAACAGGTCGTGCGTCTCGTTCTCGAACACGAACGCCTCGAGGAACCGGTCGGTGATGCTGGGCACCGTCGTGCCCTTCTGGACGCCCTTGATCTCGTGGTTCTCCAGCAGGTTGTCCTTCATGAACGAGTAGACCAGGTCGATGCCGTCCTCGGTGTTCACGGCGAGCAGCTGCACGAACCGCCAGCCGCCGTCCTTCTTGGCGGCCGCCAGTGCCGGCAGCTCCTCGACGGTCAGCGGGACGAACGTCGTCTCAAGCGCCATGTCACGCTCCCTTCTTCTGAGCCTGCAGGGCCTTCGATTTCTCTTCCAGTATGCCAAGGCCCTGCACGACCGCGTCGATGATGGCCTCGGGGCGCACGGCGCAGCCGGGCGCGTACACGTCAACGGGTATGGCCTGGTCCACGCCGCCTATCACGTTGTAGCAGTCGTGGAAGATGCCGGCCGAGCACGCGCAGATGCCGCACGCGATGACGACCTTGGGCTCGACCATCTGGTTGTAGATCTCCTGCACCACCTTGATGTTGCGCTCGTTCACGCTGCCGGTGACCAGGAAGATGTCGGCGTGCTTGGGGTTGCCCGTGTTGATGATGCCGAAGCGCTCCACGTCGTAGCCGGGGCACAGCGCCGCCAGCACCTCGATGTCGCAGCCGTTGCAGCTCGAGCCGTCGTAGTGGATGACCCACGGTGATTTCGTTGCGAACGTCATTGGTTCCGCGCCTCCTTACAGGTACGCCAGGACGGCGATGTTGACGAAGCCCGCCACGAACGCCACGGCCCAGGCCGACGAGAGCATGGCCTGCCATTTCACGCGGGCGAAGTTGTTGTCGATCCAGATCTCCAGGAAGTACACGAGCGCGACCACGGCGATGGCCAGCACGATGGAGAGCGGGTTGCCCCACACGAAGAACAGGCCGACCCAACCCAGGAACAGCACGTTCTCGCACCAGTGCATGATCTCCACCTTCGCGAGCGTCTTGCCGCTCATCTCGGTGGTGATGCCCTTGACGAGCTCCTGGTGGGCGTGGTGGGAGTACGAAAGGTCGAACGGCGACTTGCGCAGCTTGATGGTGAGCACGAACAGCAGGCCCAGGAACACGAGCCAGATGCTCGTGACCACGGGCGCGTCGAGGGCGAAGACGCCCGCCGAGTCGAACGTGCCGGCAGCCATGTAGAACGCCACGGCCATGAACAGCACCATGGGTTCGTAGGACATGACCTGCAGCGTCTCGCGGTTCGCGCCGAGCTCCGCGTAGGGGCTGCGCGTGGAGTACGCGGCGATGATGAAGAACAGGCCCGCGAGCGTGATGACGAACACGCTCATGAGCAGGTTGCCGCCCGAGTAGAAGATGCCTCCAGCCAGCAGCGTGAACACGAGCGCGCACGTGATGTAGGTTCCCTCGCTGGAGTTGACGGAGACGTTGTCCTTCTCGATGAGCTTGCGCACATCGTAGTACGGCTGCAGCAGCGGCGGGCCCACGCGGCCCTGCATGCGCGCCGTGATCTTGCGGTCGAGGCCGGCCAGGAGGCAGCCCAGCACCGGTGCCGCGATGGCGAAGGCGAGGGTGCCGATGAGAGCGAAGAGCAGGGACATTTCAGATCACACCCTTTCCTAGAACAGGCCCGGCAGCGTGACAGCCGAGAAACCGAACGCGACGATGATGACGAGGGCGCAGGCCACCGTTCCCACGGGGTTGATGCGCTTCTCCCCGAAGATGCCGTCCAGGTACATGTTGCGGGACGTGGCGGCCGACTCGCCCGACAGCGAGTTGCGGTAGACGCGCGCCTCGTTGTCGGCGCTCACGCCAGCGAGGTACACCTCGGCCTTCTTGGCCTTGCCGCGCCCGAGTCCCGCGAACAGCACGATGGCGATAAGCGCTGCGGCGATGGAGGCGATCCACAGGTTCGTGGAGGCGATGTCCTGGCCGAGCACGCCGAACACGCTGTACACGTAGGGCTCGACGACAAGCTGCGAGATGATGGGCAGGCACACGCAGCCCACGACCACGAGCACGGCCATGATGACGATGGCGGTCCACTCGCTCTTGTGCACGGTCACCTCCACGTTCTCGGGCCGGCCGGCGATGCCGGAGAGCTTGCCCAGCCACTTGGCCCAGAACATGAACGTGGCGGCCGAGCCGAAGGCCAGGAGCAGGATGAGGGCGACCTGGCCCGTGTCCACGAACGAAACGAGCGTGGCCCACTTCGCCACCAGCATGCCGAACGGTGCGATGAACATGCACATGATACCCAGCATCATGAAGCGTGCAAGCCGCGGCATGCGATCGAACAGAAGGTCCATATCCTCGATATCGCGGCTGCCGATGTGGTGCTCGGCCGTGCCGACGCACAGGAACAGCAGCGACTTCGCGATGGCATGGAACAGGATGAGGAACGCGGCGGCCCAGACGGCCTCCGGGGTTCCGACGCCCGCGCAGGCCGTGATGAGGCCGAGGTTCGCGATCGTGGAGTACGCGAGCACGCGCTTGGCGTTGCTCTGCGAGATGGCCATGAACGAGCACAGCGCGAACGTGATGCCGCCCACGAGCACGACCATCACCGACGGCACGGGGCACACCAGGAACACGGGCGCCAGCTTCACCAGCAGGAACACGCCGGCCTTGACCATGGTGGACGAGTGGAGCAGCGCCGAGGTGGGCGTGGGCGCCACCATGGCGCCGAGCAGCCACGTGTGGAACGGCATCTGCGCGGCCTTCGTGAGGCCCGCGAACGCCAGCGCGCACACCGGCAGCACCACGAGCGCCGGGTTCTGGACGCCGATCTGCAGGAACTCGAGGAACGACAGCGTGCCCAGCTGGATGGCGCTCAGGTAGAGCGCCGCCAGGAAGCCGAGGCCGCCCAGCAGGTTCATGATGATCTGGCGGAAGGCGTTCTTGATGGCCTCCTCGGTGCGCGTGTAGGCGATGAGGAGGAACGAGCAGACCGTCGTGACCTCCCAGCCCGTGAACATCCACACCATGTTGTTCGAGAACACGATCAGGAACATGGCGGACAGGAACACGAACATGAGCGCGAAGAACACGGGGCGGCGGTCCTTGGCCCCCTCCGGCTCGTGGGCCTGGAAGTCCTCCATGTAGCCGAGCGCGTACACGCAGATGCCGGAGCCGATGACGCCGATGATGAACGCCATGAGCAGCGACAGCGAGTCGAGGTACAGCGCCTCGGTCACGTCGATGGAGTGGGCGAAGCCGAACTCGAACACGAGCGAGCCCACCACCTGGATCACGGCGAGCACGCAGGCGAGCACGTTCTTGTAGCGGATGCCGTAATACAGGATAGCAGCCGCCACGAGCACGCTCACCGCCGTGCTGGCGTAGTCGATGAGGGGCGATTCGAAGTCGAACGTTACCCAGGGAGCCCCCAGGTAGGTGGCCACCAACCAGATGGAGGCCAGGCCGATGACGAGCGCCGAGGCGCCCACAATCGCGCTTCTCGCCCGGTTGTTGCGCACGACCAAAAGCACGGCGGCAACGACCAGCGGGAAAAGGATTAAGAACCCGAGCAGAGCCACGTCGTATCCCTTCACTTGTGTCGGTTGATGGAAAGCTTGCAGAATGCGGCAGGGAAACCTGAACCCCCGTGCAAGCGATGACCGAACTTTAGCAAACCTGGGCATCCCCGGCCCCAGCGCTTCCCCATCGGAGCGTATTATCCGGCGAAAGGAGAGCGCCACGGTTGTATTATGGATGCATTGGGTATTCGTATCGCCGGGCAGTGGCAGGTTTGCCGTCGCGAGCGGTTTTTAACGGCGGTAACGGCTTTTCAACAGGCCGTATACCGCAGGGCGGCGCAATGCGCGCGCCCGCCCTCCCCGGCACGCAGAAACGCCCCGCATGGCATGCGGGGCGCGCTTTCGGGCATGCTTTCGGCCGGACCCTACCTCATCTTGACGACCGATTTGATGGTCTTGCCGGTTCGGGAATCCTCGAACGCCTGGTTGATGTTCTCGAAGTCATAGAACTCCACCAGCTTGTCGAAGGGGAAGCGGCCCTGGCGGTAGTACTCTACCAGCTCGGGGATGAACAGCTGGGGCACGGTGTCGCCCTCTATGACGCCCGTCACCGTTTTCCCCTCGGCCATGACCTCGCCGAACATATCGACGGTCATCTCGGGCGTGATGCCCACGATGGCCACCGTGCCCAGCGGGCGCAGCGCCGCCAGGCTCTGGTGGACGACCGCGGGGACGCCGGTCGTCTCGACCGCGAAATGGGTACCCGACGAGCCTGTCGCCTTCCTGACCTCCTCCACCACGTCCACCTCGCTGCCGTTGAGCGCGTAGTCGGCGCCCAGCTCGCGCGCCAGCTCGAGGCGCCTCTCGTGCACGTCGACCGCGATGACGGTCCTGCATCCCGCGATCTTCGCCGCCATGACGGCGCTAAGCCCCACCGCGCCGCAACCGTACACGGCGATCGTGGAGCCGAACGAGGGCTTGAGGCGGACGAGCACCGTCCCGCTGCCCGTCTGGATGCCGCAACCCAGAGGGCCGAGCAGCTCCAGCTCCACGTTGTCGGGGACCTTCACCACGTTGCGCTCGTCGGCGACGGCGTAGGTGGCGAACGAGGACTGCCCGAAGAACGTGGCCACCGGCCTCCCGTCCTGCTCCAGGCGCTCGATGCCCTCGGAGCCGAAATTCAGGTCGTTCATCTTCTCGCACGTGGGGGGATGGGCGGACAGGCAGTTCTCGCAATGGCCGCACGAGGAGTACGAGAGCACCACGTGGTCTCCCGGCCCGACCGTCTTCACGTTCGCGCCCGCCCGCTCGACGATGCCGGCCCCCTCGTGCCCGAGGACGATCGGATAGGGCACGATGCCGTTGTCCCGGGCGACGGCATCCGTATGGCAGACGCCCGTCGCCACCACCCTCACCAGAACCTCGTTGGAGCGGGGTTCTGCCAGCTCGACTTCCCCGATCTCGAATTCCTCGCCCATGCCGTGGGTAACGGCGGCCTCGATCTTCATGGTGCGCTCCTCCTTCGTGCTCCTCGGTAGCCTTGCGCACCATGCTAGGCTCCGCGTCGAGCGCAGACGCGGCCGCACCGCCAACCGGCGGTATCGCCCATCCCTGCGGACGCGCGCGGCGGCGGGCGGCAAGGGAGCTGCGGCGGGCGGAGGCTCCCTTAGGAGGCTACGGGCGCTTCAAGGGCCTCGCGCGCCTCCAGCTTGCGCAGGCGGCGCCACTCCGCCGCCAGGAAGGCCACCACGAGCAGCGTGGACGTGATGTCCGAGATCGAGGGCGCGAAGAACAGGCTCTGCAGCGGCGTCCAGGGAAGCACGAGCGGCAGTACGTGGGGGCTCGCCAAGAGCAGCGGGATGAAGAACAGTATCTGGCGCGTGAGCGTGAGCAGCGTCGCCTTGAGCGCCTGCCCGGTGGCGTCGAAGTAGTTCGACCCGATGAGCGCCACGGGAAGGATGGGTATGAACACGAGGTAGGCGATGAGCGCCCACGCCGTGGCGTCCAGGTAGGCCTCCGGCAGGCTGAACAGGTGCGCGTACATATCGGGCAGGAAGAGCACGGTGAGCCACAGGGGCGTGGTGATGGCGATGCCCAGGAGGATGCCCTGCCCCAGCGTGCGCTTCATGCGCCCGAACTTCCGCGCGCCGTAGTTGTAGCCGATGATGGGCTGCGCGCCCATGGCGATGCCCATGGACGGCATGATGGTGAACATGCCCACGGCCGAGAGCACGCGCATGACCGCGAGCGCGCCGTCCGAGCCGAGGGGGTCGGAGGCGCCGTAGGACAGCAGCAGGTTGTTCATGATCATGTTCGACACCGCGAAGCCCAGCTCCATGACCGAGGGGGCCACGCCGAGCGCGCAGATGCGCAGCGCCACGCGCCACTTGATGCCGAGGGCCTCGCGGCGCAGCGGCATGGGCGAGCCCTTCTTCAGGAAGAACTGCATGACGAAGGCGGCCGAGAGCGCCCACGAGCATACGGTGGCGAGCCCCGCGCCCGTCATGCCGCCGTCGAGCACGATGATGAACAGGTAGCCGAGCACGATGTTCGCGCCCGTGCCCACGAGCATGGAGCCGAGCGCGCGGTTGGGGTGGCCCGCCGTGCGGATGAAGTTGTTCATGCCGAACGCCACGAACTGCAAGGGACAGCCCGCGATGATGACCGTCATGAAGGCGCGCGCGTGCGGCAGCACCGCGTCGTCGGCGCCCGAGGCGCGCAGGATGGGGTCGAGCGCCGCGAGGCCGACGATCCAGGCGACGACGCCCGCGCCCACGAGCAGCACGAAGCTGTTGCCCAGCACGCGCTCGGCCACGCGCTTCTTCCGCTCGCCCAGCTTGATGGCCGCGAGCGCGTTGCCGCCCACGCCCACGAGCATGGCCACGGCCACCATGAACGTCATGGCGGGGTTCGCCACCGTCGTGGCCGCCAGGCCGTTCTCCCCCACCGCGGCGCCCACGTACACGGCGTCGATGACGTTGTAGAGCGTCTGCACGAGCACGCCGAACACGGCCGGGATGGAGAATTCCAGCAGCAGCTTGAGCGTGCTGGCGGTGCCCATGCGGTCGATCTTCGCGTCGCCGGCGCGCTGCTGGTCCGTGCGCGCGACGGGCACGGCCACCTCGAGGTCGCCGGTGTCGAGCACCGGGCGGCGCTCGAACGGCTCCTGGGCGGCTATTTGGGCCGACAGCGACGTATCCTCGGCTTCGCCGCCGACGCGGGAGGCGCCCTCTCCCCCGCCTCGCGGCGTTCCCTTCTTCTCCTCCATCGTGCTACCCCGTTGCATGAACGCAGGCGACCTCGAGCCCTGCCCGCCTCGCGGACGGTGCGGTTTTCTCGATCGCGGAATTTCCCGGGTTGTCCCGGCAGACTGGACAGGCGGCGGAGCTTCCCTCTCGGGGCTCGACGCCGCGCCGGCTCGGGTCATCCCGAACAGAGGCCAGTATACGGGAGCCCGGAAGCGGCGGCAAGCCCGCCCGTGCGGGCAAATGCGGGCGCTTGCGAGGCCCTGCTTGCCAGCCGGCCGGTTGACGGGAACGCGACGGGCGCTCCCCCGGTTTTTCCGAAAATTCGCGCTATGCTGTCAGGAAAGCCGTCCCTGGATCGTATTGAAGGTGAAGCGACGTTGCTCGAACATCCCCGGCGGCAGCCGGGCAAGAGAGGGAAAAGCCACGGATGGGGACAAGAAGAGCAAGCGAGGTGGAGGCCGAGCGGCTGGTCGAGGCCTACGCGGACCTCATACTGCGGCTGAGCTACACCTACCTGAAGTCCACGCACGACGCGGAGGACGTCTGCCAGACGGTGCTGCTCAAGCTCATGGGGGCCCGCACGAGGTTCGAGGGACCCGAGCACGAGAAGGCCTGGGTCGTCCGCACGACGGCGAACGCCTGCAAGGACGCGCTGCGCAGCGGGTTCAGGAGGCACACGGTTGGGCTGGAGGCGGCGCCCGATGCCGCAGTCCCCGACGAGCCCGACAGCGGGGTCGTGGACGCCGTCATGGCGCTGCCGGCGAAGTACCGCGAGGCCATCTACCTCCATTATTACGAAGGGTACTCGATCCGGGAGATCTCGGAGCTCACCGGACGGAGCGAGTCGGCCGTCAGCGCCCATCTGAGCCGCGGCCGCGGCAAGCTCCGCACTATGTTGGAAGGAGCCTATTGTGGACAGGGAGTATAACGAGGCCATGGACGACCTGAGATTCTCGCCCGCCGCGAAGGAGCGCATGGCGGCGCGCCTGGCTGCGGCGCAGGAGCAGGCGCGGGCGGTGCGCCCGCAACCGGATGTGCACGCAGCGCGCGGCGGCAAGCGGCGCTGGCGCTTCGCGGCGGCAGCGGCGGCCACGGTGGTTCTGGCAGTAGGCCTGGCAGGGGGTGCGTACGCCTCCGGCGCGCTCATGGGCGTGGGCAACGTCATGGACGACCTGTTCGGCGGCCCACCCGCCCAGACCGAGGTCGTGGGCAAGATAGGGCGCCCCCTCGGCGCGAGCGCCACGTCGAACGGCGTCACCGTCACGGCCGAGGCCATCATCGGCGACCGGGCGAACTACACCATCGTGTTCAGCATCGCCAAGGACGACGGCACGCCGTTCGAGGGCGTCGAGGCCCTGGACAACGGTGCGCTGCCCCTCGGGTTCGGAGAGGCGGCCGGAGTCCACGTCGACGGGGTGACGACAAGCGGCGGAAGCAGCCACTTCTACGATGCCGACCCTTCCGACAACGTCATCCAGTACGTGGAGCAGATGTCCGTCACCTCGACCGGCGGCAGCATCATCGGGCATACGGCGCGCGCGAGCTTCCAGAACCTGTACCGGTACGGCGACGGCGGGCGCGAGGCCGTCGCCGAAGGCACCTGGGACATGAAGTTCGTCGTGGACTACGAGGACACCTCCGTCGACCTGCCGGCCGGGCAGCCGTTCGAGCTGAACGGCATGGGCGCCACGCTGGACAGCGCCAGCATCTCGCCGATCGCGCTCACGCTCGAGTACACGGCCGACGGCGCCATGGACTGGCTCGAGCAAGGATCCGGGCGCCTGTCCGAGCACAACGGCAGCGAGGTCGACCGCTTCCTCAACCCGTCCATCACGGTGAACATGAAGGACGGGACGGTTCTCGAAATCGATGCCTCGAAGCACAGCGGGGGAACCCGCGAGAACGGCAGCACGACCGCCTGCCATAAGAACATAGTGTTCGAAGAGTTCTTGAACACCGACGACGTGGCCTCCGTCACCATCGGCGGCACGGAGATAGCGCTGCCGTAGCCACTAAGCCGGAGGAGGCGCCGCAAGCCAAAGCAGCGGGGCCTCCTCCGGTTCGCCTAGGCGCTCTTCTTGGTGACGAAGTTGATGATGGCCAGCAGCACCACCGACCCGAGCAACGCCACCACGAACGACCATAGGTTGAACCCGGTGAAGCCCTCGGCCCCGAAGAAGCTCATGATGAACCCGCCGATGAGCGCGCCCACGATGCCCACGATGATGTTCTTCACCAAGCTGCCCTGCTCCTTCATGATCATGCCCGCGACCCAGCCGGCCAGGCCGCCGATGATGATCCACACGATAATGCTCATAGTTATGCTCCTTTCATGTGACCGACACCGTCCAGTGTAGGAGTTCGCGGGCCGGGCAGCCGATACTGGAAGCATCCCGTGCGCACGGCGTTTCCACGCTGTTTCGCGAAGATCCGCCCGCCGGCCGTCAGCGGCAGTCCAGGTACTCCAGGAAGCGTTGCGTGGCGAGCGAGGCCGCCTCGCGGCTGCGCAGGGCAAGTCCTATGGTGCGGTAGGCGGGCTCCTCCAACGGCCGCGCCGCGATGCGGTACGGCGCGCGCCGCAGGATGAGCCCAGGCAGGATGCTCACGCCCAGCCCGCATTCCACCATGGCCATGATGGCGTAGTCGTCCCAGGTGGTGAACCGCGTGCGCGGTGACAGGCCGTCGCGCTCGAACACCTCGGACACCACGGTGTTGTCGCCCTTCTCCAGCAGCAGGAACGGCTCCTCGCACAGCTCCGCCGCCGGCACGCGCTCCTGCTCGGCCAA
Source organism: Gordonibacter sp. RACS_AR49 (assembly GCF_030418435.1). Classification (NCBI taxonomy): domain Bacteria; kingdom Bacillati; phylum Actinomycetota; class Coriobacteriia; order Eggerthellales; family Eggerthellaceae; genus Gordonibacter; species Gordonibacter sp. RACS_AR49. Next base: position 91,714 of record NZ_JAIUDM010000008.1, on the reverse strand, counting down.
CGGGTGCCCCTCGGGGAGCACGGCCAGCAGCTCGTCGCGCTCGATGAACGCCGTCTCCAGGCCGCGGTGCGCAGGCAGGCGCAGGAAGCCGCAGTCCACGCGCCCCTCGAGCACCCACTCCTCGATCTCGCTGTAATCTCCCAGCAAAAGCTCGTAGTCGATGTTCGGGTAGTCCTCTTGGAACGCGCGGATGACGTTCGGCAGCCAATGGGTGGCCACGCTGGAGAACGTGCCGATGCGGATGAGGCCCGCCTGCAGCCCGTTCAGCTCGTCGACCTGGGCCTGCAGGCGCGCATGCTCCTCGCACACGCGTCGGATGCAGGGCAGGAGGCGCGTGCCCTCGGACGTGAGGCGCACGCCGGCCCGCCCGCGCTCGAGCAAGGCGACTTTCCACTCCCGCTCCAGGTCGGCCACCATGCGGCTCACGCCCGACTGGGAATACGACAGCGACTCGGCCGCCTTGGTGAAGCTTCCCAGCTCAACCGTCCTCACGAACGCCTGGTACTTCTGGATGCTCGCGTCCACCGCCGTCCTCTCTTTCCGCCTCCGTGGGCCATCGTTTCCCTTTTGCATGCGATTTTATCATACTTATTATGATAAACATTCGCTTTTGTGCTGTTTGATTCTGTGACACACTGTCGTCCGGCAGTTTCTCGCACCTTATGCGGGTAGGCGGCGTATCAAGGAAAGAAGGACGAAGGTGGCACGGGATTACGGGAAGTACGTAGGGGCGCTGCTCCTGTTCGGCAGCAACGGCATCGTGGCGAGCGGCATCGCCTTGCCCAGCTCCTCGGTCGTGCTGCTGCGCACGTTGCTGGGAAGCCTGCTGCTGGTCGTGCTGCTGCTTGCCGCGAAGCGCCGCGTCACGTTCCACCGGCACCTCGGCGACTTGGGCTGCCTTGCCGCATCCGGCGCCGCGCTGGGCGCCAGCTGGCTCTTCCTGTTCGAGGCGTACCGCCATCTGGGCGTGGGCACCGCCTCGCTCGTGTACTACTGCGGCCCCATCGTCGTGGCCGCCCTGTCGCCGTGGCTTTTCGGCGAGCGGCTGACCCGTGCGAAGCTCGCCGGGTTCGGCCTCGTGCTGGTCGGCGTGCTGCTGGTGAACGGCCGCGCGCTCGGCGAGGGCGCATCGGGATGGGGGCTGTTCTGCGGCGGGATGTCGGCCGTCATGTACGCAGCGATGGTCGTGTTCGCGAAGAAGGTGCGCCACGTGGAGGGGCTGGAGAGCTCTGCCGTGCAGCTCGTGTCCAGCTTCGCGGCCGTTGCGCTGTTCGTCGGCGCAACCGGGGGGACCTCGCTGCAGATAGGCCCGGCCGACTGGGCGCCCCTCCTGGTGCTGGGCCTGGTGAACACCGGATTCGGCTGCTTCGTGTACTTCTCCGCCATGGGCAAGCTGCCGGCGCAGACAGTGTCGGTGTGCGGCTACCTGGAGCCGCTCGCGGCCGTCGTGCTGTCCGCGTTGCTCTTGGGCGAGGCCTTCTCCCCTGCTCAGGCGATAGGCGTGGTGCTCGTCATAGGCGGCGCCGTGTACGCCGAGTGCGGCGCGAGGCTGCACCTGCCCCACGTCCGTCGCGCTCGCGGCGCGGAAGCGGCGCTGTAGGGCCAGGCGTTTCGGCTTCGCCCCAAGCGCCTGGCGTGAAGCCCGCGCACGCTGCGCCGCGAAACCCCCGCAAGCACGAAAAAGCCGCCCGAAGGCGGCTTTCGAGTTTCTGGTCGGGTTGACAGGATTTGAACCTGCGACCCCTTGACCCCCAGTCAAGTGCGCTACCAAACTGCGCCACAACCCGTTATGCGTCTTGGGGTTTGCATCGTTTCCCCGTCAGACAGCTTGAACATATTACCGTTACTCGCCGGGTATTTCAAGATGGAATTTATCATCTTCCCCGAATCTTTTTCAATTGCAGGTGATCTTGGGTGCAACGCCCGCCGACGGGCCGATCGTGTGGATAGCGTGTGCAAGGGACTTTCCGACCAACCCCGACCGAAAAGCCCGCGGATGCGCGTACACTGGTTGACGCGGCACGTTGCCGCACGTTGTTGGCAGCGGTTCGGTTTCGGCCGCGCTGCCCGTTAAGTGCCCTGCGGGGCAGAAAGCTAGGTTTGCATGTCTACTGGTACAGTCAAATGGTTCAACGCCGACAAGGGCTACGGTTTCATCTCTCAGGACGGCGGCGATGACCTGTTCGTCCACTTCAGCGAGATCCAGACCGACGGGTTCAAGACCCTCGAGGAGAACGCCCACGTCGAGTTCACCGTCGCGGTCGGCAACAACGGCAAGAGCCAGGCTACGATGGTGCACACCATCTAGTTCGCCGAACTTCCGAACTGCCCGGGGCCGCCTACCGGCCCCGATTCGAGAAAGCCCCTCCGCCCTTTCGGGCCGAGGGGCTTTCTTGCTTTTACAGGAAGGACCAGCTGAAAGATCAGGCTCGGCTTACGGCAGGAACGAGGCGGCCACGTCGAGGATGCGGTCGGCCAGCCGGTCCTTGGACATGAGGGGAAGGCCGTAAGTCTCCTCGGCAGTGACGAACCACACCTCGTTGTCGTCGGTGCCGAAGGCGCGGCCCCCTCCCACGACGTTTCCCACGACAAGATCGGCATGCTTGGAGGAGAGCTTCCGCTGGGCATTGGCCACCACGTCGTCCGTCTCGGCGGCGAAGCCCACCACCACCTGGCCGGGACGCTTGGCGGCGCCGAGCGTGGCCAGGATGTCGGGGTTCTCCACGAGCTCGAGGGTATCGAGCCTCGCATCTCCTGCGCCCTTCTTCAACTTGTGCGCCGCAGCCTCGCGCGGCCGCATGTCGGCCACGGCGGCCGAGAACACGGCGATATCGGCTGCTGCAAACGCCCTTTGGGCCGCAGACAGCATCTCGCGCGCCGTCTCTACGTGCACCGTGCGCACGCCCTCGGGCTCCGGGAGCGCCACCGGGCCGGACACGAGCGTGACGTCGGCCCCGCGGGCCGCAGCCGCCCGTGCGATGGCGTAGCCGGTCTTGCCCGACGAGCGGTTCGTGAGGTAGCGTACCGGATCGATGGGCTCCACGGTGGGCCCAGCCGTGACCATGACGCGGCGCCCGGCCAGGTCGCGGCGCATATCCAGCTCCTCGAGCACGGCGGCCACGATGTCGGCCGGCTCGGCCAGACGGCCCCGTCCCACGTCGCCGCAGGCCAGATAGCCGTCGCCGGCCTCCACGATGCGCGCGCCGCGGATGTGCAGCTTGCCCAGGTTGTAGCGCGTCGCCGGGTTCTCGTACATGTTCACGTTCATGGCGGGCGCGACCACGAGCGGGCACGTGCAGGCGAGCGCCGTGGTGGTGAGCAGGTCGTCGGCCAAGCCGTTCGCTATCTTGGCGATGACGTTCGCCGTGCAGGGCGCGATGACGAAGCAGTCGGCCTCCTGCGCCAGCGACACGTGGTGTATGGGGTCTGACGGGTCGTCGAACAGGCCCACGGCCACCGGCTCGCGCGTGAGCGCACGGAACGTCGTGGGACCCACGAACTCGGCGGCATGCTCGGTCATGACCACCTTCGCCCTCACGCCGGCCTTCTGCAGGAGGCGCACGATCTCGCAGGACTTGTAGGCCGCGATGCAGCCCGTCACGCCCACGAGCACCGTCTTCCGCGGCGCCGGAGCCGCGGCGCCTTCTTCCCTGGCCATCATCGGCCTCCTTCCACATGGGGGCGCAGCACGTCGGCGAGCACCCTCACGTGCGCGCGGCTGCGGTCGAGGCAGGGCACGTACGTGAAAGCGCCTTCGAGCGGCTCGCGGCCCGCCTTCCTGATCTGTTCGAAATAGAACGGCTTCAGCTCGTGCTCGATGTCGTAGAGCGTCTCGAGGCAGTCCACGGCGAAGTTCGGGCACACGAAGAACACGCGGCCCACGTCTGCCTCGGCCCAGCGCGCCAGGACGTCGCGCGTGAACGGCGAGAGCCATTCGCGCCCCTTGTCGAAACGGCACTGGTAGCCGATGGTCCACCGGTTGCGCTCGATGCCCAGCTCGCCCGCTATCTGGAGGCTCGAGGCACCCGACTGCAGCTCGTAGGTGTCGCCCGCCTCGATGTCGACGAGCGGGATGGAATGGTACGAGAACAGCACCTTGTCGTCAGAGTCGGGATCGAAACCGGCGTGCCTGACCGAGGCGGCGATGGCGCGCACGTAGGTGGGGTCGTCGTGGTAGTTGTCCACGAAGTCGCAGGGCACGTCCCACCGCTCCTTGCGCAGCGCGCGGCCCACGCCGTCCGATACCGAGCCGGTGGTGGAGTGCGCGCTCTGCGGGTACAGCGGCAGCACGACGAGGCGCGTGCAGCCGGCCTCCTTCAGCTCGCGCACGGCGTCGCGCACGAACGGGGCGCTGTAGCTCATGGCGCAGCGCACGACGGCGTCGTGGCCCTCCTCGGCCAGCTGCGCGTCCAGGGCGCGGGCGAGCTTCATATGGGCGACCGTGAAAGGAGACCCCTCCTCGGTCCAGATCCTCGCGTATTTCTCCGCCGAGGCGCGCCCGCGCTTGGGCAGGATGAACAGGTGGAGGACGAACCACCAGCCCACGCGGTTCATGGGGGCGATGCGCGGGTCCATGAGGAAGCGCGCGAGGTACTTGCGCACGGCGCGCGGTCGCGGCTCGTCCGGCGTGCCGGTGTTCACCAGGAGAATGCCGGTGCGGTCCCCTTCTTGCACGATGTCGATCCCCTTCCCGGCCTGCGCGCATCGCCGAGGCGAAACGGTGCCCGTCCAACTTGAGAAATCTGCTATAGTTTAGCCCTATCGGTCCCTCGAGGAACGGATGAATGGAGAAAGAACCGAAAAACCCGGGTTCGCCCGAATCGGAGGGCGATGCTCCGGCCCCTTCGGGGGCTGCGCCCGCGCGTGCGGGCGCCTCGGAGGGTGCGGACCTGCTGCGCGAGGTCAGGCAGGAGGTACGAGCCCAGGTGTTCCACAACACCGGCTACCTGCGGCTCGACTGGTTCAACCTGTTCTGGCTGTTCGTGGCGGGCTGCGTTATCGGACTCGTCGTGGAGACCGTGTTTCACGCCATCGTCTACGGCGGCCTCGAGAGCCGCGCGGGTTTGGTCTGGGGCCCCTTCTCGCCCATCTACGGCGTGGGCGCCGTGGTGCTGACGCTGTTCCTCAATCGCTTCTACCATTCGCACAACCTGGTCATATTTCTGGTTGCCATGGTGGTGGGCAGTGTGCTGGAGTACGTGACCAGTTGGGGCATGGAGTTCTTCTGGGGTGCTGTGGCCTGGGACTACTCGGGCACGTTCGGCTCCATCAACGGACGCACGAACTTCGCGTTCGGCATGATGTGGGGCCTTTTGGGCCTTGTGTGGGTGCGCGTGGCGCTGCCTGCCGTCAAGCAGGCGTTCTCGCACGTGAACGCGCGAAACGCCGCCGTGCGCGCCGTGACGGCGCTCATGGCTGCCTTCCTGGCCGCGGATGTCGCGGTCACGGTGCTCGCCCTCGACCGGGAGGGGCAACGCGCCCAGGGCGTCCCCGCCACCACCTGGGAGCAGCGTTTCCTCGACGAGCACTTCCCCGACAGCTTCCTGCAGTCCAGGATGCAGAACATGAGCGTGTACGGGAAGGAATGAGACAAGGGGACGGGGTTAATGTCTCATTCTCGTGCGGTTGATGCGATCCTCAGGCTTTGCGGAATGAGACGTTAACCCCGTCCCCTTGTCTCATCCTGTCTTACAGCCTCGGGTGCGGCGCGTCCCTCAACAGCTCGAAGACCTCCCTGCCGGCCTCGGTGCGGCCGCGGCTGCGGTCGGCCAGGGAATCGAGGGCGGCTTGCAGGTCGGCGGGCAGGTTGTCGGCGAACGAGAGCTCCTCCCCCGTGGCGGGATGGGTGAACGCCAACTGGAACGAATGCAGGAACTGGCGCTCGAGCCCCAGGTCGGCAGTCGGATCCTTGGGGGCGCGGGAGCGGTAGACCGGCTCCCCTGCCAGCGGGTGCTTCGCGTACTCCATATGCACGCGGATCTGGTGCGTGCGGCCCGTGAACAGCTTGCAGTCGATGAGCGTGTAGCCGTCGTCGCGCGGCCCGTGCTCGAAGCGCTCCAGCACGCGGAACGTCGTCACCGCGTCGCGGGCCGAGGGCACGTCGCGCACGGCCATGCGCGTGCGCTCCTTCTCGGCGCGGGCGATGGGCGCGTCCACCATGCCGGTGTCGTGCGGGATGACGCCGTGGACGAGCGCCAGGTAGCGCCGGTCGACGGCGCGGGCGCGGATGTCCTCCATGAGCGCGTAGCCCGCCTCGTCGGTCTTGGCGGCCAGCATGAGGCCGCTCGTATCGCGATCGAGGCGGTGCACGATGCCCAGGCGGTCGTCCTCGCCCTGCACGTTGCACAGGTTGGCGGCCCCGCAGTGGTGGACGAGCGCGTTCACCAGCGTGCCGTCGTAGTGGTCGACCGAGGGGTGGCACACGAGGCCCACCTGTTTCGACAACACCAGGAGGTGCTCGTCTTCGAAGCGGATGTCCAGGTCGATGGGCTCCCCCTCCAGCGCGCGGGGGGCGGCCTCCTCGGGCGCCTCGTACACGACGGTGTCGCCGGCCGCCACGGCGTGCTTCTTGGCCACGTTCGCGCCGTTCACGAACACGGCACCCTCCTCGATGGCGCGCGCGGCGGCGCTGCGGCTGGGGTACAGTCCGCGCTCGGCCATGAGCGCGTCCAGGCGAGCGCCGGCATCGGCCGCGCCCACGATGTGGCAGAGCGAGCGTGTCATCGCTCCCCCGGCCCTTCCCCGCCGTCCCCGGGCGCCTGCGGCCCCACGGAGCCCTCGGCCAGCGCCGCGGCCTCGCGGTCGGCGCGGCGGTACGCCAGGATCATCCCCGCCACGAACAGCACGAACCCGCATGTCACGCCTATGTCGGCCACGTTGAACACCGGGAAATCTATGAACACGGGCTCGATGAAGTCCACCACGTAGCCCAGCGTGAAACGGTCGAACGCGTTGCCCAGCCCGCCCGCCACCACGAGCGCCACGCCCACGACCTCCAGCATCCCCGGACGGGGCGACAGGAAGAACAGGTACGCCACGAGCACGAGGCATACCGCGATGGACACCACGCCCAGCAAGAACGTCGAGTCGCCGAACATGCCCCACGCCGCACCCATGTTGTGCACGAGGCGGAAGCGCACGAGCCCGAGGAAGGGGCCGCCGGCCACCTCGCCCACGGCGAAGGAGCCGTTGAAGTAGCCTTTCGTGAGCGTGTCGAGCGCGAGCCACGCCAGGGCCACCGCGCCGAACACGAGCGTGTCGCGCAGCCGTGCAGCCCGCCCGAGGGCGGCGTCCCCGCCCTCGGCGCTCACGCCCAACCCGCGCTTTTCCTCGCTCAAGCGTCCGACCCCGCTTCCTCGTAGCCGATGGCGTCGAGCACGTCGCCGCAGCGCTCGCACACATCCGGATGGCTCGGGTTGCCGCCGAGCGCGCGGTAGTTCCAGCAGCGCGGGCACTTCTCGGCGGTCGTCTTGCGCACCTCGGCCGACAGCTCCTCGCCCTCGACGAACGACACGGACGCCACGATGAACAGCTCCTCGAACACGGCGGCGTCGTAGCGCTCCACGTGGTCGAGCACCGAGCGCGGGGCCGTCACGGTCACATCGGCCTCCTGGCTCTTGTTGACGACCTTCTGGCCGCGCGCGTCCTCGAGCGCCTTCGTCACGATCTCGCGCACCCCGAGGATGATGCCGAAGTCCTCGGCGATGCGCCCGGCGTCCGCATCGTCCGGCAGCGAGGGCGCGAAGTCGGACTTCTCGGGCCAGCCGGCCAGCTGCACGTTTCCGGGGCGTCCCTCGCGCGAGCGGATGGCCTCGGGATAGTGCTCCCACACCTCGTCAGTGGTGAACGACAGCACCGGCGCGAGGACGCGCACGAGCACCTCGACGATGTTCATGAGCACGGTCTGCGCGGCGCGGCGGCGCGGCGAGTCGGGCGCCTCGGAGTACACGCGGTCCTTCGTCGCGTCCATGTACACGGCCGAGAGGTCGCCCACGATGTAGTCGTACACCGCGCGGTACACCACGTGGAACTTGTATTCGTCGTAGGCGCGCTCCACGTCGACGAGCAGGTGCCACAGGCGCACCATGGCCCACTGGTCGACGGGTTCAAGCGCATTCCAGTCAGTGACCGTATGCTTCGAGTCGTCGAAGTCGCTCAAACTGCCCAGCAGGAAGCGCATCGTGTTGCGGATGCGGCGGTACGCCTCGCTCGTGCGCTCGAGGATCTCGTCGCCGATGTTCACGTCCTGGGAGTAATCGACGCTGGCCACCCACAGGCGCAGCACGTCGGCGCCGCTCTTCGCCATGACGTCCGCCGGGTCGACGCCGTTTCCGGCCGACTTCGACATCTTCTTGCCCTCGGCGTCCATCGTGAATCCGCAGTGCATGACGGACTTGTACGGCGGCACGCCGTAGGCGCCCATGCTGGTGAGCAGGGACGACTGGAACCAGCCGCGATGCTGGTCGGAGCCTTCGAGGTACATGTCGGCCGGGAAGCGCAGGCCCTCGTCGGCGCGGTGCTTCAGCACGGAGGTGTGCGACACGCCGCTCTCCCACCACACGTCGAGGATGTCCTTCTCGGGGACGAGCTCGGAGCAGCCGCAGGTCTCGCACTTCACGCCGCGCGGCAGGTAGTCGGACGGCTCGTGCGTGAACCACGCGTCGGCGCCCTCGCGGTAGAACAGGTCGATCACCGCGTCGAACGTCTCGGCGGTGGCCACCGTGTTGCCGCACTTGGCGCACTTGAACACGGGGATGGGCACGCCCCATGAGCGCTGGCGCGAGATGCACCAGTCGGGGCGGTCGGCCACCATGGACCCGATGCGGTTCTTCGCCCACGCGGGGATCCACTCCACCTTGTGGTCGATGGCGTCGAGGGCGTCCTCGCGCAGCGAGTTCTTGTCCATGGACACGAACCACTGGTCGGTGGCGCGGAAGATGACCGGCTCGTGGCAGCGCCAGCAGTGCGGGTAGCTGTGCAGGATCTCCTTCTGGGCCACGAGCGTGCCGCGCTCGCGCAGCCACTCGATGATGACCGGGTTCGCCTCGTCCACATCGAGGCCCGCGAAGGGGCCCGCCTCGTCGGTGAGCACGCCGCTGTCGTCCACCGGCATGAGCAGCGGCACGTCGAACTCGAGGGCGACGAGGTAGTCGTCCTGGCCGTGGCCGGGAGCCGTGTGCACCGCGCCCGTGCCCGAGTCGAGCGTGACGTGGTCGCCGTAGATGACGGTGCCCTTGAGGTCCTGGCGGATGGGGCATGTGTAGGTGAGGCCCGTGAACTCGCGGCCCTTGAGCGCGACGGGCTCGCCGTCGGCGCCGCGCACGAGGTCGTAGGATTCCCAGCCCGCGATCTCGGCCACCTGCTCCACCAGCTCGCGCGCCATGATCATGTTGGAGCCGTCGGCCACCACCATGACGTAGTCGGCGTCGGGGGCCAGCGACACGGCCGTGTTCGCCGGCAGCGTCCAGGGCGTGGTGGTCCAGATGAGCACGTTGGCGTCGCCCGTCGCGCCGGCGGCCTCGAACATGCCGGGCATGAGGTCCATCTTGAACTTCACGAAGATGGACGGCGACGTCTCGTCGGAGTACTCGATCTCGGCCTCGGCGAGCGCGGTGTGGCAGCGCTTGCACCAGTGGATGGGCTTGCGGCCGCGGTACACCGAGCCGTCCAGGTACATCTTCTTGAACACCTCGACGTTGCCCGCCTCGTAGTTCGGAGTGAACGTGAGGTAGGGGTGCTCCCAGTCGCCGTTCACGCCGAGACGCTTGAAGCCCTCGCGCTGCACGTCGACGTACTTCTCGGCCCACTCGCGGCACAGGCGGCGCAGCGTGGGCTGGTCGATCTTCGCCATCTTCTCGGGCCCGAGGGTCTTCTCCACCATGTGCTCGATGGGCTGGCCGTGGCAGTCCCAACCCGGCACGTACGGCGTGAAGAAGCCGCGCTGCGCATGGGACTTGTTCACGAAGTCCTTGAGGATCTTGTTGAAGGCATGGCCGATGTGGATGGGGCCGTTGGCGTACGGGGGGCCGTCGTGCAGGATGAAGGGCTTGCCGTCCTTGTTCTTCTCCAGCACGCGCTCGTAGATGCGCTCTTCCTCCCACTTCGCGAGGCGCTTCGGCTCGTTCTCGGGCAGGTTCGCCCGCATCGCGAAGTCGGTCTTGGGCAGGTTCATCGTTTCCTTGTAACTGTTCGCCACGGGGTGCCGTACCTTTCCTTCAAGCATGCGCTGCGCGGGGCGGCAGGCTAGCCGACAGGCCCCGCGGATTCAACATTCGATACAAACCGCTATAGTATAGGCGATTGCGCGCGGATTGCACGCGCGCCAAGGGCATATTCCCCTCGCCTTGGCCACATTTCAAAAATGCGACACAAGAAATTGCAGGGAAATAGGTATACTTTAGAAGGTAACCACGGCGCCCTTTCGCGGCGGCCCCGCACATCGGAGGAACGAAATGGATTTTGAGATCGTCACCGATTCAAGCAGCAACCTCGTCGAGGAGATGATCGACGACTTCGGCCTGCACGTCCTGCCCCTCACCTTCATGGTGGACGGCGAGGAGTACCAGAGCTACCTCAAGGGCCAGCACACCGACCTCAAGCAGTTCTACACCATGATGCGCGAGGGCAAGGTCATCACCACGTCGCTGCCGAACCTGGCCGAGTCCGAGGCGCTCATGCGCGGCCTCCTGGAGCAGGGGCGCGACATCCTGTACCTGGGTTTCTCGAGCGGCCTTTCCGGGACGTTCGAGGCCACCGAGCTCCTGATGCGCGACCTGGCGGCGGAGTTCCCGGAGCGCACGCTGTGCGCGGTGGACACGCTGGCGGCTTCCGGCGGCGAGGGCCTGCTCGTGTGGCATGCCGTGCAGCGCGCCCGCGCCGGCGCCTCCATCGGGGAGGTGCGCGACTGGGTGGAGGAGAACAAGCTGCACCTGGCCCACTGGTTCACCGTTGACGACCTCATGTTCCTGTTCCGCGGCGGGCGCGTGTCGAAGACGGCGGCCTGGGCGGGCACCATGCTCAACATCAAGCCGGTCATGCACGTGGACGACGAAGGGCATCTCATCCCGCTCGAGAAGGTGCGCGGCCGCAAGAAGTCGCTGAACGCGCTCGTGGACCACATGGAGAAGAGCGCCGTCCAGCCCATCGACCAGCAGATGGTGTTCATCACGCACGGCGACTGCCTGGAAGAGGCCGAGTACGTGGCCGACCAGGTGAAGGAGCGCTTCGGCGTGAAGGAAGTGGTCATCAACTACGTCGACCCCGTCATCGGCGCCCATTCCGGCCCCGGCACCATGGCCCTGTTCTTCCTGGCCGACAAGCGCTAGACGCTCTCCACCTGATTCAACCTGCCGGGAGGCCGGCTTCGCTTTGACGGAATCAACCTGCGACGCTTCTCTTACTTGTAATCCGCCGGGTTCTTGCTGGACGAGCCGGTGGTGTTCCCCTCGTTGCGCAGCTCGTGGCCGAAGCGGACGGCGGCCTCGCCGAAGCGGTCCTTCACGAGGTCGGTGGCTTCGATGAGGCCGCGGCGCTTGCGCTCGTCGCGCACGACGGGCTCCACGTCGTCGGCGGACGGCGCCGCCTCGGCCACGTCGAAGAGGCTCTCCTGCACGGCGCCCTCCTCCGCGAAGCCGCTCATGCCCACGCCGATGAGGCGCAGCGGCGTGCCAGGGCGCCACACCTCGTCGACCATGGCGTAGAGCAGCGGCGTGTAGGCCAGCTCGTCGTCGCTCGGCTGCGGCAGCTGGCGCTGCACCGAGCGCACGCTCAGGTCGTCGAACTTCACGCGCAGGGCGAGCGTGCGGCCGCGCAGGCCCTTGCGGCGAAGGCGGCGCCCCACCTTCGCGGCCATCGTGGCGATGGCGGCCTCCACGTCCTCGCGGCGGGTGAGGTCCTTCGCGAACGTCATCTCGTTGGAAACCGACTTCACGGCGTCGTCCTGCTCCACCGGCGCGTCGTCGCCGCCGTTCGCCCTCACGTGCATCACGCGCCCCAGCTTGCCGAACACGCGCTCGAGCATGCGCAGGTCGGCGTCGGCAAGCTGCCCGAGCGTGCGGATGCCGCGCGACCTCAGCTTCTCCTCGGCCGACGCGCCGATGCCGCTCATCGTGCGCACGGGCAGCGGCGCCAGGAAGTCGCGCTCGCTGCCAGGGTAGACCACGGTGAGGCCGCGCGGCTTGTCCATGTCCGAGGCGATCTTCGCGATGGTCTTGGAGGTCCCCGCGCCGATGGAGCACGTCACCCCCAGCTCCTCCACGCGCCGCTGGATGCGCTGGGCCACGCGCACCGGGTGCTCGCGGTTCACCGCGGTGGGCGTGACGTCCAGGAACGCCTCGTCGATGCTCACCTGCTGCACGTGCGGCGTCTCGGAGCGCAGGATGGCCATGATGGCGTTGGACACCTCGCGGTAGCGGTCGAAGCGCCCGTGCGTCCAGACGGCGCCGGGGCACAGGCGGCGCGCCGTCGACGAGGGCATGGCGCTTCTCACCCCGTAGGGCCGCGCCTCGTAGGAGGCGGTGGACACCACGCCGTGCTTGTCCGCGTCGCCGCCCACGATAACGGGCTTGCCGCGCCAGGCGGGATGGTCCAGCTGCTCGACCGAGGCGAAGAACGCGTCCAGGTCCACCAGCAGGATGGCCGGCCCCTCCCACGGCTCGAGCGGCAGCGGGCGCGCCGGGGCTTCCCCCGCCCGCGGGCGGGAGGGGCGGTTGCCCGGTGCGGGCGCGGCGGTCTGCGGGAATTCTTCCTTCATTGCGCGAATTAGTCTACCATGCCGCACGCGGCCGTTGGGAACATGTGCTAGGATTATCATTCCCCCGCAACCTCCGCGCCCGATCGCGTGGGCGGGGAACTTGACATACACGGCCGCGCTCGAATCTGCCACCTGCTGAAACGTCCCCCAGATTCCCCTCAAGCCCACAGCGGACCGTATCGGGAAGAGATGGGAAGGAGAGACGACATGTCGAACGGATGCGATGCGACGCCCGGCGTGCGCGCCGCGGTGACCGCCCTGCCCGAGCAGCTGCTCTCCCCTCCCTACGAGTTGCGCACCGAGATGAACTGGATAGACTTCTCGGGAACGGCCAACCCGCTGGGCACGCCCCCCTCGTTCATCCGCGCCATGCAGGCCGCCCTCGCAGCCGGCGAGCTGAACTACTCCCCCGACCGCGAGGCGCACACGCTGCGCAGCGTGCTGGCGCGCCAGCACGGCCTGCCCGTGGAGTCGTTCCTGGTGGGCTCGACCGTGGGCGACATGGTGCGCGCCGTCGCGCAGACCTACCAGCCCTGCACCGTGGGCGTGGCCGTGCCGGGCCCGGTGGAGTACGCGCTGGCGGCCGGCAACGCCGGGCATCGCGTGGTGGAGATCGCAAGCCCCGCCGGCTTCGTCATGCCCGACCCTGCCGCGGCCGCGCGCCACGGCGTGTCGTTCGACGCCGCGGTGCTGGCGAACCCCGGCTACCCCACGAGCCGTCTGCTGCCCCTGCCCACGTTGCTGGCCTACCTGGACGCATGCACCTGGGTCGTGGTGGACGAGCGCTCCATCGAGCTCACGCTCGGCGGCGAGAGCATGGTGGGCCTGGTGAAGGAGCACCGCAACCTCGTGGTGGTGCGCTCGCTCTGCGAGCCGTACGCCATGCCGGGCATTCCCATCAGCTACTGCGTGGCGCACCCCGACACCATCGCGCAGATCGCCCGCTTCTACGACAGCTCGGGGGTGCCCATGTTCGCCGAGGTGCTGGGCGAGCTGGCGCTGGCCGAGCGCGAGCACCTGGAACGCACGCGCGAGTTCCTGGATTCCGAGATCCCGTGGATGCAGTGCATGCTGAGCCTGGTGCCGGGCATCGACATCTTCCCCGCCGAGGCGAACTACGTCATGTGCGCCTTCGACCACGGCCCCGATTTGAACCTGGGCGTGGCGAGCACCGAGGAGCTGGCGGCGCGCCTGCAGCTGGCCGGTTTCCTCATCCGCAAGCTGCAGGGCACGCCGGGGCTCGCCAACGGCAAGTACTTCTGCGTGGCCGTGCGCACCCGCGAGGACAACGAGAAGCTCATCGCCGCCCTGCGCGAGATCATCACGGGGTGCTAGGAGAGGTTACTCCACGCCCGTTACCTCGTAGTCCTGCTCCTCCACGGCGGCCTTCAGGGTCGCATCGTCCACCTCGCGCGCGAGCCTCGCGACGGCGGTCTTCGCGTCGAGGTCCACGACGGCCTCTTTTACGCCGTCCACGGCCTCGAGGGCCTTCTTCACGCGCGCGACGCAGTGCTGGCACATCATGCCCTCAACATGCAGTACCTTTTCCATGACGATCTCCTTTCCCGCGGGCGCCGCGGCGCCCCCTTCGATTTCCTTACCACCGCTCTCCTCGCCCGCTGCGACCGTCGACGGTCGAGCGGCGGGCGGCGCGGCCGCCGTGAACCGCGGCTGCCACCCGCGCAGCCGCAGCGCGTTCGACACCACGCACACCGAGCTCAACGACATGGCGGCCGCGGCGATCATAGGGTTCAGGTTCACGCCCACGAAGGCCAGCGCACCGGCCGCCACCGGGATGCACACGGCGTTGTAGACGAGCGCCCAGAACAGGTTCTGCTTGATGTTGCGCAGGGTGGCGCGCGACAGCTGGATGGCAGCCGGCACGTCCATGAGGTCGCTTCTCATGAGCACGACGTCGGCGCTCTCGATGGCCACGTCGGTGCCGGCGCCTATGGCGATGCCGATGTCGGCGCGGGCGAGCGCGGGCGCGTCGTTGATGCCGTCCCCCACCATGGCTACGCGTCCGCCCTGGGCCAGGCGGCGGATCTCGCGCTCCTTGCCCTCGGGCAGCACGCCGGCTATCACCTCGTCCGCGCCCACCTCGCGCTGGATGGCGGCGGCCGTGCGCTCGTTGTCGCCGGTGAGCATCACGGTGCGGATGCCCATGGCTTTGAGCTCGGCCACGGCGGCGCGGCTCGTGGGCTTCACCGTGTCGGCCACGGCGATCACGCCCAGGAGCCTGCCGTCCGCAGCGAAGAACAGCGGCGTCTTGCCGTCGTCGGCCAAGCGCCGCGCCCGCGCGCCCATCTCGCCTGCGTCCACGCCGCGCGCCTCCATCATGCGCAGGTTGCCGGCCAGCACGGCCGCGCCGTCCACGGTGGCGGAAAGGCCCTCGCCGGGCACCTGCATGAAGCCCTCGATGCGGGCGTCCGCCGCCGTCCCGCGTGCCTGCGCGAAGCCGCACACGGCGCGGGCGAGCGGGTGCTCGCTCAGATGCTCCACGGCCAGCGCCGTCGCCAGCAGGCGCTCCTCGGGCACGCCGGGCGCGGTTATCACGTCGGTCACGCTCGGGGCGCCCTCGGTCACGGTGCCGGTCTTGTCGAGCACGACGGTGCGCACGTCGTGGGCGCCCTCCAGCGCCTCGGCCGACTTCACCAGGATGCCGCTCTTCGCGCCGCGGCCGGTGCCCACCATGATGGCCGTGGGCGTGGCGAGCCCCAGCGCGCAGGGACACGATATCACGAGCACCGAGATGGCGTGCGACAGGGCTGCCTCCAACCCCGCTCCCAGCACCATCCATACGGCGAACGCGGCCAGCGCGATGACGATGACCACGGGCACGAACACGCCGCTGATGCGGTCGGCAATCTTCTCGATGGGCGCCTTGGAGCTGGTGGCCTCGTCCACGAGGCGGATGATGCCGGCGAGCGTGGTGTCGTCGCCCACGCGCGTGGCGCGCATGGTGAAGTAGCCCGTGCGGTTCACCGTGGCTCCCGTCACCGGGTCGCCGGGCGCCTTGTCGACCGGCACCGACTCGCCGGTGATGGCCGACTCGTCCACCGATGCCGCGCCGTCCACCACCACGCCGTCCACCGGCACGCCCTCGCCCGCGCGCACCGCCAGCACGTCGCCCTCGCGCACGTCGTCGGCCAGGATCTGCTCCTGGGTGCCGTCGGCGGAGACGCGCACGGCCGTCTTGGGCGCCAGGTCCATGAGCGTGGCGATGGCATCGGTCGTGCGGCCCTTCGCGCGCGCCTCGAAGTACTTGCCCAGCGTGATGAGCGTGAGGATCATGGCCGCGCTCTCGAAGTACAGGTCCATGCCGGCCGCATGCGCCCCGTGCACGTCGCCCGCGCCGAGCGCGTAGGCGATGCGGTACAGCGCGTACACGCCGTACACCGTGGCCGCCGTGGAGCCGAGCGCTATGAGCGAGTCCATGTTGGGCGCACCGCGGAAGAGCGTCTTGAAGCCCACGCGGAAGAACTTGAAGTTCACGAACACCACGGGCGCGAGCAGCAGCAGCTGCGTGAGGCCGAACGCCATGATGTTGCGCTCGCCCAGCAAGAACCCCGGCAGCGGCCAGCCGAACATATGGCCCATGGAGATATAGAACAGCGGGATGGTGAACGCGAACGACACGACGAGCCGCTGCCTTACGTGCTTGGCCTCCGCAGCCGCCGTGCCCATCGGCGAGGGGGCTCCCGCCTGGACGCCGCCCGCAGGGCCCGCACCCTTGGCCTGGCGCGGCAAGGCGCCGTAGCCGGCTTTCTCCACGGCCGCGACCACGGCCGAGAGCGTCTCGGGCGCGCCGTCGGAGTCCACCTCCATGCTGTTTTTCAGCAGGTTCACGGCAACATCGGATACGCCGTCCACGGCGCGCGCGGCCTTCTCCACGCGCGCCGAGCACGCCGCGCACGTCATGCCGGTCACGTCGAATGTCTGCTTCAAGGCTTCCGCCTCCTGTTCTGCGCGGCCCTCGCAGGCCGCGCCGTCTGCCTTCGTCTTTCGCCGAACCGCGCTATGCGCGCCGGCCCTCCGGCGCAGGCCGCGCCGCGGCGCGGTCAGCGCGAGAACTTCCTCATGAGCTGCATGACCTCGTCGACTACCTCCACGTTGCCGCGCTGTATCTGCTCGACCACGCACGTCTCCAAGTGGTTCTGCAGAAGCCTGCTCGAAATGCTGCGCACGGCGCTCTCGGCCGCGGCCAGCTGCACGAGCACGTCGCCGCAGTAGCGGTTGTCGTCGAGCATGGCCTTCACCCCGCCCAGCTGCCCGATCACCCGGTTGAGGCGTTTTTGCAGGTCGGCCTGCAGCTCCTCGCTGCGGGGCGTGTCCTTGTGACGGCATGGGCAGGCCGTCCCGTCGCGTGAGCCGCTCTCCGCCGCCTTCGGTTTGCAGGCCGTCCCCGTATTTCCGCCCACCAACGGGCCGCCTTGCGCCATGGCTTGTCCTCTCTGCTTGCCAAATACCCCTTGTGGGTATCTCACGTGCGGTCAGTATATACCCCTTAGGGGTATTGTCAAGAGCCTGTCCCCCGACGGTTTGCCAACATCGCGCATGATTTCGCGTCTCATTTGCCATGAGCCGGCCGCACGAAGCTGCATGAATGATAGAATTGCCTGCTAAAAAACGATCGAGGAGGAACCCCATGACCACCGTCTCGTCCGTCAAAGACGTGAAGGACAGCAGGATAAGCGTGCAGGTTGCCGTGGTCTCCATGCTGCTGGTGCCGGTGGCGGGCGTGAGCTGCCTGCTGTTCCCCTCCCTTGCCGAGGAGGCGCTGCCGTGGTACCTGGGCGTGCCGATGGTGGTCTCGGCCATCGGCAGCATCGTGGCCGTCGCACGCGAGCGCGACGCGGACGCGGGCCGCGAGAGCCTGGGCTCGGCCATCGTGCTGTGCGTCCTCGGCCTGGTCATCATCGTGCATGGGGCGAACTCCACCGTTTTTATCGGCATCGTATGGGGCCTCTTGGGCCTGCAGAAAGCCGCGCGCACGTTCGACGGCATCTTCTCCGACATCAGGCACAAGCGTCCCTTCGCCGTAGCGCTCGCGTTCTGCGTGCTGCAGTTCGTGCTGTCGGTGCTGCTCATACTGAACCCGTTTGCCAACATCGAGCACCATCTCATCGTGCTGGGCATCGAGCTCATCCTCTACCCCTTCAAGCTGCACCGCGAGCACGGCAAGCTGAAAGTCGAGGCCGAGGCGTAGCGAAGGGCGGGCAGAGACCCCGCCCTTCTCCTAACCCGCATGGGTCGGATCGGCGGTTCCTAGAGCAGCTCGCCGCGCGTCGATATCGTGGCCACCGCGAAAGGCACGTCCTTTCCGCTGCGCGCGAGCGCCGTCCGGGCCGCCTGCTCGAGCCCGCCGCAGCAGGGAACCTCCATGCGCGCGACCGTGACCGAGGCCACGTCGTTGGAGGCGAATATCTCGGCCAGCTTGCCCGTGTAGTCGACCGCATCGAGCTTGGGGCAGCCGATGACCGTGGTCTTGCCGTCCATGAAACGGCGATGGAAGTCCGCATAGGCGAACGCCGTGCAGTCGGCTGCCACGAGCACGTGCGCGCCCGCGAAATACGGCGCCTGCGTGGGCACGAGCTTGATCTCCACCGGCCACTGCGCCAACCGTGACTTCGGCGGAGCGCCGAGGGCGTCGGCGTCGGCGGAAGCGTCGGCCCCCGCCGCCGCGGCAGACGAATCCTCCGCCGCGAAGAACCTCGAGAGCGATCCCGGGCAGCCGCCCGCGTGCCGCGTCGCTGCGACGGGCTCGGACGCCTCGCCCGCATGCTCCGGCGACGCGGCAGAGGCTCCTGGTGCCGCCCCCTTCGCCGCGAGCACCGCCTGCTCGTCGTAGGGCTCCGCCTCGCGCTGCACGAACGAGATGGCCCCGGCCGGGCATGCCGGCAGGCAGTCGCCCAGCCCGTCGCAGTAATCGTCGCGCAGGAGCCTCGCCTTGCCGCCCACCAGCCCTATCGCCGCCTCATGGCATGCGTCTACGCACAGCCCGCATCCGTTGCAGGCAACCTCGTCTATCTCCACGATCGTACGGATCATCTCCGCCTCCTCCGTTCTCCCTCGCTTGCCGCGAGCGCCCGATCTGCATCACGCGAACCGCCGTCCGCACCCGAACCTGTTCCCGTCGGAGCAAGCCTACCATCCCATCCTCCCCGCTTCCGTTGTATTTACAACATCCCCCCTATCACAACCGTTTTTCGTTCGCGAAAAAACGGTTGTGCAGCCCCTCCCGCGGTTTAGCGGCCCCGCAGCGCCGCGGCCCCTCAGCTCGGCAACTCGGCAGTTCCGCAGAACTCTCTCGGTTTCCGCATCTCCTCTTTTCTCTTTTTCATTCCCCTGCTCGCTTACTCCCCCGCAGGCACTTCCCCTGCGTTTCTGCAATAACACGACGCCCCGGTGATCTGGCTGTCCCCCTGCGCTCGCACCGTCGGACCCCGTCATCCTAAAATGTTTCACGTGAAACATTCGTTCGCTATCCCGGCGACCCACGGCCACCGCCATGAGCGGTGCCCCCCCCCCCTTTTTTTTTCTTTTTGCGCGTCTTTTCCGCAACCTCCTTGTCTCCCGCCCCTCGGCTGCCGTTTTTCCAGCGCCCTTCCATATCTCCCTCCCCCCCGACCCCTTCCGCCGTCTTCCGGACGATTCGTTTTTTCGCTGACCGGGAGAAAGTCTGCCGAACCCCTTGACAGCTCCCTTCTGGTTCGTATACTTATGAACAGTTGATCATATGTTAAGAGGTTGAAATGGTATCCACGAGAAACGAAGAGCACGGAACGGTCGCACCGGCGGCCGAGCACGACCACCGGTGCGCGTGCGGCAGCGCGGAGCATCTCTCGCCCGACCAGCCGCCCGAGTCGTTGCCCGATGAGGAGCTGCTCTACGACCTGGCCGACCTGTTCAAGGTGTTCGGCGACACGACGCGCATCAAGATGCTGTACGCGCTCATGGGCCGCGAGCTGTGCGTCGCCGACCTCGCCGAGCTCATCGGCGCCACGCAAAGCGCCGTGTCGCACCAGCTGCGCACGCTCAAGCAGGCCCGCCTCGTCAAGTTCCAGCGCGACGGCAAGAACGTCATCTACTCGCTGTCCGACGACCACGTGTACACCATGCTCGCCCAAGGCATGACCCACATCTGCGAATAGCGAACGACGAGCGACGAGCAACCCGACGAACGCCCCTACCGGAAGGAACCCCTCATGCGCAAAGCATTCAAGCTCCAGGACCTCGACTGCGCGAACTGCGCGGCCAAGATGGAGAACGCCATCTCGAACATCGACGGCGTGAAAAGCGCCACGGTCAGCTTCATGACGCAGAAGCTCGTGTTGGAAGCCGACGACGACCGCTTCGAAGCGGTGCTCGACGAGGCCGAGCGCGCGTGCCGCAAGATCGAGCCGGATTGCGTCATCCTGCGCTAACCGCCCGCTGACAATCGAAGCGTCGCCCT
The DNA here is from genome assembly GCF_030418435.1 of Gordonibacter sp. RACS_AR49. Classification (NCBI taxonomy): domain Bacteria; kingdom Bacillati; phylum Actinomycetota; class Coriobacteriia; order Eggerthellales; family Eggerthellaceae; genus Gordonibacter; species Gordonibacter sp. RACS_AR49. The sequence continues at coordinate 71,507 of NZ_JAIUDM010000008.1, read as the reverse complement.
GCAAGAACGCGAACGGATGTTTCACGTGAAACAGTCCGACGCTGCGGCGCGCCCTTTCCCGAACCATACGAAAAACAAGGTTGGAGATCATGAACAAGAAACAGAAACGCACGAGGAACCGCATCGTCCTCGCCATCGCGTTGTTCGTCGTCGTGTACGTCGTGGCGGAGCTGCTTCCGCTGTCGACGTGGCTCGGCAGCGAGACGACGGCGCTGTGGGTGGAGTTCGCGCTGTTCCTCGTCCCCTACCTCATCGCCGGCTACGACGTGCTGCTGCGCGCGGCGAAGAACATCGGCCACGGCCAGGTGTTCGACGAGAACTTCCTCATGAGCGTGGCCACCATCGGCGCCTTCGCGCTGGTGCTGTTCCCCGACAGCGACCCGCACATGGCCGAAGGCGCGGCCGTTATGCTGTTCTACCAGGTGGGCGAACTGTTCCAAAGCTACGCCGTGGGCAAATCGCGCAAGTCCATCGCCGACATGATGGACATCGCGCCCGACTTCGCCAACGTGGAGCGCGACGGGCGGCTCGTGCAGGTGGACCCCTACGAGGTGGCCGTGGGCGACGAGATCGTCGTCAAAGCCGGCGAGCGCGTCCCGCTCGACGGCGTGGTGACAAGCGGCACGTCGCAGCTCGACACCGCGGCCCTCACCGGCGAGTCGATGCCGCGCGAGGTGCGCGAAGGCGACGAGATCATCTCGGGCTGCGTCAACATGACCGGCCTCATCACCGTGCGTGCGACCAAGCCCTTCGGCGAGTCCACCGTGAGTCGCATCCTCGAGCTCGTGGAGAACGCGGCCGAGAAGAAGGCCAAGACCGAGAACTTCATCACCCGCTTCGCGCGCTACTACACCCCGGCGGTCGTCGGCATCGCGGTGCTGCTGGCCGTCGTGCCGCCGCTCGTGCTGGGCCAGAGCTGGTCCGACTGGGTGCAGCGCGGGCTGATCTTCCTCGTGGTGTCGTGCCCCTGCGCGCTCGTCATCAGCGTGCCCTTGTCGTTCTTCGGCGGCATCGGCGGCGCCTCGCGCCTCGGCATCCTCGTGAAGGGCAGCAACTACCTGGAGACGTTGAGCCATGCCGAGACGGTCGTGTTCGACAAGACCGGCACGCTCACCGACGGCTCGTTCAACGTGGTTGCCGTGCATCCCTCGTCCGGCATCGACCCCGACCGGCTGCTGTCCATCGCGGCGCACGCCGAGGCGTACTCGAACCACCCGATCGCCCTGTCGGTTCGCGCGGCCTACTCGGGGCCCATCGACCAGCAGCGCATCGACGACGTGCAGGAGCAGAGCGGCCACGGCGTGCGGGCGCGCATCGACGAGCACGTGGTGCTCGTAGGCAACGACAAGCTCATGAGCGAGTGCGGCGTGGGCTGCCACGACTGCGAGCTGACCGGCACCATCCTGCACGTGTCGCTCGACGGCGACTACATCGGCCACATCGTCATCGCCGACGTCGTGAAGCCCGACGCGGCCGAGGCCGTCGCCGCCTTGCGCGCGGCCGGCGTGAAGAAGACCGTCATGCTGACGGGCGACCGCGCCGACGTGGCCGCCGCCGTGGCGAGGGAGCTGGGCATCGACGAGTTCCGCGCGCAGCTTCTGCCCCAGGACAAGGTCGCGGAGGTGGAGAAGCTCCTCGAGGAGACGCACGAGAGGGGTGCCGGGAAGGGCAAGCTGGCGTTCGTGGGCGACGGCATCAACGACGCGCCCGTGCTCACCCGCGCCGACATCGGCATCGCCATGGGCGCGATGGGCTCGGACGCGGCCATCGAGGCGGCCGACGTGGTGCTCATGGACGACAAGCCGTCCAACATCGCGCGGGCGATCGGCATCGCCCGCAAGACCATGGGCATCGTGTGGCAGAACATCGTGTTCGCCCTCGGCGTGAAGTTCCTCGTGCTGATCCTGGCGGCGGTGGGCATCGCGAACATGTGGCTAGCCGTGTTCGCCGACGTGGGCGTGGCCGTGATCGCCATCCTCAACGCCATGCGCGCCATGAACGTGAGGAAGAGGTAGGACGCACGGGGGATACCCGACTCGATCCATCCCGATTGCCGAGGCAACGGCGCGTTCATGGGCAGTCAACGGGAGCGCGACCGGTTGGGCGCAGAGGGGTCGGCGCTAGAAGTCCGCGGTACGCTGGCGGGCATGGAATCTCGCAAGACATCAGGTAACGCCCCCGCGCCCTCCGACCGCTCGAAGCTGCGGCCGTTCGTCGTCGCCGGGCGATGGGCGGCCGCCGTTGCCTGGGGCGCGGCGGTCGTGGTGTTCTGGCCCGCCATCCCCCGCATGTTCGCCGCCTTTTTGCTCGCCTTCCTCCTGGTGAACGCGCTCTGGCAGCATGCGGAGCTCAAGCGGGCATGTGCGATGGCGTTCGCCCTCACGGGGCTGCTCGCCATCGTGGGAGAGGTTGCCCTGGGGACCGCCGACTTCGAGTCCGTCCCGGTGCTCTGGCTCGTGGACGCGCTCGGCGCGGTCATCGGGGTCCTCGTGGCCTACACCGCGCTGCCGCCGATCGACCGGGCGCTCAACCGGCTCCCGTAACGCGCAGTCCACCGCCTCCTCGCCTTCCCGCCCCTTCTCGCCATGCGCGCCCATCGTGCCGGAGCCGCCCATACCGTGTCGCTCCAAGTCAGATGCCAAGCGCATAGAAGCCGCTCCCGGCAGCCCTCCTCGCTGCGCGGCGGCGCGTTTTCTGCTACCGTGTTCGGAAACGCCCGCAGGAGAAGGAGCCGAGCGCATGCGCATACTCATCGTGGAAGACGACGCGGCCATCGTGGCCAGCCTGACCGACCTCTTGCGCCGGGAGGGCTACGAGACCGAGCACGCCGACGGCCAGGACGCCGCCGCGGCGCTGCTGGCAGGCGAGCGGTTCGACCTGGCCCTCGTGGACATCGCACTCGCGCAGGGCAACGGGTTCGCCGTGTGCGCGGCGGCGAAGGCGGCCGACCCCGCGCCAGCCGTGATCTTCCTCACGGCCTCCGATGACGAGTACAGCACGGTGGCCGGCCTCGACATGGGTGCCGACGACTACATCGCCAAGCCCTTCCGCGCCCGCGAGCTGCTCTCGCGCGTGAAAAGCGTGCTTCGCCGCACCTCCGGCGCGTCCGCCGCGCTGCGCCTGGGCGACGTTGAGGTGGATCCGACGGCGGCCGCCGTGCGCAAGGCGGGCTCCGAGGTGCAGCTGACCGCGCTCGAGTACCGGCTGCTGCTCCTGTTCGCGCAGAGCCAGGGGCGCCTGGTCACGCGCGAGCACGTGCGCAACGCCATCTGGGACAGCGCCGGCGAGTATGTGAGCGACAACACCCTCAACGTGTACGTGAAGCGCCTGCGCGACAAGATAGAGGACGACCCGACAAACCCCAAACTCGTGCTCACGGTGCGCGGACTCGGGTACAAGGCGGGCCCTGTCGCGGAAGGCGGCGCGCGATGAGCCTTCTGCGCAACCGCTCCCTCGCGGTGGAGCTCGCCGTTCTGGCCGCGGTGCTCGGCGTCGTTGCCGCACTCGCGTGGACGCTCGCCGGGCCGGGCGCGGGGCTTGCGGCGCTGGCGTCCCTCGCCCTCGCCTGCACACTCTTCACCGCGCTCTCGGCCCGGCGCTACCGGGAGATCGCGCGGCTGGCCGCCGAGGTGGACGAGGTGCTGCACGGCGGCCGGCGCATCGACTTCGCGGACTACCGCGAGGGCGACGTGGCCGTTCTCAAGAACGAGCTGGCGAAGATGACGGCCGCGCTCGCGGGAGCCACCGATCGCCTCGGGCAGGAGAAGGCCGCGCTCGCCGATGCGCTCGCCGACGTGTCGCACCAGATCAGGACGCCGCTCACCGCCATCGGCCTGCTGGTGCCCGCCATCGAGGACGCCGAGGGCCCCGACGAGCGCGTGGCCGTGCTGCGCGAGCTGGAGGCGCTCGTTGAGCGCGTGGGCTGGCTCGTGACGACGCTCCTCAAGCTGGCGAAGGCCGACGCCGGGGCCATCCGCGTGCAGGCCGCTCCCGTGGACGTGGAGCGCCTCGTGCGCGACGCGTTCGCCCCGCTCGCCGGCGCGTTCGACCTGCGCGGCGTGTCCTTCGAGGCGGACGTGGCGCCGGGCGCGTCGTTCGCGGGCGATGCCGCCTGGTCGGCCGAGGCGCTCGGCAACGTGCTGAAGAACTGCCTTGAGCACACGCCCGTCGGCGGGCGCGTGCACGTGAGCGCGCATGAGGACGCCGTGGCGTTGCGCCTGCGCGTCACGGACACGGGCCCTGGCATCGCGGCAGAGGACCTGCCACACCTGTTCGAGCGCTTCTACCGCGGCGCGGGATCGGAGGGCTTCGGCATCGGGCTCTCGCTCGCGCGCTCGCTCACCGTCGCCCAAGGCGGGACGCTGCGCGCCGGCAACGACCGCGCGGTCGGCGGCGCGCGCTTCGACTTCGCGTTTCCCAAGATGGTGGTGTGAGGGTGGGCGACCAGGGATGCGCGAGGTAAGGCCCAGAACCAAAGTGACTATTTCGTAATGCGGGGTTCACGTCGCCGAAAGGCCGCGATGGGACACTGTCCGTAGAGAACCGGGCGAGAAAGGCGAAACCTATGGACATCCTGACCACCGAGCGGCTGACGAAGGTGTACGGGCAGGGCGCGACGGCGCTCAAGGCCCTCGACAACGTGTCGCTCTCCATCGGGCAAGGCGAGTTCGTGGCCATCGTGGGCTCGTCGGGCTCCGGCAAGTCGACGCTTCTGCACCTCATGGGCGGCGTCGACCGCCCCACGTCGGGCACCGTGCGCCTGGCCGGCACGGACGTGTACGCGCGCTCCGACGAGGAGCTCGCCGTGCTGCGCCGGCGCGAGGTGGGGCTGGTCTACCAGTTCTACAACCTCATCCCCGTGCTCAACGTGGTGGAGAACATGACGCTGCCCGTGCTCATGGACGGGCGCAAGGTGAACGAGGAGCGCCTGCGCACGCTTCTGGACGGCCTGGGGCTGCGCGGCCACGAGGGCTTCCTGCCCAACCAGCTCTCCGGCGGCCAGCAGCAGCGCGTGGCCATCGGGCGCGCCCTCATGAACGCGCCGGCCGTGGTGCTGGCCGACGAGCCCACCGGCAACCTCGACTCGCGCAACTCCCGCGAGATCATGGCGCTCCTGCGTGACTCGAACCGCCACTTCGACCAGACGCTCGTCGTCATCACCCACGACGAGGACATCGCCTGCGCGGCCGACCGCGTCATCGCCATCGAGGACGGGCGCGTGGCCTCGGACGAGAGGCGGCGCTAGCATGGGCATCTTCACGCGCTTCACGCTGCGCTCACTCGCGAAGAACCGCGTGCGCACCGCCGTCACCGTGGCGGGCATAGCGCTCTCCACCGCGCTCCTGGCCGCCGTGCTCACGAGCGTGGGCAGCATGCAGGCGGCGCTCCTGCAACGGACGATGGACACCGAGGGCTCGTGGCACGTGTTCTCCTCCGAGCTGACGGCGTCCGACGTCAGCGCGCTCGCGGAGAGCGACAAGGTGAGCGACCTCATGACGTTCACGAAGGGCGGCACGGCGGCGCTGTCGAAGGAGGACGCGAACAGCCTGGGCGACTTCCTCACCCTGAAGAGCATGCCCACCGTGGCGAAGGGGTCGGACGAGCCGATGGGCGCGCCCTACGCCGTCATGCCCGAGCTCGTGGAGGGCGGCATGCCGCAGACGGCGGACGAGGTGATCCTGCCCGACTACCTCAAGGGCGAGACGCTCGGGGCCGACGGCAGCGGCGGCGTGCGCTCCGACGGCCCGATCGCGGTGGGATCGTCCGTGACGGCCGACCTGGGCGTTCGCACGCTCGGCGACGGCGGCGAGGAGGCCGTGGTCGACCCGCGCACGCGCACGCTCGTGGTGACCGGGTTCTACGAGCGCCAGCCGCCCTTCCTGGCGAACAACTACGCGGTGGCCACGTACTCCTCGGTCGCGATCAACGCCGCCGGCTCCCCTGCGGGCATCGGCGAGGGCGAGGACGACGCGACGATGGGCGCGTACGTCGTGACGCGGGGCATCGGCAGCGTCGAGGAGATGCACGCGTTCTTCCAGGACGCGACGGGCCTTCCCGATTCGGACGCGACCCTGTACCACGGGAACCTGTTCACGTACCTCGGCATCTCCGACGGACGGCCCATCTGGGGCACGCTCTGGATGGTCGCGGCCGTGCTCGCCGTGGTGATCGTGGCGGCGTCGGTGTCGCTCATCTACAACTCCTTCGCCATCTCGGTGGCCGAGCGCACGCGCCAGTTCGGCCTGCTGGCCTCGCTCGGCGCGTCAAGGCGGCAGCTGCGGCGCACGGTGCTCGCCGAGGCGCTCGTGCTGGGCCTCGTGGGGGTGCCGCTGGGGCTCGTGCTGGGCGTCGCCGGCACGGCCGGGGCGTTCGCGGTGTCCCAGGAGGCGTTCGCCTCCTTCGTGAGCGGGATCGAAGGCGTGCCCGTGCGCGTCGACCCGCTCGTGCTGGCGGCCGCCGCCGCGCTCTCGCTGGCCACGCTCGTGGCGAGCGCGTGGGCGCCGGCCCTGCGCGCCAGCCGCGTGTCGGCCGTCGACGCCATACGGCAGACGCAGGACGTGCGGCTTTCCAAGCGCGCCGCGCGGCGCGCCTCGGCCGGGGAGGGCACGTCCGTCAAGCTCGGCTGGCACGGGAGGCTCTTCGGCCTGCCGGGGTTCGTGGCGCACCGCAACCTCTCGCGCTCCGCGTCGCGCGGACGCACCGTGGTGGCGTCGCTCGCGGTGAGCGTCGTTCTCATCGTCGCCACCGGCAGCCTGGCGGACGCCTTGGCGCCCATCTCCGACCGGGTCGGGCGCGGCGGCGCGGCGAGCCAGGCGGACGTCACGGTGTCGGCGCACGTGGGCACCTACGACCGGGGATCGACCGTCGACCTGCACTCCTACGCCCAGGAGCTCGACCGCTTCCTCGAGCAGGCGCGCGGCGTCGAAGGGGTGGAGCTCCTGGGCTCCACGCGCCAGGGGCAGGCCGAGGCCGTCGTGCCCGCGAGCATGATCTCGCCCGAGGCGAAGGAGGCGCGCGAGCGCATCGACGCCGAGCGCAACGGCGCGTACAGCGCCCCGAGCTTCAACGCGCAGGGCGACTACCTCGGCTCGGTGGCGCTGTTCTACCTCGACGACGCCTCATGGCGCTCGCTCGTGGCGGAGCTGGGCCAGGACGAGGCGGCGTTCTGCGATCCTCGCAACCCGCGCGCCATCGGCCTGAACACGTTCCAGGAAACGCTCATGGACGGCACCTACGTCTCGACCGCGCCCTTCGCCGCCACGGGCGATGTCGACCTGTTCGCCATCGAAGGGCGCGAGGGGTTCTCCACGCTGAGCCTTCGGGAGGGGCCCGACGGCGGGCTGGTCGCGGGCTACCTTGACACGGAGGACCCCCAGCGCATCGAGGCCCTTCCCCTCGACGACGTGGCGACAGGCGTCGGGATCAAGGTGGGCGCGCTAGCCGACGGGGAGCCCGACGTGCTCAACGCCCTGGGCGCGAGCAGCCAGTTCCCCGCGCTCATCCTGCCCGAGAGCGCGGCTGCCGCTCCCGCGGACGACCGCTTCGCGAGCCCCTTCACGTACTCGTTCGCGAGCTTCTCCTTCAAGGCCGCCGACCATGCGAAGGCCGCCGAGGAGCTGGAGGCGCTGGCCGAGGGGATCGACGGCGTCTCGTTCTTCGTGACCGACCTCGCGGAGGGCGCGCGCCAGGACCGCCTGATGACGCAGGCCATCCAGCTGTTCGTGATGTGCTTCTCCGTCATCATGGCGCTCATCGCGGTGGCGAACGTGTTCAACACGCTGGCGAACAGCATCATCCTGCGTACGCGCGAGTTCGCGGTGCTGAAGTCGGTCGGTATGGGGGGCCGGGCGTTCGCCCGGATGCTCGCCTGCGAGTGCGCGAGCTACGCGGCCCGCGGCCTGGCGATCGGCCTGGCGGCTGCGACCGCCGTGGCGTGGGCGCTCCATCAGGCCACGGCTTTGGCGTTCGAGGGCCTCGCGTTCTCGCTGCCATGGCCCTACGTGGGCGCCGCGGTGGGCATGGTGCTCGCGGTGCTCGCCCTGAGCGTGGCCTACGCGCTCGCCCGCGCCCGCGCCGGCAGCATCGTGGAGGCCCTGCGCGCCGACGCGATCTAGGGATCGCCATTTCCCCGCGCTAGGACCCGGGAACCCCGCTTTTCCGAGCGCGCCGGTCGACATGTTAAGATGGTTGCCGGCGCCTCGGAACGGGGTGGCATAGGCGCTTTGCGCAAGGAGGAACGCATGCTCGACTTGAACCGCACCATGTTCTACAAGACGGAGTTCGATATCTTGGCGCCGAAGGGGCAAGACGCCCTCTGGTCCGTCGTCCTGAAGATCCGCGGATGGATCGCCGACAAGGCGCGCAGATCGTCGTACCGCTTCCCTTGCGACAACGCCACCTGGACCTCCCTCAAGAACGGGGCTCGTGCCAAGGCCGAGGGGGCGGACGTGGAGATGTACTCGTCGCTCCATATCGAAGAGGGCGTGTACACATGGGCATGCCGGTTTGCGGAGAACGTCGATCTCAAGGACGGCAGCGCTCCCCGCCAGTGGCTCACCGAGGTCGGGTTCAAGGGACGCAGCCTCGAGGAGGGCACCTTCTCCCTCGTTTTGTCGTATAGCGACCGGGCGGGCTTCATCGGCCCTCTGCAGGCCGTGCCGGGCCGCAGCATCCCGAAGCTCGTCGACTACCTCCTGAAAGACGACGCGCTGGACTGCACCGTGTCGGGCATCAATGTCAAGTCCGGCCCCGTCGAAGTAGGGTCGGAGAACGCGCAGGAGATGCTCGGCATCATCGTGAACACCGACCGCGGCATACCCGTCGTGTTCGCCAGCCCGGGCACTCTCGGGCAACCGCTCGTCGACCCGCACGAACTCCACCGGGCGCTGGGACCGAACGCGTTGGTGTGCTACGCAACGGGCCTCCAAGCAGCAGAGGCAATGAACAGCCTGCTCGAGCCCCTACGCCTTGCCTGCTTCGGTGGCGCGGTCCGTGTCTACGCAACGCAGCCGCGCGTAGACGAGCCTCTTGACCACGCGCGCCATCGGTTCGTCGCCGCTTCCATCATCCGCGAGCACGGCGAGGACTACGTGGTCGACATGCTGAGACGCGCGCTCGCCCAAGACGTCCACTTCTGGCAGAGCATGCTGCGTGTCGACGACGTCAAGCACCTCAACCGGGAATCCGTGCGCGAACGACGCATCGCCGAGCTCAAGCGCCGCTTCCAGGACGAGGCCCTCGAGGAGATGCTGTCCGCCGAGGAGGCAACCGAGGCCCTTAAGCAGGAGAGCGATCTGGCCAGGGAAGAGAACAGCCAGCTTAGGGAGGAGGTCCACAACCTTCGGGCCCGCTGCCAAAGCTACGAGGCCGCCTTCGCCGGCGCGTCCGCGTCGGATGGCGAAGGACGGCTTGCCGAGATCGTCCGCGCCGCACGGCGCCTCCCCCCGGCCACGGCGGAGGAAACCGCCCGACTCGCCGTCGCGGCGTTCCCCGACCGGATAGACTTCACGGAACGCGGATGGGACTCGTGCGGCGAGTGCCGCACGGACTCCGCCGTCTTGTGGGCCGCCATCCACGACATGTGCACTATCCTGCACCCGCTCTACGCCGGCAGCGAGAGCGTGGACATGGCGCGCGAGTTCAACAGCCGCTCCACCTTCTCGCTGGCACGCGGCGAGGGCCGCATGACCCGCAAGAGCCCGAAGACCATGGCATCGCGCAAGGACGTGTACCAGGGGCGCGACATCTTCATCGAGCCCCACGTCAAGTCGAGCACCGGGAACCAGAAGGACCCGAGCTTCGTCCGCATCTACTTCGACTGGGACGAGGCCAGCGGAAAGCTGGTGGTGGGCGATTGCGGCGGGCACCTCGAGAACCACTCCACGCGGTCCGTGCGGTAAGGCCGCCTGTCGCACTACGGCGTGCGACAGGCGGCCTACCTTCACCGGGGCGTCCCCTCAGCGGTTCTCTATGCTGCCGATGTTCTTGAGCTCGATGTTGATGAGGCCGTTCGGGCCGCTCACGAACTCGATGAACTCGGGGTTCTCGCCGAGCTCCGCGGGGAAGGTTATGTCGATGCCCGTGTCGGTGCGTATCTTATGGCTCCTCGCCACGCGCTTGGCCACGTTCTTCTCCACCACCACGCGCTCGGGAAGGGCCTCCTCGGCAAGCGCCTCCTCGAAACGGCGCTGCAGGGGCTCGTCTTCGAACACCTCCTCGCCGAGATCCCACGGGGCCAGCTCGTCGGATTCGGCAGCGTTCTCCGCCACGTAGGCCTTCGCCTTCGAGAGCGCCACGGTCGAGTTGGCGCCGTACTCCTCGGCCACCTCCTCCACCAGGCGCGTCACCGTGTCGAACACCTCCTTGCTCGAAGCCTCCATAGAGCATTGCAGAAGGCCGTCGGGGATGAGCCAGCGCCGCTCGCCCGCGATCTCGCGTTCCTTGTCGCAGAACGACACGCCGAGCGTCTTGGACTCGACCACCGCGAACGACGCCACCTTCTGCGATGGGTTCGGCAGGATGGCATGGTGGCGCGCCACGTCCACGCGCTGCGCGCCGCTCTCGCCGTAGCCCACCTCGTGCATGTAGGCTTGCCGGCTCTCCAGCAGCATGAACGCGAAGTAGCGCTTGCCCCGGGCCTCGTAGGCGGCAGCGGCCTCCTCGTCGTCCATCGCGCGCACCGTGGTGTCGGGATCGTCCTCGAAGTCGAGCACCAGGAGGTCGGCCGACTCAGACTTCTCCATGCGCCCCAGCTCGCCGGCGATGAACTCGGCTACCTGGACGGACAGCCCCACGAAGTCGCGCTGCCCGCGGAAGTAGGCGCGCAGCTCCTCGGCGAAGAGGCTGTCCTCGGCGAACTCGCCGCGCTTGGCGTCCATGTTGCCGAGCGCCTTCTTCGCGTGGCTCGTCACGTAGCGCTTGGCGTTCTTGCTGGCCAGGTCCAGCTCCTCCTGGGCGTACACGTTCACGCACGACACGAAGTCGAAGACGTGCAGGATGGCATGGTTTATCTTCATGAACGGCTTACCTCTTCCTCTTTCTCTTCCTCGAACCCCCACAGGCGCACCTCGGGCACGAGCTCCACGCCCGCGCTCTCGCGCACGCGCGCCTGCACGTGGGCGATGAGCCGCCGCACGTCGGCAGCCGTCGCGCCGCCCGCGTTCACCACGAAGCCCGTGTGCTTCTCGGACACCTGCGCGCCGCCCACGCGGTAGCCGCGCAGGCCCGCCTCCTGCACGAGCTGTCCCACGAAGCATCCCTCGGGGCGCTTGAACGTGCTGCCGGCGCTGGGCAGTTCGAGCGGCTGTTTCTCGGCACGGCGGCGCGCGAGGTCGTCCATGCGCGCCTGGACGGCAGCCGGGTCGTCCCGGCGCAGGACCAGCGTGGCGGCCAGCACCACGTAGCCCGCGCCATCCATCATGGAGTGGCGATACGACCATTCCGCCCGCTCGGCGTCCACTTCCTCCACGCTGCCGTCGGGGGCCAGGCAGCGCACCGAGGCGCACACGTCCTTGAACTCGCCGCCGTAGGCGCCCGCGTTCATGATGGCGGCTCCCCCCACCGTGCCCGGGATGCCGCTGGCGAACTCGTAGCCCGCGAGCCCTGCCGCGCACGCGGCGCGGGCGACATCGGCGTTCGAGCATCCCGCCTGCGCGCGCACCGTCTCGCCGTCCAGCTGCAGCGCCGAGAGGTTCTCCGCCAACCGCATCACCACGCCGCGCACGCCCTCGTCGGCCGCCAGCACGTCGCTGCCCAGCCCCAGCACCCGGAAGCGCGCACCCGCCCGGCGGCAGGCCGCCGCCACGGCGCACGCCTCGTCCTCGGTGCGTGGCTCCACGCAGCACTCGGCGGGGCCGCCGATGCGAAACGTCGTCATCTCCGCCAAGGGCGCGCCGCAATGCACGCCCTCCACGCCCACGATGCCGCGCAACTGCTCCAGGAGCGCTTCGTCCACCACCGCGCTCACCTCCTCCGGTTCAGCTCGTAGAGGCGCCGCAGGCCGCGCAGCGTGAGCGTGTCGTCGGCCCGCGCCTCGTGGCGCAGCAGCGCTGCCATGGCGGTCGCGTCCGCGCCCGTCACCACCACCGGCGCCTCGCAGCCGAGCTCGCTTAGCACCAGGTCCACCAGCCCGTCGATGCGCGCGACCTCGCCCATGACCACGCCGGCCTGCATGGCCTCGCGCGTGGACGTGCCGATGACGGACGCCGGCGCCTTCAGCTCCACGCGCGGCAGGCGCGCGGCAGCCTGCGCGAGCGCCTTCGCGCCCAGCGCCAGCCCCGGCGCGATGATGCCGCCCACGAACGTGCCCTCGGCGTCCAGCACCTCGAAGTTCGTCGTCGTGCCCAGGTCCACCACCACGAGAGGCCCGCCGTAGTCGGCCAGTGCGGCCGCCAGGTCGGCCACGCGGTCGGGACCCACCTCGGCGGGGTCGCGGTAGCGCATCCTGATGCCCGTCTTCAGGCCGGGGCCCACCACGAGTGTCCGGCGGCCGCACTCCGCGTGCAGGGCGCGCGCCCACACGTCCACGAGGTCGGGAACGACGCACGAGAGAATGGAGCCGGCCGGCCGAAACGCGGCCGTTGCAGCGGCCGCATCCCCCTCCCCGGCACCCTTGCGGCGCGCGAGCGCATCGAGGAAGCCCGTCACCACGAGGCGCGCCTCGTCGGACGTGCACCGCTCCGGCGTGGTGGCCTCCCATGTCGCCACGAGCTCTCCGCCGTCGAACAGCCCCAGCCGCGTGACGGTGTTCCCCACGTCGACCGCCAGCAGGCCGTCGGCCCACTTGTCGCCGGCCGCCTCCCGCACATCCGTTCCCATGATGTTGCCTCGCCTTCCGCGCCTGCACGCCCGTCGGGCCGCGCTGCGTCCTTTTTACCCGATACTGCGAAATTGACGATGCTCTCCGTCGCTCGCTCCGATTATACTGTACCCGTCTCATCAGTAACCCGACTTCCCGAAGAGAGGGGAAGCGGATATACGAGAAGGAGCGGAACATGCAAGCCTTGAAGGGGCAGTTGACCCTGCGCGGCGTCGCCATCGGGTGCGTCGGCTGCGCGATCATCACCGCGGCATCGGCCTACACGGCCCTCAAGATGGGAGCGCTTCCCTGGCCCATCATCTTCGCCGCCATCATCTCCCTGTTCTTCCTGAAGGCCCTCGGGCGCACGAACCTGAACGAGGCGAACGTCACGCACACGGTCATGTCGGCCGGCGCCATGGTGGCGGGCGGGCTGGCGTTCACCATCCCCGGCGCCTGGATGCTCGGGCACGCCGCGGAGATCGACTGGTGGCAGATGCTGGCCGTGGCACTGGCAGGCGTAGTGCTGGGCCTCGTGTGCACGGCCCTGCTGCGCCGACACTTCATCGAGGACGCGGAGCTTGAGTACCCCATCGGCCAGGCGGCCGCGCAGACGCTCGTCGCGGGCGACTCCGGCGGCTCCACCGGCAAGAAGCTGTTCGGCGCCATGGGGCTTGCGGGCCTGTTCACGGCGTTGCGGGACGGGCTGGGCGCCATCCCCGCCCTGCTGTTCGGCAACGTGGCCCTGCCGGGCGTGGCGTTCGGGGTGTACCTCTCCCCCATGCTCCTTGCCGTGGGCTTCCTCGTAGGCACCGGCGCGGTGGCCGTGTGGTTCGCCGGCGCGCTCATCGGCAACTTCGGCATCATCGTGGGCGGAACCGCGGCAGGGCTTTGGGACACGGCCGGGGCGCAGGGCATCGTGTCGAGCCTGGGAATGGGCGTCATGATGGGCTGCGGCGTGGGCATCATCGCGAAGAACATCCTGCCGAAGGCCGTCTCGCTGCTCAAGGACACGCGCGGCTCGGTGGCCGTGAACCTCGGGAATGCCGGATCTCCGGCCTCCGTCGCCGGTGAGGCGCCTGGAAGCCCGGCCACCCGCCGCCAGCGGCGCCTCACCGCAGGGCTCGCGGCGCTGGCCGTGGCCGCCGTGGCGTTGCTTTTGTGCTTCGCACTGGGGCTGGGCGCGCTGCCGAGCGTCGTCGTGGTGCTGCTCGCGTTCGTGACCTGCGCCATGAGCGCCCAGAGCGTGGGCCAGACCGGCATCGACCCCATGGAGATCTTCGGCCTCATCGTGCTCTTGGTCGTGGCCGCGTTCGCCGACGTGGCGCAGGTGCAGCTCTTCTTCGTGGCCGGCGTGGTGGCCGTGGCGTGCGGCCTGGCAGGCGACGTCATGAACGACTTCAAGGCGGGCCACGTGCTGGGCACGGACCCGCGGGCACAGTGGATCGGGCAGGCCGTGGGAGGCGTGCTGGGCGCCGTGGTGGCCGTGGCCGTCATGGCCGTGCTCCTGGCCGCCTACGGGCCCGACGCGTTCGGCCTGCAGGGCACGTTCGTGGCGGCGCAGGCGTCCGTCGTGGCCACCATGGTGGCGGGCATCCCCTCCGTGCCGGCGTTCCTTGCCGGCCTGGCCGTCGGCTTCGCGCTCTACCTGCTGGGCGCGCCGGCCATGATGCTGGGCCTGGGCATCTACCTGCCGTTCTACATGTCGCTCACCGCGTTCCTCGGCGCCATGGCGAAGATGGCCTACGATGCCGTGTGCACGCGACGACGCGCGCTGCTGCCGCCCGACGAGGTAGCAGCGAAGCGCAAGGCGCAGGAAGAGACGGGTCTCGTGGTGGCGAGCGGCCTTCTGGGTGGCGAGTCGGTCGTGGGCGTGGTCATAGCCCTGGCCGCCGTCGTGGCCGGATTGGGGGCGTAAAGGGCGCCTCTCCCGCCCGGGCCCCGGCCCGGGAAGGGCGGCTTCGTGGTACCATGGCCAGGACGGGCGCGGCGCGGGACGCGCATCGGCCGACCTCGCAACCGCCCGTCCCGCCCAACCTTCGGAGGTTTCCCATGGAACTCATCGTCACCCTGTGTGCGGCGCTGTCCGCCGGCACGGTGTTCGGCGTCGTCGCCGGCGGAGTGAAGTACCGCCTGCACCGCAAGCGGAGCTATTCCGAAAAGCAGGTGGCCGCCTACCAGCATCTGTGGAGGAAGGGCTCCACCCTCATGCGGTTCGCCACGGGCACCGTCCTCGCCCTCGGGCTCATCTGGTGCACCGGCTTCCTCGTCGTCGGCGCGCTCTACCCCGACCAGACCGACTACGCGAACAACATGGCGGAGCTCATCGTGTGCGTGCTCACCGTCGTCTCCATCATCTTCGCCTTTTACGAGTTCGTCCGCCGGAAGCAGCCCCGCGCGCCCCGGGGATAGGGGAAGGCGGCCCGCGGGCCGCCTTCCTGCTAATTGAACTTGAATATCTTCTGGGCCATACGGTAGCCGGTGATGCCTATCTTGCGGCCGAGCCCGGTGGGCAGGTTCGTGCCCATGTTCAACACGCTGCGGCGGATGCGCCGGTACACCTCGGGGTTCTTCTCCTTGAGGTAGTCCCAAATGCCCTCGCGCTTGTCCTCGGCCTCGTCGGTGCCTATCATGCGCAGGAAGATGGAGCAGATGCACATCATCATGGACAGGTAGTTCTCCATGTAGCGTTCCAGGCGCTTCTCGGGCACCGCGTCGGGCAGGAGCACCGCGTCGATCATGAGGCGCGTCACGCGCAGCTGCTGGTCGATGCGGCCCTTCATGACGCTCTCGTTCACGCTCTGGTCCTCGCGGCCTATGTAGTAGCGGTACATGTCCACGTCGCGGTAGTAGATGGTGCGCACGTGCGGCAGCGGCACGTACACGAATATGTTGTCCACGTAGAACGTGTGCTTGGGCAGCTCCAGACCCATGTCGCGCAGGAGCTCGGTGCGGTAGACCACCGAGTGCATGAGCAGGTACTGGCTCTGGCCGAAGTGCCCCACCTCGTCCCAGCCGAACTCGCGTCCCTCGGGGAACACGTTGCGGTAGTGCATGACGGTGCGCGAGCCCTCGGACACCTTCTCGTACACGTAGTTGCCGATCACGAGGTCCGTGGCGTCCTCGAGCTCGTTCTGGCGGCGCAGGTAGGCCATGATCTCGCGCATGGCGGCCTCGTCGAGCCAGTCGTCGGAATCCACCACCTTGAAGTAGCGCCCCGTGGCGTTGGCCAGGCCCGTGTTCACGGCCTGTCCGTGCCCGCCGTTCTCCTGATGCACGGCCTTGATGATGCCGGGGTGCCTCTCCGCCCACGCATCGGCCTTGGCCGCGGTGTCGTCCTTCGTCGATCCGTCGTCCACGACGATGATCTCTATGTCGTCGCCGCACTTCAGGATGGACTCGATGCACGCGTCCATGTAATCGGCCGAGTTGTAGCACGGCACGGCGAAGGAGATGGTCTTCACGGCGCTACCCCACCAGCTCGTCTGCCAGCGCCAGCGCGCGCCCGATGATGACGTCCATGTTGTAGTAGCGGTACTCGGCCAAACGGCCCAGCGGGTGGAAGTTCGGCAGCGGCTTCGTCAGCGCGCGGTAGCGCTCGTAGTGCGCGGCGTTCTCGTCGTTGATGATGGCGTAGTAAGGCGTCTGCGTCTTGGGGTCGTCGTAGGAGTGGCTGTACTCCTTCATGATGGTGGTCTTTCCGGCCTCCTGGCCCGTGAGGTACTTGAACTCCGTGATGCGCGTGTAGTCCTCGGTCACGGTGAAGTTCACCGTGCCGCAGGGCAGCACGTGCTCGGCGTCGTGCGTCTCGTACACGAAGTCCAGGCTGCGGTACGGCAGGCGGCCGAAGCGCGACAGGAAGAGCTCGTCCAGCGGCCCGGTGTAGACGATGGGCCCCGTGAACGGACGGTCCTTGACGTTGATGGCGGACAGGGGCGCGTCCTCGTCATCGCTCTCGAACTCCAGGTCGAACACGCTTTCGGCCTCCACACCCAGGCACACCTGGATGTTCTCGTGGTCGAGCATGCGCTCGAACAGCGGGGTGTAGCCGTGGAGGGGCATGCCCTGGAACGCGTCCTGGAAGTAGCGGTTGTCACGCGACACGAACACGGGCACGCGCGCCGTGACGGAGGGATCCACCTCCTCGGGCGTGAGGCCCCACTGCTTCTGCGTGTAGTAGAGGAACACGTTCTTGTAGACGAAGTCGGCGATCTCGGAGAGCTCCGGGTCGTCCTGGGCGCGCAGCTCGGTGATGGTTACCTTGCGCTCGTCTCCGAACGTGTCGACGAGCTTCTCCGTGAGGCGCGCCGCCTTCTCCTCGCCGAAGGCGATCTCCATGGAGTTCTTGTTGAACGGCACGGGCAGGTAGGTGCCGTACCAGTCGGCCAGGACCTCGTGCTGGTAGTCGCGCCACTCGGTGAAGCGGCGCACGTAGTCGAAGGCGCGCTCGTCGTTGGTGTGGAAGATATGCGGCCCGTAGCGGTGCACGAGGATGCCGGCCTCGTCGGCCTCGTCGTACATGTTGCCGCCGATATGCGGGCGCTTCTCCACCACGAGCACGCGCTTGCCGCCGCGCTCGGCCAGCTCGCGTGCCATGACGCCGCCCGCGAACCCGCTTCCCACGACGAGGGCGTCCACCTCGTCGATGTCGACGTCCTTGAAATCGCAGTACTGCACACCCATGGGGCACCTTCCTTTAGTCTCTATACCAGCGGTAGGGCCTCTCCCGGCCCGAAGTATGCGCATATTGCACCGAGAAGCCAGTTTACCGAAAAACGCAGCCCGCGGGCACGCTATCATACAACCATCGTTTTTTTTCGCATGCCTTCCGTCGTGCGAGCTCCGATAGTATACGCGAAAGGATAGTGCCGATGAGTGCATTTCTTGATTCCATGCTGGCCCGCGCCAAGGACGACCTGCAGACGATCGTGCTTCCCGAGGGCGACGACGAGCGCATGCTGCAGGCGGCCGAGCGCATCTTGGCCGAAGGGGTGGCGAACCTCGTCATCTTGGGCGATGCCGCAGCCATCGAGGCGAGCCCCTACGCGCTGGACGGCGCGCGCATCGTGGACGTGCGCACGGCCGAGGAGCGCGCCGAGTTCGCCGCAGCCCTCTACGAGCTGCGGCGCCACAAGGGCCTGACGCCCGAGCAGGCCGAGGCCCTCATGGACGACGTGCTGTACTTCGGCGTGATGATGGTGAAGCAGGGGCTGGCCGACGGCATGGTGGCCGGCGCCTGCCACGCCACCGGCGACGTGCTGCGCCCGAGCCTGCAGATACTCAAGACCGCGCCCGGCGTGAAGCTGGTCAGCTCGTTCTTCGTCATGTGCGTGCCCGACTGCGACTTAGGCGCGCACGGCACGTTCCTTTTCTCCGACTGCGGCCTGGAGGTGCAGCCCGACAGCGAGAAGCTGGCGCACATCGCCGTGAACTCCGCGAAGTCGTGGGAAACCCTCATGGGCGAGGAGGCCCGCGTGGCGTTGCTGTCGCATTCGACCCATGGTTCGGCCAAGAACGCCGATGCCGCCAAGGTGGTGGAGGCGACCGAGATCGCGCGGGAGCTGGCGCCCCATCTGGCGCTGGACGGCGAGCTGCAGCTCGACGCGGCCATCATCGGCTCCGTGGGCGCGTCGAAGGCGCCCGGCTCCCCCGTGGCCGGCCGTGCGAACGTGCTCGTGTTCCCCGACCTGGACGCCGGCAACATCGGCTACAAGCTCGTGCAGCGCCTGGCCCGCGCCGAGGCGTACGGCCCCGTCACCCAGGGCATCGCCGCGCCGGTGAACGACCTGTCGCGCGGCTGCTCCGCCGACGACATCGTGGGCGTCATCGCCATCACCTGCGTGCAGGCCCAGGCCAACCGGGCGTAGCAACGGCGGAGCGACGGTGCTGCTCACAGCGTCGCGAAGGTGAAGGACACCTCGGCGAAATCCAGCGGGCCGCCGGACAGGAACGCGAGGGGCTCGTCGGCGGGGATGTCCAGGCCGAAGTCGGCGCGCAACACCGACGGCACGTCGGCCGAGACCCGGGTCGGCACCACGAAGTCGGGCGCGTAGCCGGGCGTGCACGTCCACGCGCCGCCGTCCACCGGCAGTGCCACCGACGCGGGCGGCGACGCGCTCACGTCCCCGCCGTCCCGCTGCTCCGTGAACGTGAGGCGCACGCGCGAGCCGCCCGCGGGGAACAGGCGCGACAGCGCGCCCGGCGCGGCCGTGCTCGTGATGGACGCGATGCGCACGGGCTGCAAGCTGGTCGACTCGATGCGGAACGCCCGCTCGCCGCCCTCGGCCGTCACGGCGCCCGAAGCGTCGATGCCGATCACGGGCGAGGCCACGGGCACCGTCACTCGCACCGGGTCGACCGCCTGCCATCCGGCGTAGAGCACCACGTCGTAGGGCGGCATGACGTCCGCGTCGAAGTCCCAGCGCGCCGTGGCGGCCGCGTCGCGGTACCAGCCGGTGAACATATAGTCCTCGCGCGTGGGCGGCGGATCGGGAGCCGTGAGCTTCGTGCCGTAGGCGAGGTTCGTCTTTGCCGGCTCCTCCGTCGCGCTGGGATTGTTTTCATCGAACGTCACCTTGTAGGACGTCTGCACGCGCCCCACGTTCTTAAAGCCGGCGTCCGTCCACACCTTCGCCCGCGTGTCGAAGTCGGCCGTGTCGGGCAGCACCACGTAGGCTGTGTCCTTGATCTCCAGCTTGAACGAGTTGAGCTTGTTGATGGTCGTCACAGGCCCCGCCGCGAAAATGGTCTCAAGCGGGCACCCGAAGAACGCGTTGTCCGGCACCACCGTGATGCCCGCACCCAGCGACGCAACCTTGAGCGCCAAGCTCAACGAGAACGCGCCCTCCCCCAGCGTCGTCACCGCGTCGGGCAGCTCGGCGGCCTGCAGGTTGGGGCACCCCGCGAACGCGTACTTCCCCACCGATTGCAGCGACGACGGCAGCCGCACGGCCGAGAACGCGCAGCCGTAGAACACCAAGTCCCCGATGGACGTGAGCGCGGCGTCCTTCGCGAACCCCACCTTCGCGAGCGACCCGCAGCCCGAGAACGCGTCGTTCGGCACGGCCGAAAGCCCCTTCGGCAGCGCGATCTCCCGCAGCGCCGAGCACCGCTCGAACACCCCCGCCCCCAGCTCAACGAGCGAGGAAGGCGCCGCGAACTCCGCCCGCTCGAGCGACGTGCAGCCTTGGAACGCCCGCTCGCCCACCTTCGTCACCGACGCGGGCAGCGTGACACCCTCGAGCGCGGTGCACCCCTTGAAGGCCCGCGCGCCTACCTCGGTGATCGAGTCCGGCAGCTCGACGCCCCTCACGGCCAGCGCGCCCTCGAACCCGCCGTCGGCCACGCGCGTGACCGGGAACTCGCCCGCCAAGTCGAACGCATGGGTCTTCGGAACCCGCAGCACGGACACCGACTCGGCCCCCGGCGCGAGCGACACCTCCAGCGAGCCGCCGTCGATGAGCGTGTACGTGAACGGGAAGTCGGTCACCTGCGATCCCGAGGCGAACCACCGTGCGTACAGCGTGACGTCGTGCGCGGGCATGACGTGGGGATCAAGGCCGCTGTCGTTGTTGGGCCATAGATCCTCCCACACGTCCTTGTCGGAGTACCAGCCGCCGAAGACATGGCCTTCCCAAGCCTTCGGCGGGCCGATATACACCCGGCAACCGGCTTCGAGGGTCGAGAATTTGTTGTCGTGGGGAGCCCCGTTGACGTCGTTTACGAACGCGTAAGGACTGAGAACGGCGAACGTCCAACTTGACCACACGTTCTTCCACTTTGCAAGCTCCTCTGCGCTTGCCGCGTCTTCGACGCTTTCCCCGCGTAGACAAACTTCCAAGCGCGACGTCTCGACGCCATCAAGCGCCGTCTTGTCCACAGTAGTCACATCGCCATAGCATATGAGCTTGGAGAGCGCCGTGCATCCTTGGAAAGCGGAGGCCGGCACGACCGTGACGCCCTCTTTCGCCGCCGTGGCCGTGATGCTCCCGCCCAGCTTCGCGGACTCGAGCCGATCGCACCCCTTGAACGCGCCCGCGCCGAGTGACGTCACGCTGTAGGGCACTTCCACTTTGTCGAAAGCCCGGCACCCCTCGAAGGCGCGCTCCCCGATGGAGATCAGGCCGTTGGGCAGGGTGGGCACCGCCATGGCCGCGCAGCCGGAGAACGCGGCGGCGCCGATGGTCGCCATCTTGTCCGACAAGGGAGCTTCCTTGAGCTGGGAGCACCCCTCGAACGCCGACGCGCCTACCGTGGCGACGGCTCCGTTGGAGTACACGGTTGTGAGCGACGCGCACCCCTTGGCGAACGAGTCGGGGATGGCAGCGAGGTATTTCGAGAACGCGAGCGCCTTGAGCTTCACGCACCCCTCGTAGCACGACGCCCCGCAGGAGGTGAGCTGTGACTCGCCCACGTCGAGGTTCACCGAGGCCAGCTCGGCGCAGTTCGCGAACGCCCATGCCCCGATAGCCGTCACCGACGAGGGTATCTGGAACGCCCGCAACCCCGACCCCTCGAACGCCGAGTCGCCGATCGTCTGGAGCGCACCGGGCTCGGCCACGGTCGCGCCCGCGAGCGCCGTGCAACCCTGGAACGCCCGTGCGCCGATGCTCTGGAGCGTGGAGGGCAGCGCGATGGAGGCGAGGTCCGCGTTGTCGCAGCCTGCGAAGGCCCCCGAGCGTATCTCGCGCACCGACTCCGGCACCGTGACCGAGCATAGGTTCTTTGCGTCCTTGAACGCGTCCTGCTCGATGACGGTGACGGCGAACCCGTCAACCCCGCCGAACGGGTGCGTGGCCGGGATGGCCGCGACCTCGATGGTGGCCGGGTCGGTGGCCCACACGGAGAGCTCCGTGTCCGAGACCTTGGAGAACGTCAGCCCGAGCTCAGGGTCGTCCTCGGTCGCAAGCCTGATTTCCTTGAAACGTGCGCCCCTGTATTGCAGCTTTCTCCACTCAGCAGCCCGCTGATCGAACGTGGCTCCGTCCACCACGCCGCCAGCCAGATACACGATTGCCGAGCTGATTCCATTGTAGTCACTGACGAAATCAGGGTGAAAATCAATTATATTCCCTAGCACAGTCAGCGTTATCCCTTTTCTTATAGTGTAAAACATATATCGGGGCATGTTGCGTATGCCGCGTCCGAAAGAGACGGATTGCAACCGCTGGCAATTCTGGAAATACATCGTCCCCCTCAATTCGCACGACCGCGTCACGGCGGAAGCATCGAACGAAACGAGCGATGTGCACTGCGAGAACACGTCGGTTCCGATGTACTCGATGTTCCGCGGCAGCTTGATGGACGTGAGAACTTCGTTGTCGCGGAAGGAGTGGTCTCCGATGCCCGTCACGGTGAAGGAGTAGCCGTCCTTCACAAGCGTCTCGGGTATCACGATATCCCCCGCCACGTCTTTGTTCGGCCCTGAAAGGCTGTCGCCGTATCCGTTTCCTTTCGTATAGACGGTTCCGGGAGTATCGTAGGTGGCGGCCGTCTTGACCGTATACCATACGCCCTGATTGTCTTGGAAATGGGTGCCTACGGCCGGCGGCGTAGCTACCTCCGTCGCCGCCGGTGCGCTCGCCAGCGAGGCGAAAACGTGGACGGGGAGCGGCAGGGGCTCCTCAGCTGCGGCTTCGGGGTCGACGGCCGTCACCGGGCGCTCGGCGCGGGCGAGCACGACGTCGCCCCAGGCGAGCGTGACGGCCACCGAGGCTTCGCCTGGGGCTTGGGCTCGCACGACGCCTTCCGCGTCCACTTCGAAGGCGGACGACGGACAATCGAACGTAAGCGCGCAGCTCTCCGGCACGTAGGCCGAGCCTCCCTCGAGCGCGCTCGCCTCGCCGCCCGGCGCTAGCTCGAGCGGCTCGGGCGCGAGCGCCACGCCGTAGGGGGCCAGGTGGTTGCCGCTCGCGGGCACGCCGACATTCCAGGCGTAGGCGCCGTCGTCGCGCCGGGGCACGAGCACCTCCACGCCCGCGCAGCCGTCGAGCGCGGCGGGGTCGGGTGCTGACACGTCGCCGAGCGCCACGATCCTCTCGAGGGCCGCGCAGCCGTCGAAGGCCGCCGCGCCCACCGAAGCCGTCGAGGCCGGCAGCGCGATGTCCGCGAGCGCCGTGCCCGCGAACGCCCGCGCGCCGATGGTCGCGAGGCCCTCGGGAAGCTCGACCCGCTCGAGCCGCGCGCAGCCCTCGAACGCGCCCTCGCCCACGACCTGCACCGACGCGGGCAGCGCGACCGCGACGATCCCCCGCCCCGCAAACGCCCGCGGGGCCACGGCCGTCACGCGGTAGGCCACGCCGTCTTTCTCGGCCGACGCGGGAACCTCGAGGCGCTCCGGCGGCTCGGCCTCTCCCCGCCACGACACGCTGGCCGTGCCGTCGTCGAGCAGCGTGAACGCGAAGCCCGCGTCCGCCTCACCGCCCTCGCCTGCCGTGCCTGTCCACGTGTCACCCGGGCGCGCGACCTCGGCGAAGCGCGCGAAGCCCGCGCGCTCCCAGGCCGTGCGCGCCTCCTGCACGTCCACGCCGGCCGGCAGCGCCACGGACGCGTTCTCGCGCACCTCGGGCGGCGCGGCCTCCGCGTCCACCTCGGCCACCGCTCCGCGCGGGGCGATGGTGCGCAGCGACGTGCAGCCCGCGAGCGCGCCGGCGGCCACGCTCTGCGTCTCCGCAGGCAGCGCCACGGCCGGGCCGGCGGCGGGCGGGCACGCGATGAGGGTCGTTCCATCGGCGTCGTACAGGAGGCCGCCGCGCGCGGAGTACGCCGCGCATTCGTCCGGCACGCTCACCGCCCCGAGCTTGGCGCAGGCCTTGAGCGCGCCTGCGGGCACGTCGTCCACCGCGGCGGGCAGCGCGAGCGTGCCCGCCTTGCCCTCCGGCACCGCGACGAGCGCGGTCAAATCCTTGTTGTAGAGCGCGCCGTCGAACGAGGCGTAGGCGGCGTTGCCCGCGTCCACCCGCACGGCGGCGAGCGTCGGGCAGCCCTCGAGGGCGCGCGGGTCGACGTCCTCGACGCCGGCGGGTAGGACGAGCTCCTCCACCCGCGAGCCGCGCAGGCCGCCCGCGGAGGCGCCCACGCCCGTCACGCGGTAGGAGTCGCCACCGCTCTCCACCGTCGCGGGCACCGCGAGCACGCCCTCGGGCGCGTCGCCCGCCCACCCCGCGAACGTGGCGGTAACGCCGTCGTTGTTGAGCGCGAAGGCCAGCCCGCCGCTCACGAGCGTGCCCACAGCCACGCGCGGCTCGTCGGCGGAAAGCGGCACGTCGGTGCGCGTCCGCGAGGCGTCCGCCCAGGCCGAAAGGCCGCCCTCGGGGGCTGCCGGCGCGGCGGGCTCCTCCGGCGCGGCGCCGGCGTCGGGCGCGGGGGCCTCCTCGGGAGCGGGCTGCGCGCCCTCGAGCGGCACGACCTCGGAGACGCGCTCGACCTGCGGGCCCTCGAGGGGCACGACCTCCGCGATGCGCTCCCCCGGCGCCGCCGGGGCCTCGTCAGCATGGGCGCAGGCGGGCGCGGCGGGCGGCCACGCGAGCGCCAGGCAGAGCGCGACGGCGAGAACCCGCTGAGAACGTGCCGTGATTCCCTCGCCCATATGTGCCTCCCCACTCGCTGCCTTCAGACGCGCCGAGCCGCGACGCTGCGCGCCCCCGGCGTCCCAAATATAGCATCAGGGCTGATAGTTCGCGCAAAATCGCCGCACCCCGGGCGACGATTTCACGGATTATAGATGCCTCCCCCGCCATGTAAGACGATGGACGGCCGCCCCGCCAACCGGTGCATCCTCCGCTGGCACGCGATCCCCCGCGGCAACGACGCGCCGTCCTTCGCGTGGCGCCCCGACTCATCCTCCAGCCCGCGAGCGATCTACTATCCATGACCGTTGGCATCATGGACAAAGACGCTGCCTATGGCAACGCTCAAGGGGGCCTCTCCCCCTATCGAGAACTGCGACCTGGAGTTATGCGGCCTAAAGAGCCGACCTTGCAGCATCCGGCGCAGCTCTCGTTACCATAGCCTTCGCTTTTATCCACAAGAACCAGGATGACGCAGGGGGACGCAGGAAGGGGGCAACGTCAGCAGGATGACGCAGAGGATGACGTTATCCCCGTCCTGCGTCATCCTGCGTCACCGCTGTGTCCCCGTCCTGTGTCACCGCTGCGTACGACGGCCAACCTCGCGGAAAAGCTCCCTCCGAGTCACCGTTTTGGCCGCTCTGAAGCGTTTTAGACGGGTCGAGGCCCGCTCGCGACGGCATGCCGGGGCGTCCGCCGACATTTGCCCAGGTCGCCGAAAACCGTTCTCTCCTAAAAGAGCTGGAAGAGCTTCAGAGAGGCCAAAACGGTGACTCGGAGGGGCCGAAACGTCGAAGCGTCGCGATGCAGGGCACGGGAAAGGGGCTTCACCTACCGCCTAGGACGGCCGCCGACGCGAAAAGGCCCCGTGCGTCGCACGGGGCCCTATCCCAGATCAGACTTCGACAGCGAAACGCGCCCTACACGGCCACCGCTTCCTCGTCGAAGACGTCGCCCTCGACGCGCATCTGCTCGTGGACGATGTCATAGGTGTCGCGTGCGATCATGTACTCCTCGTTCGTGGGGATGATGATGATCTTCACCTGGGAGGACTCGGACGAGATCTCGCGCTCGAAGCCGCGCTGACGGTTCTTCTCCTCATCGAGGATGATGCCGAGCGGCTGCAGGCCGGAAAAAATCATGCGGCGCATCTTCTCGCAGTTCTCGCCGACGCCGGCCGTGAGCACTATGGCATCCACGCCGCCCATGACGGCGATGTAAGAGCCGATGTACTTCTTCACGGAGTTCGAGTACATGTCGTAGGCCAGCATGGCGCGCTCGTCACCTTTCTCGGAGGCGTCGCGCACGCTGCGCAGGTCGTTCGAGATGCCCGAGATGCCCAAAAGGCCCGACTTCTTGTTCATGAGATCGTTCATCTCGACGGCCGAGAGCCCCTCGTGCTCCATGACGAACGGCACGATGGCCGGGTCGATGGCGCCGCAGCGCGTGCCCATCATGAGGCCGTCGAGCGGCGTGAGGCCCATGGACGTGTCCACGGCCACTCCGTGGTCGATAGCGCTGATGGAGCAACCGTTGCCCAGGTGGCAGGTGATGAGCTTCAGGTCCTCCAGCGGCTCGTCCAGCACGACAGCCGCGCGCTCGGAGATATAACGGTGGCTCGTGCCGTGCGCGCCGTACTTGCGAATGGCGTACTTCTCATACAGCTCGTAGGGCAGGGGGTACATATAGGCTTTGGGGGGCAGCGTCTGAAAGAACGACGTGTCGAACACGGCTACCATCGGCACGTCCGGCATGTGCTTGAGGCAGGCGTTGATGCCCATGAGCGCCGCCTTGTTGTGCAGGGGGGCGAGCTCGGCCAGCTCGTCGATCTTGTCGATGACGTCTTGGTCGATGAGCACCGAGCGGTCGAAGTACTTGCCGCCCTGCACGATGCGGTGCCCCACGGCGTCGATCTCGTCGAGCGAGTCGATGGCCTTCGTCGGGCCGCTCGTCAGCGATTCCAGGACGAGCGCCATCGCGTCGTCATGGTCGGCCATCTTCGCATCGATGACCTCCTCGTTCTTGTCGAGGCCATGCTTGTGGAAGGCCTCTGCCGAGCCCACCCGCTCGCAGATGCCCTTGGCGAGCAGCTCGTGCTGCTCCACGTTCACCAGCTGGTACTTCAAGGAAGATGATCCTGCATTGATTACGAGAACGTTCAACGACCTGCCTCCTTCGCTTTCCTAAAGCACCTATTTTAGGCGCGCTTCGGAACGCCCGGATGCAGACGCACCGTCCTGTCGGCAAGCGGCAAGCCGCTCACCGAAAAGGTACCGAGGAGAGCGCGGGATGTTTGCTCTCCCCCCCGTGAGGTATATTTACTGGTTTTCAAGCATTCACCTGCGGATACGGCTGTATAAGGCTTAGGGCGAACGTACAATGGGGATTACGGAGGAACCCACGAGAAGAAGGAGAGCCATGGCTGCCGACATGAACCTGCCCCGCTTGAACGACCTTTCCAAACTGCTGTTGACCTCGGACGACCTCGGACGCGCGAAGGAAGCAGAGTTCGTGAAGGGCATCCGCGAGGACAAGGTGAAAATGCTCGTCACCGACAATCAGATCACCTGCGTCATGCTGGCGCCCGAGGTGTACAGCGCCTTTCTGGAAGTCACTGACAAGGTGATGAAGCCCGCTGCGCAAGCGTGATCCCTGCAAAAAAGACGGTGACGGAAAGACGAGAAAGGAGGGCGGCACACACATTGCCGCCCTCCTTTCTCGTTGCGGAAGGCACGACGAGGGTCCACTGGTCAACGCGCCTAGCGATACGGCGTGCTACAGGAGCATAAATGCGGCGGGATCAACCCCTCCCAAGGCCACAACCAGACAGGCGACGGCGAGCGCGAGCAAGGCGACGGCGAGCGCGAGCATTGCAGCGCCCTTAAGGCGCGCCTTTGGCGGCGTCTGCGCGGCAGAAGGACTAAACGCGGAAACGCGCTGGACCGGCGCTGCTAGCGGAGACCGGGACATGGGCACGGCTGGAGCCAGGGGCATGGAGGCACCGGCGGGCTCGGGAGCAGCGGGGCGCGGATCATCGACAAGTTCGATCCCGACAGACGCGACTCCCTCCGCAAGGCGACCCGAGCCCTGCAAGAGCAGCAGGAGCGCCTCGCCGCCCCCGCCCGAATAGCGCAGGGCAAGCTGGCCCGCCGGCTCGTCGGCATTGGCACCCAAGGACGCCGTCACCGCCTCGGGAGCAGGCTTCGGCGCAGGTTCGGGAGCAGGCGGACGCGGCTTGGGGAAACGTGCGGGGACCTGCACGCCGATGTCGGCATAGCGCCCCCTTATGGATAAGCTCACCGGATCCTGGCGCTTCTCGGAGAAGGAAGGAGCGGGCGCAGGCGGATCCTCGTGCGCAGGCGCCGTCCGCGCGGACGGCGCGGCGGCGGGCTTCGGCCCGGGCTCGTAGCCCAGAGCGCGCGCAAGGTCGAACGGCTCGGCCGCGCGCGGCGGTGCCGGGACGGGAGCGGCGCCCTCGACCGGGGCGTCTGGCCGGTAGCCGAGCGCGGCGGCGAGGTCGAACGATGGCACGGGAGTCTCCTCCTCGTCGGAACTCCCTCCTTCGGAGCGCGCGGCCCTCACGAGGTCGTTGAGCGTGAGGGTGGGCGCCGCTTCGGTTTCGGACATGTCTCTCCTCTCGTTCTGTCATGGTGATACGAGGCGCGGGGGCAGGGAGCGCGCACGAGACGCATGCCGCCAAAGGCGAGCGCGGCAGAAGCCGCGGCGAAGACGGCAGCCGCGCCCAGGAACGGCGCCTGGAATGGAGATGGCGAGGATCCGCTCAACGCGAGGCGCTCTGCAGACGGGGCGAGCGGGGAGCCTTCGGCGCCGAACTGCGAACAACCCGGCGATTGGAGCGCGAACGTCGCCACCGGGTCGGGTGCCTCGACGCTGCCCGACGGCGCTGCAGGCTCGCTCGCTTCTATGCCCGCCTCCGAAGGCTCCTCGGCATCTGGCGCCTCGGGCTCCTCGGCGGAGGGGCGCTCCATGCACACTGCCGCGTCGTCCAGCGCCCCCGGACCGGGGGCGCTGGCTAGGGCCGCGGAGGGGGACGCTCCCGCGAGCAGCAGCGCGAGGGCCTGTGCGCACGCCGCGCGGAGGCATGCACGCGGACGCTTCGCCTCCGTCATACGACCTGCTCGTACTCGCGCAGGCGCTTCCAGCCCCGCGGGGTGATCGAGAAGCAGTTCGCGCGCTGCCCGCCGTCCTCGGCGAACGAGGCGACGCGCCGCACGAGTCCCTTCTGCTCCAAGTACCCGCATATGCTGCGCACCTGCACCCGCGACAGGCCCGTGGTCTGGGATATCACGCGGTACGACAGCGACACGGGGCACTTCTGCCCCCTCGTCCGCTCCCCGAGGAACACGAGCACCCGCATACGGCTCTCCTGAACCTCCCTGTTGCTCACGCGCGGCATTATCGTATTCTCCTTCCACTCGTCCTCCCTTCCGTTTTCGGAAGGGCCGGGCGGAGCCGCTCCCTGCGCTGCGCACGCGCGGCGCGCAGCGCGACGAGTAGCGAGGCGAGCGCGACGCAGGCGGCCAACGCGAACGCGCGCGCCGCTGCGCCGTCGCCGGTGTGCGCGGCCCCGAGGCCGCCCGGGTCCCGCGGCCCCTCGGCGGCGGAGGCCGGCTGCCGGTCGACCCCGCTCCCGCCGTCGTCGCCCTGGCCGTCCTGGGGGCCATCTCCCCCGCCTTCGTCCGGGCCGCCGACGGGCGCAAACGACGCCACGAGCTCCGCGTCGGCGCGCACGTCCTCCGCCGTGAAGCAGCCTCCGGACGCCCGGCCGGTCACGTCGGACCCGTCGAGTGTCAGCCGTGCGAGGCGGAACCCCGCCTCCGGCAGGAGCGCGAAGGAGGCCGAGCCGCCGTCGGGCACGACCGCCCGCTCGGGCGAGACCGTGCCGCCGCCCTGGGCGCTCGCGCGCACCACGTGCGTGGCGACCGGCTTCGAGCCAGGATCCTCGCTCGCCCCGAGCCTTCTGAACAGCACCTCCACGACCGTGTCCTCGCGCAGGTCGCGCACGGTGAACCAGTAGGCCCCGTGCCCTCCGGGCCGGGCCTCCCTCTCCGCGAGGGGCGCAGCCTCCGGCGCAGCGGCGACTCGCAGGAAGACGCTACGCGAGGCGGCCGAGAAGGCCTCCGCGCGGGCCGCAGGCGATCCGCCGGCCCTCACGGGGAAGGCCTCCACCTCGACGCCGTCCACGAATACCGCGTCCAGGTCGTACCCCTCGTCGGGATAGGCGTAGAACGTCTGCGACGAGCCGGTGGCCACCACGAACGTGCCCGAGGGCGACACCGTGCCGCCGCTCCCCGCCTCGGCGCTGCCGCGCACGTCCACGGTCACCGTGACGAAGGGCCCCGGGTCGACCGGCCCGCCCCCACCCGGCAGCGCCACGGCCACATCGCCCAACCCGGTGGCGAGGACCGTGACACTCCCCCCGCCCGCCGCGGCCCGCGACACCGACGTCGCGCCCGACGCGTCCCGGCGGACCACGACGACCTCAGCGCCTTCGCCCGCACCCGGAACCAGGGCACGCACCTCGAGCGTGCCCACGAAGGGAGGCATGCCCTCCGGCGCGCCCGCGAGCTCCGCATGCCAGGCGCGCGCCACCCGGGCCTCCCCCGCCACCTCCGCGAGCGCGTCCCGTGTGGGGTCGTCGGGAGCGAGCACGCGCGCCTCCAGCGCGGCGGAAGCGTGGATCGACCCTGTCACCGTCAGTCCCGCGGCCGAGAGGGTGCGCTCGGCGTAGCCGTCGACCACAATCACCCGCACCGAAGCCCGCGCGACCGCGCCCGACCCGTCGCGCGCCTCCACCTCGTACACGTAGGAGCGCCCTCGCTCGAGCAGCTCCAAGTGGTCGGCCAGCCGGCACTCCGGCCCGGCCCAGGAAAAGCCGTCGGGCGCGCCGTCCGAGGTGCGCGTCCACGTGAAGGAGCACGCGCCCGTCGCGCCGGCCGCCTCCGCGCGCAGCACGTAGGTGTCGGGATCGGCCTCGATCTGCTCGAGCGAGACCGCGATGTCGTCGGTCACGGCCGCGATGCGCAGCCCCGCCACCAGCACGCGCACCGTCGAGATCGCCGTCGCGCGGTCGGGCGAGCCGGCGCCGTCCGCCGCCTGCGCCGGAAGAGCCGGCGCGGCGAGGCACGCCGCGAGCAGTGCCGCCACGGCAGCGAGCGCGAACCTCCTCATCGCTTCCTCCTTCGTCAGACTGCGGGCCGATCGCCCCCGTTCCCGCTCACTGCCTCACCGCCACCTCAACGGCGGCCGCCGCCGTACCCACCGCGGCTTCCGTCTCCGGATCGACCGCCGTGAACACCGCGGTGCACGCGTAGGTGCCCTCCTCCAGGCGCATGGCGAGCGGCGCGCGCTGGATGTGGCTGTTCGGTTCGATGAGGCCGCTTGCGTACACCGTCTCGCCCGTGTCGTCGCGCACGAGCTCCACCCGCATGAGGTAGCGGTTGCCCGGCACGTTCTCGATGCGCAGCTCAGCCTCGCCGTCGGGCGTCGCCTCCACCAGGCTCGCGATGGAGATGCTGAACATGCCCTCCGCCACGATGCGGTCGAGCTCCTCCTGCACCTCCTCGGGGCTCTTGCCGGCCAGCTGCCCTAGCGCGGCGTTGGGGTCGCGCCCGGGCTCGGGGACGACCCCGGCCCGCGGCGCGAGCAGCAGCGCCGCCGCGACGAGGGCAGCCGCGAGGACGATCGCCGCCGCGAGCGCGAGCAGCCCCCGGCGGCGCGCTCGGCCCTCCTCGGCCGCGGCGGCGCCGTCGTCCCGCGCATCCATGCTACGCGACAGACGCCGCGTACGTGGGGTCGGGCTCCACGACGTAGGTCACCGTGAGCGCCTCGGCGGCCGTCTCGAACGTCTTCTTGAGCTGGCTCACCGAGCAGTCGATACCGAAGGCGAGCTGCGAGTTCGCCGTGTCGGCCTTGCCGGCCATCGACCAGCCCGTGGGAGACACCGCGCTCGTGTTCAGCACGACGCCGTCCTTGCCCGTTGGCGTGAGCTTCAGGTAGATGTCGCCGATGGTGTTCGTCGACGTCGACTCGGCGGTGAGGGCGGCGGGGGCGATGGTCCACCCCTCGACGGCCGCGGCCTGCACCTGCGACACCTTGATGGGGAAGGCCGAGTTGTTCTTGATCACGTAATTCGTGGGGACGGTCTTGGCCGCACCGCCCGTCGCCAGCACCTCTACCGGCAGGTTCACCGGCACGTCCGCCACGAGGTTGTCCACCGTGGTGGTCACCTGCACCTTGCTGGTGTTGGCCGGCTGGTCGCCCGCGGCCCAGGCGGGCAGCGCCGCCAGCGAAAGCGTGGCGGCGAGCGCCACGCACGCGGCCGCCTTCCCCGCGCTTCTCGAAATCTCCCTGCTCATGGCTTTCCTCCTTCTCGTTGGTTTTCCCGCCCGCGCGCTCGGGGCGCGGGCGGTGTGCTCGGCCCTACGGCCGTCCCGCTCATCCCTCGACCGACAGCGTGACCTTGGCCCCCGCCCTGCCCACTTCCTCGCGCGACTCCGGGTCGAGCGCCGTGAACGTGGCCGTGGCCGCGTAGTTGCCGGGGTCGAGGTCGCTCGCGAGCTCGACGGTCTCCAGGTAGGTGCCCGGCTTGAGCGCCTTGGACTCGAACACCGTCTCGCCCGTTCCGTCCAGGACGATGGCCACCCGCATGAGGTAGCGGTTGCCCGGCACGTTCTCGATGTAGGCCGTGCCCTCCGACGCGCCGTCGGCGAAGGGGATCACGCTGGCGATGGAGATGCCGAACATGCCCTCCTCCACCACGCGGTCGAGCTCCGCCTGCGCCTCCTCGGCGCTCTTGTAGGGGGCCTGCCCCTCCTTCGCACGATCGTCGAAGAAGCCGTCTTCGAGGCCGCCCGGCCCGAAGAGGGCGAGCGCTCCCAGGGCCGCGGCGGCCAGGACGAGGGCAAGCGCCGCGAGGGCCGCTCGCCTGCGCCGTCCGCCCGGGCGCCCCTCGACCCCGGCCGGCTCGCGGCGGCGCTTCCCGACGGGCTCCCGCCCGTCCCGCCGTCCCTCGCCGGCCCCTTCGTCTTCCATGCGAACCACCTCCTCGCCTCGACGCCTCCGCCGCGCGCCGCGAGGGCGCACGCCTGAAAATTCGACCGCAGTATAGCCCCCCGATGATGACTTCGCAGGTCGGCGACCTGGCGCGGAACCGAGGGCCTCCGAGCGTTATGAACAGGGGGTTGGTGTAAACCAGCAGTTGAGGGGGCTAATTTGACGGCCCCATCACCGGGCGTGCGGGGTCGCCGGCCTTCACCGTTTATATATGACGGGGGGAGAGAAAAGGCGTTTTAGCTGATAGGGGGTGAGTTATCGCGCGGAGCCGGGAAGGTCGGCCTCGAGGTCGCGCGAGGCCGACCGCACGGCCCGCTCGTAGCTCGCGGCGTCCAGGCCGAGCGACGACACGTCGAGCACCGCATGCACCTCCCCTCCCTCGACCTCCGCGCTCAGGCAGCGCGCGCCGAAATCGCGCTCGAGACCAGCGGCGAACGCGGCGGCCAGGGCGGGGTCGTCGAAACGGGCCTCCATCTCGGTGGCGGCGCAGAGGCCGTCCTCATCGAGGGTCACGGTCTCGGTCACCCGGTGCGACGAGCCGTCCCCGCCGTCCACCGTGTAGCGCAGGAAGAGGCGCTCCGGGGGCGCGGGCTCGGTGAACGGTGCGGGCGCCTCGGGGGCTTCGGGAGCGGGGCCGGCGGACGGCGGCGCGAGGAGGGCGGCGAGTAGTGCGGCGGCCAGCGCCAGGGCGAGGGTCCCAGCCGCGACGGCGAGGGCGATCCCCAGCGTACGGCGGTGCGCGGCGGTGGCGTCGCGCAGCCCATCGGCAAGGCCTCGCGGCACGGCGTCGAAAAACGGCGAGGCGTCGCGCAGGGGGCCGGGGAACGGCGCGGAGCCGAGATTGGGGTCGGGTTCAGGGTCGGCGGCCGCCGCGCCCGCCGCCGCGGCCGCCTCTTCGAGCGAGGGCAGGGACGCGAGGTCAACGGGCTCGGGACGTTCTGCGGGCTCCTCCTCGTCCTTCGGCAGACGGCCCGCGAGCGCGAGCAGCTCCTCGACGGTGAGCGCCGAGCTGTCCGAACCGGGCACGCGCCCACCTCCTCGCACTTGACAGGCGGGCGGGGCCCCGAGCCGCGCCCAACGACAAGGCCAGCATAGCAAAGGGCCCGGCGCGACAGAGCGCCGGGCCCTCAAACACCGCCTTTTTTACCTGCCCCCGGGGTGAGCAAACTTAAAAGGCGCGACAAGGAGACGTTGCGGATACTGTCGCATCCGCAACGTATCACGACCAGGCAAGACGAACGTGAATGTGACGATATCCCCGGGCGGTTTCAACCGATCATTGCACACGACCTTAGGATGTGGTGCAATGGGAGGGAAGTACACGCTTGACGATTGGAGCGCCGTCAAGGAGAGGCTCCGCCTCGGCGACACCGTTCGGGGAGCCGCCGAGGCGTGCGGGGTTGGCCGCGGCGCCGTCTTCTCCTGGAGCCGCATGGACGAGCCTCCTGACAGGATGGTGGCGCCGATGGACTACGGGGTCGACCTGGACCGGCAGATAGCGCAGGGGCGCAGCGCCAGGCAGAGGCTCTCCTTCGAGGACCGCGCCTACATCGCGGCCATGAGCTCCCAGGGATGCGGCCCCTCCGAGATCGCCCTCAAGGTGGGCGTGCACAGGACCACCGTGGCCCGCGAGCTCGCCCGGTGCGCCGAGGGGGCCTACGACCCGAGGAGGCGCGCCCGCAGGCCGAAGGCGCGCAAGCTGGAGGAGGGGCGGCTGCGGGGCCACGTCGCCTCGAAGCTCGCGCTCCTGTGGTCGCCCAGGCAGATATCGATGAGGCTCCGCGAGGAGTTCCCGGACGAGGAGGAGATGCGCGTGAGCCACGAGGCCATCTACCAGGCGCTCTACGTGCAGGGCAGGGGGTCCCTGCGCCAGGAGGTGGCCGTCGAGCAGGCGCTCCGCTCCGGGAGGAAGAGGAGGGCCCCGCGATCCCGGCTGCCCGCCCGCCCGCGCGGCAGGAGCTGGGTGGAGGGGTGCGGGATATCGGAGCGCCCGCCCGAGGCCGCCGACCGCGCGGTGCCCGGGCACTGGGAGGGGGACCTCGTCGTCGGCGGCGACCTGGCGAGCTGCCTCGTGACGCTCGTCGAGAGGAGGACCCGCTTCCTCGTCGCCCGGCGCCTCATGGCCCACGACACGAAGACGGTGGTCGACCTGCTCGTGGAGATGTGCGCCGAGGTGCCGGGCGCCGTGCGCGACGGGCTGCTCTCGACGCTCACCTGGGACCAGGGCTGCGAGCTGGCCGACGCGGCGAGGTTCACGCTCGAGACGGGGGTGAAGGTCTACTTCTGCGACCCCCACTCCCCCTGGCAGAAGGGGACCAACGAGAACACCAACGGCCTCGTGAGGCAGTACTTCCCGAAGGGCACGAGGTTCTCGGAGGTGAGCGACGAGGACGTGCGGGCGATGCAGGATCAGCTCAACGGGCGGCCGAGGGAGACGCTCGGTTGGAAGACGCCGGCCGAGGCGCTACAATCGGAGCTGGCAAACGCCAACCGTGCAATGACCGCCTGACGCCGCCCCGGGGCCCTGTCACGCTCGTTGCCGCCGTGCTACTTCTGCGAGGGGTCGCCCGAGTTCATGGGCGCGCCGCCCAGCACGTGCACGTGCAGGTGATGCACCGACTGCTGCGCGTCGTCGTTCGTGTTCACGATCACGCGGTAGCCGCTCTCGGCGATGCCCTTGATGTCGGCCACCTTCCGCACCGTGTTGAACAGGTAGCCCAGCTCCTCGTCGGGCACGCCGTCGCCGATGTTGTCGTAATGGTTCTTCGGCACGATGAGCGTGTGCACCGGCATCTGGGGATTCACGTCCTCGAACGCGAGCACCCGATCGTCCTCGTACACCTTCGTCGACGGGATCTCCCCCGCCACTATCTTGCAGAACAGGCAGTCTTCCTTGCGCATGGAGCCCTCTCCTTCCCTTCCGTGCGCCGCCCCGTCGGAGGCGGCGTCAGCCTATGACAGCGTGGCGTCGCGCGTGGCGTCGTCCACCTCGCCCTCAAGCTCGCCCATCAGCACCTCGACCTTCTGCTGCGCCTCGTTCAGGCGGCCCTGCAGCGCGCGCAGCAGAGCCACGCCGCGCTCGTAGCTGACCAGGCTGTCCTCGAGCTCCAGCGAGTTGCTCTCCAGAACCCGCACGATGCCGTCGAGCTCGCCCATGGCCTCGCGGAACGTCAGCTCCTCGATGGGCTTGCGATCACCTGTCTCCATTATCATCATCCTCCCATAGTATCATCTCGATATCCTCGCGCCGAGCCGACTCCACGCGGCACGCCAGCACGCCGTCCGACACCGTCACCTCGAGCGCCGAGCCAGGCGGCGCGTCCTCGATGCTCCTCGCCACGGCGCCCTCATGGGTACGCGCGATGGCGTAGCCGCGCCCGATGACGGACAGGGGCGACAGGTCCTCGAGGCGCGCGGCCGCCAGTGCCGCCTGCTGGCCGAACCGGGGCACGAGCCCGGGCCCCAGCGACGCGAGCCGCTGCCGCGCGTGCCCGACCTGCACCCGATCGCGCTCCAGGTTGGCGGGCAGAGCCGGCAGCAGGCGCTCCCGGCACCGTTCCAGCGCGGCCTGCTCGCGCGCCACGCCCTCGGGCAGAAGGCGCGCCAGGCGCTCGCGCTGGCGGTCGAGCGTGGCGCGGTCGCGCTCCAGGTTGGCGGGAATGGCGCGGAACAGCCGCTCCGAGGCCAGGTCGACGCCCTGCATAGGAGCGGCGAGCAGCAGGTTCGGGTCCCGGAGCACGGGGCGCTCGGCACAGCGGCGCACCTCGGCGGCCGTCCGCTCCACGGCGCGCCCTGCGCTCATGGACAGCGAGCGGGCATGCGCGCAGAACAGCTCCGACAAGCTCTCGCGCGTGGGCGTGACGGCCATGGCCGCATAGGTGGGCGTGGAGGCGCGCCGGTCGGCCACCATGTCGGCGATGAACGTGTCCGGCTCGTGCCCGATGCCGGTGACCACGGGGATGGGACACGCCGCGATGGCGCGCGCCAGGGCCTCATCGTTGAAGGGCATCATGTCCTCGTAGGACCCGCCGCCGCGCCCGACCAGCATGACCTCCACGCCGGCGCGGTACAGGCAGCGCATGCCCTCCACGATGCTGGCGGCGGCCTGGGCACCCTCCACCTGCACGCCCGCCACGAACACGCGCGCCACGGGGAAGCGGTTGCGCAGCGTGCGCAGCATGTCGTGCACCGCGTCGCCGCGCGGCGAGGTGACGATGCCGATGGTCAGCGGGAACTGCGGGATGGGCAGCTTGCGCGCCGGGTCCATGAGCCCCTCGGCCTCCAGCTTGCGCGCGAGCGCCGCCACCTGGGCGCGCAGGCGCCCCTCGCCGGCGAGCTCGATCGAGAACACGTCGAAGTTCATGCGGCCCTTGGCCGCGTACAGCGTGAACCTGCCGGTCAGCTCTACCAGCTGCCCCACTGCCAGGTCCACGCCCGAGGCCTTGTAGCGGCCCATCCACATCATGCAGGGCAGCGCGGCGTCGGCGTCCTTCACCGTGAAGTACACGGCCTTGTAGCCGCGCTTGCTGCTCGTCTCGGACACCTCGCCCACCAGGCGCACGACCACGCCCTCGAGCGCGCCCTTCGCAAGGGCCATGGCCGCGGAGACGGAGAGCGCCGTGGGCGCGCCTTCGGCATCCGACCCGTCCTCGCCGCGCGCCGGCGCGGCTGCGCACGATGCGGCGGGCGCGGAGGCCCCTGCCGTCGCCGCGCGCGCCCGTTCGAGCGCGTCGGCCAGGGCCGCGCGCCCTCCTTCTCCTCGATCCCCCATGGACGCCTCGCTATTCCCGGCGCTGGCCCAGCAGCCACAGCAGCTGCAGGATGGACGTGAGGGCCGCCGCCACGTAGGTGAGCGCGCAAGCGCGCAGCACGCTGAACGCGCCGCCCTGCTCGGACTGCGGCAGCGCGATGGTGTCCATGTAGGTCATGGCGCGGCGCGAGGCATTGAACTCCACCGGCAGCGTGACCAGCTGGAACAGCACCACCACGGCGTACATGACGATGGCGAGCGTCGTGAGCTGATTACTCACCAGTATGATGCCCAGCATGAGCAGGAAGATCCACGCGTTCGACGCCAGGTTCACCACGGGCACGATGGCCCCGCGGATCTTCATGGGCGCGTAGTTCTCGGCGTACTGGCAGGCGTGCCCCACCTCGTGGCACGCGGTGGCCGTGGCCGTGATGGAGCGCCCGTCGAACGCGTCGGGCGAGAGCGTCACCGAGTTCGTGCGCGGGTCGAAGAAGTCCTGGCCCGGCCCGCCGCGGTGCACCGCCACGTCCGTCACGCCGTAGTAGGCGAGCATGCGGCGCGCGGCCTCGGCGCCGGTGAGCCCGTTGGAAATAGGCACCCTCGTGTACTTCTTAAGCTGCGAGTTCACGTACCACGTGGCGAGCCCGCCGATGGCGAGCGTGGCCACGATCAGCAGCAGGTATTCATAGCTCAATCCGAAAAACATAGGACGTAACCACTCCTTCGAAGAGGTTGCTTCCGCGACCGCATGGCGGCCGCTTTTTACCGTACACCTGTATTATACAAGAGCGTGAAATCGGGCTGAAAACGCGCGGCAAACAGCGCGGAATCACCAAAGGCGCGTTACCGAGCCGTGATCTTCCCGCAACCCTGCGGCCGCGGGCCTTTATCAGGAGCGGCCTGCTCAGGTGCCCGCCGCCTTTCCGGGCCGCGCGAACCCGGCTGGCCTCACGCGGCGCCGGGGCCCTCCCGCCGCTCCACCTTGAGCCCGCCGTCCAGGCTAAGCGTCAGCCGGCCGTCCAGCAGCTCCAGCAGCTCCTCGCCCACGATGGCGCGCCGCCAGCCGCGCAGCAGGTCCACGCCCTCGCGGTAGCCGCGCGCGACGCGCGCCAGGTCGTCGTGGCTGGCCAGCGTGGGGAACGCGATGCCGTTCTCCTTGGCCCTCAGGCGCACGAGCGCACTCATGAGGTCGAGCTCTGCATCCACGTTCGGCTCGCTCTTGCCGCAGCGGTCGAGCTCGGGCCACGTGTCCGGCGGCGCCGAGAGCGCCGAGGAGATGAGCGACACCACCGCGCGCGCGTCCTTCGTGGACAGGCGGTCGGACAGCCCCCGCACCATGAACAGCTCGTCGATCGTGCGCGCCTCGCGCTTGCACGCCTCCACGATCTGCTCGTCGGTGACCACCCACTTCCGCGGCACGTCGCGGCGCTGCGCCTCCAGCTCGCGCCAGGCCGCCACCTCGCGCGCGGCCGAGAGCTGCCGGCGCGACAGCTGGGACACGCGCTTGAGCCGCCGGAAGCGCTCGCGCTCGTTCGCCTCGTAGCGCGCCGGGTCGGACAGCTCCTCGAAGTCGTGGTCGAGCCAGTGCAGCCGCCCCTTCTCCTCCAGCGCCGCCCGCATGCCCGCATACAGCCGCGGGAGGTACACCACGTCGTCGGCCGCGTAGTCGCGCTGCGAGGCAGACAGCGGCCGGCGCGACCAGTCGGTGAACGAGTCGATCTTCTTGAGCGACACGCCGCATTCGGCATGCACGAGCGCCGCGTAGCCGATCTGCTGCGTGTGGCCCAGCAGCGCCGCCGCGATCTGCGTGTCGAATACGGGGCGCGGGAGCACGCCCACCTCGCGCAGGATGATCTCCAGGTCCTGCCCCGCCGCGTGGAAGAGCTTCACGATGCGCTCGTCCTCCAAAAGCGGCGCCATCACGGAAAGGTCGTCCATCTCGAAGGGGTCGACGATCACCACCTCGTCATCGGTGGCCATCTGCAAAAGGCACAGCTTGGCGTAGTACGTCTTCTCGCGCAAGAACTCCGTGTCGATGGCGAGCACGCTCGACGAGCGCGCCCGCTCCACGAATGCCGCGAGGTTTTCCTGGGTAGCAATATACATGTACGAGATTCCCTGCCTTGTCATCCGCGCTCCATGTTGTACTATGCCATCATAGCAAACAGAAAGGGATTGTGTGAAACTGCTCGTCATCAACAACCTTGCCTCGGGTTTCGGAGAAGGGTCCGTCTACGACTTCATCCGCTCGTTCGCCCGCGACGGCGACGAGGTGTGCGTGCGCTCGACCGACGGCACCACCGACGTGCGCGACCTCCTGGGCGACGCGGAGGAGTTCGACGCCGTGGTGGCGAGCGGCGGCGACGGCACGGTGGCCAACGTGAGCTACCGTCTGGCGAACACGGGCGTCCCCATCCTGCCGTTTCCCGCGGGCACGGCGAACCTGCTGGCCGCGAACCTGGCCTCGCCCATGGAGCCCCACGCGCTCGCGAAGCTCGTGCGCGAGGAGCGCACGCTCGACTTCGACCTGGGCGAGATCGAGGTGGACGGGCAACGCTTCGGCTTCGGCATCATGGCGGGGGCCGGCTACGACGCGGCCATCATGCACGGCGCCGCGCCGGCGAAGCGCCTGCTGGGCCCCATGGCCTACTTCTCGGCCGCCTTGGCGAACCCCTTGCCGCAGACCTCCAAGTTCAAGCTGGACCTCGACGGCGAGCACGTTGAGAGCGAGGGCCTGGGCATCCTTTTGGTGAACTTCTCGAAGATCCAGTTCGACATCACGGTCACGCATGAGAACGAGCCGCGCGACGGCGTGTTCGACGTGGTGGTGCTGAAGGCCCAGAACGCCTTCGAGCTCATCCCCGCGCTCCTCGCCGGCCTGCTCGACCGCGGCGGCGACTTCCCCGAACGCACGGGCTCGCTCGAGATCCACCGCGCCCGCGAGGTGCGCGTGGAGGCCGACCCGCCCATGGAGGTGCAGTACGACGGCGAGGCCACCAACCTCACCACGCCGTTCACCGCCCACATCATGCGCCGCGCCGCCCGCTTCTTCGTGAGCGAGGAAGGCTGGAGCCTCTTCGCCGAGAAATAGGGCGTGGCAGGGGGACGCCCGTCCCCCTGCCACGCCAGACGCCATCCCCGTCCCCTGCCTCACGGCCGGCTGGAGAAGAGGGGCACGCCTACTTCTCCGCGGGCTCCTCGTACGTCGGCTCGACGTCCTCCACCTGGGCGCCTATCTCCAGCGGGGCGTCGAAGGCGGCGCTCGCGGTGCTCGAGGAGGCCATGAGCTCCTTGAACGATGCGGCGTCCTCTCCGGCCATCGGCATCATCACGTACACGTTGTTGCCGATGATGACGGGCCGGATGCGCTCGGCGGCGGCCGCCTTCGCGCCCTCGGCCGAAGCCCCTGCGGCGGCATCGCCGTCGGCATCGCGCTTCATCTGCTCCATCATCTCGGCGCGCACGCTGTCGATCTGCGCGGCCGTCTCGTTCTGCCAGCGCTCCTTGCGCCACGCGAGGACGTTCGCGTTATAGCGCATCTGGATGACCTCGAGCACGATGCAGAACACCATGGCGAAGTACACGATCAGCTTCTCGAGCGGCATGTGCATGAGCTCGATGCCGGTGTGGAAGCCCGCGCTGTCGATGACCAGCAGGCAGCCGATGGCCACGATGAACGTGAGCGCGAGCATCTTCATCTCGGGGTGCCCGTTGATGAAGTTGGAGATGGGGTCGATGAAGATCATCATGAGGAACACGGCCAGCATGACGGCGATGATCATGATGATGAGGTGGTCGGCCATACCCACGGCCGTGATGACCGAGTCGATGGAGAACACGAGGTCCATGACCATGATGGTGCCCACCGCCTGCGGCAGCGCGATGCGGTGGAGCGCCTTGTGCTCCTCGCAGTGCTCGGCCTTGAGCTCGGTGAGCTTGAGCGTGTCGCGCAGCTCGGCGATGCCCTTGTAGATAAGGTAGGCGCCGCCGACGAGCAGCACGAGGTCGCGCACCGAGAACCCGTGCGCGTAGGGCCCGAGGTCGATGGTGAACAGCGGCGTGGTCATATGCACGAGGAACGACGCGAAGCACAGGAAGACGATGCGCATGACGAGCGCGCCCGCCAGGCCGAGCTTGCGGCCGATGTGCTGCTTGTCCTCGGGCAGGCGGTTCGTGGTGATCGAGATGAACACCAGGTTGTCCACGCCGAGCACGATTTCCAGGAAGATGAGGCTGACCAGGCTGATCCATGCCTCGGGCGATGCGAAGATTGACAGATCCACGGGTTGCTAGCTCCTTTGTCGGGTTCCTCGTCCGTACCGCAGGCGGGCAGAGTCCACAAAAAAGACTCATGGCGCGGCTGCATGCATGCAAGCTGCGCCATGAGTCTCGTTATTCAAGACACGCCAGGCTTTTCGGCCATGATGTTGAACGTGCCGCTCGCGCTTCCAGAGCGCGAGCCAACTACTCCCCCACGGGCGAGACGTATCCTATCACGGAGCGGTGTGGGAACAATGCTATAATGCCCAAAGCACACAAACCCCTCAGGAGTACGCTCATGTTTTTCAACGCGCGAAAGAACGGCTACGACGCGGGCGACGGCCCCGTCCGCTACCTGGACGGCAGCTCGCTCACCCGCCCGCTGGAGGCGCCCCGGCCCCAGATGCTCGCCATGGCCGCGTTCGTCTTGGCCGCAGCCGTCATCGGCGGGGTCTTCCTGTTCAACGTCATCGACAACGTGACGCACTCGGCCGAGCGCACGCGGGCGACGGTCGAGCAGAACCTCGCACGCCCCGCCTCCATGGCCAGCCTGCCGAACCTCGCCTCGCTCGTCGGCCTCGATGCCGAGGGCGTCAAGACCGCGTTCGCGGAATCCGGCTGGTCCATCGCCGACAAGGGCGCGCTCTCCGGCGACGAAAGCGGCAACCTGGACCTCATCAAGCTGCCCGACGACGTGAGCGAGGCCCAGGCCCTTCTCATGTACAGCAACGTATCCAGCCTGTCCGCGGCCGACGCCACCCTGCTGCTCAACGGATCATGGCAGTTCACGTCCGAGGCGGGCGGTTCCGTGAACATGCGCGTGAAGTACGCCGACTTCTCGTCCGGCAGCGTGGAGGCCGCCGTGCAGACGGCCATCGCCTCCGAGGGCTTCGATCCGGCCACGGCCGGCGAGATGGCCGTCGACGAGTCGGGCAACACGTTCCAGGAGGGCACGGTCGCCGCAGGCGACGCCACGTACCACTGGCGCGTGTCCGCCATCAAGCTCTCGAGCGTCTACGACATCAAGGGACTGCCGGACACCGCCGTGTACGTGGGCATCCGCCTGTACGCCTAGGCGCCCCGCCGCAGGAGGCAGGTGAGACAGGGGGACGGGAACGATGCCTCGTTCTGCAGCGCAGCCAAGGGCGGTACCTCCCTGATGACACAGGACATGACGCAGCGTGACACAGGACGGGGATAACGTCATCATTTTTGGCAAACAAAAATGATGACGTTATCCCCGTCCCCCTGTCTCCCCTGTCTCCCTTTTAATTATCCACCGCAAAAAATAGAAGAAAACCCTCGCCTCCTTGAGGGGCTTCCCCTGTGCATCCTCGGGGCTACCCCGATTGGCAGGACCTCGCCTTCGGCGCATCATACGAGGTGAGGAAAGAGGGATCGAATGAGACTATCAAGCGTCATAGCCGGCCTGTCAGCCGCCGCCGTGGCCTTCCAGGGCATCGCCTATGCCGTGCAGGGCCCCGCAAAGAGCCTGCTGCGACCCCCCGGGGCGCAGGGCGAGGCCGATTTCTCGGCCCGCTGCATCAAATGCGGCAAGTGCATGGAGGCCTGCCCGTACGTCGCCCTCTTCCCTGCACCCGGCAACCAGAGACTCGCCGCCGGAACCCCCATGGTCGACGCGCGCGCCCAGGCCTGCCGCCTGTGCGAGGACTTTCCCTGCGTCGAGGCCTGCCCCACGAACGCGCTGCGCGGCATCGAGGAGCGCTCCGACGTGCGCATGGGCACGGCCGTGATCGACGAGGATCTGTGCATCGCGTTCCAGGGCATGCGCTGCGAGGTGTGCTACCGCACCTGCCCGCTCATCGACCAGGCTATCTCGATCGACTACCGCCTGCGCGAGGGCGATGCCATCCATTCCGTGTTCGCTCCCGTCATCGACGAGGAGCAGTGCGTGGGCTGCGGCCTGTGCGTCGAGCGCTGCGTGGTGGACGAGCCGGACGTCGCCATCCGCATCAGGACCGACGCCGAGCATCCCCGTGCCGGCGCCTGACCCAAGCACTGCCAATCCGTTCGAGGAACGGTGGGATAGAAGAGCGAAGAGCTAAAAGCTAAGAGCTAAAAGGGAGAGAAGGAGGGGTGTCATGGACATCTCAAGACGAGCATTCGTCAAGGCGACGGCTGTCGCGCTGGCGAGCGCCGCAGCGGCGGGCAGCCTAGCGTCGATGACCGGCTGCGCGGGCGGCGGTTCGGGCTCCACGGGCGCCGCGTCGGGCGGCGAGGGGCAGAAGCACACGGCCGTGTGCCGGTTCTGCGGCTGCGGATGCGGCGTGATCTGCGAGGTGAAGGACGGCAAGCTCGTGAGCGTGACGGGCGACCCGGAGAACCTTTCCAACAAGGGACTCAACTGCGTGAAGGGCTACTACCTGGGCAAGATCCTCTACGGCGACGACCGTCTGACCAAGCCGCTCATCCGCGAGGACAAGGCCACGAAGGGCACCGACGAGGGCCTGCGCGAGGCCACGTGGGACGAGGCGCTGGAGCTCGTGTCCGCGAAGCTCAAGGAAACGTGGAAGGCCGACAAGACCCGCCTGGCGTTCTGGCTCTCCGGCCAGCAGCCCA
The DNA here is from genome assembly GCF_030418435.1 of Gordonibacter sp. RACS_AR49. Taxonomy (NCBI): domain Bacteria; kingdom Bacillati; phylum Actinomycetota; class Coriobacteriia; order Eggerthellales; family Eggerthellaceae; genus Gordonibacter; species Gordonibacter sp. RACS_AR49. The sequence goes on along the minus strand of NZ_JAIUDM010000008.1, from coordinate 27,478 downwards.
TCACCGAGGGCTACGCCTGCGCCAAGTTCATCAAGGCGGGCCTGCTGTCCAACAACGTCGACCCGAACGCGCGCCTGTGCATGGCCAGCGCCGTGGTGGGCTTCATGAACGTGTTCCAGACCGACGAGCCGGCCGGCTGCTACGCCGACCTCGACAACGCCGACGTGTTCGTCACCTGGGGCGCCAACATGGCCGAGGCGCACCCCATGCTGTACTCGCGCCTCACGGCCCGCAAGCTCTCGGGCAAGAACGTGAAGCACTACGACCTGGGCACGCTGCGCACCCGCACGTCTGTGAGCGCCGACACGGTCATGCTGTTCAAGCCGAACACCGACCTGGCCATCGCGAACTGCATCGCGAACTACCTCGTGCAGAACAAGAAGTACGACGAGACCTTCGTGAACGACCACCTGCAGTTCAAGCAGGGCACCGAGAACATCGGCAATGCCACCGACGACGGCTACGACGCGAGCGACGTGGGCAAGACCGTCGACGCCGTGAGCCCCATCACGTTCGAGGAGTACGCCGCGCGCCTGGCGCCCTACACCTTCGAGTACACCTCGGAGCTCTCCGGCGTGCCGGCAGAGGATCTGAAGGCGCTCGCGCTCGAGTTCGCCGACCCTGACAAGAACATCATGTCGCTGTGGACGATGGGCGTGAACCAGCACAACCGCGGCACCTGGATGAACCACAACCTCTACAACATCCACCTGCTCTCCGGCAAGATCGCCCGCCCCGGCTGCGGCCCGTTCTCGCTCACCGGCCAGCCCACGGCCTGCGGCACGGCCCGCGAGGTGGGCACGTTCTCTCACCGCCTGCCCGCCGACCTCCTGGTGGCCAACGCCCAGCACCGCCGCTACACCGAGGCCATCTGGGATCTGCCCGAGGGCTACCTCGACGCCATCCAGAAGCCCGGCATGCACACGGTGAAGATCTTCCGCGAGATGTCGAAGGGCAACCTCGACTTCCTGTGGACCGCGCACAACAACTGGGCGCAGTCCATGCCGAACCTCACCCGCTTCCTGGGACAGGGCGACAAGAAGGGCATCTTCGACACGTTCATCGTGGTGAACGAGGTGTACCCGACGCTGTCCACCCAGTACGCCGACGTCGTGCTGCCCGTGGCCCTGTGGGTGGAGCGAGAGGGCCAGTTCGGCAACGCCGAGCGGCGCACGGCGGTGTTCGAGAAGGCCGTGGACCCGCCGGGCGAGGCCAAGTGGGACCTGTGGGCGTTCATGGAGGTGGCGCACCGCGTGCTCGACGGCGAGCAGATCGACGGCAAGGACGCCTTCGACCACCTGTTCGGCTTCATCTACGACAAGGGCGCGCACGACTTCAAGAACGACGGGCGCGAGACGAACCGCCTGCTGTGGGAGGAGTACCGCATCTTCTCGAACCCCGAGATGAACGAGAAGGCCAAGGCCATCAACGACGACGCCGACGGGAAGTTCAACGCGAAGCTGAAGATGGAGGCCAAGCAGCTGGCGCCCTACGAGGAGTACCTGGCGCGCCACGGCATGACCTGGCCCGTGCGCAACGTGGACGGAAAGTGGCTCGAGACGCACTGGCGCTTCGCCGACGGCAAGCAAGCCGACGGCTTCGACGAGATAGGCGTGGCGAAGTACGGCAAGCAGGGCCTGGCCAACAACCTGTCGTTCTACAAGTCCGCCAACCTGAAGCCCTCGGTGGTGTTCCGCCCCTACGAGCCGCCGGCAGAAGAGCCCGACGACGAGTACCCGTTCTACTTCTGCACAGGGCGCCTCCTGGAGCACTGGCACACCGGCACCATGACGCGCCGCGTGCCCGAGCTCGACCGCGCGCTGCCCGAGGCGCTGCTGAACATCCATCCGAACGACGCGTCGAAGCTCGGCGTGAAGGACGGCGACCTCGTGCACGTGAAATCGCGCTTCGGCGAGTTCGACATCAAGGCCTCCACGGCCGGTCGCACCGAACCGCAGGAGGGCATCGTGTTCGCGCCTTTCTTCGCCGAGGAGACGCTGGTGAACCTGGCGGTGCAGGACACGTACTGCCCGCTGTCGAAGGAGCCCGACTACAAGAAGACCTGCGTCTCTATCACGAAGGTCGAGGGGTGATCGCTATGAGGAAACATTTGGTTGCCGGCGCCCTCGTGGTTGCGATGGCGTTCGGTACGCTGGCCGCGGCCGGATGCTCGGGCCCCGCGCCCGCGGAGGACGTGAACGCGAACGTGCCGGCCGGCGCGCCGCCGCTCATGCCCGCCACCCATCAGGACCGGTTCGAGACCTTGGGCGCCTCCGGCTGCTACGGCTGCCACGGCGCGAGCGAGCGCTCGAACCCGATGCTGAACGGTTCCAAGGCCATGCCCGAGGACCACTATGCGGACGGCTCGTCCCAGACGCTCGAGCTCGATCCCACGCACGACCAGTGCAACACCTGCCACGTGCAGGGCTAGCACGTCGAGATAGCACCCTTCCCCGTTGGGGCGGCTCCCTCCGCCGCCCCAACCCCTTCGCCACCTTGGCTGTCCGCGAAAGCGTTCCCTGCGACCGCTTTCGCGGACAGCCAAACGGAACGTGCCCCGATGCGGGGCACCCGAATGCAAGGAGAGCAGCATGGTCATATCAAGCCTCGTCGTGGAGACGACGCCCGAAACCACGGCGCGCGTAGCCGAGGACCTCGGCCGCATCGAGGGCGTCGAGGTGCACGAGACGAACGGCTACAAGGTCGTGGTGACCATAGAGGCCGAGACGCTCGACGAGTCGCACGACATCGCCAGCACGTTCGTCGCCCTCGAGGGCGTCATCGGCATCAACCTGGTGTACGCCAACTTCGAGGACGACCCCACGGTGCAGAAGGCAGCCGAGAGATGATGCGCACCCCGAACACCTCGCATTCGCTCAAGTGGTCCTGGCTGCGGCACGCGGTGCAGATAGCGGCCCTGCTGCTGTTCGCCGCGCCGCTGCTCGTTGCCGGCTGGGGCCTGTTCGGGGTGTCCGTCGGCGGCGACGACCCTGTTCCCACTCCTGCCGACCTTCCCTTTTTCGGCAGCCTTTCCTCTTCATCGATAGGAGGGGTCACCCTCCTGGACCCGTTCGGGGTTCTTCAGGTCGTCGCCGCTTCCAAGACATTCGAGCTCGAGTGGCTCTGGTTCGCGCTGCCGGTCGTGGCGTTCTACGGACTCGTGCGCGCCCGGGCGTTCTGCGGCTGGGTGTGCCCGGTGAACCTGCTGCTGGAGCTGGTGGACGCGCTGCGCCGCAAGCTGGGCATCAAGGTAAGCGAGGCGCCCGTGCCGCGCCGCGCGAAGATCGGGGTCGCGCTGGCCGTGCTCGTGCTGTCGGCGGCCACCAGCGTGCCGCTGTTCGAGTCGTTCTCACCCATCGGCGCCGTGAACAAGGGCATCCTCTTCGGCAGCGTGGCGGGGCTCTGGACGCTCGGGGCCATCGTGGCGGCGGAGCTTTTCTGGGGCCACCGCGTGTGGTGCCGCGCGCTCTGCCCGCTCGGCGGCTTCTACGAGGCCATCGGCCGCGTGGGCGTGGTGAACGCAAGGTACAACCGCACGGCCTGCATCCACTGCGACGCGTGCCGCAAGGCGTGCCTGGCCGACCCGTCCATCCTGAACCCGGTGCTCGCAGGAGACGAGACGTACGTGCGCGCCGGCGACTGCATGGCCTGCGGCTCCTGCGTGGATGCCTGCCCCACCCGCGCCCTGTCGCTGGGCCTGGGCAAGGGCGCCAAGGAGGCGCCCGAAGCCTCCGCCGACGAGGTCCCCGCGAAGGCGTAAGGGCGCTCCCATAGCCGGTCGAAGGCACCTGCGCGATGCGGGACCGCCCAGCACGCCGGGCGGTCCCGCCGAGGTCGATCGCATGCGCCGGACGGCACCCCCCCAACAGGCAAGCGCCCCTCCGGCCGGCCACAAGGGCTCACACGTCCAGCAGCTTGTGCTCCAGGGCATAGGACACCAAATCGGCGCGGGTCTTGAACCCGAGCTTCTTGTAGATCTTCGAGCGATGGGCTTCCACGGTCTTCACGGAGAGGTACACCTGCTCCGATATCTCCTTGTTCGTGTACCCCTTCGCAAGAAGCTGCAGTATCTCCAGCTCGCGGTTCGACAGCTGCTGGTAGGAGCGGTCCTCCTCCTCGCCGGAGCCCACGAGCTGCTTGGTGAGCAGCGCGGCCATCTTCGGGTGGATGTAGCTGCCGCCCCCGGCCACGGCGTGGACGGCGGAGAGCAGCTCCTCTGACGTGGAGTTCTTCAGCACGTAGCCCGCAGCTCCCCCGCGCAGCGTGTAGAACAGGTACTCGGGCTCGGCGAACATGGTAAGGATGACGATGCGCGTGCCGGGGAAATCGCGCGCGATCTTCTCGCAGGCCACAAGGCCGCTCTGGCCGGGCGGCATGGAGATGTCCATGAGCAGGATGTCGGGCCTCTCGCGCGAGACTATCGTATAGGCCTGCGTGCCGTCCGCAGCCTCGGCCACCACCTTGATCTCGGCGTCCTGCTCCAAGATCATCTTGAACCCGGCGCGCACCACCTCGTGGTCGTCGGCCAGCACCACGCGTATCATGCCGCACCGCCTTCCGCCATCTTCATGGGCGCGACGAGCGTCACGACGGTGCCGCCCCCGTCGGAGGCCATCGTGAGGGTGGCGCCGATCAGACGTGCGCGCTCGCGCATGCCGGAGAGCCCGCAGCCGCTCCCCTTCACCTCGGGGTGCTCCACGTCGAAGCCGCAGCCGTGGTCCACGACGGTGGCGTGCAGCCAGCCGTCGGCGTCCTCCAGCGTCACGTAGACCTTGTCGGCGCCCGAGTACTTGCAGGCGTTCAGCACGGCCTCCTGGCAGATGCGGTAGGTTTGCGTCTCGAGCGCGGGGTCGAAGCGCTTGCGCGACAGGTTCCCCTCGAACACGATCTCGGCGCCGTAGGTCTTCTCGAACACGGCCGCCTGCGAGCGCAGGGCCGGGATGAAGCCCAGGTGGTCGAGCGCCGAGGGGCGCAGCTCCACCGAGATGTTGTGAAGCTCGTCCAGGATGCGGTCGATGTCGTTGTTGGCTTCCGCGAACAGCTGCCGCGCCTCCGCGTCGCCGCCCAGGTGCGGCTCCAGGCGCTTGAGCACGAACGAGACCCCCAGGAGCTCCTGGGCTATGCCATCGTGAAGCTCGCGCGAGATGCGCTTGCGCTCGGCCTCCTGGGCGGCGATGACGCGCGACACTTCCGAGTGGACGAGCAGCGGGCTGTCCGCCTCGTCGTCGCGCTTCTCCTCGGCGATGCGCTCGAAGTCCATGAAGTCGCTCGATACCAGGTCGAAGTCGGCGAGCCGGCCCTTCTGGTCGGCTATGAAGCGGCTGTAGCTCGTGCGGTGCGCGTCGCTCACGGTGCGGAACGCGCACAGGATGGCCCCCACGACACGGCCCTCCTTCACAAGCGGAAGGGCGCAGAAGCTGTGCAGGTCCTCGGCAAACACGATGGGGTACGACGAGTACTCGCGCGGGTCGATCTCGGCATCTATGTTCGTGAACAGCATGGGCTTTCCCGCCTTGATGACGATGCCGCCGATGCCGTGCCCGGGCGCGAGCACGATGCGGTGGTGCCGCTCGTCGGTGGCGCCCGCGCTGTAGATCCACTTGAGCGGCGCCCCCAAAAACGCCGTCAACCCCAAGCCCACGAAGTCGAACCCGTAGCGCTCCTTCAGGTCCTCCACGGTGCGCGCGTAGACCTCGCTCCTGCCCGCAAGCACGTCCTCGCAGAAATTCGACGCCCCCATGCCTCTCCCCCTCGCCTCGGCGCGGATGCAGCTGCCGCCGTCTCCGCGAAACGGCCTCCCCTTGCTCTTCCCCATTATCCCCTATTTCGCGTGCCGTTGCACGACATTCGGCCCGCGCGCGCCTGCGCAGGAGCCTGCGGCGCGCCTTGCCCGCCGCAGGGGCGTCGCCGAATGCTCGCCGTGCCGTTGCAGGGCCGCCACCGCCCAGGGGCGGCCGCGTGGTAGGCTGCTTGCCGAAGGATCCCCTCGACAAGCGAAAGGAGCGCGACATGGAGTTCCATACCGGAGACCAGCCCGGCGAAGGGCGCTACCGCTGCAAGAACTGCGGCTACATCGTGCGCATTACGAGCGATACCGAGAAGCTGCCCGCCTGCCCCAACTGCGGCCACCACGAGTTCGAGAAGCTCGAGGACGAGGACTGACGCGCGCGGGCCGAAACGATGGCAGGCCAGCGCCCGCAAGGGTGCCGGCCTGCGCGGGGTCCGCGCCAGACAGGTGCCCGCAAGGGGCGGCTGCATGAAAAAGGCACCCTCAAGGGTGCCTTTCGAGTTTCGATGGTGCGCGATGCAAGATTTGAACTTGCGACCCCCACCGTGTCAAGGTGATGCTCTCCCCCTGAGCTAATCGCGCACATTCCGCGGTTCGGACGCCGTCCGTACCGACGAGTTGGTATGTTACCAGAACACGGCGCCGCGTCAAAGGGCCTTTTCACTTTTCGAACGAAAAGTTTCGAATTGCGGGCTTGGCGTGGACGCGGTATCCCGCAGCGCAGCGGAAAAGCGCGGCCTTTGGAAAGAGTTGTCATCGAGATGTGAAAAAATCAGAAATGGGGGCTTGCGCGAAAGTGGCCGTTCCAGTATTATATTTCCTCGCGACGCGGACGTGGCTCAGCTGGTAGAGCACGACCTTGCCAAGGTCGGGGTCGCGGGTTCGAACCCCGTCGTCCGCTCCATCGTCATCACGAGGCCGGTCATACTCCAAAGTTTTGGCCGGCCTTTTCCATGACGGTTTTGCCGCAACACGGCGACGTGGCCAAGTGGTAAGGCAGAGGCCTGCAAAGCCTTCACCCCCGGTTCGAATCCGGGCGTCGCCTCCATTCGCTCCTCCTTGCGAGGACGGATGACCAAAAGCACTGCACGCTTCACAATGCGGACGTGGCTCAGCTGGTAGAGCACGACCTTGCCAAGGTCGGGGTCGCGGGTTCGAACCCCGTCGTCCGCTCCACGAAACCCCGCCCGCCGGACATCGATCCGGCGGGTTTTTCTTATCCTGCGGCATACGGCGACGGGCTCCCTCGTCCGGCAGCGTCCCGCGGCCAGCCCCCTCGATGCAGCTGCACTCCAACAGCTCGACAACCTCCCCGTTCCAACCGGATGACAAACCGCCCCCTGTTCCAGGCCTTCTGCCATCATGTTCTGCGATATCCCCCGGAAAGGAGCAGACCAATGTCATCCACGAAGAAGACCATCGCGGAGGGCGCGCAGTCGGCAGTCGCGCGCAAGCTGCTGGCGTACGCACAGGGAGGCGACCCCGACGTGCAGCTGCCCAAGATGCTCAAAGCCGTGGACGCGCTGGTTCCCAAGGACTACCTCGTGGAACAGCGCGCCTTGTTCCACGAGGTCATCGACCATCCCGACAACAACTGGATGGTGCTGCTGAAGAGCCTGTGGGCCGACATCGACCCTGACGTGCTCCAGAAGGTGCTGGAGAACTTCCTCGTGAACGCGAGCCTCATCGGGCTGCGCCGCCAGGACGCCGCGGCAGCCGAACACGGCTGCAACGTGCCATGGGCCCTGCTCGTAGACCCCACGAGCGCCTGCAACCTGCACTGCACCGGCTGTTGGGCAGCCGAGTACGGCGACCGGCTCAACCTCACGTTCGAGGAGCTGGACTCCATCGTGGAGCAGGGCAAGGAGCTGGGGGTGTTCTTCTACCTGTTCTCGGGCGGCGAGCCGCTCGTGCGCAAGCGCGACGTCATCCGCCTGTGCGAGAAGCACGACGACTGCGCCTTCACGGCGTTCACGAACGCCACGCTCATCGACGACGCGCTGGCCGAGGACATGCTGCGGGTGAAGAACCTCATCCCCGCCATCTCGGTGGAGGGCTTCGAGGAGGCCACGGACGCCCGCCGCGGCGAGGGCACCTACGCCGCCGTCGTGCGGGCCATGGAGGTGCTGAGGCGCCATCGCCTGCCCTTCGGCGTGTCGTGCTGCTACACGCACGCGAACGCCGCCTCCATCGGCAGCGAGGCGTTCTTCGACGACCTCGTGGCGCGCGGGGCAAAGTTCGCCTGGTTCTTCACCTACATGCCCGTAGGGGCCTCCGCACCGACCGACCTGTTGGCCACGGCCGAGGACCGCGCGTTCATGTACCGCCGGATACGCGCGTTCCGCGAGACGAAGCCGTTGTTCACCATGGACTTCTGGAACGACGGCGAGTTCACGCAGGGGTGCATCGCCGGCGGGCGGCGCTACCTGCACATCAACGCGAACGGCGACATTGAGCCCTGCGCGTTCATCCACTACTCGGACGCGAACATCCGCGACACCCCCCTTCTGGAGGCGCTCAAGCGGCCGCTGTTCATGGCCTACCACGACAACCAGCCCTTCAACGGCAACCACCTGCGGCCCTGCCCCGTGCTGGACAACAAGGACCGCCTGGCCCAGATGGTGGAGGCCTCGGGCGCCCGCTCCACCGACCTGGAGGAGCCGGAGGACGCGGCGGCGCTCTGCGCGAAGACGCACGCCGCAGCCGACCGCTGGGAGCCCGTGGCGCAGCGCCTGTGGGAAGAGGGGCACTGGACGAGCGGGCCCTAACGCTGGGAGGCGGAAGTAGCTCCACGGACCTGCGAGGCCGGCCCTGTAGGCGGCGGCAGGCGGAACTCGTCGCACGCTGCGCGAAAGCTCCTCGTCCCGCCTGCCGCCGCCTACAGGGCCTCTCGGTGCCGTGGTGTGCTTTTACAACCGGGGGCCCGGGCGTCCGTGCGGGGCGAGAGGGGTCGACCTGTGGGGGATTCCTTATAGGACGCTCGGGATGTCGGCGAGGGTTTCCACGCGGTCGTAGGGGCAGTCAGGTTCGGCGCCGTGACGGTCGATGATGACGGGGCGGATGCCGGCGGCCGCAGCCCCGTCCCCGTCCGCGTCGGGGCGGTCGCCCACGTGCGCGCACGCGCCGGGCCGCACGCCCAGCTGCTCGCAGGCGAGGTCGAAGATCACGGGGTTCGGCTTGCGGTAGCCCACTGCGGCGCTCGAAACCACCGTGTCGAAGTACGGCAGCAGCCGCAGGTCGCGGAGCAGGTCCTCAAGCTCGGCGTCCCAGTTCGACACGACGCCCAGGGCGAGCCCCCGCTCCTTGAGGGCGCGCAGGCAGCCCGCGACGTCCGCGTACACCTCCCAACTCGCCGCGCGGCGGTACGCCCCGTTCACCGCGGCAGCCATCCCCTCCGCGTCGTGCCCGATGCCCGCCAGGTGGCACACGTAGCGGTACTGGTCCAGCCAGATGGCCGTCGAGCCCTCGTGCGAGCACCAGAAGTCCCCGTCGCGCAGGTACTCCGCCTCGTAGTAGGCGTCCATGGCGGGCATGTGGAGCTCGAAGTCGCGCACGGTCAGCGCGTGCCCGCGCTCGGCGGCTGCACGCGCCATCGTCTCGGCAACCGACGGGCACGGCCGGATGAGCGTCGATCCCACGTCGAAGAAAACGGCCTCCATCATGCGGCTCCCCTCCTAGTCCACGTGCCCGTCGTCGGGCTCGATATGCACGAGCGCCTCCGCCACGTTCGGGAAGCGCTCCTCCACGGCGCGCTCCACGCGCTCCGAGAGGCCGTGGGCGTCCTTCACCGTCATCTCCGGCGCGACGAGCACGTGCAGATCCGCGTAGACCTCCCCTTCCGTGCCCCTCGTGCGGATACGGTGCGCGTCGCGCACGCCGGGCACCGCCAGGGCCGCCGCGCGCACGTCCTCCTCGGGAATGCGCGCCCGGTCCGAGAGCGTGGCCAGAGCGTGCTTGAACACGTCCCAGGCCGTGGCCAGGATGGCGAGCGTCACCACGAGCGCCATGACGGGGTCGGCCATGGGGAACCCGAGCGCCACGGCCGCCAAGCCCACGATGACGCCGACGGACACGAGCGCGTCGGAGAGCGTATGGTTGGCGTCAGCCGCCAGCACCTCGCTCTTGAGGCGCTTGGCGCAGCGCCGCTCGTAGGTGGTGACCCCCAGGTTCACGGCCAGCGTGCCTACCATGACCACGAGCGACAGCGGCGTGACCTCTGCCGTATAGGAGCCCGACGCGAGCTTGGCCACGGCGCTCGATCCCACCTCGAAGGCGGCCAGGAGCAGCAGCACGCCGATGACGAGGCTCGCGTACGTCTCGAACTTCGCGTGGCCGTAGGGGTGCCCCTCGTCGGCCGGCCGCGAGGCCAGGGCGATGCCCACGAGCCCCACCACGTTGCCGGCGGAGTCGAACACCGAGTGGATGCCGTCGGCCTGCATGGACGCCGACCCGGTGACGGCGCCGTACACGTACTTCGCAGCCGCCACGGCCAGGTTCAGCACGAGCACGATCCACAGCACCCGGCGGATCGACCGCATGCGCGTGGAGACCGCGTCCTTGGCAGCAAGCGCCTTCGCCATGTTCGATTCCTCCGCATCTTCTCGTCAGGGGCCAGAATACGAAAAAGGAGAGCCACTCGGACTCTCCTTCTAGCTTCGATGGTGTCGGAGGCGGGATTTGAACCCGCACACCCGTTGTGTGGGCACTAGCACCTCAAGCTAGCGTGTCTGCCGTTCCACCACTCCGACATATGCTGCTCACAAGCAACGTTGGTTATTCTACCCGAACCCTCGCCGCTTGTGAAGAGCGAATTTTCGCTATTTTGCGATCGTTCCCTGCGGGTAGATGATCATCAGCACGATGAGCGACAGCAGGAACACCACCGCGAAGATGATGGTGATGCGGTCGAGGTTCTTCTCCACGATGCTCGTGCCCGTCTGCGTGGAGTACACGGAGCTGGCGATCATGTCGGATATGCCCGTGCCCTTGCCAGAGTGCAGCAGGATGAACACGATGAGGCCCAAGCCCGAGACGACGAGCAGGATGAGCATGATGATAAGGAACGGGTTCAAGGCGTCTCTCTTCTTTCCATTGAGAACGATCGTTTACACAAGTCATGAAGTATACCCGAAAAGCGCCTTCCCTGGCAAGCGGGATGGGTCACAGGGCGTGGGTATCGCAAAACGTCCAGAACAGCGCGCCGATGACATGCAGGACGCCGCCCTGCCGTCGGCCTGACGGCCCGGCTTTGGTTCGGAGCCGGCCGTACCTTGGTTTCGGACGGCCGGCTCCGCCTGCCGCGTCTGGAGGGACCCTGCCGTACGCAGAAGAACCCTGTCGTGCACGACGGTACTCTGCCAGGCACGACGGTACTCTGTCGTGCCTGGCAGAACCCCGCCGTGCACGACGAAGCCCTGTTACGTGCAGCCCCCTTGTCGCCATTTCGGGCCTCCCCTGCCAAAAATGAGTCGGTTTGGCAAGGGAGGCCGCCCTCGCCGGCCAAGTCGCAAGACGCGACCTGGCCTTTCCCGGACGATTTGGGAAAGACAGGCGGCGAACCACTTCCCACGATTGCCAAACCGCTCCTTTTTTGGCATAAGGGGGCTTTTTACGCTACAGCCCGATGGGCACAGGGCCGCCCGCGACCAAGAAGAGAGGCGCCGCGGCTCGGGCCGCAACGCCTCTCGTGGTCGGCCGATCATGCCGGGTTACGCGAGCAGGCTCCTGCCCGTCATCTCGGCGGGCTTCGGCAAGCCCATGAGCTCGAGCAGCGTCGGCGCGATGTCGCAGAGCGCACCTTCGCGGCCGTCGAGGGTGCGGCCGGTTCCGGCGAAGTCCGCGAGCACGAGCGGCACGGGAGCCGTGGTGTGCGCCGTGAACGGCGAGCCGTCCTCGCCGAGCATCTTGTCGGCGTTGCCGTGGTCGGCCGTGATCAGCGCCACGCCGCCCTTGCGCTCAAGCGCGGCGAGCACCTCGCCCACGCCCGCGTCCACCGCCTCGACGGCGGCCACCGCGGCCGGGATGACGCCGGTGTGGCCCACCATGTCGCAGTTCGCGAAGTTCACGAGGTAGACGTCGGCCTCGTCGGCGTCGATGGCGGCGGCCAGCGTGGCGGCCACGTCCGGCTCGCTCATCTCGGGCTTGAGGTCGTAGGTGGCCACCTTGGGGCTGGGGATGAGCGCGCGCTCCTCCCCCGTCTTCGGCTCCTCGCGGCCGCCGTTCAGGAAGAACGTCACGTGGGCGTACTTCTCGGTCTCGGCTATGTGGTACTGGCGCAGGCCCGCCGCCGCCAGCACGTCGGCCAGCACGTTGCCGGGGAACTCCTTGGGGCAGGCCACCGGCGCGGGGATCTCCGGGTCGTACTCGGTCAGGCACACGAAGCTCACCTGCGGGAACCGGCTGCGCCCGAAGCCCTCGAACGCCGGGTCCACCAGCGCGCGCGTGATCTCGCGGGCACGGTCGGGCCGGAAGTTGAAGAACACGACGGCGTCGCCGTCCTGCACCCCGCGCCCGGAGAGCGCCGTGGGCACGACGAACTCGTCGGTGACGCCCTCGGCGTAGGAGGCCGCCATGACCTCGGCCGGCGCTGCGTCCGTGCACGGATCGGCAGCCACGATGGCGCGCCACGCCTGCTCGACACGCTCCCAGCGGTTGTCGCGGTCCATGGCGAAGTAGCGCCCCGAGATGCTGGCTATCTCGGCGGCGCACGCGTCGTCGGTCAGCTCGGCCAGCACGGCCTCGAGCTCCTCCAGGTAGCCCGCACCGCTCTTCGGCGGCACGTCGCGGCCGTCCATGAAGCAATGCACCGCGATATGCCCGACCCCGGCCTCCTTCGCGGCGCGCGCGAGCGCGTAGAGATGCTCGTTGGAGGAATGGACGCCGCCGTCGGACACGAGCCCCATGAGGTGCAGCGCCGCGCCCGGCTCGCGCGCCGCGGCGAACGCGTCGTTCAGCACGGGGTTCGCCGCCAGCGAGCCGTCGGCGCAGGCGCGGTTGATGCGCGTGAGCTCCTGGAACACCACGCGCCCCGCGCCGATGTTGAGGTGCCCCACCTCCGAGTTGCCCATCTGTCCCTCGGGAAGGCCCACGGCCTCGCCCGAGGCCTCGAGGCGCGTCCACGGACGCTCTGCGAACAGCGCGTCGAGGTTCGGCGTGCGCGCCTGCGAGATGGCGTTGCCGGGGCCGGGCTCGGCCAAGCCGAACCCGTCCATGATGATGAGGCAGGCGGGCAGGGCGAGGTCGGCGCGCTCCATCACAGGCACGCCTCGATCAACTGCACGAACGACTCGCACTTGAGGCTGGCTCCGCCGATAAGGCCGCCGTCGATGTTCGGCTGGGCCAGCAGGCCCTCCACGTTGCCGGGGTTCATGGAGCCGCCGTACAGCACGCGCATCTCCTCGGCCGCCTCGCCACCGAAGAGCTCGGCGAGCGTCGCGCGGATGGCGGCGCACACGGCCTCGGCCTGCTCGGGCGTGGCCGTCCGGCCCGTGCCGATGGCCCAGATGGGCTCGTAGGCCACGACGCAGCCTGCTGCATCGCTCGCATCCACGCCGGCGAAGGCGGCGCGCACCTGGGCGGTGACGTACTCGTCGGTCGTGCCCTCGTCGCGCACGGCCAGCGACTCGCCCACGCACACGATGGCGTACAGGCCGCCCTCGACGAGCGCCTTCACCTTGCGGTTCACGTCCTCGTTCGTCTCGCCGAACAGCTCGCGGCGCTCGGAGTGGCCCACGATGGAGCACGCGCAGCCGATCTCCTTGATCATGGGCACCGAGATCTCGCCGGTGTAGGCGCCCTTCGGCTCCCAGTACACGTTCTGCGCGCCCACGGCGATCTTCGTCTTGTCGAAGTCGAGCACGGTCTTGGCCGGCTTGAGGTCCACGTAGGGCGGGCAGATGACGATGTCGACCGACTCAGGCCACTCCTTCTCGTACTGGTTCGAGATCTCCTGCGTGAGCACCACCGCCTCGCCCACCGTGTTGTTCATCTTCCAGTTGCCCGCCATCATGGGTTTGCGTGCCATTGGGGTATCCTTTCCTTCGAGTGTTGTGCGACCCGTCCGCGTCGCAGGGGCCGCATGGAACGGGTCCTACCGCAGCGCCTCGACGCCGGGAAGCGCCTCGCCCTGCACGAGCTCCATGGAGGCGCCGCCGCCGGTGGAGATGAACGTCATCTTGTCGGCCAGGTCGAACTTGTTGACGGCGGCCACGCTGTCGCCGCCGCCGATGACGGTGTCCGCGTCGGCGTTGGCGGCCACGGCCTCGGCCACGGCCTTCGTGCCGGCCTCGAACGGCTGCATCTCGAACACGCCCATGGGGCCGTTCCAGAACACGGTCTGGGCCTCTGCCACGGCGTCGGCGTAGAGCTTCGCCGTCTCGGGCCCGATATCGAGGCCCATCATATCACCGGGGATGTCGTCGACCGAAACCGTGAGCGTCTCGGCATCTTCCGCGAACCGGTCGGCGACGACGACGTCCACGGGCAGCAGCAGCTTCACGCCGCGCGCCTCGGCCTTCTCGATCATGGCAGCCGCGCGCTCCACCCAGTCATCTTCCTTGAGCGACGTGCCCACCTGCTTGCCCTGGGCCAGCAGGAACGTGAAGCACATCCCGCCGCCGATGATGAGCGTGTCGCAGGTGTCCATGAGCGCATCGATGACCTTGATCTTGTCGGACACCTTCGAGCCGCCGAGGATGGCCGCGAACGGACGGCGGGGCGCCTCGAGCATGCCCGAGAGCGTGGACACCTCGCGCTGCATGAGGTAGCCCGCGTACGCCGGCAGCAACGCCGCGACGCCGGCCGTGGAGGCATGGGCGCGGTGCGCGGTGCCGAACGCGTCGTTGACGTACACGTCGCCGAGCGCGGCCAGCTCCTCGCAGAACGCGGGGTCGTTCTTCTTCTCGCGCTTGTCGAAGCGCAGGTTCTCCAGCACGAGCACGTCGCCGTCGCGCAGAGACGCGGCCTTCGCGCGCGCGTCGTCGCCCACCGTGTCGGTTGCGAACACGACGGGCTTGCCCAAGAGCTCGGAGAGCTTCTGCGCGGCGGGGCGCAGCGTGAACGCCTCCTCGAAGCCCTCGCCCGCCGGGCGGCCGAGATGGCTCATGAGCACGACGCGCGCGCCCTGCGCAACGAGCTTCTCGATGGTGGGCAGCGCGGCGCGGATGCGCGTGTCGTCGGCGACGGCGCCGTCCTTCACCGGCACGTTGAAGTCGACGCGCACGAGCGCGCGCTTCCCGGCGGCGTCCAGCTCGTCGATGGTTTTGATATCGGCCATAGGGCCCTCCTTCTGCGAAGCGCGTCCAATTCGCGCGAAGCGTGAAAACAGGCGCACAGGTTGGCGTAGTAAGACAGCGAGGGGCGCTGCGGTGCCCGAGATTCGCGGGATGGCGCGGGCGATGCGTACTTGGGTACGCGAGTCCGCGGCATCGTGCGAAGATCGGGTGCCCCAGCGCCCCGCAGCGTCGACAAAGATTTTGCTCGTTAGAGCAAAATCTTCACCAGATCTTTAACCCTGTTCGAGTAGCCCCACTCGTTGTCGTACCAGGAGATGCATTTGACGAAGTTGCCCTCGCCGCCCAGCACCATGGTGAGCTTGCTGTCGAAGATGGAGGAGTGCGGGTTGTCCACGATGTCGATGGAGACGATCGGGTCCTCGGTGTACTCCAGGATACCCTTGAGCGGGCCTTCGGCGGCGGCCTTCATCGCGGCGTTGATCTCCTCGGCGGTGGCGTCACGCTCAAGCTCAACCGTGAGGTCGACCATCGAGCCGTCCGGCGTGGGAACGCGGGTGGCGAAGCCGTCGAGCTTGCCCTTGAGCTCGGGCAGCACGAGCGACACCGCGCGGGCGGCGCCCGTGGTGGTGGGGATCATCGACATGGCGGCCGCGCGGGCGCGACGCAGGTCCTTGTGGGGAAGGTCGAGGATCTTCTGGTCGTTCGTGTAGGAGTGGATGGTGTTCATGTAGCCGCGCTTGATGCCGAAGTTGTCCATGAGCACCTTCGCGAAGGGAGCCAGGCAGTTCGTCGTGCACGAGGCGTTCGAGATGATGTTGTGCTTCTCGGGATCGTACTGGTCGTCGTTCACGCCCATGACGATGGTGATGTCCTCGTTCTTGGCCGGCGCGGAGATGACGACCTTCTTGGCGCCCGCGTCGAGGTGCGCCTTGGCCTTCGTGCCGTCGGTGAAGAAGCCCGTGGACTCCACGACGACGTCGACGCCCAGCTCGCCCCAGGGCAGGTTCGCCGGCTCGCGCTCGGAGAGCACCTTGACCGCATGGCCGTCGGCCACGAAGCCGTCCTCGGTGACCTCGACCGTGTCGAAGGCGCGCCCGTGGATGGAATCGTACTTGAGCAGGTGGGCCATCGTCGGAATGTCGCCGAGGTCGTTTACTGCCACGACCTCGATCTCGGGATCGTTCACCATCGCGCGGAACGCCAGGCGGCCGATGCGACCGAATCCGTTAATGCCTACTTTGATTGCCATGCGTATCCCCTTTCATAAGATACTCTTGCTCGCTGAAGCTGAGACGATGATACAACACGTACGCAAACCATTCTAGCGGTGTAACTCTTTCGCCATCTGCTCGATCCGGCGAACGCGATGGTAAACGGCCGATTTGGACAGGGGCGGGGTCGCGCGCTCGCCCAGCTCCTTGAGGGTGGCGTCGGGATAGGTCACGCGCAGGCGTATGAACTCCTGCAGCGCCGGGGGCAGGTTCTCCATGCCGTGCGCCTCCAGCACCTCCCTGATGGCGTAGATCTGGTCCACCGAGGCGCTGGCCGCCTTCGCCTGGTTCGCGATCTCGGCGTTCGTCATGCGGTTCACGTCGTTGCGCACGCTCTTGATGACCCGCGCGTTCTCCATGGACAGCGCGCTCTGGTGCGCGCCGGTGAACGCGAGGAACTCGAGGATGGCGGCACCGCTCTTCAAGTACACCATGTGCGAGCTGCGCCGCTGCATGACGCGCGCGTTGATGCCCTTGCGGTCGAGCAGATCCACGAGCCCCTCGGCCAGGTCCCCGCTCTCCACGGTGACCTCGAAGTGGAAGTCGCCGCGCGGGTCGGAAACGAAGCCGCTCCCGAGGAAAGCGCCGCGCAGGTAGGCCGCCGTGCAGCACTCCTTCGCCACGAGGCTCTCCTTGATGCCCAGCTCCAGGCCGCCCTCCTCCGAGAGCACGCCCATGTCGCGCAACGCATCGGCCAGATGGGGCTGTGCCGGCACCTCTATAAGGTAGTTCGGCGTCTTGTGCAGCACGCTGCGGCGCACGGTGAGCTCGGTCTTCAGGTGGTACAGCTCGTGGAGCAGCTTAATGATGAGGCGCGCCACGCTGGGCACGTCCGTGGCTATCTCGATGCGGTAGGTTCCCTGCCCGCTGAAGAACAGCGTGCCCTCGATGCGCACGAGCGCCGCCAGCGTGGCTTTCTCGCAGTGCGAGCAGGTGGGCGGCACGCGCGCGAGCTCGTCCTTTACCTCTGCCGTGAACGACATAGCTTCAACACCCCCGAGAACGCGTCGCGCAGGGCCTGCGGGTCATGCCACGTGGGGCTGCCGCTGTCCACGAGGTTGCGCGCGATGACCACCGGTCCCTGGGCCTGGATGGCCTGCACGTCATGGTAGCTGATCCTCACCGGGCGGATACGGCCCGAGAGCTCCGCATCGTCGAGGCCCGACGTGGAGGCGTGCTCGGGTTCGGCGCCGGTCATGGCGCCGAACACGCCGGCGGCCGGGCTGTCGGGGCGCAGCGGCACCGGCGTGTGCACCAGCAGGTAGTCAACGAGTCCGCGCAGGCCGTGGTCCATGAGCGCCTCAACGTGCTCGCGGGCCGTGAGGCCCCAGGTCTCGCCCTGCATGTCGGCGAGCGAGCACACGAAGAGCGTGCTCGCCTGGGATACGCGTATGGCGTCGACCACGCCCGGCACCAGCAGGTTCGGAATGATGGACGTGAAGAGCGACCCGGGGCCCAGCACGATGAGGTCGGCCTTCCGGATGGCCTCGAGGGCGGGCGGGTAGGCCTCGATGGAGCGGTCGGCGCGCAGCGTCACGCGCTCGAGCGCCGTGCGCGAATGGCAGGCGACGGCCTGGCCCTCCAGCTCGCGGCCGTCGCGCGTGCGCGCCACGAGCGTCACGCGGTCGAGCGTGGAGGGGTACACGCGGCCCTGGGCGCCCAGCAGCCGCTCGCATATGGCAATGGCCTCCGGGAACGACCCGGCCGCGTCCTCGAGCGCGGAGAGCATGAGGTTTCCCAGCGTGTGGTTGCCCGCGAACGGGAAGCGGTACTTGAACGCGCGCGTGAGCGGGTCGGCGGGATCGGCCGCCATGGCGGCCAGGCACTTGCGCACGTCGCCGGGGGGCGTGACGTTCGCCTCCTCGCGCAGCACGCCGGTGGAGCCGCCGTCGTCGGCCATCGCCACGACGGCGGCCGTGTCCAGGCCCATGGACAGGAGCGTGCGGATGGACACGGGGGCGCCGGTGCCACCGCCGATGACCACGGCGCGCAGGTGCTCGCCGGGCCCGACCACGGGAGGCGTGGAGCCGAGCGCCGCGAAGGCGGCGGTGGCCGAGGGGTCGTGGGTGAACGCGGGCTTCGCCATGGGGGCGCCCTACGCCTGCGGGGCGGCCACGGGGCCGTCGGGGGCCGGGGCTGGCGGCTGCGGGGCGGCCGCCGGGTCGGGGCCGGGGGCCGCCGCCTGCGGGTCCGCTGCGAGGCGGCCGTCGGCGCCCTCGGCGAGCGCCAGGTCGCGATGGGCGATGCTCACCCGGTAGCCCTTCGTCTTCAGGTAGTCGCCCGTGGACTCCGCCAGCGCCACGGAGCGGTGCTGGCCGCCCGTGCAGCCCACGGCGATGGCGAGCTGCTGCTTGCCCTCGGCCACGTAGCCGGGCATGACGCAATCCAGCAGGCCGCGCCAGCGCTGCTCGAACTCCTCGGTCTCCGGTCGGTAGAGCACGTAGTCGCGCACCGGCTTGTCGAGGCCCGTGAGCGCGCGCAGCTGCGGCTCGTAGTAGGGGTTCGGCAGGAAGCGCACGTCCATGACGAGGTCGGCGTCGAGCGGCGCGCCGTGCTTGAACCCGAACGAGTACACCGTCACGGCAAGTCCCTGCTGCTCGGAGCCGGGTGCGAACAGCGCGCGGATGGTCGCGCGCAGCTGCGCCGGCAGCATGTCGGTGGTGTCCACCACGTGGTGAGCCGCCTCGCGCACCTCGAACAGGAGGTCGCGCTCGCGGTCGATGCCCTGCGCGATGGAGGCGCCGTCGGCGCACAGCGGGTGCCGGCGGCGGCTGGACTTGTAGCGTGCGACGAGCTTCTCGTCGGCCGCATCCAGGAACAGGATGCGGTAGCCGATGCCCTGGGCCTTGAGCTTCGCCAGCTCGGCCGTGAGGTTGGCGAAGAAGTCGCGGTTGCGCGCGTCGCACACCACGGCCAGGCGGCGGTGCTCGTCGGGCTGGCCCGGCATGCCGGTGAGCTCGAGCAGATTGCCGATGAGGCTGGAGGGCAGGTTGTCCACGCAGAAGTAGCCCAGATCCTCGAACGAGTGCATGGCCTCGGTGCGCCCGGCGCCGCTCATGCCGCTCACGATGACCAGTTCGGGCATGCTCGCCAGCTCGGTGTTCTCGTCGGTCATGCGATCGTCCTTCCCTCGTTTCCTTCCCTGCCGGGCTCCCTGCCCTGCACGGCCGCGCGCACCGCCTCGTCCACGGCGGGCGACCACGTGGCGGCTGGCCCCGTGCCCGCGGGCGGGCAGGCGGCCGCACGCTCGTCGAGCGCGTCGGAGGCGTCCGGGCCGCACGCGGCCTCGGCTGCCGAGCCGCCTACGGCCTCGGATGTGCCAGGGCCCTCCGCCCTCCCGACTCCGCCGCCCACGACGCGCTCGTCCTTGCGATCCCTATTATACTGCTGCAGCACGCGATAGAGCTCCTCGGCCACCTCGTTTGGCACGACGCGCGCCCCCTTGATCTCCTCGAGCGTGGCGGCCTTCAGGTTCCTGAACGACTTGAAGTGCTTGAGCAGCGCCTTCTTGCGCACGGGGCCCATGCCGACCACGTCGTCCAAGATGGAGGCCGTCATGCCCTTGCCGCGGAGCTCCCGGTGGAACGTGATGGCGAAGCGGTGCGCCTCGTCGCGCACCTGCTTCACGAGGTAGAGCGATGCCGAGCCGCTGGGCAGCACGACGGGGCCCGTGTCCTGCCACGGCACGAACAGCTCCTCGTCGCGCTTGGCCAGGCCGCACATCGCGATGTCGTCGATGCCCATCCGGTCGAACATCTCGAGCGCCGCGGACAGCTGCGGCTTGCCGCCGTCGAGGATGATGAGGTCGGGCTTGCTGCCGAAGCGCTCGTCGGCCATGCGCTCGGGCGCATAGCGGCGGCTCATGACCTCCTGCATGGACAGGAAGTCGTTCGCCTCGTCGAGCGGCGTCTTGATCTTGAAGCGACGGTACTGGTTCTTGTCGGGCTTGCCGTTCGTGAACACCACCATCGAGGCCACCGTGTAGGAGCCGTGGATGGTGGAGATGTCGAAGCACTCGATGCGCATGGGCGGCTCGTCGAGGGCGAGCGCGCTTTCCAGCTGCAGAAGCGCGTTGTTGATGCGCTTGTCGTCGTAGTTCGTGCGCACCTTGTAGCGCATGAGCGTGTGCTTCGCGTTCGTCTCGGCCATGCCAACGAGCTCGGCCTTCTCGCCCTTCTGCGGAGCGCAGATGCGCACCTTGGCGCCATGGGGGCTGGCCAGTTTCTCCGTGAGCCATGCCTCCATGGCCTCGGTGTCCTCGGGCTCGTCGCGCAGGATGACCTCGTGCGGGATGGAGGTGGTGGCGTCGTAGTAGCGCAGGAGGAACATGTGCAGCAGGTCCTGGTCGGGCACGTCCTTGCCGCGGTTCAGCACGAACTCGTTGGAGTTGATGATGCGTCCCTCGCGCACCATGAACACGTGCACGCCCGCCACCGTCTCCTCGCGGAACAGGCCCACGACGTCGGCGTCGAGGTTGCGCGTGGACACCGCGTGCTGCCTGTCGGTGAGGCTGTTGATCGTGTCGATGCGGGCCTTGATGCGCGCGGCGCGCTCGAAGTCGAGCTCGGCGGCGGCGGCCTGCATCTCCTCGGTCAGCTCGTCGACGAACTCGCGGTGCTGGCCCGCAAGGAAGCGCTCGATGCGCTTGACGTTGACCCGGTACTCCTCGGGCGTGATGCCGCCGCAGCACGCGCCGGGGCCGAGGCCCACATGCGCGTCGAAGCACGGGCGCGCGTCGCGGTCGAGCAGGGCGAGCGGGTCCTTGTCGAGGCGGCGCTTGAGCCCGCGCCAATCGGCGCACGACGTGGCGCACAGCGGCACGACACGGCGGGCGATGTCCACCATGTCGCGGGCGGCGCGGCTGTCGGTGTAGGGGCCGAAGTACTTGGTGTCGGGGCGGTGCTTCTCGCGCGTGTACTTGATGGCGGGAAAGACGTCGCCCTTCGTGAGCGCGATGAAGGGGTAGGACTTGTCGTCCTTGAAGTCGGCGTTGAAGAACGGGGCATGCTGGTTGATGAGGTTCTTTTCCAGCACGAGCGACTCGTGCTCGTTCTCCACCACGAGGTAGTCGAAGCTGTCGATCTGGTCGACTAGAAGCGGGATCTTCGCGCGCTCGTCCTGGTAGTTCACGTACTGGCGCATGCGGGCGCGCAGCTGCTTCGCCTTGCCCACGTAGATGACCTGGCCGGACTTGTCCTTCCACAGGTACACGCCCGGAAGCGTGGGCACGCTGTCGAGCTCGCGCTTGATGCGCTCGAGCTTGGCGGCGAGCGCATCGTCGGCGGAGCCATCCCCGCGCTCGCGCACGGCGCGGTTGAGCGAGGGCCGGCGGCGGCCCTCGCGCTCGAGGCGCTCGGCGTCCTCGGGATCGAGCGCGGGCTCGGGATCCAGGCGCTCGAACCCGCCCGCGTCGGCAGGCCCGAGGCCGTCGTCCACGTCAAACGAGGCGGCTCCGTTGTTGGTTTCGTTGAGTTCGTCCATACCGCCAGTATAGCAAACCGCACAAGCGTTCCCCTGGGCACGCTCTGCTCCACGCGGAATGCAAAAGGAACCCCCCCCCCCGACGACGGGCGATCCGCCACCCGAGCCCCCGCCGGAAACGCGAGAGGAAGGGTGCTCGGGGCAGACGCTGCTCGTCGTGCACAGGGCGGACGCCGTTCGGGCCCTCCCCGACCGTCCAGCGCGCGCGAAACCGTGTTTCGTGGCAGATTTCGACGGGAAATGATCATCGGGAAGCCCGGCCCGGGCCGAAAGCGCCGCGGCGAAACCGCCTCTTCGGCATCGCCCCAGGTCGGCGGGGCGTGCGGCTTCGAGTCGCCGACCGGCTCCCGAGCCGATGATCATTTCCCGTCGAAATATACCACGAACGGGGGTTTCCGCGCGCTGCCCCGATGCCGACAGGCGCCGCGCGGGGTTGCAGGGCGGCCCTCGCCCGCCTCGGCGACGTTTCACGTGGGCACTTGCCGGATCGGCGCCGCCGCGCGCAGGGGGCCGGGGTGGTTGTCCGCGGCCCTGCACGATAAGGAGAGGGTCAGAACAAATGTTTCACGTGAAACAACCTGCAACGGACGCTCGAGGCGCGGAAAGCAGGTGTTTGTGGCGCAGATGCGGGCGCACGAGCCACGCGGAATACGGGCGCGAACGGGACGCGGGCGCAGACTGCGCAACGCGGACGGGGCGAGGCGCGCAGGACCGTCAGGCTTCTTCCAGCTTGGCCTTGAACGAGATGGTGCGGGACGTGTCCATGTCGTCGAACTCCACCTCGTAGGCGCGCTTCTCGGTGTCGACGGCCGCCACGCGCCCGACGCCGAACACCGCGTGGGCCACGCGGTCGCCCGGGGAGAAACGCGCGTCGCGGACGAGGTCGGCGATCCAGCGGTCGGTCAGCGCGTAGGCGGCGCGCGCGTCCTCGATCCGCCGCTCGTCGGGCTTGTTCGAGAACTCGAGCGCCGCCGGGTCGATGTCCAGCAGGAAGCGCGACGGGTAGCGCGGCGCGCCCTCGTGCGAGCGCCCCTCCGCCTCGGTGAGGTACAGCCCGTCGCGCGCCCGCGTCATGGCCACGAACGCCAGCCGGCGCTCCTCCTCCATGCCCTGCGGCGTGCTCGTCTTGCGCGACGGGAGCACGCCCTCGCTCATGGAGCAGAGGAACACGTGCGCGAACTCGAGGCCCTTCGCCGCATGGACGGTCATGAGCCGCACCTTGTCCTGCGCATCGTCCATCGCGTCGGCGTTCGTGAGCAGGGCCACGTGCGCCAGGTAGTGCTCGAGGGTCACCTCTTCCCCGCATGTCGACTCGAACTCGTAGATGGACTGCTTCAGCTCGGCCAGGTTGTCGAGCCGCTCCTGGCCGCCCTCGGTGCGCAGCATGCCCTCGTAGCCGCTTTCCGACAGCACGGCCGCCAGCACCTCGGACACGGGACGCCCCTCGTACGACGAGCGGAAGCGATCGACCAGCTGCAGGAGCTGCCGCGCCTTCGTGCGCTTGAACAGCTCGTCGTCCGCCGAGCGCGCGAGCGCTTCGATGAGGCTGCATCCCCATTCGTCGGCCTTCTCGCGCAGGAAGGCCATGCGCCGCTGGCCCAGGTTGCGCTTGGGGACGTTCGCCACGCGCGCGAAGTCCAGGTCGTCCTGGTAGGCGACGAGCCGCAGGTACGACAGCGCGTCCTTGATCTCGCGCCGGCCGAAGAACGGCACGCCGCTGTACACCGCGTGGGGCACCTCGGCGCGCAGCAGCGCCTCCTCCACCGGCCGCGACGCGTAATGGGCGCGGTAGAGCACCGCCATGTCGCGGTACGCCACGCCCTCGCCGTGCAGCGCGAGAGCGCCCTGGGCGATCCACGCGGCCTCGTCGGCCGAGCTCTTGGCGTGATGCCACACCGTGGGCCCATGGGCCGCGCGCGCGGCGACGAGCCTCTTCGGCATGCGCTCGCGGTTCTTCTCGATCAGCGAGTTCGCGACGGCCACCACGCGCGGCGCCGACCGGTAGTTCTCCAGCATCATGATGGTGCGCGTGCCCGGGAACGCGCGGTCGAAGTCCAGCAGGTAGCGCACGTCCGCGCCGCGCCAGGTGTAGATGGTCTGGTCGGGGTCGCCCACCACGAACAGGTTCTTGTGGTAGCCGGCGAGCACCTCCATGAGCTCGTGCTGCAGGCCGTCGATGTCCTGGAACTCGTCGACCATAATGTACTCGAGCCGCTTCTGCCACTTCGACCGGATGTCGGGGTTCTGCTCGAAGAGGTGCAGCACGAACACGATGAGGTCGTTGTAGTCCAGCCCGAAGCACTTCTTCTCCTGGTAGAGGTAGCCGTAGAAGATGACGTCCTTCGCGGCGGTCGCATCGAGGTACTTCTGCCGCAGGCCCTCGAGCGGCAGGGCCAGCATGTCGCGGTAGTAGTCCGGGCGCTCCTTCAGCTTCACGATCTCGATCATGTCGCGCGCCTTCGAGAACGTCATGTCGCGCAGCGTGAGCCCGCGCTCCTCGTAGACGACCTGCAGCATGGCGTCCACGTCGGCGTTGTCCAGCACGAGGAAGCTCTTCGGGTACTGGACGGCGTGGCAGTCCTCCTGCAGCACCGACACGCAGAAGCCGTGGAACGTGTTGATGTAGCCCGTGTCGCTGTCGCCGATCAGCCGTCGAATGCGGCGGCGCATCTCGCTGGCCGCCTTGTTCGTGAACGTGGCGCACAGGATGGTGCCCGGCATGATGCCCAACTCGTTCACCAGGTAGGCGAAGCGCTCGGTGAACGCCCGCGTCTTGCCCGTGCCGGCGCCGGCGATCACGCGCACGTACCCCTCAGTCGCCTCGACGGCCTCGCGCTGGGCCGCGTTCAAAGGCGGCCTGCCGCCTCCCCCGTCGCCCGCTGGGAAGTCCCCTGGTTTTTCGATCATTTGTTCCATACGATCAGTGTACCAGAAAACGCACAGATGTTCCTACATAAATTGATGGAACGCCTCGATCAGCACGGGGACCAGCGCGGAGCAGATAACGCCGTTGAGCACCGAGAGCACCACGGTCTCGCCGTTCGTGCAGCGGATGAGCATGGGCAGCGTGGTGTCCTCGCTCGTGGCGCCGGCGGGCGCGATGCACGTGGGGTAGTTGAGGTGCTTCGCGATCCAGGGGATGCTGAAGAACGACACGAGCTCGCGCAGCAGGTTCGCCAGAAACGTGATGCTGCCCACCTGGGCGCCGGCGATGTCGGTCATCATGACGCCCGCGAGGCTGTACCACCCCAGGCCCGACGCCACGGCCGCGCCCGTGGGCAGCGACATGCCCGCAAGCGGCGCGCACGCGAGGCCTCCCAGCACCGAGCCGATCACGATCCCCGCCGGGACGATGAGCACGCGCACGTGGTACTGGCGCAGCTTGCCCAGCAGGCCGCGGCTGCCGCCCACGCTGATGCCCACGAAGAACATGAGCGCGTAGAGGACGGCTTCGGAATGGCCGGCCACGAAGTCGATCGGCGCGATCGGCACGCCCGCCAGCCCGTACACCGCGCCGAGCGCGAGCGCGCCCACCGCCACGCCGATCATCGCGGCCTCGCCGCGCGCGCCCGCCCCGCCCTCGGAGCCGTCCTGCGCGGCGGCCACGCGCGGGCCGGCCGGGCGGCGGGCGATGTCGGACATGAACAGGCTCGTCAGCGCGTACACGGCGATCGTCGAGAACGCCACCGGCACGAGGCAGAACAGGACGCTGGCCCACCCCACGGTGCCGAGCTCCTCCAGAAACGAGTCGCGCCCGGCCAGCAGCACGCCCATCGAGAAGATGAGCAGCCCGGTGGCCGCGAGCGTCAGCTTCTCGTTCAGCCCTTTGAGCCGCGCGGGGAACACCGTCGCCCCCACGAGCACCCCTGCAACCATGACGACCAGTATCTCCACGACATCCCTTCCCGCCGTGCGCATGGCGAGAGCCTGCGCTGCGATCCCATCGGTGAAGGAGCTATCTTACCGCAAGTTCGCGGGCGGCGCAGCGTTTCGCGCCAGCGCGGCGCATGCGAGCTTCGCCGCCCCCGCGACGACGAGCAGCGCGGCGCACAGGACGAGCACGAGCGCCGCGTCGGGGGCGAACGCGAGCAGGTCGCGCCAGGGCACGCCCCGTGCGAGCGGCAGCGCGAGGAGGACGGCGGGCAGCGCCGCGTGCAGCGCGAGCCCCTGCGCGAGCAGGCGGCGGCGCGGCGCCGAGGCCAGCCTCCGCGGCCAGCGGCGTACCAGCAGCAGCGGGGCGGCGCAGGCCAGCGCCGCGCACGCGTACAGCACGTCGGTGCGCTGGCGCCACAGCGCGGTCCACTGCGCGTCAACCGGCGCGGGCACTCCGCCCACCGCCGCAGTCACCACGCCGCTGACCAGGTCGAAGAATCGGCTGTTGCCGCCGGCGTTGTCGTTGGCGTCCGCCAGCACCACCACGCCGATGCCGCGCTCGGGCAGCAGGCACATGCTGGCCACGTAGTTCTCCACCTGGCCGTCGTGGGACAGCACGAGCTCGCCGTCATCCCAGTAGAACGACGTCCACCCCATGCCGTAGTACGTGTCGCCCTCCGGATCGGGCACGCGGTCGAGGAACATGCGCCGCACGCTGTCGGGCGACAGCACGCGCCCATCGCCGTCGGCCGCGCCGCCGTTCAGGTACATGCGCAGGTAGCCGGCCATGTCCCGCACGCTGGACGCCACGTAGCCCGACGCGGGGCCGCCCCATGCGTCGTCGCCCTGCGCGTGCCGGAACCCGTCGGCCAGATGGAGGCCGAACCAGTCGCGGTGCCCCGGCGCCATGCCGAGCGCCTCGGCGCGAACGGGATCGGCCGTCGAAGCGGTCATCCCGAGCGGGCCCAGCACGTGCTCGTCGAGGTAGCGCGCGTACGGCTCGCCCGACGCGCCCTCGACGACGCGCCCGAGCAGGTCGTAGTTCGCATTCGCGTACGAGAACGAGCCGAACGTGTCGCCCAGCTGCCCGTCGGCGGCCTCCGAGAGCGAATCGTGGGAGCCGAACCCGCTCGTCTGGTTGAGCAGGCTGCGCACCGTCACCTCGTCGGGCACGTCGTAGCCCTGCGCGTAGCGGGCGGCGGGGGCGTCGAGGTCCACCGCCCCCTGCTCGACCAGCTGCATGACGGCCACGGCCGCGAACGACTTGCTGAGCGAGCCCACGACGAACGGCGCGTCGGCGCCGGGGCAGTCGCCGAGCGTGGCGAGGTAGCGCACGCCGTCGGCGTCGACCACGGCGACCGCCGCCCCGGGCATGCCCACCTGCGGGAAGTTCGCGGACAGGTAGGCGTCCAGGCGCGCGGCGAGGTCCTCCCCCGTCGGCTCGAGCCCTGCGGGCGCGGCGCCGTCCGCGTCCTCGGGCCCCTCCTCGTCGTCGGCTGGGCCCTCGTCCGCCGTCGCCGCCGTTTCGGCGGCGAAGCCCTCGTCATCCGCCGTATCCGCCTCGGCCCCGCACGATGCCAGCGGCAGCGCGCACGCCAGCGCGAGCGCCGCCGCGGCAAACGCCCGCGCAACCCGTCCCGCGCACGGCGCGCACGCCCGCCTGTCGTCGTCGCGCGCCATCAGAAGCTGCTGTACACGAACTGCACCGGCCCGTTCAACCCCGAGAACACGAGGAACCACGCGAGCAGCACGACCATCGTCGCCGTCGCCAGCGCCGCGAGCGCGCCGAGCACCCGGGGCCGCGCCTCCACCGCGGCGCGCACCGCGGCCGC
>NZ_JAIUDM010000007.1:0-167861 GCF_030418435.1 Gordonibacter sp. RACS_AR49 | reverse complement strand
ATTCATCTCGCAATATCCGGTTTTCAAGGTTCCCGCCTCCCCTTCCGGGGGGCCTCGCCGCCTCCCTTCCGGGCGAGCGGCGCAAGGAGATACTTTACCTTCCCGTTGCCATCCTGTCAAGGACTTTTTTCAAGAACTTTCGTTCCGAGTCCGTCCGGGAGGCCCCGGGGCCGCGCCCTCCTCGAAAACGCAGCCCGAATATAATACGCTCCCCGCCGCGGCCTGGCAAGGGGGTATTTCGGAAAATCTTCGGGGCGGGGGCGCAGGGAGGGCGTTTTCGCTGGCGGGGGGCGGGAAAGAAAACCCCGCGGCCTCCCCTCCCCGGGAGGACGCGGGGGCGCGGGCGGGACGGAGGGGGGGGATCTGGGGGCCGCAGGGGGCGCCTGGCGGGCCGATGCGGCGATATCGGGCCTCGCGGCGCGCCGCTGTGGTGGCGGGAGGGGCGGTAGGACGGGGCAGGATCCCGGAAGGGGGCCCGCTACAGCGCCTCCAGCAACGCCGCCACGGCCTCTATCTGCTCTTCGGGGGTCGAGGCGCCGGCGGTGACGCCGACGACGGCGCAGCCGGCGAGCCAGGCGGGGTCGATCTCGTCGGGCGACTCCACATGGTGGGTGCGGGGGCAGGCGGCGGCGCAGATGTCGGCAAGGCGCGTGGTGTTCGACGAGTTGCGGCCGCCGATGACCACCATGGCATCCACCTCGCCGGCGAGGGCGGCGGCGGCTTCCTGGCGCTGGCGCGTGGCAAAGCAGATGGTGTTCTTCACGAGCAGCTGGACTCCGCGCTCCTCGAGCGCAGCCACGACGGCGTCCAGGGCTTCGCGCGTCTGGGTTGTCTGCACGACGACGCCCACGGGGCCTTCGAGCGTCTCCGGCAGATCATCCGGGCCGGCCACCACGCTCACCGGCGCGCCGGCCTCGCGCGCGCACGCCACAAGCCCTTCCACCTCGGGGTGGCCCTCCTCTCCCACCACCACCACGTGGCGGCCCTGCTCGGCAAGGTCGGCCGCCGCACGCTGGGCACGCGCCACGTGCGGGCACGTGGCGTCCACAAGCGGCAGACCGCACGCCGCCACCGACCGCTTCACCTCGGGCGTCACGCCGTGGCTGCGGATGACCACCGTGCCGGCGCCCGCCACGTCCTCCACGCTGTCGACGGCCCGCACGCCGCACTCCGCCAGCTGCGCCACCACCTGCGGGTTGTGGATGAGCGGGCCCAGCGTGTAGGCGCACCCCCCGTCTTCGACAGCCTTGAGCGCCAGGTCGAGCGCCCGCTGCACGCCGTAGCAGGCGCCGGCGTACGCGGCGCGCACCACCTTCACGAGCGCTCCCCGGCCGGCACGGCGGAAACCCCGGCCTTGGCGGCGCGCTTCGCGCGGATGCCCGCCACGACCTCGGCCGTGGTGTGCTCGGGCACGGGATGTTCCTCGAACACGGCCGTGAAGTCGCGCCCTCCGGGGAACAGCGCAGGCATGTCCACCTGCTCGCGCGGCACGCGCAGCGACAGCGCGAAGCACTCGCGCATGGCGTACCACGTGCAGCCCTCCAGGCGGTCCTCCTTCGGCAGGAAGTCGAAGTCCTCCACGAGCAGGGGGTTGCCGTACTCGATGGTGATCTTGGGGAAGCGCAGGCGCTCGCCTTTCCTCTTCACGTTCTCGGCGTTGCGCACGGTCATGGGCAGGATGGGGGCCTTCCCCATCTTCGCGACGAACGCGGCGCCGGAATGGATCTCGGGCGTCTTCGTGCCCTTGCCGCGGCGCGTGCCCTCGGGCAGAATGCCCACGATCTCGTCGTTCTTCAGCATGCGCGTTGCGCGCTTGATGGCAGTGCGGTCGGCGGAGTCGCGCTTGACGGGGAACGCGCCCACACGCGAGAGGATCTGCCCCACCAGGCCGTGGGCATTGTCGAACAGGCTCTCGCGACCCATGAAGCGCAGCCACTGCTGCGGGCGCGTTGCCAGGTACATGAACGCCACATCCAGAAACGAGGTGTGGTTCGCCACCACCACCACGCCGCTCTCCTTGTCGAAACCGCGGATGCTCTCGCGGTTGTCCACACGGTAGCGGAAGCATATCTTGAACACGAACACGAGGAATCCCCAGATAAGGTTGCCTGCCCAGTGGGGAGCCTGCTTCTCGTCGGACGTGCCGCCAAGGGGCATGTCCCATATCTTCTCGTACGGGAGTATCAGGCTCATCGCACGGCCCTCTCGCGCGCAAGCTCCACGATATCGTCGATGACGTCTTCGATGTAACGGCTCGTGGAGTCGAGGCGCACGGCATCTTCGGCGGGCTTGAGGGGCGAGGCAGCGCGCGAGGAGTCGTGCTCGTCGCGGCGCCGCAGGTCGGCGAGGACCTCGTCGAAGTCGATGGAGCCGATGGAGCGGTCGGCGTTCTGGCGCACGCGGCGGTGCGCACGCTCCTCGTCCGATGCGGTGAGGAATACCTTCACCTCCGCCTCGGGGAACACCACCGTGCCGATGTCGCGGCCCTCCACCACGTAATCGCCCGCGCGGCCGATGCGGCGCTGCTGCCCCACGAGCGCCTCGCGCACGGAGGGCGCGGCCGACACGGGGCTCACGGCGCGGTCGATCTCGGCCGTGCGGATGGCGCGCGTGACGTCCTCGCCGCCGATGGACACGCTTTTAGGGGCCGGGTCGCCCGGCTCGTGCCCGAACGCGATGTCGTGCGTACGGGCCAGCCGACCGAGCGCTGCGTCGTCGTCGAACGGCACGCCGTCCTGCAGGGCGCGCCACGCCACGGCGCGGTACATGGCGCCCGTGTCGAGGCAGGAGAAGCCGAGCTTCTTCGCCACGGCCTTCGCGACCGTGGACTTTCCGGCCCCGCTGGGGCCGTCTATGGCGATGATCATCGAGCCAACCTTTCGATATCGTCCAGGAACCGGGGATAGCTGATCTTAACGGAGTCGAAGTTCTCCACTTCTACGGGGACGCCGCCCGTGAGGCCCACGAGCGCCCACGTCATGGCGAGACGGTGGTCGCCGTGCGAGTCGAACACGAGGCCCGCAGGGGCGCGCAGGCCGGGCTGGCCCTCCACATAGAGGTCGTTGCCGTCGATGTAGGCCTCCACGCCCAGCTGGCCGAGGCCCTCCACGACGGCCGCGAGGCGGTCGGTCTCCTTCACGCGCAGCTCGCCCACCTCGCGGAACACCGTCACGCCGCGGGCGTGCGCCGCCACGAGCGCGAGCACCGGAACCTCGTCGACGATGGCGGCGATCTTCTCGGCCGGCACCTCGCAGCCATGGAGGCTCGGGGTGTGGCACGCCGCTATCATGCCGTAGGGCTCCTTGCCCGCCGCCCCCGCGTGGCGCACCGACACGTCGGCGCCCATGCGCTCGAGCGTGCGGGTGAAGCCGATGCGCGCCGTGTTCAGGCTCACGTTCTCCACCTGGAGGGAGCTGCCGGGCTTGAGCACCGCGGCGCACACGAGGAACGCGGCCGAGGACGGGTCGCCTGGAACGCGCACCTCGGCCGCCTGGAGCACGCGGGGGCCGGTCACGCTGGCCGTGCGGTCGGCTGCCGTGGTGGGCACGCCGAACTCGGGCAGCATCAGCTCGGTGTGGTTGCGCGACGGGGCGGGCTCGTTCAAGGTGGTCGTGCCGCGCGCGTAGACGCCCGCCAGCAACACTGCGGTTTTGAGCTGGGCCGACGCCATGGGTGCATCATAGGTGACCGCGCGCAGGTCACGCGTGCCCACCTCGGTTATAGGCAGCGTCTCGCGGCCGCCGGGCTCGAAGCGCGCGCCCATCTTCATGAGCGGCGCGGTGATGCGGCGCATGGGGCGACGCTGGAGCGAATCGTCGCCCGTGATCTCCACGGGCACGTCCCACGGCGCGAGCACGCCCATGAGCAGGCGCGCCGTGGTCCCGGAGTTGCCGCAGTCGATGGGAGCGTCCGGCTTGCGCGGGCCGGAGGCACCCCAGCCCGTGATGCCGCCGGCCAGGCTGCCGTCAGGCTGACGTTCTAGCGAGACCCGGGCACCGAGCTGGCTCACCGCCTTGATGGACGAGCGCACGTCCTCGGAGTCCAGCACGCCGGACACGCGCGAGGTGCCCTCGGCCATGGCCGCGAACAGCACGGCGCGGTGCGAGATGGACTTGTCGCCCGGCACGGTGGCGGCGCCGCGCAACGGCGCGGGCAAAGGCTCGATGACCGTGCGGCCGACCTCGGGCTGCAGAGACGGTGCGGATGCGGCTGATGCGACGGGCTCATGCGACATGGGTATGCTCCTTGGCCGAAAGCGGACTGAACGACACCGAGAAACCGGCGTTGATGAGCTGGGCTGACAGCTGGCCGACATCGCCCTCGTCGGTGAGCACGAGGCTCAAGACGGCGCTGTCGGCCGTTATATGGTCGATCTCGATGGACTGGATGTTGCAGCCCACGGAGCTGGCGATGGTGGTAACCTCGGCCACGACGCCGGTGCGGTCCTCCATGGGGATACGCACCTCGAGCAGCTTCTCGGTCGAGGGCACCCATGCCGCGGGAAGCGCCCGCCGTGCCTCGGCGGCCTCGGCGAGCAGTGCGGTCATGCGGGCGCGGTCTCCGGAGGCAAGCGCCTCGGCGAACGAGCCGATGATGCCCTGCACCTCCGCGAGGCCCTCCCCGAGCGCCGCGGCGTTGTCGAAGGCGATGCCGCACCACAGCTCCGGCGAGCCGGCGGCGATGCGGGTGGTATCCTTGAAGCCGCCGGCCGCCAGGCGCATGAGCGCCTGCTGGTCGTCGGCATGGCGGCAGGCCAGCTGCACAAGCGACGAGGCCATGATATGCGGCACGTGGCTCACCACGGCCACCGCCTCGTCATGGTCCTCGCGCGGCAGGGCGATCACGCGGGCGCCGAGCGACGTTACCAGCTCGTGCAGGCGCGGGAAGTGCTCGGCCGGCGTAGCCGCGTCGGGACAGAGTATCCAGTGCGCGCCCTGGAACAGGTCGGCACGGGCGCCATCAATGCCGTTCTTCTCCGAACCGGCCATGGGATGACCCGGCACGTAGTTCTCGGGATGCGGCAGCATGCGCGCGGCAACCGCCGCGATGCGGGATTTCGTTGAGGCGGTGTCCGTGACGATGCCGTCGAAATCCCAAGCAGCCAGACGCTCGAGGTACTGCTCCACCACGTCCACGGGGGCAGCGAGCACCACGAGGTCGCACTCCCCGCGCACGGAGCGCTCGAACGCCGGGTCGTCCGGCTCCCAGGCGGCGTCGACCCAACCGCGCTCGAGCGCGACGGCGCGCGTGCGGTCGTCCACATCCACGCCGGAGAGCCGGATGTCCGGCTGCGCGGCGCGCACGGCAGCGGCGAACGAGGCGCCCACCAGGCCGAGGCCCACGATGACGATGTGCCTGAACGCGGCTTGGCCGGATTGTTCGGTATGAGGTTCGATCATGGGACGATGCCGCCCTTCCTGCCTGTCGTGAGGCCGGGGCACGGCACGGCGCCGCTCCCCCGGCCTGACCATTCTAACATTATTATAGACCGACCAACGGCCGCCCGTCACCGGCCCGCGGCGCGCTCGAGCGCCTGCACCTCGGCAGGCTCCAGCACGCGCCGCTCGCCGCGCGGCAGGCCGCCCAGCTCCACGGGGCCGAACGCATCGCGGTGCAGCGCGAGCACCGGGTGCCCGATGGCGGCCAGCATGCGCCTCACCTGGCGCTTGCGCCCCTCGTGCAGGCCTATGCGCACGATCGAGCGGTCGCGTGCCCTCGCCGAGCACGCGCGGGCGTACTGGCGCGACGCCCCCTCCGGCGCGGCAGGCGGCACATCGAGGACCGCCAGCGCCGCTGCGGCCGCCTCGCCCTCCACGAGCGCTACCCGCGCCGGCAGCGTGGGGCCATCGTCCAACTCGATGCCCTCGCGCAGGTGCTCGAGCTGGGCCGCACTCGGCCGACCTTCCACGAGCGCCGTGTACACCTTCTCCACATGGCCGCGCGGGCGCAAGAGCGCATGCCCCAGCTCGCCGTCGGTGGAGAACAGCAGCAAACCCGTGGTGTCGCGATCGAGCCGCCCGATGGGGAACAGGCCCGGATGCTCGGCTGCGGGCACGAGCTCCGCCACGGTGGGGCGACCCTGCGGGTCGGACATGGTGGTAACGTAACCGGCCGGCTTGTGCAGCATGAGCGTGACCGGGCCGTCCGCCAGGCGCACGACGCGACCGTCCACCGCCACCTCGTCGACGAGCGGATCCACCTTGCTGCCCAGCTCCGTGACCACCTCGCCGTTAACCGTGACGCGCCCGGCCGTCATGAGGTTCTCCGAGCCCCGGCGGCTGGCCGCCCCGGCGCGCGCAAGGAACTTCTGCAGACGCATGGGAACGATGCGGGGGTTGTCGTTTTCTTCGCTCACAGGTCCTCCAAAGTCAGCGAGGGCTTTCGTGGTGCCCGAGATCGGCGCGTTTCGCGGCCGAGCGTGCTTCCGCACGCGAGGGCAAGCGAAAAAGCGTCGAGACCGGGTGCCGCGGAAGCCCGCAGCGTCGGCCCGTTCCGCCGTTCGGCAGAACGGCGGAACCGATTATTCATCTTCCGTCTCGAACGTCAGGCTGTCGAAGTCGATCTTCTCCACAAGCCCGAGGCTCGAGGCCATGGCCTCGGCGAGCAGGCTTTGGGCCGCCTCGCCCGCGGCGTCCTCGGCAGCCTCGTCCATGCGGGCGAAGAGCGTTTGGCCTGCACCGGCGCCGGCCGAGCCGCCCAGCTGCTCGCCCAGCGTCACCGCCGCCTCCCCCTCCCCGTCGAAGTCGAACTCCACACCGTCGAAGCCGTCGTCGGAAGCGTTCGCCTCCGCGCCGCCAATGCGGACGTCTTCCGCCACGCGCACGGGCTCGCGCGTGGCGCTCAGGCGCTCGCGGATGAACGCGCGCGTGTCATCGTCGGGCGCGAACTGGTCCAGGTCGGGCAGGTCGGCCACGCTGCGCAAACCGAACTTCTCCAGGAAGGCGCGCGTCGTGGCGTAGAGGGTGGGGCTGCCCGGCGCGTCGGCCGTGCCCGCCTCGCGCACGAGGCCCTTCTCCACCAGCGAGTTGATGGAGCTGTCCGAGTTCACGCCGCGCACGCTGGCCACGCCGGCGCGCGTGACGGGCTGCGAGTACGCCACGATGGCAAGCGTCTCCATGGCGGCCTGCGAGAGCTTCCGCGTGTCCCACGACAGCACGTACTTCTCCACCAGCTCGTGGTACACCGGATGCGTGTACAGGCGCCATCCGCCGGCCACCTCGCGCAGCTGCACGCCACGCTCCTCGCCCTCGAAGCGCGTGCGCAAGCCCACGAGCGCGCGCTCCACGTCGGCCGGCTCAACCTCCAGCATGTCGGCGAGCGCGATGGTGCCAACCGGCTCGTCGGTCACGAACAAGAGCGCCTCGAGGGCGCCCGCTATCTGGCTTTCCTGCAATCCCTGGAACACGGGCCCAACCTTTCCCTACTCTTCCCCTACCGAGGTCAGCGCGTCGTCGCCGGTGAGCACGAGCTCGCCCGAGCCCTCGATGTAGCGGATGTCGATGTCGCCGAACTGCTCCTGCTGCTCGATCTTCACCATGGCGCGCTTGTACAGCTCCAACACCGCCAAAAACGTCACCACCACCACGGGCAGCGGCGTGCCCTCGTCCACGAGCTCCGAGAACCGCAGGCGCTTCTTGTTCACGATGCGCTGGTGGATGGCCCGCACGTGCACCTCCACCGGGATGGGCTTCGCGGCGATGTGCTCGGACTCCAGCAGGAACACCTCGCGGCGCGCGTAGGCCTGGGCAGCCAGGAGCGCCAGGCCGTCCAACGTCACGTCCTTCAGGTAGTCGGGCATGAGGTTCAGGAAGCACGCGTCCGGCCCGAACGGGCGCGCGTGCATGCGGCCCTCGGCCAAGAAGCGTGCGAGCAGCGTGGAGGCCGCGTTCTTGAACTGCTTGTACGCGAGCAGCCGGTCCACCAGCATATCGCGCGCCTCGCTGGGCGCGAGCTCGGCGATGTCGTCGTCCACGGCGTCGCGGTCGCGCGGGATGAGGCTCTCGGCCTTGATCTCCAGCAGCGTGGACGCCACCAGCAGAAAGTCGCTCGCCACGTCGAGGTCGAGGTTGTCCATGCGGCCCACCTCGGCCAGGTACTGGTCGGCGATCTGCGTGATGGAGATGGCCCCTATGTCCACCTTCTGGCGGCTGACCAGGTAGAGCAAGAGGTCGAACGGCCCCTCGAAGCTGTCTATGCGAACCTTGTACGACACGCCCGCCCCGCTATCCGGCGAACGAGAACAGCAGGTCGAACACGTTGCCCGCCGTGACGTCCAGGTAGATGCCGATGGGGTTGAAGTGCAGCACGTACGGCACGAGGAGTACCACGACGAGGAACACCGGCATCGCATAGCGCTGCACCTTGTAATACTGGGGCAGGTACTTCTTCGGCAGGAAGAACGCGAAAATGGACGAGCCGTCGAGCGGCGGGATGGGCAGCAGGTTGAAGAACATGAGGTACAGGTTGATGAGCGAGAACATGGGGAGGAACATGGTGTAGAAGTAGTAGAACAGGTCGTTTTGCGCCAGCACGTTCACCGGCAGCAGCAGCGACACCGCCGTGAAGACGAGCGCGCCCAAGATGGCCAGCGCGAGGTTGGCCGCCGGGCCCGCCAGCCCCACGATAAGGTCGCCCTTGCGCGCGTCCTTGAAGTAGGCCGGGTTGTAGGGCACGGGCTTCGCGTAGCCGAAAACGGGCATGTTCATGGCCATGAGCAGAAGCGGCATGATGACCGTGCCGAAGGGATCGATGTGCTTGAGCGGGTTCAGCGACAGGCGCCCGGCACGCTGGGCCGTGGAATCGCCCAGCTTGTAGGCGGCGAAGCCGTGGCAAGCCTCGTGGCACACGATGGCCGGCACGAAGCTTAGTATGGAGCAGATAAGGTAAGGTATCGAAATCATGATGCGACCAGTCTAGCGCAAAGGGCCGCACCCGCCGTCCCAGCCGGGGAAACTTCACAAACTCCCGCAGGGGGACCCGGCAGGAGGGAGAGAAGGCAGGGAGGCGCCAGTCGGAGCGAATGCAGCCTGCTCGTAGCCGGCGCAGAACCAGAGCCGCCCGCCTGCCTTCCTTAGCCGCCATTCTCGGAGCCGCTGCGCCCGGGGCGGTTTCGCATGCTCGCTTTGACAAGGCCCTTCGCCTTGTCCGGCACCCCAGGGGCGGGCACATCCTGCGGCTTTGCAATCTTCAGCTCCTTTTCAAATTTCCTACCACACCTTCCGCAGAACGAGCAGAACGCTCCGCATAGGCTTGCCACAGGACCTCCTTCCAGCTCGCCTTCCCTTCCGCCCGCACTCCCTCACGCAGCATCATGCCCGAGGTTTTGGGGACGCGGGTGCTCCTGGGATCCCCGGAGCAGCAGGAGACACCCCGGGGGCTCTCGGCGCCATCGGCGCCCCAAGAGTGCCGGGAGCTCCCATGACGTCCGGGACGCCAGGCCCATCGGGGCTTGGCAACTCCGCCCCGCATTTGACACAGACGACATCGAGAAACGCATTGGCGGTTCCGCATTCGGAACACGTCTTGCCAGCAGAAGCGCTCGCAGGTCTGAAGCACATGGCCTTTCCTTTCTGGTGGTTTCGATTCCGGCGCCGGGCAACCGCTCTCCCGGCCGTCCATAGTCAAGGCCGGGACAACAGGAACCCTCGGCCCTAAGCAGGAAATGCAACGCCGCTGATGATGGGAAGCCAGACGACGCTCGCAACCAAGAGGATCATCGTCGGGGCCCAGGACTTCCTCACGTACTCGGTCATGGAGATCCAGCCCTTGTCGTAACCGATCAGGATGATGGAATCCAGCGGGAAGAACGTGCTCACCACACCCAGGCCGCCGCCGATGCACGCCACGATGCCAGGGCTGACGACCATGCTGCCAGCAGCCATGTTGACCGCAGACACCACGGCAACCAACAGAGGAATCGCAACGGAGATGACGGGAGGGCCGATGGGAATGAACAGGTGGAGAACCAAGGTCACCAAGCACATGACGAGCACGACGAGCAAGGCCGGCCACGCTTCCACCCCGACGAGCAAGGTATTGACGAACCACGTGGCCACCCCGGTTCCCACGAGGCCGGTGGCCAGCACCTGGATGCCTATGACCATCATGATGACCTCCCAGGGAATGCTCTCGTAGAACTCCTTTTTGGTCAGCAGGTTCAGCCCAGGCACGAAGGCGAGGACGCAGAAGATCAACGCGACCATGATGGAATTGATCTGCGGAAGCCATGTGCTCGCTATCATCAAGCCGAAGGCGATGACATACCAGACGATGAGTTTGACCTCTTTGGCGGTGATCCCTTGAATGCCTTCAAGCTTCGACTCCACCACCAGGTAGGCGTCCTTCTTGATATCCTCGAGTTTGAAAACCCTCGCTATCCACAGGCTGGAGAGGAACGTTACCGCAAGCGCGAGGGGTATGTTGGCGATGCACCAGCCCAAAAACGTCACACGAAAACCGATTGCCGTCTCCAACATGCTTATGACCAGCATGTTGGAGGAGTTGCCAAGAGGGGTGCCGATGCCGCCTATGAGAGCGGCGGCCGGGATGCCGAGTGTGAGGGCCTTGCCAAGGCCGGAAAGCTTCTTGACGCCGTTGTTCGCCTCGACGATGGAGAGGCTGATGCCCACGAAGATGGCAGATGCCGCAAGGTCGGCGATGAACATGGAGAAAATGCCCGTAACCATCATGAGACCGACAACGATCTTCCTCGAATCCCCCTTGGACCACTTCAAAATGGCATTTGCAACGCGGAACGGGATCGGCGTGGCCATGACCGCTGCGGTGACGGCAAAGATGAACAGGCAGTAGATCGGAACCATCAAGCTCGATTGGTTGAACACGGACTGTACGACCGCCCCGTTTTCCAGTGTGGTGGTGGCAAACGGCAAAACGCCGGTCATAGGCAGCAGGACGTAGATCAGCACAACCGTGACTATGAACGGAAGCGCTTCCGTCACCCACAGGATAATGCAGCAGAGCAGGATGCCCACAGCAGACATGGCCTCGCGGGAGAGGCTTTCCGGCACAGGGCAGGCGAACTGGAAGAACGAGAACACTGCGGCTGCTGCGATTATTGCGATCAGCCGCTTCATGGACTCCTTGCCGAACTTCCCCCGAATCGAGGAATCGATAGCAATCTCGGTCATAATTCCCCCTGTCGTTGTGAAGACGAATCGCGAAAAACTCGCCTCTGAGACTTCCATTCCACGCCCCGAGGCGAAAAGGGCGGACGCGGCGCCAGTAGGCGCCCCCCCTCCGTCCGCCCGAACGCGCACCACCGCTAAGGAACGAACACGGCGGCCTTCCTTGGCTTGTCCAGGAGCTTCCGGCCGCACTCCTCGATCGTGCCGTATTCCAGGACCTTCGCCTGGCAGCACTGCACGCAGGAAGGCAGCTTGCCCTTGGCGATGCGATCCTCGCAGAGGTCGCACAGCTCCGTCGGATAGGCTATGAAGTCCCAGTGCCAGGAACCGTCGGGATGCTGGTAGGGACGATCCTCGAGAACCTTGATCCCGTTCTCGGTCTTGGAAAGCCCCAGATGCGTGCGGCAGGCGATCTCACAGCTGTGGCAGCCCGAGCAATACTCGAAGTCGATGTACAGAGCACCTTGCGTCATGGTTTGCTCCTCCTCTCTATTTCTGCAGGTAGACTGCAGTGGACTCGTCAGCAGGGCGCCATGTTTGCTGGACCGTGAACTCCTCTTGGCGACTTGGCTCGAGAACGATGCCGTTGGCATCCGGATCGTTCGGGCCGCCACGGCCGTCGACCCTCTTGATGCTCACCATCATCTGCTTGAACGTGTTGCCGAAGCCGAGCTTGCCGTTCACGCTATTGGGCATCAGCATGTTGACGTTGGACTTCCAGTTTCCGTAGAGGTTGGGCACTTCCCCGTTCTCCTCGGGGTACCAGAAGCCGTGCATGCAGTGGACAACGCCCTTCTTCATGGTGGGAACCACGCGCGCGAGCTGTCGGATGCTCCCATAGGGGGAGGATATCTCCACCCAGTCGCCCTCCTCTATGCCGTAGGTCTCGGCATCGTATACGTTGATGTCGACCATAGGCCAAGGAGTGAGCTGGCGCAGGCTCGGAACCTGCTTATGCTCTGAGTGGAAGAACTCCTGCTGGCGAGCGCCGGTGATCATCATCAGCGGGTATTCCCGGCCGAGCTCCGGCAAGGCGCCGGGGCTGTAGACCGGAGGCTCGTAATACGGCAGCGGATCCTCGCCCCAGTTCTGGTACATGAGCGAGTAGAGCTCGACACGGCCGGTGGTGGTGGGAAACCCGGGCTGCCCGTCAGGACGCAGCTTGCCGATCTTGTACTTGTAATAGGGTTCCTCGGACATGACGACCACCTTGTCGCGCAGCTCCCGGAAGGGCAGCCAGCTGCGCATGACATGGAAGTTGTCGTAGTCTTCCTGGGTCTCGAAGCGGTTCCAGAACTCGGGATGGAGCTTCTTTCCCACCATCATCATGATCTCGATGTCGCTCTTGCACTCGCCCACCTGCACGCACTTGTTCTGGGCACCGTAGAACGAGGCGTTGGAGGCATAGTGCGTGACCACCATGCCGTCGTGCTCGATGGTGGAGGCGACCGGGAACACCACGTCGCAGCAGCTCATGATAGTCGGGTTCATGAAGCAGTCGCAGGCGTAATTGAAGTCGAGCTGCTTGAGCGCCTTGTACCAGCGCTGCGGCTCGGCGGAGATGGCCGTGCCGACCGGGTTGGAGGAGACGAAGCCGGCCATATGCACCTTGTAGGGCTGTTCGGTCTCGAGCGCCTTCAGAAACTCGTCGGGGTGCGCCGTCCACATGATGGATCCGACCGCAGGGTACTTGTCCACGCCGATACGCTTAGTGTCCCACATCTCCTGGGTCATGATGCCGTTCTTCAGCGCCAGCATAAGCGTGGAGTCGTTCTCGTCCTCGATGCGCTGGCTTGCGTCGATACCACCTCCGTCGTGCACGCGGTTGCCGCCGTCGTCGCCCACGCCGAGCGTCGTGCCACCAGGGGCGTCGATGAAGCCGGTGATGGTCATGAGCGCGATGAGGCACTGGCCGAGCTGGGTGCCGTTCGGGTTCTCGTCGACTGCAAGGCCCCAGGCGAGCGCCGAAGGGCGCGCGGAGCCGTACATCCGGGCGGCCTTCCAGATGAGGTCTTCGGGGACACCGCATATTTCGGCGGCCTTGGAAGGCGGCATGGTCTGGCAACGCTCTACGAGCTCGTCATAGCCGTAGGTCCAGGCATCTATCCACTCGCGGTCGACCAGGCCTTCCTTGTCCATGACGTAGATCCAGGCCATGGCCATGGCCGTGTCGGTGCCGGGATTCACCTGGAGCACGATCTCGGAGCGGGAGCCCAGCCAGTGGATGCGCGGGTCGACGCAGATGACCTTCGTGCCAAACTGGCGCATCATCTCGATGAGGGCATGGCCGTACATGCCGTCGGGGTTGGAGCGCAGCGGCTCCTTGCCCCAGCACACCACGACCTCGGGCGCCACCCAACCCTCGTGCTCGTAACGGTCGGCGAACTTCTGGGCGTAGTCGATCTCGGGATAGCCGCCGCCCAGCATGAACGCGGTGTTGGAGATACGCGGCCCGTAGCAGGACCAGCCGGCCTGGGCATAAACGGCATTTGGGGTGCCGAACACCAGGTTCGCCCACTGCGTGTACCAATAGTTCGCCTCACGGCCGGTACCACCGAACACGCAGATGGTCTCGGCGCCGTACTGCTCGATGATCTCCCGCGCAGCATCCGCCACCAGGTCGGTGGCCTCTTCCCAGCTGCAGCTCTCCCACTTGTCGAGCCCGCGGTCCTCCCGGGCGCGCTTCATGGGATGGACGATTCGATCCTCATGGTAGACGTACTCGGTCAGGGCCAGGCAGCGAGGGCACAGCGCGCCCTTGGTGATGGGATGCTCGGGGTCGCCCTCCACCTCCACCACGACGCCGTCCTTCACATGGACCTGCAGTCCGCACCCTACGGGGTGGCACCCCGGAGGCGACCATGCGCAGGTACGGAAGATCGTCTCCTCCCCCTCTTCCCTTTTCCACTCAGTCACCGTTTCCTCCTCACCTCGTGCAATAGTTGGCAATTCGGGTCTGCGTACGCTTTTTCGACCTGAGTCCATTGTGCGGTGGGAGTATCCGTTGGAAAAGATGCCTGAAATCTGTCGCTAACGTGGTTTCGAAGAGGGTCGACAAACCATGTTTGTCGACCAAGCAAATTTGAGCCTATGCGTCGAGGTAGCTCTTCCTAAGCCCTTGAACGAACCGCATGATGGTTGCCAAGCGGTTCGACCGCTTCGGATACAAGGCGTAGATGCACCAGTCGTACCGGGTATCGTCGAACGGGACGGCGCGCATGCCCTCGGGAAGGCTCTCGACAAAGTAGCTCGTCGCGATGCCCACTGCCTCGTTGCGCTTTATCCCATAGAGCCCCGAGGCGGTCGCTGCGATGGACAGGTTGGAGAAATCGTAGCCCAGGGAACCCAGCTGGGAGAAAAGCGGCTCGTATTGAAAGGACGACTCCGACATAAGCGCTATACGCTGATCCTTCAAGTCGAAGACGGAGAGCTGAGACCTTCGAGCCAGAGGGGACATTTCGTTTACGAGGACGTACGCCTTCAGGCGGTTGACCTCCTCGAAGCCACATTCGGGAAAATCGCGCTGCATGCACAGGGCCAGGCCCACGTCAGCCTCGTCGGTGCAGATAGCATGGTAGCAGTCCTCGCAGCCAACCTCGAGCAGTTTGATGCCCCGATCGAACTGGTAGAGGTACGACTCGACCTTTTCCGGAACCCGAGCCAGAAGGTTGTACGTCACCGCCGCGCGCAGCCCTGCCTCTGCAGGCACTTGGCCGACCGACAGCGCCTGCAGCGCGTCAATGCGACTCAGTATCTCGTCGACACGACCTGCGACCTCTTGGCCTGCAGGCGTGACGACCACGCTGTTGCCCCGCCGCTCGAAGAGGGGGAGGTTCAGCTCGCGCTCCAAAGCATTAACCGAATGGGCGATGTTCTGACGCGACGTGAAGCACTGCCCTGCCGCCCGCGCGAAGCTCGAGTGGTTCGCCGCCGCCAGGAAATAACGCAACTGTTGAATCTCCATAATGGCCCAACCCCAAAGCGCACTATCGGATCTGCTCGCCGTTGCCGAGGCGTCGCATCCAGAGGCTTCTGCGCGCCATCGCATTATCCCATGATACTATTCAGAGCGCCGTTCCGAGGCGGAAACAATCGATTATATCCAACCAGGCGGAGTTTGCGGGCATTCAAGGAGCCGGAGGAGTTGACACACGGCGGAAGCGTCAGGTTCCAACGGCAGAATGCGGGTCAGCCGCATCATGGTTCACTCCGCCTGCCGCTGGAGGCCTGCCTCCCACCGCTCGCGTTGGTGGCTATCCGCAGCAGACGCCCTAAACACCGCCTGCCATCGAAGACCCGATATGAAGCAGCGGTCATGGTACCCTGCGGATGCGGTTTCGCAACCGCATAACAGATGCAAGGCCGCTTCGCATCCCGCCTCTCTTACGGCGCCCGCCCTACCGAAAAGGAGCACCCAGCATGCCAGACATCCTTCCCAGCCCTATCCTCGCAGGCCAGACCGCCGTCATCACCGGAGGCGCGTCCGGCATCGGCAAGAGCATCGTCCAGCGTTTCCTGGAGGCGGGCGCGAACTGCCTGGCCGCCGACCTCAACGAGGAGGCCCTCGCCGCGCTCAAGCAGGAGTTCGCCGCGTACGGCGACAAGCTGGACGTCGTCAAGGTCGACGTGTCGGACCGCGACGCCGTTGAGGGCATGGTCGACCGCGCCGTGCAGACGTTCGGCCAGATGGACGTCATCGTGAACAACGCCGGCATCATGGACAACCTGCTGCCCATCGCCGAGATGGACGACGACGTGTGGGAGCGCCTGATGAGGGTGAACCTCAACAGCGTCATGTACGGCACCCGCAAGGCCGTGCGCTATTTCCTCGACCGCGGCGAAGGCGGCGTCATCATCAACACCGCGTCGCTGTCGGGCCTGTGCGCCGGGCGCGGCGGCTGCGCCTATACGGCCTCGAAGTTCGCCGTCGTGGGCCTGACGAAGAACGTCGCGTTCATGTACGCCGACACCGGCATCCGCTGCAACGCCATCTGCCCCGGCAACACGCAGACGAACATCGGCGTGGGCATGCGCCAGCCCAGCGAGCGCGGCATGGCGAAGGCCACGACGGGCTACGCCGGCGCCACCCGCTCCGGCACTCCCGAGGAGATATCCGCCGCCGCCTTGTTCCTGGCCTCCGACCAGGCCGGGTTCATCAACGGCGAGACGCTCACCATCGACGGCGGCTGGAGCGCGTACTAGGTTCCCTCGCGCGGGCGCGCGGTACGGCACCAGGGCGAACCTGCTCGGCGTGCGCCGACGGCGAAGATGCTCGCAGCACCGCATCGGCAGGCCCCTTGCTCGCACAGGCGCATGTCGCGGCGCAAGGAAGGCGATGATCAAGCGCGGCCCTTCCGCGTTGGCACGCCATGGTGCGCGCGACGTTTGCAGCCAAAGGTAAGGCGCACTTTGAGAACCATTGACGCAAAATAAGGACCCCGGTGCCAAAAACGGGCCGGTTTGGCAATCCATACAGGAAAGATAGGTTTAAGAGAAAGAAAACCGACCTGGGCA
This sequence comes from Gordonibacter sp. RACS_AR49, assembly GCF_030418435.1. Lineage (NCBI taxonomy): Bacteria > Bacillati > Actinomycetota > Coriobacteriia > Eggerthellales > Eggerthellaceae > Gordonibacter > Gordonibacter sp. RACS_AR49. The sequence goes on along the minus strand of NZ_JAIUDM010000007.1, from coordinate 151,203 downwards.
AACGCTCTCCTTGCGGGCCGCTGGGCCTCGAAAAGACCCAAACATCCCCGACAAGGTTGCCAAACCGGCTCGTTTTTGGCAAAGAAGGGCCTTTTCTGCGTCAGCAGCAGGCAGGGGAACCCGCCACCGCGGGCGGGCGCCTCATGCGCCGGCGCACCCTCCGAGACCGCAGTAACCCTGCTGGCGAAGGGCCTCGTAGACCGCCACGGCCGCGGCGTTGGAGAGGTTGAGGCTGCGCAGGCCCTCTCGCATGGGGATGCGCACGCAGCGGTCCGCATGCGCCTCGATGATCCCCAAGCCCAGGCCGCGGCTCTCGCGGCCGAACACGAGGAAAGCGCCCGGCCCGTAGGAGACCTCGGCGAAGGAGCGGTGCGCCTGGCCGGTGAACAGATACAGCTCGGAGCCGCCGTGCGCCTCGAAGAACGCTTCGGCGCACGGCCAGCGTACAAGTTCAACCTCGTCCCAGTAGTCACAGCCGGCACGCGCGAGCTGCTTGCTCGTGAGGCGGAAGCCCATCGGCTCCACAAGGTGCAGCCGCGTGCCCGTGCAGGCGCACGTCCGCGCGATGTTGCCCGTGTTCTGCGGAATCTCCGGCTCTACGAGGACGATGTTCAACGGCTCGCTCACAGCCCCTCCGCCTGCCTGGCCATCTCTTCCTCCAACTCCTCGGTGAGCGAGAACCACTCCTCCTCGGCGGCGGCCAAGCGCTGCTTGATCTTGGCGTGCTCGGCCACGGCGTCGGACGAGGCATCCTCGTTGATGTAGAAGTCCGGGTCGGCCATGAGCTCCAGGAGCTCCGCCATGCGCGCGTTGTCGCGCTCCATCTGGCGATCCAGCTCGGCGATGCGCTTGCGGTGGTTCTTCAGCGCGGCGTAGGCGCGGTTGCGCGCCTCGGCCTCGCGGCGCTTCTGGTCCTTGGTCTTGGGCGCGCTCTCACGCAGGGCCGTGAGCTCGACGGGCTGGCCGGCGGGTTTCGCGGCGGCGACCGCTGCCGAGGCCGGGCGATCGCGGCGGTTCACGTTCACCACCGTCTTGGAGCCGGATCCGCCTGGCCCCTTCGCGGCCTTGCCGCCTTCGCCCTTGCCAGGGCCGCCCTCCCCCATGACCTCGTCCACGAGCGAGCGCTCCTCGGGCGCGGGGCCGTCCAGCTGGCCGCTCTTGAACAGGTAGTAGTCGTAGTCGCCGTCGTAGTTGGTCACGCGGCCCGGCTCCACCTCCACGATGCGGTTCGCCACGCCCTTGATAAGGTGGCGGTCGTGCGTGATGAAGAGTATGGTGCCCTCGAACGCCTTGAGCGCCTGCTCCAGGATGTCGGCGCTCGCAATGTCCAGGTGGTTCGTGGGCTCGTCCAGGCACAGCAGCGGCCGGGGCGCCACGAGCATCTTCGCCAGCGCCAAGCGGCTCTTCTCGCCGCCGGAAAGCACGCTCACGCGCTTGTCCACCGCGTCGCCCGTGAACAGGAACGCGCCCAGGAGCGTGCGCACCTGGGAGATGGTCCAGCCGGGCGCCACGCGGTCCAGCTCCTCGAACACGGTGTTGCCGGGGTGCAGCTCCTCCAGCTGGTGCTGCGCGTAGTACGTCTTCGTCACATGCACGCCGTACTCGATGGTGCCCGCGTCGGGCGCAAGCGCGCCGGCCACCATCTTCAGCAGCGTGGACTTTCCCGCGCCGTTGGGGCCCACGAGCGCTATCTTGTCGCCGCGGTACATGGTGAAGTCGAAGCCGTCGTACACCGTCTTCTCGCCGAAACGCTTCACCAGGCCGCGGGCGCGCACCACCTCGTCGCCGGTGCGCGGGGGCTGCTTGAAGTTGAAGTGCACGGTCTTCTTCTCCTCGGGAAGCTCGATGCGCTTGATCTTCTCCAGCTTCTTCACGCGATCCTGCACCTGCTTGGACTTCGTGGCCTTATAGCGGAACTTCTCGACGAACGCCTCCATATGGGCGATCTCCTCGGCCTGCTTGGCGGCCTCGGCGCGCAGGCGCTCCAGGCGCTCCTCGCGGATGCGCAGGTAGTCCGAGTAGTTGCCCTTGTAAAGGTTCACCTGGCCGTTGTCCACCTCGGCCACGCGGTCCACCATGTTGTCCATGAACGCGCGGTCGTGGCTCACCACCACCACGGTGCCGGCGTAGCCGCGCAGGAAGCCCTCGAGCCACTTCACGCTCTCCAGGTCCAGGTGGTTCGTGGGCTCGTCGAGCAGCAGCACCTCGGGGTTGCGGATGAGCAGCTTCGCCAGCGCGATGCGCATCTGCCAGCCACCCGAGAACTCCGTGGTGGAGCGGCGCAGGTCGGCCTCCTTGAACCCGAGGCCGAACATGACGCTGCGCACCTTCGCCTCGATGGTGTAGCCCCCCAGCACCTCGTAGGCGTCGCGGGCGCGCCCGGCGGCGGCCAGCTGCTGCGGCGTCGGGTCCTCACCCAGCTCGTGCTCCAGCTTGTAGAGGCGCCGCTCGGCTTCCAGCACCTCTACCTGGGAGGACATGACCTCCTCGAAGATGGGCTGGTCGGCCATCTCGATGGCCTCCTGCTCCAGGTAGCCCACGCGCGCGCCCTTGGCGAACAGCACGCGGCCCTCGTCGGCGTCCTCCTGGCCGGATATGATGTTGAGCATGGTGGTCTTGCCGGCGCCGTTGGGGCCCACGAGCGCCAGGCGCTCGTACTCCTCAAGGCGGAACGTCACGTCGTGGAAGAGCTGGCGCCCTCCGAACGACTTCGCTATATGTTCGAGCTGCATGATCATGGTGCGTGCGTGCTTTCTGTCGCAGGTTTCATCGCGGCGCCGGAGGAGCCGGCAGCGCCTTTGCCCGCCCGCCCGGCGATGCGCGGTCGGCCAGGGGGCGCAACTTGTCTATGATAGCGGAAGAGGCCGCGTGCGGCTAACGGCTTCGCCGATCCCAGAAAGCAACCACGAACGAGCACGATGGGAGGCACTTCGCATGACCAGGAATCCGAACACCAACATCGCCGACCTCCATCCGGCAGACGCAGCCCGCACCGCCTCGAAGGCGGATCATCGCACACTCGGCTCGCTTCTGGCCGCGGGGTTCATCATCATGGTGTCGTTCATCGTCCGGCACTTCTACCAGTAGCGCCGCCGCAGCCTCGTCGGGGCGTTTTCGCGCAACCCCTTGACTTGGAGTGTGCTCCATGTGCTTCAATGCGGGGCGGAGCGGGAAAGGAGCCACAAGATGAAGATCGCGGAAGTGAGCAAGCAGTACGGGTTGAGCGCCGACACCCTGCGCTATTACGAGCGCATCGGCCTCTTGCCAGGAGTCACGCGCAATGCGAGCGGCATACGCGACTACAGCGAGCAGGATTGCGCACGCGTGCAGTTCGTCAAGTGCATGCGCGGTGCCGGCGTGTCCATCGAGGCGCTCATCGAGTACATGCAGCTGTTCGAGCAGGGCGAGCAAACGGCAACTGCGCGCAAGACGCTGCTGGAGGAACAGCGCGAGCTGGTGGAGAAGCGCATCGCCGACATGCAGGCCGGCCTCGATCGCCTGAACGCCAAGATAGAGAACTACGAGGAGATGCTGGCCGCCGAGCGCGTGATCCGCGGCGACGCATGAGAGCCCTCGCCCACGGCGGAGCACCCAGTTGTCGGCAAGTTTTGAAGATTCCCGGCAAGAGCTCGAAATCAGCCCTTGCACAATGACGGAACTACCGTTAGAATATCCAAGCACGTTGCGACAACGCAGCGAAAACGGTCGCTTGGCTCAGCGGGAGAGCATCGCCTTCACACGGCGGGGGTCACAGGTTCAAATCCTGTAGCGACCACCATGAAATAGCAGGCCAGAAGCATATCTTGCTTCTGGCCTTTTTCATTTCCCAACAGACGACGGCCCGTCCGCAAATGGGACTTACAAGCTCGCTGGACATGGCGGTTTTCTATCGCTCCCGAGTCCAGGCTTATCATGCAAAAATGTCCTCGCTTTTTCTTTCAAAAAGCAATCCGGGTTCGCAGCCTACAAAATCGCAGATGCGGTTAGCGGTAGAAAGCCGAATTCCTTTCTTCCTGCCAGCACGCAACCCTTCAACCTCGTCTTCAGTCAAAATCTGATTGTCCACCAGGTCTGCAGCCTTAACATCACATTCTCGCTCAATCCTATCAAGAGTCAGTATATAAGCCATTCATCTACCCCGTTTTCGGCCAATCCAATTTCCCTCAATACAATAACGAACAAAAGTCGGCTATGTGCACTGAACCGGACAAGTCATTTTAGCGCATACGCTTATGAAATGGACATAACTGATCAGAAAATAAAGTTAGGCCGTAAGGTCAGGGATCTGCGACTTGCCAGAGAGCTCTCGCAAGTCGAGCTAGGTCTGATGATCGGTTCAGGGAAAAGCCAGATTTGGGCTATAGAGAATGCAAGGACGAACGTCAAGCTCGAAACGCTATGCAAGCTCGCCGAAGCCCTTGCGGTGGATGTTCGCGATCTCGTAGAGTTCTGACCTACGGTATCGGCCTAACCGCTTCGAGGCGCTTTGATTCAACACGAGACTCGAGTCTTCGCGCTGCAGAAGCCATGGGGCGGGGCCGAACCCTGCACTACAGCTTAAGGATTGCGAAGTACGCACCTCTCCAGGCTCGCCCCCGCCTCATGCACCGCCTGTATAGCAGAACGCCCAAAAGGCGAGGCCGAAGAGGGATATCACCGTGACGGCTGCGAGTATATAGCCCGACCAGCCCTCCCGCGGCCCCTTCTCTATCGCGTTGTCCAAGAGGCGCCCCAGCATTTCGCTCCTTCTGACCAAACGCTCAAGCGGGCCGACAAGCTCCGAGACCAGGAAGGCCGCGAAGATCATGAGAGGAAACGAGAACACGAGGAAAAAGCCTATCGGGTTTGCGAGGATCGCCAGCCCGCTCGGATCCAACTCGATTCCCAGCCATTCGAGCATCCCCGCTCCTCTCTAGGGCACTCGCAGGGTGAAACGACAAGCGCAGCTGCAGGTGTCATCGGTTACGTCAGGATAACAGCTCAGGCAGGTACAGGCCAGACGCTCGTCGATGCCGCGGGCGAACGCCGGATGCTCCACCACTCCCACTTGCTTGCAGGGATGGTAGCCCAACCCTTTTCCATGGCGCGCCTGCTGCACGCGGCACGTCTCGATGCGGTACACTACGGCGCCCTCCTCACGGCGCACGGTGCACGCGTTCGCCACCGACTGGAAGCGCAGCGGCAACGCTGCGGCCAGGCCGTCCAGGCCGGGATGCTCCCCCAGCCCCAGCAGCGCCTTGAGCCGCCGCGCCTCGGTGAGCCCGAAGCGCTCCCACGCCTCGCAGTCGTAGCGCATGGCCGCCTCCATGCCAACGTCGCGCTCCGTCGCCTGGAACCACACCCCGTCGAGCGCGATGGCATTTTTTGCGTATGCCTCGGCTAGCTGCTCCAACTGTTCCCGCGACAGATGCGCCAACGCTTCGTTCATGGAAGGCCCCCTTCGTCTCACCATCCGTTTAGCATAGATCCCCGAATCGCCGCTACGCGCGGCAAAGGCGGCTCCTACCGCCGTTTACTCAGCAGGCGGCGGTAACGGAGCAGTTGCATGATTGCAATGGCGACTATCGCGACAGCCGAGGACACCCCAACAACGAGGATAGCCTCCCGAATCGGCGTCAAGGCAACAGCAAGGACGTCGATCCGAGGCGCGATGTCGTAGGCGATGGCGCACAGGATGCAAACCGCAACGAGGTAGATGGCGAGACCCGATTCCCGCGACGTCTTTCGGTACGCCTCCTCATCGGGATCGAGCGCAAGGAAATCGCGCCCGCCCGCCAGCAGGCGGAAACCGCGTGCGTTGCCCTTGAGCACGAAAGATCCCCACACAATGAGAGCAGCTGACACGGCCACGCCGCATGCCGCCTCTGCTACGATCGACCACTCCACAGCCAGCACTCGCTTTCCCGAATTTGGTTCCCAGCTTATTTCATGAACAGATTCGTCAGCCGCATATTCTCGTCAAAGGTTATGGTGTAGGTGATGACGGCGTTTTCGTAGACGACCACCGTCTCCGTATATTCTTGAGTCACGCCCTTCTGGGAGAGCTCGACCCCGTAAGCATTGCCGAACGAAACGAACGAGCCCCAATCGCCACCGCCGACCGTAGCACGCGCCCCATCAACGGCATCCGCGAACTGCTGGACGGTCATCGTTTGCCGCAGGCTTTCGGGAGCCATGGCCACGAGCGCACCGTAATCGCGTTCATCAGCAAGGGCGATTACCTCCTGTGCCCGGGCGAGAACCTCCTGCTCCGCAAGGCCTGCGCTCTGCCCGGCAGGTGCTGACTTGGGCATCGTCCACCAAGCGGCGGCGACGAGAACGGCCGCCACAACCACCACGGCGACAGCGGCGACACCGATGACCTTGTTCCGCTTGCGCTTCCTGCCGGCGGCGAGCTCGCCCTCGGACAAGCCCTCGTTGAACTCGCGGGCGACCTCGCGCGGGTCGCCCATACGGGCCTCCACCTGCTCCCACGCCTCGCCCGCGGCGAGCGCAGAGGAGATGTCGGACTCCAGGTCGTGCACGAACTCGTCGCGGCGCGCCTTCGAGCACGCCAGGCGCTTCGCCACCGCTTTCGCATAGGCCTTCTCGTTCATCGCTCCTCCTCCATGATCGACCGCACGCATCCGTTGAACTCGTTCCATACCGCGTACATCTCGTCCAGCGCATCTCGGCCCTGCTCCGTGATGGCGTAGTACTTGCGCGCGGGCTCTTTCGCCGTTTTGGCCGCTAGGCGGCTCGCCACCAGGCCGTTGTCCTCCATCCGGTACAGAATGGGGTACAGCGTGCCCTCCTTCAGCGACACGGTGCCGTCCGAGCGCTCGCACAGCTCGCCGATAAGCTGGTAGCCGTACTTCTCCTCGTGCTCGAGCAGTTTCAGCACGAGCATGTCCAGCGCGCCCTTCTTCATCTGCTGGGCGAACCTCTGCTGCATCGACGCTCCTCGTTTCTGTTACTTAGCATTACTAAATATAGATGATCGCCCCACGCTGTGCAACGGGTGAAACCGCAAGCGGCAAGAGGAACCGCGAGCGGCCGCGCGGAAGAACCGCTATACTGGACGGCAACGTTTTGCCCGCATGATACATGAAAGAGAATTGAACCCATGAGCATCGACAGCTACGAAGCCAGCCGCAAGCGCTCCGACGAGATCCGCGCGGACCTGCCCGAGCACCCCGAGAAGTACACCATGTTGACCGGCGACCGCCCCACCGGGCGTCTGCACCTTGGCCACTACTTCGGCACTATCCGCGAGCGCGTGGCGCTGCAGGACCTGGGCATCGCCACGCGCATCATCATCGCCGACTACCAGGTGATCACCGACCGCGACACCACGGCGAACATCGCCGACAACGTGCGCAACATGGTGGTTGACTACCTGGCTTGCGGCATCGATCCCGAAAAGACGATCATCTTCACGCATTCGGCGGTGCCGGCCCTGAACCAGCTCATGCTGCCGTTCCTGTCGCTCGTCACCGAGTCCGAGCTTCTGCGCAACCCCACGGTGAAGGCCGAGCAGGACGCCTCGGGCCACGCGCTCACGGGCCTTCTGCTCACCTACCCCGTGCACCAGGCGTGCGACATCCTGTTCTGCAAGGGCAACATCGTGCCCGTAGGCAAGGACCAGATGCCCCACATCGAGCAAACGCGCCAGATAGCCCGCCGCTTCAACGAGCGCTACGGCCACGTGTTCCCCGAGCCCGACGGCCTGCTGAACGACGCGCCGGCCATCCCCGGCCTGGACGGCCGCAAGATGTCGAAGAGCTACGGCAACGCCATCAGCCTGTCGGCGACCGACGCCGAGACGGCGAAGCTCATCAAGAAGTCGCAGACCGACGCCGACCGGAACATCACCTACGACCCCGAAGGCCGCCCCGGCGTGTCGGCGCTGCTCACCACGGCAGCGCTCTGCACGGGCCGCACGGAGGCCGACATCGCCGCCGAGATAGGCGACGGCGGGTCGGGCACGCTCAAGAAGTACGTCACCGAGAGCGTGAACGCCTACCTGGCCCCCATCCGCGCGCGCCGCGAGGAGCTGCTGGGCGACCTGGACTATATCGAGGACGTGCTGCACGAGGGCAACCGCCGCGCCAACGAGATCGCGGACGCCACGCTCGACGAGGTGCGCGAGACCATGGGCATGGTGTACTAGGCGGCACCTAAGAACAGCATATTGAAAAAGGCCGGGTGCAGGAAGCATCCGGCCTTGTCTTCTCTGGTGGGCCCAGCAGGACTCGAACCTGCAACCAAGGGATTATGAGTCCCCTGCTCCGCCATTGAGCTATAGGCCCTCGAACAGCGCCTCGCCATTCTATATCAAAATCGACCCCCTTGCCAAGAGAACGTCGCGCCCGAGCGAAAAACCCCGCAAGGCAACGACAACCGCGCGTCGAGCGAAGGAGCTTAAGCACCCTGGGCCGGGGCAGATCCTCCCATGAGCCTTAGCAGCAGCAAGGACAGCGCCGCGCCGGTCAGGCTCACCGCCACGAGGGTAGCCGAGAGGACCGCAGGCGCGCTTTCCATGAGGCCGCCGATGAGCGGCGTGCCGAAGCCAGCCAGGTTGCCCATGAGCATGAACAGCCCGATGGCCGCGCCGGCGAAGGCGGGCGATGCGGGCGTCTCGGGCACGATGGTGAACCCCACCGCCGGCATGATGGAGAGGGCCAGCCCGCCCAGCAGCATGAAGGGGACGATCTGGTCGACCGTGTACACGTAGGCCCCGCCCAGCACCGCAGCTGCCAGCGCCATGCTCGCCGCCAGCAGCATGATGCGTCCGCGCAACGTGCGCACTCGCACGAGCACGAGCCCTGTGGCTAACGCCCCCGAGATCATACCGATGGTGAGCAGGCTCGTATATGAGTTAGCCTCGGCGGCACCCAGGCCGAGCTGCGTCTGGCAGTAGAGCGGCGCCAGCGTCAGAAGCGACAGCACGCCGACGTTGTACAGGAGGAACACGGACGACACCACCCAAGTGGCGGGCGACTTCAGGGCACCGGCGAGCGAGGTCAGCAGGACGCTTCCTCCCGCGCCCGCTCCCGCCTCCGGCCGCGGCCCCTCACGCACCGCAAGTGCATAGACCGCCGCCAGAGCCGCGGTCAGCGCCGCGCACAGCCACCAGAGGCCCTTCCAGCTGGACGCCACGGCCGGGTCGATGACGAGGTTCGCCACGTTGAGCACGGCAAGCATGCCCAAATCCATCCAGCACGACCAGACGGCCATAGGGATGCCGCGCCTCTCGGGCGGGAAGGCCTCCGCGATGATGGCCGGCGAGACGACGCCGGTGAGCCCGTAGCCCACGCCCTCGAGCGCACGCGACGCCAGAAGGGGGCCGATATCGGTGCAGAGGGCGCCCACCGCGCTGCCGAGCGCCGCGCACGCCAGGCCGAACAGTCCCACCCGCTTCGGCCCGAACCGGTCGGCCAGACCGCCCGCCGGCAGCACCAGGACCACGGCTACCACGGTGCACACCGTGACGAGCCAGCTCCCCGCGCTCGCACCGATCCCCAGGTCTGCCGTAAGCAAGCTCAACGAAGCCGACACCTTGAAGAGGTTCATGACGATGACAATGCCCGCCGCAATGGCCAGCACGCCCATCAGCATCGAGCTACGGCGTGCGCTCCTGCGCGCCGCTCCCCTGTCCGAAACGCCCATGAGTCCCCCGACCCCCTGTTTGTCCCACTCGCCGGCTCTTGTCGGCTCCTGGCCCCTGCGCCGCACGTCGCCAAGCCAGTTTCGGGATCGCATTCCGCCTTCGCAGCTCCGAAAAGAAAAAGGCCAGAAGCGCGTTGCTTCTGGCCTGTGGTTTCATGGCTCCCCGGGTAGGATTCGAACCTACAACCCTCCGGTTAACAGCCGGATGCTCTGCCGTTGAGCTACCGAGGAATGAGCCTTGGCGCTTCCCGTCTCGGTCGCGCGCAAGTGAAGATTATACCGGAACGCAGCCTTTGCGCAAGACCGAATTTGCGTAAATTCACTTACCCTCAAATTCGGCGGCAGATTCAGCACCTGCAATGCTCGACGCAACGGAACCGCGTTGGGCTGTTCGTTCCAATATCGGATGAGACATGCAGCTTCGGCATCATTACGCAGCCCTGGTGGGATCTCCCGCATCATCAAACACGCGAAGCGGGTACGCCGGCTCGATCGCAACTGCCCCGTGGCGGCCTAGCAGCCGCCTCCTCTCCATCCCTACCCTTTTAGCACGCCCTTCGCACCGGCGCCCCTTCCTGGGCTTGCTTCTTAATTCATAGCGTCTTCCCAGTTGGGAGTCTCATACCAAGAGGATTACCGCCGAAAACGCTCGGGTTGGAATAATGAAAAGGGCTTCCTCATCATCTGCGGGGGACGCCGCTCCACGAATCCTCCTTATTCTGGCCCCGTTCGGAATCGTGCCCGCCCACCGCGCGCGCAAGCCGTGACGGAACCGGGCCGGAGACGACCCCGATGCGAGACGAGAACCGATGAGAAGCAACGAGAAGGAGGAACGTATGGCCGATTCAGCCCAGGCCCCCGTGCAGGAGCACTGGAGCGAGACCAACGGGAAGAAGTACCGCCGCGGCTCGCGCCTGCCGAAGAAGACCGACACGCGCCCACCCGTGCCTGCTGCCGAGACGCCGAAAGTGCCTTGGACGTGGGAGGAGGACGGCATGACCGTCATCCGCGGCACCGCGCGCAGCGCGCCTGGATGCCACAACGTGTGCGGCATCCTGTCCTACGTGAAGGACGGCAAGCTGGTGAAAGTGGAGGGCGACCCGGAGGACCCCTACAACCAGGGACGCCTGTGCAGCCGCTGCCTCTGCATCCCCGACTACGTCTACCATGAGGACCGCCTGACCAAACCGATGAAGCGCGACCGCGCCGACCGCGGCAAGGACAAGTTCGTGGAGATCAGCTGGGACGAGGCCTACGACATCATCGTGCGCGAGTTCAAGCGCGTCGTCGACACGTACGGCGCCGACAAGATCGCCATGTGCCAGGGCACGGGCCGCGATATCCACCAGGTAACGCGCCTGAACGCCTGTGTGGGCTCCCCGAACGAGGGCGTGCCCTACTTCGCCGGCAACTCGTGCTACCTGCCCCGCATCGCGTCGATGGCCTGCATGCTGGGCGGCGCCTGCGTCATGGACTGCTCGCAGTTCCTCCCCCAGCGCTACGACGATCCGCGCTACACGGTGCCAGAGTACTGCATCGTGTGGGGCCACCAACCCTTCTACAGCAACGCAGACGGCTTCTACGGCCATTGGATCACCGACCTCATGAAGCGCGGCATGAAGGTGGCCGTGGTGGACCCGCAGCTCACGTGGCTCGCGGCCCGCGCCGGCGAGGACTGGCTGCGCGTGCGTCCCGGCGGCGACGGCGCGCTGGCCATGGCCATGCTGAAGGTCGTCTGCGACGAGAAGCTCTACGACCAGGACTTCTGCGACAAGTGGGTGTACGGCCTGGAAGCCGTGTGCGAGCGCGTGGCGGAGATGGACCTGGACGACCTGTGCGAGAGGGCCTGGGTGGCCAAGGAGGACGTGCAGCGCGTGGCGCGCACCTACGCCGCATCGAAGCCCGCCGCCATCCAATGGGGCGTGGCGCTCGACCAACAGACGGGCGGCCAGCAGGCAGCGCACGCCATCACGGCCCTGTGGTGCATCACCGGCAACCTCGACGTGCCCGGCGGCAACGTGATGGGCGACGCCTGCTGGGGCATCGAGCAGCCGAACTGGACCGGCACCTGGGGCTGGGACGAGCTCATGACCGAGGAGGAGCAGTCCAAGCGCATCGGCGTGGAGCGCTACCCCATGTTCGCCGTGGGCTTCAAGAACCTGTCCTCCAACGCCACCATCGAGGCGTGGCAGCGCGGCGAGATACCCATCCGCGCGGCCTACATCGTGACGAACAACTTCCTGGCCACCATGGGCGCCCAGGCCGCCCAGCAGCTGGAATGGTACAAGCAGATCGACTTCATCGTGGTATCCGACCTGTTCATGACCCCCACCATGATGGCGCTGGCCGACGTGGTGCTGCCCGCCGCCACCTACGAGGAGCGCGACGGCTTCGGCGGGCTCAACGCCTACCGCATCAGCTGCATCAACAAGGCCATCGAGCCCGTGGGCGACTCCAAGCCCGACAACACCATCTTCCTGGAGCTGGGCAAGCGCCTGACGGCGGCCATCAAGCCCGAGAACCAGGACATCGCCTGGCCTTGGGACGACGTGCAGGAGATGTGGGACTACGCCCTTGAGGACGGCGGCTTCACCTGGGACGAGCTGCGCGAGTCCACGTGGAAGTACCCCGAGTTCAAGTACCGCAAGTACGAGACGGGCGACCTGCGCCCCGACGGCCAGCCGGGCTTCCGCACCGAGACGGGCCGCGCGGAGATCTACTCGATGGTGTTCCACCACACGTCGTGGTCGGGCCTCGACCCGTTGCCGAGCTACGTCGAGCCGGTGGAGAGCCCCTACAGCGCCCCCGAGGACGTGGAGGAGTACCCCTACATCGTCACGTCCGGCGCTCGCGTGCCGCACTTCTTCCACTCCGAGCAGCGCCAGGTAAAGAAGCTGCGCGCCCTGCACCCCGACCCGCTCGTGTACCTGCACCCCGACACCGCAGCCGCCAACGGAATCGAGGAGGGCGACTGGGTGTGGCTGGAGAACAAGCACGGCAAGTGCAAGTACAAGGCCGCCTTCAACGACACCTACGACCCGCGCGTCATGCAGGCCGAGCACGGCTGGTGGTTCCCCGAGCGCAAGGACGCGGCAGAGGAGAACGTGGAGAACGAGCAGGAGGGCCTGTTCGGCGTGCTGGAGTCCAACATCAACAACCTCGTGCCCTTCGACGCCGGCGTGTCGGGCTTCGGCTCGAACTACAAGGCCATGATGTGCAAGATCCGCAAGGCCGACTAGCAGCCGCGCGACGGAAAGGATGAGAGACATGGCTTACCAGGGAATTTTGGTCGACGTCGACTACTGCACCGGCTGCGAGGCGTGCGTGCTGGCCTGCCAGCAGGAACACGGCTACACCGAGGCGCAGTTCGGCCTAAAGATCACGAAGCTGGGCCCGCTGCACATCGACGAGGCCAAGAAGGACTACCAGTACGACTTCATCCCCCAGTTCACCAAGTGGTGCGACCTGTGCGCCGAGCGCGTGGGCAAGGGCAAGCAGCCCACGTGCGTGCAGCACTGCCAGGCCCAGTGCCTGGACTGGGGAGACGTGGAGGACCTCGCGAAGAAGGTCGACCGCGAGAAGCAGATGATCGTCGCCATCAACGAGGCGTAGATCTGTCGGGCCGCGGGCGCCGTGCCAAGGCGGGGCGCCCGCGGAAAAGGGAACCAGGAAGGAGGACGGACATGGCCCAGAGATTCGAGGACGATTTCGGCGGGAGGATCGCCGAGAAGCTGATGAACGTCGACGTTCACCTGACGCGCGACTTCAGCCGCTCGGTCACCGAGCTCGAGCGCGAGCAGGGCCGCATCGACTGGAAGGACCGCTGCGGCGCCAACATGAAGAAGATCGCGGAGCGCGAAGTTACGCCGATCTACCGGTAACCCGGGCGGGCTGCCCGCCCCGCGCCTCGCAGCCCCGCGGCCAAGCGGCGCGGGGCGGGCGCCCGTCGAGAGAAAAAGGAGAGAACATGGCAGACAACAAGGTCATCGACATCAACATGCACTTCCTGCCCACCGACCTGTTCACGAACGAGGAGGTGCTCAACGGCTTTCTGTACTCCGCCCCCATCACCATGGGGCTCAAGGCCTACCGCGGCAAGACGCCCGACGGCGCCAAGGACCAGATCGTCCTTGCCACCGAGGACGGCAAGGACATCCTGAACTACGTGGAGGGCGACTACACGCTGGAGACGAAGCTCCGCGCCATGGACGAGGTGGGCGTTGACATCGCGCTTCTGCGCATGCCGGTGTGGCAGGAATGGCTGCCGCTCGACATGTGCAAGATCGTGAACGACCAGGCCGCCGAGATGTGCCGTCAGTCGGAAGGGCGCCTGTACGCCAACGCCGTGCTGCCGCCGTGGGGCCGCAAGGAGGATATCTACGAGCTGGAGCGCTGCCTGGGCGACCTCGGCATGGTGGGCGTGCAGTTCGCCTGCTGCTACGGCGACAAGTTCCTCGACGACGAGCTGTTCAAGCCCTACCTGAAGGTGCTCAACGACAAGAAGGTGCCCTGCGCCATCCACCATACGCCCGGACAGAACTCGTTCGGCAACTTCGCCGACTACACGCCCCTGCGACGCGAGCTCGGCCGTATCCACGTGCAGGCCACCGCAGTGGGTCGCGAGGTGTACTCGGGCATGTTCGACGAGTTCCCCGACCTTAAGTTCATCCACACGATGTTCGGCGGCAACTGGTTCGCGCTCAAGGACCTGCTCGCCCCGCACGTGTCGGTGAAGAAGAAGGAGGCCATGAACCGCCTGGCCACCAACGTCGACCGCGAGGCGTACGACCGCTACCTCGCCAACAACATCTACTTCGACATGACGCACCCCATGAGCTGGAGCAAGGACCAGCTCGAGCTCGCCGTGAAGACGTGCGGCGCCGACCACCTGCTGCTGGGCTCTTCGTTCCCCGTGTTCTACGAGTGGATGGCCCGCTCGGTGGGCTCTGTGAAGGCCCTCGACGTCACGCAGGAGGAGAAGGACCTCATGCTGGGCGGCAACGCGGCGAAGCTGTTCAACCTGTAAGGTAAAGCGGGAAGGGCGTGTGCCCTTCCCGGCGATCCGTCGACGCCTTGCAAGGAGGCGTCCGGTGAAAGAGGGGAAACTATGAGCAATCCTGCTGTTGCCACAGCCAACGGCGCGCCTGCGGCCAAGCCCGTGGAGAAGACGCCGTCCTATGCGTGGCCATGCCTCATCGTGTCGCTTCTGGCGGCCGTGGGCATCGTGTTCGCTTGGATGTGGCTTCCGGGCATCACGTTCCCGGTGTTCAAGAACTGGCTGGCCGAGAACAACGCGTTCTTCGCGAACCCGGCCAACTTCGGCCTGCTGTCCAACGTCATGGGCCTCGTGCCCATCGGCGCCCTCATCATGGCGCTGCCCACCACCGTGCTCGTGCGCAAGTTCGGCGCCAAGGCCACCACGCTCATCGGCGTGGGTTGCGCGGTCGTCGGCGGCGCTCTCAGCGCGGCGTTCGTAGGCGGCAACTTCTACGTGTTCCTGGCAGGCCGCTTCATCCTGGGCCTGGGCCTGTCCACCACCGTCGTAGCCGGCCCCACCTGCGTCTCCATGTGGTTCCCGGACGCCACGCGCGGGCGCGCCATGGCCATCTGGTCCTGCTGGGCGCCCGTGGGCATCTTCCTGTCCAACTTCGTGAACGACGGCGTGTACCACCTGGTGGGTTCCAATATGGCCAACCTCCAGTGGGTATGGGTCGCCGTGGCGGCCGTGTTCGGCGTCCTGTTCGCCATCGTGTTCCGCGACCCGCGCGAAAACGAGCGCTCCCAGGTGTCGCCCGAGCGCAAGCCGCTCAAGGCCGTGCTCAAGTTCTTCAAGAGCCGCCAGCTGTGGTGCCTCATCATCATGTTCGCCATCTTCAACTACATGAACTACGCGTTCAGCCAGTACCTCAAGACGTGGCTGCAGACGCCCGAGGCTTTGGGCGGCTTCGGCTGGGACGCCACGACCGCGGGCCTCTGGGGCGGCCTGATCGTCGCCTGCGGCGCGCTGGCCCCGATCGGCGGCCTCATCCTCGACAAGACGCCCAAGGACAAGAAGTACCTGTGCGTAGTCGTAGGAATCCTGGGCCTGACCATCTGCTCCGCGCTGGCCTTCCATGCCGAGTTCTTCATCCCGTACGTCATCTTCTTCTGCATCGGCAACATGATGCTGAACGCTTGCTGCCGCCCGCTCGTGCCGACG
Source organism: Gordonibacter sp. RACS_AR49 (assembly GCF_030418435.1). NCBI lineage: Bacteria > Bacillati > Actinomycetota > Coriobacteriia > Eggerthellales > Eggerthellaceae > Gordonibacter > Gordonibacter sp. RACS_AR49. The sequence continues at coordinate 135,353 of NZ_JAIUDM010000007.1, read as the reverse complement.
TTCGTGTTCAAGGGCGGAGCCACCGCCGTGGCGTTCGGCTTGTCGTTCCTGACGCTCGGCCAGTACGCCGGCCAGATCGTCACGAGCTACGCGCTGGCGCCGTTCAACGAGGGCCTCACCGCCGCCTCGAACGTCGCCATCAACGCCAAGCAGGCCGTGCTCGCCTCCGGCGGCACCCCGGCCGACTTCGGCCCGGCCATCGGCCAGGCCGTGCAAGAGGCCTTGGCGCAGGGCATCCACGTGGATCCGATGCTCGCCTTCTGGGCCCTCGTGCCCGTCGGCGTCGTAGGATGCCTCCTCGCCTTCGGCGTGAAACCGTCCAAGAAGCAGGCTGTCGGCGCTCCCGCCGGCAAGCCCGCCGAGGGCGAGGCGGCCGCACAGCACTAAGGCTGCCCGCATCCCCCGCAGCGCGTCCTGGCCGAAACCGGGGCGCGCCCGGGCCGCCTTGAGGCGCCAAGGCGCAGCAAGGCGGCCCTTTCCGTCAAAGCCTGTATCCCCGCCCTGCGGGGAGAAGGGATCGACCCATGAGCGAAACCATCAAGCAAACCCGCGACGCGGCGGGAAGCGCCGCCACGTTCTCGCGGACCTCCTTTGAGCGGTCCGCCCCCGCCCCCTCCGCCGACCCGTCGCCCGGCGCCGACGCGGCCCGCAACCGCCAGCGCAAGGGCTGGATCGTGCTCTTCGCCATGCTGTTCTGCGGCATCATCGTCATCATGAACCAGTTCAAGGTGCCCACGTTCATGGGCGCCCTTATGCACGACTTCGGGACCGATCCGGGCACCACCGGCTGGCTCATGTCGGTCATCGCCGTGGCCGGCATTATCACCGCGTTCCCCTCGGCGTTCCTGCTCAACCGCTTCGGGCCGAAGCGCGTGGGCCTCGCAGGCCTGGCCTTCATGGTGGCCGGATGCGCCGTGGGCGCTCTGTCGTACTCGTTCGCGCAACTCATCGTAGGACGCGTGCTCGAGGGCATCGGCGTGGCCATGATGGGCGTGGTGGCCACCACCGTCATCTCGATGTACTTCCCCCGCGAGAAGGCGGGGCTACCCATGGGCATCTGGAACCTGTGGTACGTCGTGGGTTCCACGCTCGCCTACAACATCGGCGTGCCGGTGGCGCTCGCGCTCACGGGAGACCCGACCAACTGGCATGCCTGGTGGTGGTTCTCCGACGTGCTCGCCCTCGTGTCCTTCGTGGTGTTCGCGCTGTTCGTGAGCGTGCCGCATGCCGGGCGCGGCGTGGCCGCCAAGCGCGAGCGGGAGACGGGCGAGAAGCAGCACCGTCCCGCCGCCATCCTGCTCGAGGGATTCAAGGTGAAGCGCATGTGGCTGTTCGGCCTGGGGTTCTGCTTCCTCATGTTCACCTCGCTCTCGGTGCTCACCTGGGTGCCCACCTACGTGCAGGGCGTGGAGCTGGAACGCATGCTGGCAGAAGGCATGGACCTTGCCGCCGCGCAGGCGCAGGCCGGCGTGTCCGGCGGGTCCATGGCCTCGCTCGGCTTCGCGGCCTCCATCCCCATGGCGCTGGTCACGGCTTTCCTGCTGGGGAGGTTCCAGACGCTCAAGGCGCGCAACGTCATGGTGATCATCGCGGGGTTCTGCGCGTTTTTCTACGTGGGCGCGTTCCTGGTTCCCTACGAGTACCTGCCCGCCTATCTGGTGCTCTTGGGCCTCGAGAGCGGCTGGACGAGCGGCGTGGTGTGGTCGATGGTGCCCGTGACCATGCCCAAGCGCGTGACCATGCCGGTGGGCATGGCCATCATCATCTTCTTCCAGGGCATCTCGAACCTTCTGTGCACGCCGGTGGTGGGCTATATCATAGGCGAGGCCCAGGTATGGACCAACGTGGCGCCGCTCTGCGCGGCCACGGCGGCCGTGGGCACGCTGCTGTGGATCGTCTACGTGGCCATGAAGCCGCCGGTGTTCGAGGAGGACGAGAGCGAAGACGGCCAGGCGGACGAGATCACCGCAGCCACGGAAGACCGTCTTCCCTCCGCATAGGCAAAAGCGCGCCGCAAAGCCCAGTGCTGCGGCGCGCAACCCGCCGGGCGCCGAACGCGGGGCACGAGCCGAAAGCGCCTACCCGCGCATACGATTGCACGAAGCTAAACGAAGCGAGAAAACATGCGAGAACGGCAAACGAACGAACATCCGACCGACGAGCGCTTCGACGCCGTCACCGGGGCAACCTGCCCGGCCGAGGGCATCGCCGACGGCGGCGAAACAGATGCCGTCACCTCCGCGACGAGCTTGGCCGACGCGGCGGCGGCGCTCGATCCCGCCGGGGAAAAGGCGCCCCTGCCCGCGTGCGCTCCTCCGGGCGTGAGCGCGGCGTCCGCCGGGGTGGACGCCGCGACGGGTGCGACGCCGGGCGTGGCGAGCGCCTGCCGCGAGCTGGGCATGGCGTCGGTCGACGACGTCGTGCGCGAGCGCGGCATCAAGCCGCCCGGCGTGGCGTGAGCCCGGCCGCAAGAAGCCGTTGCCGAACATTCGCGGAATCGCGCGCTTTAGGCAACGGCGCAGGCAACAAGGGTCCTGAAGGGAGTACCAGATCATGCGGTTCGGAGACTTCGATCACCCGCCGAACCGCATGATCTGGTACTCGGCGAGCAGGCGTTCGCGTGTGCGCCAATCGTCGAGGTCGATGCCGTATTCCTGCTCCATGCGGCGCACGCGGTACAACAACGTGTTGCGATGCAGGTGCAGCCGTTGCGCGACGGTTGACGGGCGCCGCTCGAGCGCCAAGTACGAAAGCAACAACGCGCAGTCCTGCGTGCCCGCCGCGCGGTCGGCCTCGCGCAGGCGCGCGGGCACGCTGTGCGACACGGTGAACGACACGAGCTCGTCGTCTTGGTGCTCGCTCGTCAGCAGATAGGCCACGAAGTAGTCGCGGAAACGGCAGGCGCCGCCGTCCCGAGCGCCGTCATCCGACCTCCCGTCGTCGCCGAAGGCGACGTCTCCCTCGGCGCTGTGCTCCTCGGCCGCCGACATCTGCAGCGCGATGTCCGCTTGACGATACGCGTAGCGCAGGTCTTCAACGAGGTCGAGCAGATCGGACAGCCCGGCCCTGCCGCCGAACTCCAGCGCGTGGCGTCCGATCGCCGCACGGAAAGAGTCATCGCAGTCCGCGAGCGAGCGCAGCACGAGCGCACGGTTGTCCTGCAGTCCGACCACCGCATCGGGGAAGAGGTCGAGCAAGCGCAGGCATGCGTTCACCGCCAACTGCCGTTCGTCGTCACGGTACCCGTAATCCACTACCGCCAGCTCGAACCGTCCGTCGCGCGATAGGCCTGTCGCACGGAACCACGCTTCCAAGCTGCGGCGCGAAACGGGCATGCCGGCCGCCAGGTCGGCGAGCACGCGAGCGGGGCCTTGATCGAACAGCCTGCTGGCCGGCAGCTCCTTCTTCAAGTTCAGCTCGATGCACGTGCAAAGCAAGGCTAGCTTGTCCAGCAAGCCCTCGGTGAGGGGCCGACGGTCGCAGTGCATGACAAGATGGGCGGCGTAGACACCCTCCACGCGAAAGATGCACTCCACGATGGGGCAGCCTCCATAGCCCTCTAGCACGTGCACGCCCGTTTGCGTGCTCCATCGCTGCGGGCGGCCGTGCCGCCTGAACGAGTCGAGCGCCTCCCTGCTGAGCCTGCCCTGCTCGATAGAATCGCGCATCAGAGGATCGGGCGGAAGAAGCCGGCGCGTGTGCGCGATGATGCGGAACCCCGCGTCCGACAGCGCAAGGGAGTTGCCGAGCGCTGGTTCGGCGGCGTCTGCAAGCTCCTGGTAGCCCCCGCCCGCGAGCAACGCCTCCTGCATGCGGGCAATCCACGCCTGCGTGTCGGCGAGCTCGGCAGCCGCGCAGGCGGCTGCATGCGCGGGCGTGCAGGAAGCACGCAGGACGAACAGGCGCTCCGCCACGGCGTCTGCCACGGATGCGGCCGCGGCGTCGACCGGCTTCGTGGCGGCCGCACCCCCAACATCCGCCGTCGACGCCGAAGGTTCCACGGCCGATCCGCCCGCACTCAGCGCCCAGCCACCCGGGTGGCGGGTCAGGTACGCGATGCACGAGGCCTCGTCGCCCACGAACAGCGTCGAGCCCACCGTGGCGCGCAACGCGCCGAGCGCGCAAAGCTCCCCTTCCCCGTCCGCTATGACGTGGGAGAATCGAGGAGACGCGCCTTCGGGGGCAACGAGCACGGCACCGCCGCCCACCCTATCCGCCACCATGTTGCACGTAATTGTCATAATGCTGCATTATAGCGTGTATTCATGTGCATTTTGACATATCTTTGAGTGGGTGCGCATTCTAAGATAATGCTAGGTTTCCAAGGCCCTCCACGGTTCCGGGCCTACGCGCATCGAAAGGGGTACGTCCATGAAGCGAAGCGTCACCGACATCAAGCTCACCGTGAAGCCCGTGTTCATCGGCTTCGAGCACCAGTACTACTACGAGGGGCCCTGCCGCATGGCGGGCGGGGACGCCATCAAGCCCGGGTTCGACGCCGTCGTGCAGGGCAAGATGCTCAAGGGCTTTTTAGCCAACGTGGACAAGTACGTGGCGTCGACGGGCGCGAACGTGCTCGAACCCGCCATCGTGCGCGGCACCGACGACTGGGACATCAAGGACTCCTACTTCGAGGAGATGCTGGCCGACGACCAGAAAACCGACCTCTACGTGGTCATGTCGAACTTCGGCGCGAACCAGATCCTCGTGGAGTTCTGCTGCCGCACGAGCAAGCCCGTGGTCATGAACCCCACGAAGTCGTTCGGCGCCATGTCCACCGCGCCGGCCCAACGGCGCGGCGCCGACATCCTCCCGGCCTTCGACTGGCCGGAGGTCTCGCGCTACTGCTCCATCCTGCGTGCCGAAAAGGCCGTGCGCACGGCCAACATCCTGCTCGCGCCCCGCTTCGACTCCACCACGCCCAAAGCGGGCGGCAACGACTCGTTCACCTGCCTGTCGGATGTCACGCGGCAGCTGGGATGCCATTTCCGCCACGTGAACGTGCACGAGCTCATGGACATGATGAACCCGCTGCCCGAGGAGGGCAACGCCACCACGCCCGGACGCGCCACGCCCAACATCACGCCCGAGGAGGTGGCGCGCTGCGAGGAGATGGCCGACGAGATGGTGGCCTCCGCCGACCCCTGCATCGTCGACAAGGGGTTCTTGGTCAAATCGCTCGTCGCTTGGACGGTCGTGCAAAAGCTCATGGACCTCTACGATTGCTCCGGGTTCACCGCGCCGTGCCCGGACGCCTGCTCGACGCGCCGCCTGAACGAGCAGCAGTTCACGTTCTGCCTGGCGCACTCGCTCAACCTTGAGCAGGGCTTCGGAAGCGCCTGCGAGTACGACATCACGTCCGTCGTGTGCATGATCGCCGAGATGGCGCTCTCGAACAGCGCCGCCTACATGGGCAACACGCTGCCCGTCGTGGTGACGGAGGGCCGCATCGAATGGCCGGTGAACGTGCACGAGGAGGACGTGGCCGGCATCTCACTCGAGGACGCAGCGAACATGTACTCGGTCATCCACTCCACACCCTGCCGGAAGCTCCACGGCCTCGAGGCGGCTGCCGACGCGTACGCACTGCGGCACTTCGCCTACGACCAGGGCTTCGGCGCCATCCAGCGCCACGACTTCACCGCCGATGCCGGGCAGAAGATCACGCTTTGCCGCATCTCCCCCAACCTCGACGAGATGCTCATCGTGTCAGGAGAGATCGTGACCGGCACCGGCTTCGACACCGACAACTGCAACGGCGGCTTCGTGTTCAAGGTGGCCGACACGCGCGATCTGTTCAAGAAGCAGATGCGCTTCGGCCTGCACCTGCCGCTCGTGTACGGCGACATCGCCGACGACCTGGAGGAGCTGGCGAAGCGCCTGGGCATGGAACCCGTGCGCGCGTAGCACGCCCCGCGAGGCCGCCGCAACGCGCCGAAGAAGAGGAGATGCGATGCGTCGCGACATCAAAGAGAGGCTGCTGGCGGACAAGCGCGCAGCGGCGAACCAGGTCGACGCCGTCTGCGAGAAGCGCGCCGAGGGGACGTTGACCGCCGAGCTCTTGCGCGAGCACCTGTTTCGGTACGTGCTGGCGAAATTCGGCCTCGAAGCCGCCGATGCGCCGAGCCGTTCGCTGGAGGACCTGGCGGAGGAGAGCCTCGCGAAAGCGCTCAGAACCGATCCCGACCAGGTGGTCGAAGCCGAGCGCCCGGCAACCTGCGACGGCGCGCGGTCGGTCGACATGAAGCAGGCGCTGCTGATCATGGCGCTGCAGCGCGAGTTCGGCGTGGCGCTCGACGGCCTGCGCGCCGGGCTCGCCGACACGACCGACGAGCTGGCGGATCTGATGTTCGCAGCTTTCCCGGCTTCGGACGACGGAGCCGGGAAATGAGCCGCGACGCGTTCGCGCGCGGCGACTTCCCCCTCCTCGCCCGCACGGTGAACGGCCGGCCGCTCGTCTACCTGGACAACGCGGCCACCCTGCCCATGCCCCGGCTCGTGCTCGACGAGCTGTGCGCCTTCCGCTCGAACAGCTACGCGAACATCCATCGCGGCGTGCACACGTTGTCCGAGGAGTCGTCGCGGCGCTACGACGAAGCGCGTCGCACCGCCGCAGAGTTCATCGGCGGAAACGAACCGGAGCTCGTGTTCACCTCCGGCACCACCGATTCCCTCAACAAGGCGGCCGCCATGCTGGCCCCGCGGCTCGACGAGCGGTCGAACGTCGTCATCACCGCGATGGAGCACCACTCCAACATCCTCGTCTGGCGAAGCCTGGCGCGCAGGACCGGCTGCGATCTGCGCGTCGCGCCCGTGGACGGCGCGGGCGCGCTCGACACGGGCGCCTTCCGCGCGCTCGTGGACGAGAGCACGAAGATCGTCGCGTTCACGCAGCTCTCGAACGTCACCGGCATCGCCAACGACTGCGCACTCCTCAGCGGCATCGCGCACGAGCGCAGCGACGCCGTGGTGGTCGTGGACGGGGCACAGGGGGTCGTCCACCTTCCCACCGACGTTTCCGCCCTCGGCTGCGACATGTACGCCTTCTCCGGCCACAAGCTGGGCGCGCCCACCGGCATCGGCGGCCTCTGGGTGCGCGGGCCGCTGTTGGAGACGCTCGAGCCCGCCTCGTTCGGAGGCGGCACGGTGTGGGAGGTCACGAGCGACCGCGCCGTCCTCTCCGACGACGTCGAGCGGTTCGAGGCGGGAACCCCGCCCATCGACGGGGCCGTCGGGCTGGCGAGCGCCATGCGCTACTGGCGCGCGCACGACCTGGACGCCTGCCGGTTGCGCGAGCGGCGGCTGATCGACCGGCTTGAAGCGGGACTCGCGAACATCGAGGGCGCGCAGGTGCTGGGGCGAGCGCCCGAGAGGACCGGATGTCTCTCCTTCTCCGTCGACGTCGCCTCCCCCTTCGACTGGGCGAAGCTGCTCGATGGCCTCGGCGTCGCCGTGCGCTCGGGGCACCATTGCGCCCAGCCCTACCTCGAGGCGCTCGGATGCGCCGGAGCCGTGCGCGCGTCGGTCGCCCCCTTCACTTCAAAGGACGATATAGACCGCCTGCTCGAAGCGCTCGCAAAGGCCTCGCTCGTACTGAAAGGAGGCGGCGTCCGTGGACGTGCGCGAAACCGAAGAGGACATCCTGGCCGACCTGCATGAGCTGGACGACCCCGTTCTGCAGTACGCCTACCTCGTCGCCTGCGCCGGCGATGCCGAGCCCTACCCCGACAGCTTGCGCGACGACGAGCACCTCGTCAGGGAATGCCAGGTCAAAACCTGGATCGACGCACGGCACCATGCCGACGGCGCCGTGCGCCTCGTCGGCGACTCGGAGTCCATCGCCATCCGCGGGGCCCTCGCCCTTTTGGAGGAGCTGTTCGACGGCAGGCGCCCCGAAGAGCTCGCAGGCTACCCGTGCGGCCTGCTGGACGACGAGGCGTTCGCACGCCATTTCACGAAAACCCAGCTGCGCGGATTGGAGGCGATCGTCAGGAAGATCATCGGCAGGCAAACCGCAACCTAGGGAGGGGCCCGCCAACGCGCTCAAGCGCTTCGGCGGCCGACAGGATGCGCTACGAGCAACTACCAAAGCCGTTCGAACGGCAAAATGAGGAGGAACCATGTCCAAATCGTGTCTCGATGTGAAATTGAACATAAAACCGGTGTTCTGCCTGTTCTCGCATAAGTACTATTACGAGGGCCCTTGCCGAATGACCGGAGGGGACGCGCTCCAACCGGGATTCGACGACGTGCTGAACGCGAAGATCGTCAAAGGCGTCATGGCGGACCTGCGCGCCAGCTGCCCCGACGATGCCTGCACGCTGCTCGAGTCCGCCGCAGTCACCGCGACCGACGATTGGGACATCGACGACGGCTTCCTCGAGAAGCTCATGGAGGATGACGTGACGGCGGATGCGTACTTCGTTCTCACGCTGTTCGGCGCCGACCGCGTCTGGCGCGAGTTCGGGCGCAAGTGCAAAAAACCCCTCATCATATGCCCGAACCAGTGGAACCCTATGAAATCGGCCTATCTGTTCAACATCGGGGCCGAGGTCTACGTGCCTTACGATTGGCCCGAGGTGTCCGATTACCTGAAAGCGCTCAGAGCTCGCAAGGCGCTTGCGGAGGCGAACGTGCTGCTGGTCACCCGATTCGGCGACACCATGGCGCTCGCCGGAGCGGACGACTCGTTTATCTCGCTCGAACAGGCGTCGGCCACGTTCGGCACGAGCTTCAGGCCCGTCAACTTCCACGAGCTCGTCGAGCAGATGAAGCCGTTGACCGCCGAGGGTAACACGACCACCCCCGGACGCACCACGCCCAACCTAACCAACGACGACCTGGCCGAGCTGGATGCCTACGCCGACGAGCTGATAAGCGGTGCCGAAGAGTGCGACATCTCGAAGGAGTACCTGCTCAACTCGTTGAAAGCATGGAAGATCGTCAACAAGCACCTCGACGCGCACGACTGCAGCGGCTGCGCCATCCCCTGCCCCGACCTCTGCTCCACGCGTCGGCTCAACGACGAGAAGTTCACCTTCTGCCTGAACCACCAGCTGAACAACGAACGCGGCATCGCCTCCGCCTGCAAGTACGACATCGCCGCCACGTTGACCATGATGGCCGAGCTGTGCCTTTCCGGGCACGTGCCCTACATGGCCAACACCCTGCCCCTCGTAGAATCGCAAGGCAGCGTTCAATGGCTCGACCAGATCCCCGAGCAAGACCGCTCCGCCATCGAGGACACCTCGAACCTGTACTGCGTGAACATGTCGCCCATGATGCGCAAGGTCGAGGGCGTCGAGGGGCCGGTCGGCCCTTACGCGATCCGCCACTTCGCCTACGACCAGCAATTCGGCGCCGTATTCCACCGGGATTTCAACGCCGACATCGGAAAAACCGTGACGCTCGCGCGCTTCTCGGGCGACTGCAGGAAGCTGCTCGTGGTCAAGGGCGAAATCGTCAAAGGATACGGCTACGACCTGCACAACTGCAACGGCGGTTTCGTGTTCCGTGTGAGCGACGGATACCGCTTGTACAAGGAGCAGGCGAAGGTCGGCCTCATGCTTCCGCTCGTGTTCGGCGACATCACGCGGGAACTGACGCTTCTCGCTGAAACGCTCAAGTTGGAAGTCGTCTCCGTGTAGAACGGGCCTCGTCGCGCCAAGCGTATCGGCACGACGCCCCTTCGATCCCGTTTGCGTCCGTCCCGCCCCCGAAGGTCGAACCGGGGCGGACGCAAACATGAACAGCTGATTTGCGGTATACTGGGTTTTCGGAGATGTTGGGGTCGCGTCCTGCGGAGGTGCTTGGCCAGGGCGCAGCGATCGTGTTCAGTTTCTCCTATGATGTTATGGCCGGGCACCGCAGGGGGGTTCGATGGACGAGGGTAAGGCTTCTTCGAAGCGCCGCATCGGCGCCATGGAGCTGCTGGGGATCGGCGGGTTCTCCTGCTTTTTCGGGTGGATGCTCGTATCGTACTATTGGCTTTTCGCCGAGTTCATCCAGGACACCCCCGTGGCCGAGCGCGATGCCATCCAATTATTCGTTTTCGCAGGTCTGGCACTGGGATATTTGACCCTGCACCTTCTTGCCAAAAACGCCCGGTTCGATCCGTTCAGGCTGTCCGCGCTTGCGACCGATGCTGCGCTGGCGCTGCTCTTGCCCATCGCCGCCCTGTTTCTGGGCCTCGGCGTGGACGTGCCCTCCCCAGTGCTGTGCGTTGTGAACCTTTGCGCGGGCCTGGGCGGCGCATCGCTGACGGTGAGCTGGCTCGATGCGAGCAGCCGCATCAGGGTGAAGAGCTTTCCGCGCTTCACGAGCCTGTCGCTCGTGGGCGGCGGGGCGCTGTTCGTCCTCGCCGCCATCGTTCCCGAGGCCGTACAACCCGTGTTCTGCATTGTCTATGCGCTGCTGAGCGTCGGCCTCCTCCGTTTCGCCGGCGAGCGCGCCGAAGGCAACGCCGATGCGCCCCCCGCCGGCTCGTGCAAGAACACCTGGGAGTTCACCTGGGAGATAGAACCCTCGCTCGTGGCGTTCGGCATCGTGTTCGGCCTGACGTTCGTGTACCTGTTCAACTCAGGCCAGCAAGACGTGCTCGTGGGTCTTCTGTTCGTGATACCCGGCGCCGGTTTGATCGCCGTGCTCGCGCTTTCGGGCAAGGCCGTGGGCATCACCGTCATCCAGCGCGTGTTGCTGTGCATCACCGTGCTGGCATGCCTCTCCATGCCCTTCGCCACCGAGGCCATCCAGCTGGCATGCTCGTGCCTGGTCGTGGCGTCGTGGGCGGCGTTCGTATCGGTGAACTACGCGTTCATCGTGAAGAAGAGCGTCGAACGCTGGGACACGCCGGTGTTTCGCCAGGCGCCTGCGCGCCTCGTGTTCAGCGCGCTGGGCTTCCTCGTGGGCTGGGGCGTGGCCACGGGCATGACCATGGCCTACGGTGCCCATTCCGACGCGTTCATGATCGTGCGCCTATGCATGGCGTTCGTGCTCGTTGCGGTGGTCATGCTGTTCTTCCCCTCGAAAGAGCACCATGCGCCAGACGGCGGGACGATCGGCGCCCGCGAACCCGCCGCTCCCGTGCCGTCCAACCTTAGCGAGAAGGAGCTCTTCGAGCACCGCTGCGTCGCCGTGGCCGAGCTCTACCAGCTCTCCCCGCGCGAGACCGATATCTTGAAGTTCCTGGCGAAGGGGCGCAACGCCGCCTACATCCAGGGCAAGCTCACCATATCGCCCCACACGGTGAAGAGCCACATCTACAGCATCTACCGCAAGCTCGACATCCACTCCCAGCAGAAGCTCATGGACTTCGTGGAGGAGTTCCCGGTGGAGGACTAGCGGAACGGCGCGGGAAAGCGGCAATGCGCCGGAAGGCTAGAGTCCCTCGTAATGGGTCCACATGCGCACGACTTTGACCGTGCCATCGAATTCCTCGCCGCCCTCGGCAAAGGGCTCTGCATATACCTGACAAACGAGCCGATGCTGCAGGTTGATGCGCCGCGAATAGAGGCCCGAGAGGTTCCCCACAAGCGTTTCGTAGGCAGGAGCCTCTTGAAAGGGATCATTCTTAAGCACCTCGACAAGTGCTTTCGCCTTCTTATCGAGACCAGCGGCTTTAAGCTTCTTTGCATCCTTTGCAGCCTGCTTCGTGAACTTCACTGCATACATAACTACCACTCAAGTCGGTCTTCGGAAAGGCAGTCCTCGGGTTTTTCCGCCATGCCGGCCCGCAGCGATTCGCTCATGCCGGGAATGCTATCGAGGAAAAGCGTTTCCTCGATAGCCGCCCAATCGGATTCGCCGATAAGCACCGCCCCCTTCCCCTTGCTGTTCGTGATGGCGATGGGCGTGCAGTTCTCGTTCACCTGGGCGATGGTCTGGTAGATATTCTGCCGCAAAGCCGTTGCAGTGATCGAAGTCATGGCCTGTCTCCTTACCTCGTTTCTTTTGCTCTATAGTAGCGTACGCAATTACGTACGTCAAGAAACCTCGTCTTCATACCAAGGAGCCTCGCCTACCCCTTTTCCATCGTCCCTGTTCAGCGCATCATACCAACGTACTGATTCCCAATCTGCATACTCATCACGCGATAGGCTCATACCTATCGCGTGCTTTACTCGCTGGCAACCCCAGAGGGGAGGGCCGATTGGGGCGGACACCCGACAGGCCCGGAGACCGAGAGGAGTTGCGATGGTAGAGAACGCTGTCGCGGAGAAGGACCGCGACGAGATCGGCACGTCCAAGGAGGAGAACCAGTTCAACTTCGGCGCCGGTAAGAGGCAGGAAGTGGACCCTCGCTGGAAGCATCCGAAGCCCTTCCAGTACGAGGAAGACGGCATGGTGGTCACCCGCACCTCGGTGTGGAGCGCGCCGGGCTGCCACGAGGGCTGCGGCGTGCTGGTGTACTCCGACAAGGAGACCGGCAAGTTCATCAAGTGCGAGGGCGACCCGGACGACCCGTACAACCGCGGCGCGCTGTGCCCGAGGTGCCTAGCCTTCAAGCAGGTGGAGTTCCACCCCGACCGCATCCTGCACCCCATGAAGCGTGCCGGCGAGCGCGGGAGCGGCCAGTGGGAGCGCATCACGTGGGACGAGGCGCTGGAAACCTGCTACAAGGAATTCCGTCGCATCTCCATGACCTACGGCGGCGACTCCATCCACTGCCTGCGCGGCACCGCACGCGACAACCAGTGGCAGGTCGGCCGCATGGCGAACACGTTCGGCAGCCCCAACGAGTACGGCTTCCTGTCCGGCACCGCCTGCTACCTGCCCCGCCTGTCGCTCATGATCATGACCTACGGCGGCATGCTCATCGCCGACTTCTCGCAGTTCTCGGCGCTGCGCTACGACGACCCCGAGTGGGTGTGCCCCGAGTGCACCATCGTGTGGGGCTGCAACCCCACCATCTCCAACCCCGACTTCTTCATGGGGCACTGGGTCACCGACGCCATGAAGCTCGGCTGCAAGCTCATCTCCGTCGAGCCGCGCGTCACCTGGCTCGCCGCACACGCCGACATCCACCTGCAGCTGCGCCCCGGCACCGACACGGGACTTGCCCTCGGCATGATCAAGGTCATCATCGATGAAGATCTCTACGACCATGACTTCGTGGAGCGCTGGACCTACGGCTTCGACGAGCTGGCCGAGCGCGCCCGCGAGCTGTCGCTGGACCAGGTGGAGGCCATGACGTGGGTCCCCAAGGAGAAGATCATCGCCGCTGCGCGCCTGTTCGCCACGTCCAAGCCGGCCAACGTCGTGTGGGGCCTCGCCGTGGACATGCAGAGCCAGGGCACGCCCTGCGCCGCCGCCATCGCCGCGCTGTGGACCATCACCGGCAACCTCGACGTGCCGGGCGGCATGTGCTACACCGCCTCCCCCATGGGCGTCGACCAGCCGTCCGCCGGCGCATGGGGCATCTACGACCTCATCAACGAGGAGATGCAGAAGAAGCGCGTGGGCTGGAAAGAATTCCCCATGTACCGCTACGGCCTCACCCAGGCCATGCCCGACATGTGCCTGGAGTATATGGAGGAGGGCAAGGTCAAGGGCGTGTGGATCCAGACGTCCAACGGCATTGCCTGCATGAGCTGCGAGACCGAGCGCTGGTACCAGGCCATGAAGAAGCCGGAGTTCATCGCCGCCGTGGACATCTTCATGACGCCTACCATCCAGTCGTGCGCCGACATCGTCATGCCGGTGCAGACGTGGGCCGAGAAGCACTCCGTACGCGCCCACTACTACTTCCTTTCCGCCATCACGGGCGGCTGCGCGGCCGAGGGCGAGGCGAAGTCGGACTGCGAGATTAACCGCGAGCTTGCCCAGTACTTCGACAACGACGACGAGTTCAACCAGGCCATCGGCCGCCCCGAGGGCAAGCAGCACACCTGGCCGTGGGCGACCGAGGACGAGGTGTACGACGAGATCGTGAGCCCCTCCGGCTTCACGTTCCACGAGCTCATGGAGCACGGCCCGGTCTACCAGAAGTACGTGTACAAGAAGTACGAGAAGGGCCTCATGCGCCCCGACGGCCAGCCCGGCTTCAACACCCCCACGGGCCGCATCGAGTTCTACTCCACGCTGTTCGAGAAGTTCGGCTATGACCCGCTGCCCTACATCGAGGAGCCGGGCATCGGGCCCGTCACCACGCCCGACCTGTACGAGGAGTACCCGCTCATCATGATCACGGGCGCCCGCACCACGTCGTTCTTCCACTCGGAGCACCGCCAGATCCCCTACCTGCGCCAGCTCACACCCGATCCGTGGGTGCAGATCCACCCGCGCACGGCCAAGGACCTGAACATCTCCGAGGGCGACTGGGTCTGGATCGAGAACCACCGCGGCCGCTGCCGCCAGCGTGCCCGCCTCACGTTCGAGGTGCACGAGAAGGAGATCGCCGCGCAGCACGGCTGGTGGTTCCCCGAGCAGGACGGCGCCGAGCCCAACCTGTACGGCTTCCGCCAGTCCAACATCAACCAGCTTCTGGCCAACAAGCCCGGCACGACCGGCTTCGGTGCCGACCTGAAGTGCACGCTCTGCAAGGTGTACCGCTGCAAGGAGGAGGAACTGTAATGGCTCTCAACGGAATTCTCGTCGACTACCAGTACTGCACGGGGTGCTACTCGTGCGAGGTGGCCTGCCAGGCCGAGCACGAGCTGCCGCTCGAGCAGTGGGGCGTGAAGGTCATGCAGAACGGCCCGTGGCCGGTGAAGGACGCCGAAGGCAACGAGACGGACAACTACGTCTACGACTTCATCCCGGCGTTCACGAAGATCTGCGATTTGTGCGCCGACCGCCAGGAGAAGGGCAAGCTCCCCTCCTGCGTGTTCCACTGCCAGGCCAAGTGCATGGAGTTCGGCCCGGTGGACGAGCTCGCGAAGCGCTTGGACGCCAAGCCGCAGCAGTACCTGTGGGTGCCGCCCTGCGCATAGAGGCATGAGGGAGGCTGGATCGGCGCGAAGCCTATCCAGCCTCCGGTTTTCGGCTACTGGCCCTTTGCCGTCGCCTGGTTTTCGAAGGGCGGCCCGGCCAGCTGCCTTCTTTCGGCGTTTCCCCGTCGACTGCGGGACGGCGAGGAAATGCCGAAAGGGAATGGATTTCGGGGAGATGCGTTTCCAAGGGGTGATTTCGCATGGTTGAGTTGACTGCAGACCAGATAGCCAAGCAGGGCAAGGTTTCCGGCAAGGCCTGGGGCATCCTGGCCGTCACGTACCTGGCGAGCTTCTGCGCGCCGCTGTGCCAGTTCAAGATACCGCCGCTGGCGTCGTGGCTGTTCCCGGCGTTCCACGGCGCGCTCGATTCCGTAACGTTCGGCACGCTCATGAGCGCCATCGCCGTCATCGGCGTGGTGCTGGCCTTCCCCGCCGCGTTCATCGCACGGCGCATGGGGCTGAAGAACGTCATCCTGCTGTCGGTGGCCTGCCTGGGCGCGGGCTCGGCCGTGGGTGGCCTCACGAGCGACCTCAACGTGCTCATGGCCAGCCGCCTTTTAGAGGGCGTGGGCATCGGCCTCATCGGCGTGGCCGCGCCTTCGTGCGTGACCATATGGTTTCCGGAGCGCAAGCGGGGGCTCGCGCTCGGCATCTGGGCCACCTGGGTGCCCGTGGGCTCCGTCGTGGCCTTCAACAGCGCGCCCGCCATCGCCGGCGCGCTGGGCTACCAGGCGGTGTTCTTCGTCATCGCAGCCGTTTGCGCCGTGGCATTCCTGCTGTTCGCCCTCGTGTACAAGATGCCTCCGGGCGCCACGGGCGACATGGGCGTGGAGGGCACGTTCAAAGAGTCGCTCAAGTACTGCAAGAACCGCCGCATCTGGATCTTGGGCGCCGTGTTCTTCCTGTTCGCCTTCACCACCATCGGCATCATGAACACGTACTACAACACGTTCCTGGAGACGCAGCTGGGCTTCGGCGCGCAGACCGCCTCGTCGCTGTCGTCCATCATCATGCTCCTGTCGCTTATCGTGGCGCCGCTCACGGGCTTCGTGTCCGACCGCCTGCCGCTCGGCCGCAAGTACCTCGTGGGCCTCGTGATGATGGGCATGCTGTTCCTGACCGGTTGGTGCATGTTCTACACCGGTCCGGGAGCGGTCGCGGTCATGTGGTTCGTCATCGTGCTGCAGGGCGTGGGCGGCGGCATGTGCGGTGGCAGCCTGCGCCCCATGGCGCCGATGCTCATGCGCAACACCGCCATGGGCGCCACCATGGCCATGGCCATCATGCAGTTCTGCCAGAACCTGGGCTCCACGCTGGGCTCGCCCGTGTTCGGAGCGCTGCAGGAGGCCATCGGCTGGGACATGGCCGGCATCGTGCTGCAGATCCCCGCCTACGTGATCGCCTTCGTGCTGTGCCTGTTCATCCTGCCGCGCGGCAAAAACGTGAAGACGCTCGACGATGTGCCGGCCGAGGAGGCCTGGCCGCGCGGATTCTAGCCCGACGCCGTCCCGCGCATCGGGCGCTCCCGCCGACGCCGCACATCGGCGGGAGCGCCCGTACCGCCCGCCGACGACCCCCGGCCGAGATTCCGGGATGACAAGGAAAGAGGAGACACCATGGACTACCGGGAACTGGAAGAGAGCATTTCGAAGGCGCCGCTCGCCTCGCGCGCCGCGCTGGAACGCCTGCTGCTGTACGTGTCGGCGGGCCCGGACGTGTCGCCTGACTATGCGCCGTACCTGGAAGGCTCGGCATCCTACCAGGACTTCTTCAACGCCATCTACGCCGACGACGCCCAGAAGGGCACGTCGGTATGGGCGGAGTGGGCGGCGCTCAAACGCAAGAGCTGGATCGGCCGCTTCGAACCCGTCCTGGCCGTGGAGAACCTGCGCCTCAAGGGCGACGGGCTGCCGGTGCAGTTCGGCACGGGCCTGTTCCTGGCCCCTACCGGCAGCCGCGACAGCATCGCGAACCTCTACGTGTTCGAGCGCGGCGCGTTCAACGTGGAGGCGGCCGAGTTCGTCACGTCGATCGGCGGCACGTTCTCCTGCGCCGGCTACGACTTCGCCGGCATCTACGGCGTGTACAAGTACCGCGGCAGCGTGATACTCGAGCAATGGGAGGCCGAGCGGGACCCCGTGCCGGCGAAGAAGGGCTAACGGCGTAGATCCGCCGCGCCGTGGCCGAGAAAGGAGATTCAGCCATGGGCCGCAAGAAGAAAATGACCCCCGCCCAGAAAGCCGCCGCCCGCCGGACGAGCACCGCCACGGCAAAGGCGATCGAAGCAGCCGAAGCGCCAGCCGAGCCCGCACCTGAGCGGCCCGAGCAGACCCCGCCGTCCCCCTCGGCAAGAAACGTGCTCGTAGGCGCTGCCGGCATCGCACTCGTAGCTGTCGCCGGCTACTTCTCCACAGCCGGTCTGGGCTAGCGCCGCGTCCGGAAACGGCTCCGCCTATCGGGCCGTTTCCGGACGATCGTCGCCTCCGTCCTCCCCTGCCGGCGCTTTAGCTCCGAACAGGCGCTCTTCAGAGAGCCGCGGAGCCTTGTCGCTCAGCTTGTAGTAGGCGGCGCGCGTCGAGTTCGCGATGCTCGCCAGCTCGTGCGCCTCCAGGTACTCGCTCTTGTTCTTCTCCTTGACGATGTAGCTCATGAGCCCGATGTAGGACGCGGTGAGCAGCTCGACGTAGTAGGGTCGCAGCCTGTCGCGCGGGGCGCGGTCGTCGTCCATCATCTGGTTGAGTTCCTGCCTAATCTGGTTCTGCAGGCGTACGGTGAAGTACGGGTCGCCATGGGGGCCGATCAGCGCCCTCAAGACCCGCTCGTGCTCGATGCAGACCTCGAACCAGTTCTCCATGCACTCGAACGGCATGCCCGCTATGTCGCCCTTGTAGGCGTCCCCGTCGGACCGGTAGAGGCTCAACAGGCCGAGGAGCGTGCCCTCTATGCCCTCCAGCACGTCGATGGTGTCCCGGAAATGCACGTAGAAGGTCGATCTGGCAACGTTTGACCGCTCGACCAGCTCCTTCACCCGGATGGAGTCGTAGGGCTTCTCCTCCATGAGGTCGATGTACGTCTCGACGACAGCCCGCCTCGCCGTCGAGGCCCTCGAGCCCGAATCCATATCCGCACCGCCTTCCCTGCCCCGCGATCGTTCCCCGATTCTAGATCAGGCGGCGCCTCCCTGCAAAGGCAGGCGCCGCCGCCTCGCCTTATAGCTTGCCGCGGGCCCTGGCTAGAAGATAGGATGGCCCGGGTGCCTCCCCTCGTCCACGACGAACGGCTTAGAACGGTCGTAGCGCGGCCCTATGACGGGCACCTGCAAGTAGGACTCGTATTCGCCGCCCGTATGGATGATATGGCTCCCCCGGTTGTCCGTCTCCCACATGAGGGGCTCGATCCAATGCTCGTCGCGGAGGTAGCGCCCCGCAACCTGCACGCGGAGGATCTCGCCTTTGCGCCACAGGCGGCTCGTGGGGTTGATCTCCACGTCTATGGGGACGATCTCGCCGACGGAGAGCTTCAGCTCCCTGCGGTGCGCCTGCACGGGCTGGAAGTCGCTCGAGAGCACCTCGTCCAACTCGCGGTGCGAGACCCGCATCTTTCCCCAGGTGCCCGGATGGGGCGCCGTGCCGTCGAACACCGTCACCGGAATCTCGGTCCCGTTCTCGTGGATCTTCTTCACGGTGACGAACAGGTCCATGTCGTCGTGCCCGTCCGCCTCGACGAAGGCGTGGAGCTTCATATACCCCGTGAGCTCGGTATCCTCCTCGAACCGGTAGTCGAACTCCGCGTTGCCCTCGTTGCCGTCGTAGGAGACGGAGGCGGGCGCGGCCGGGTTCTCCTCTTCAAGGCTCATGGCCCCGGCGTTCAGGTAGAGCTTCCGGTACTCGGTCCTCGCCAGGGGAAACTCGCGCTCCGGACGCCTCGTTACATAGTCCTCGTCGTAGGCGTCCATCACGTCGATGCGCATCTTCGGGGTGAGCTCCCACCCGTTGTGGACGTCCTTGCAGTAGCGGTCGAAGAACGCCTTGAGCTCCTCCATATTCTGACGCGTGTAGAAATCGGGCCACTCGAACTCGCGGTGCACCCGGAGCCACTTCTTCTCCGAGGAAATCTTGCGGTACCCGTTGATGGAGCCGCGGAGGTGGAAATGGTTCCACCCGGCCGCCACGTAGGCGGGCACGGTGACCTTGCCGAAATCGGGGATCTTGTTCTCCCAGTAGGCGTTCATCAGGGGGTAGCGCAGGGCCATGGCCGCCTGGTCGTCGATGCCCTTGAGTCCGCAGGCGCCCACGGTGGCGAAGCTGGTGAAGCGGACGCAGGGTATGCCCCCCTCGTAGAGCGACTCCCGGTACATGTCGCTCATGCCCTCCCACGGCGCGATGCAGGCGAGGTGGGGCGGCTGCTGCGCGGCGATGTGCCACTGGGTGATGGCCAGCGCGGAGGAGCCGGCCATGGTCACGCGCCCGTTGCACCAGGGCTGCTGCGCGGCCCACTCGACTACATCGTAGCCATCTCTGGCCTCCTCCTCGCAGAACTGGTCGTGGAGGCCCTCCGAGTAGCCGATGCCGCGGGGGTCGACGTTGACGACCGCGTACCCGTTGGGACACCAGTAGAGCGGGTCGGCCGCCTCGAACTTCGCGCTGGGCGAGACGGCCCCGAACGGCACGCCCGGCGTGTAGCCCACGTCCTCGCCCGTGCGGAAATCGTTCGGGCGCTTCCCGTAATTCGACCAGGCCAAGATCGCCGGCACCTTCGCGTCCGAGTCCTGCGGCCTGAAGACGTCGCAGTAGAGCGTTATTCCGTCGCGCATCTTGACCGCCACATCCTGCTCGCACACGATGCCGGGCGCCGCCTCGTACGTGCGCTGGTTGAACGCGCAGGGCTTGGCCAGCTGCTTTTCCTCGTCGGACAGGACCTCCCACTCCTCGAACGGGACGGGCCTCAGCTCCTTCTGGTAAATCCTCTCGATCCTCTCGCCCTTGATGGTGGTTTCGAGGGTGAACCGCTCTCTTTCTATCGGCATCATAGCATCTCCCATCTAGTCGCACGTAACAGTGTTCTCGGCCTCGCCAACCTCAAGAAAGCGCGCCCTCCACGGCGCCTTCCGCCGGCTTCTGCGGGGAAGGCCCGCTCGGATCGAACCCGCTTATCGCAGAGGCGAGCCTCATCGCCAAGGGCAGCGTCACCAAGATGACGAGGTAGCCCGCGCCCAGCAGCGGCGGGTACACCATCATCCAGATCCCCACACAGGAACCCAGGCCCAGGGATTGCACGTTCGTCACCCAGACGCACGAGACGCTCACCAAGGTGATGAGGGTGAAGGCGAGGACGAGGCTGCTCACGATATGGGTGACGACCTTGTTCTCGATATGCAGGACAGCGCACAGCTTGCGCCCCCAGGAGAGCGCAGGGAAAAGGTCGCCCACCACATAGCCCACGCAGAAGCTCATGAGAAACGAGACGCCGAAGCCCAACAGGGTGAAGATTGGCAAAGACTCATTACCCGGAATGCCCTGTACGGTTGAAAGAATAATCACGCTCAGAACAACGCACATAACCATGCACATCACGATATTGAGAACACGTCCGAACCCACCTGGCCCTTTGAAGATCATCATTTCCTCCTTTGCTGCTTTCGGTTTTGGCTCGAAGCTTCGATAGCATCATTATGCTCGGCAGAAACCTTTTCGACATGGACGCTCGGCCGAGGAGTGTCCGATTATCAGCCTCTCGGAACAAGGCGACCGCCATGCATCCTCCTTGTCATGCCGTTCGCCATCAGCCGGCCATGAGAAATCGCGATGGCAGGCAGGAAAAGTGTTGCCACGCCAACAGGCTTTGCCCGAGCGCGCATGGCTTAATAGGAGGCACAGGAACGGGGCCCCGAAGCGAGCAATTGAATAGAAAGGCGGTGTTTGCCTTGGCTCATCAGCGGGTTGACGGCAAAGACAAGCGGTTCGCTTTGCAGTTCTACGGCACGCAGGGATTCGCGGCTCTTCCGATCCTTCTCTACATGATCATTGCAGCGATCATCTCCATCGGCATACGCTACTATGGCATGGAGTCGCTCATCTTCGCGTCGGTCATCGGCTTGCTTGCCGGCTTCTTCCTCTGCCGGAACAAGCTGGAGTACTGGGCCTCGTGCGTGCGCGGCCTCACCCAGTTCGGCAATGCGAACCTCATCTTCATCTTCATCATCATCGCCGTGTTCGGCAAGGTGCTCGTCGCCGGCGACATCGGCGGGGGCCTTCTCTGGATAGGCCTGAACTGCGGGCTGCAGGGCGGGGCCTTCGTCGTTCTGGTGTTCGTCGGCTGCGCCGTCTTCGCCACGGGATCGGGCGCCCCGTTTCCCGCCTTGCTGGCGCTCGTGCCCATCTTCTACCCGTCCGGCGTCATGCTGGGGGCGGACCCGACCGTGCTCGTGGGAGCCATGATCAGCGGCGTGTTCTTCGGCGACGCGCTCTCCCCCAGCTCCCAGGTCATCCATGTGACCATCAACTCGCAACACGACCCGGGAACGGGCAGGCCGGCCGACCTCGTGGAGGTGATGAAGGCCCGGTCGCCCGACCTCGTGGCCATCGCCCTCGTCTCCGCAGTGCTTTTCTTCCTCCTCGGCGGCGCCGGCGCGGCAACCGTCTCGCCGCAGGAGCTGGCCGGCATGGCGGATGCCCGCGGACTGCTCATGTTCGTCCCCATCGCGCTTCTGCTGGCCGTCTGCGTAAAGACCCGCAACCTGCTCATGGGCGTGAGCTGGGCCATCCTCGCAGGCGTTGTCCTCGGGCTTGCGAGCGGCCTCATGGAGCCCGCAGCGCTCGCCTCCTTCGACTTCGCCAAACAGCAGATGCACGGCGTGTTCATGGACGGCGTGACCAGTTCGGTGAACCTCGTGTTCGCCAGCATCCTCCTGTTCGGCATGATCCAGATCGCCGTCGAGGGCGGCATCCTGGAGAAGTGCTGCGACTTCCTCATGGGCCTCAAGATGGCCAAGAGGCCGGCAGGCGCCGAGGGCATCGTCGCGCTGGGCACCGGCGTCATCTGCTGCCTTCTTTCGGGGTCCGAGCTGCCCACCGTCATCATGTTCAAGGACGTGGTGGAGAACATAGGCCAGAGGTCGGGCATCTCGGCAAACCGCCGCAGCATCCTGCTCACCGCCATGGCCACGAACATCCCGGCCATCGTGCCCGTGAACTCCATCTTCATCATGGGCTCCATCACCCTCGTGGCGGGCCTGGCCGGCGCCAACCCGGCGCTGCCCCTCGTGGCGCCCATCCCGATATTCACCTGCTGCTTCTATCCCCTGATGCTGGCCGCGGTCTGCTTCGGCTGGGTCGTGTTCGGCTGGGGACGGAAGGCCACGGCATGCAAACCCGCAATCGAGAAGAAGGACCTGGTGGCGAACAATGGCTGAGACGTACGACATGATTATCGTAGGCGGGGGTGCCGGAGGGCTTTCGGCCGCCGTCTACGCCGGGCGGGCCGAGCGCAAGGCGCTCCTCATCGAGAAGGGGAGCTACGGCGGGCGCATCAACGAGACGCGCGAGATACGCAACTACCCGGGCACGATCGGCGACACCGGGATCGGGCTCATGGGGAAGTTCAAGGCCCATGCGCTCGCCTTCCCCACCAACGAGCTCAAGCGCACCACGGTTACCGGCATCAAGCAGCTGGACAACGGGAACTTCCTCGTGCAGACGAAGCGGCGCGGCGACTTCGAGACGCGCTGCGTCCTGCTGGACCTGGGCACGAAACCGCGCGTGCTGGGCATACCCGGCGAGCAGGAGTTCGCCGGCCACGGCGTGGCCTACTGCGCCACCTGCGACGCCGAGATGTTCAAGGGCAAGGAGATCTACGTGCTGGGCGCAGGCGACCAGGCCATCGAGGAGGCCGACTACCTCACGGGCTTCGCGTCGAAGGTGACGGTGATCGTGCTGCATGAGGAGGGGCATCTCGACTGCAACGAGGTGGCCGCCGCAACGGCGTTCCGCAACCCGAAGATCGACTTCGTGTGGAACTCGACCCTAGAGGAGATCAAAGGACGCGACGAGGTGGAGGGGCTCGTCATCAAGAACGTGGTGACGGGCACGTCGAACGAAGTGGAGACGGACGGCATCTTCTTCTTCGTGGGCATGATACCGCAGACCGAGCTGATTCGCGACCTGGTGGAATGCGACGACAAGGGCTACATCGCGGTCAACGAGAAGAAGGAGACCAGCGTGCCCGGCATCTACGCCGTGGGCGACTGCACGCAGACCTTCCTGCGCCAGGTGGTCACCGCGGCAGCCGACGGCGCCATCGCGGCGACGGCCAGCGAGCGCTACGTGAAGGAGAAGAAGCAGATCGACTCCCTGCTCACGCCCGACGCGGGCAAGGTGGCGTTCGTCTTCTACGACCCCTACGACAGCGAGCAGATAGAGCAGGTGTCCGCGCTGGAGGAGAAGCTGCGCGGCGAATGGCGCGTCGAGCGCCAGGACATCACCCGGCAGTCGCTGCTGTACGGCCGCCTGGGACTGCACGCCTCCCCCGCAACCGCCTTCTACTTCGGCGGCAAGCTGATGGGAACGGAGGTGTAGGCCCGACAACCAGCAGGAGCGCCGATCGCCTCGCGGGCAGGCTTTACGCCCCCTCGGGGTGATCGGGACGAACCGAACGATGAAAACGACCAAGGCAACCAGAAGCGACGAAAACGGAGGAACGAACCATGGGTCAACCGAGCGTATTCCCTCACGGCACCACCATCTACAACCCCGAGAAGTGCTGGAACGGGTACACCATCGTGCCCCTCATCAACGACGGCGTGCTGCTGTTCGACATGAACGGCAACGAGGTGCGGCGCTGGAACATGCAGGCCATGCCGCCGAAGCTGCTGCCGGGCGGCTACGTCATGGGCTATGCAGGCACCCGGCATCCCGACTACGGCATGCAGGACGGCGTGAACCTGCAGGAGATCGACTACGACGGCAACATCGTGTGGCAGTTCGACCGCTTCGAGAACATCGACGACCCCGGCCGCGACCACCGCTGGATGGCGCGCCAGCACCACGACTTCCAGCGCGAGGGCAACCCCGTGGGCTACTACGTGCCGGGCATGGACGCCAAGCCGCTCGAGGGCAACACGCTCATCCTCGCCCACCAGACGCTGCACAACCCCAACGTCTCCGACAAGAAGCTGCTCGACGACTGCATGTACGAGGTTGACTGGGAGGGCAACATCGTGTGGAAGTGGTCCATCACCGATCACTTCGACGAGCTGGGCTTCGACGAGGCGGCGAAGAACGTGCTGGCCCGCGACCCGAACATGCGCACCTCGGACGGCGGCGTGGGCGACTACCTGCACGTGAACTGCATGAGCTACCTGGGGCCGAACAAGTGGCACGACCAGGGCGACATGCGCTTCAAGCCCGACAACATCATCTTCGACTCGCGCGAGGCCAACATCCTGGCCATCATCGACAAGGAGACGGGCAGGATCGTGTGGAAGATAGGCCCCGACTTCAACGCCACCCCCGAGTTGAGGAAGCTCGGCTGGATCATCGGCCAGCACCACCTGCACATGATACCGAGGGGCCTGCCGGGCGAGGGCAACCTGCTCGTGTTCGACAACGGCGGCTGGGGCGGCTACGGCGTGCCGAACCCCGGCTCGCGCGATGGCTCCAAGAACGCCCTGCGCGACTACAGCCGCATCATCGAGTTCGACCCCACCACGCTCGAGATCGTGTGGAAGCTCACGCCGAAGGAGCTGGGCCACGCCATACCCACCGATGCGAGCAAGTTCTACAGCCCCTACGTGTCGAGCGCCCAGCGCCTGCCGAACGGCAACACGCTGGTGGACGAGGGCAGCGACGGCCGCTTGATCGAGGTCACGCCCGACCACGAGATCGTGTGGGAATGGATCTGCCCTTACTACAGCCACAACGAGGAGGGCCCGCGCAACAACATGGTCTACCGCGCCTACCGCTACCCCTACAGCTACGTGCCGCAGGAGCCGGTGCCGCAGGAGGTGCCCGTGGAGCGCATCGACAACGCCACATGGCGCCTGCCCAACGCTGGCGCATTCGGCGCCAAGACGGTGGTGGACGTGGAGGGCACACTGCCCTACTACCCGGACGTGGCCCTCTGCGTGGCCACGGACGACGAGGCCGACCTGAGCCTGCGCGAGAAGGTGTTCTCCGTGGACACCGACGTGTTCGTGCCCGTCGACACCATGGGCGCCTGGAACGACGAGGTGCTGAAGGCCGAGGGGAAGCCGGTGCTCGTGCTGTTCGGCGCCGAGCGCTGTGTGCACTGCAAGGCGCTCCACCCCGTGCTGGAGGAGGCCTTGGGCGAAGAGTACGAGGGCATGTTCCGGATCCGCTACGTTGACGTGGACAAGAGCCCCGAGATCGCGAAGGGCTGCCAGGCCCTCGGCATTCCGGTGGTGGCCGTGTTCAACCAGGGCAAGGAGGTGTTGCGGTTCGCCGGCGAAAGAGATTATGATGACGTCTGCGAGCTGCTGGACCGCGCGCTCGCGTAAGAAGGCCTGAATGCGAAGCGGCGGCCTCGCACCCGCGGGCCGCCGCAAGGCCGCCGTCCCCGCCGCAAGGCGGCAAGCTGCCGGCGGCCCGCCCAACGAGAGGGGTCTGACGTTGATCCGGAACGAGCTTGGGAAGCCCTTCGCCCCCGCACCCCCTTCTGCAGGG
Organism: Gordonibacter sp. RACS_AR49; assembly: GCF_030418435.1. NCBI lineage: Bacteria > Bacillati > Actinomycetota > Coriobacteriia > Eggerthellales > Eggerthellaceae > Gordonibacter > Gordonibacter sp. RACS_AR49. The sequence goes on along the minus strand of NZ_JAIUDM010000007.1, from coordinate 109,744 downwards.
GGCTGGGGCTCCTTGGAGCGAGACGCAGCAGGACTGCCCTCGTTCGCCAGCTCCTGCCTGGCGCATCCCGTTTACGGCGACCTCCTGCGGCGCCAAACGTACAAGACGGCCGAGACGGTCCACGCGCAGGGGACGCCCATCAGGGAGTTCGGCATCGTGACCGAGGGGTGCCTGAAAACGGCACGCTACACCGTTGACGGCCACGAGCTGTGCAACGGGTACTTCGAGAAGGACGACGTGTTCCCCGAGCTGCTCTACTTCACCGGCGAGAAGGTGTATACCTACAACCTGCTGGCCGTGAGGAAGACCACGGTCATGTGGCTGGACACGTCGTTTTTCGAGCTGATGCTCAGAACGGACAGCCAGATGCTGTACCGCTTCATGCTCTACCTGTCGAGGAGGGGGCTGAAGAACCAGATGCTTCTGTGCTGCCTGCGCTACCAGACCATACGGGAGCGCATAGCCTTCTGGGTGCTGTGGATGGACGACATCGCGCAGGACGGCTTCGTGGAGCTGCCCTCGTCCCAGACGATCTGGGCGAACGAGCTGCGCGTCTCCCGCCCGTCGCTCAACCAGGAGGCCAAGCGCATGGAGAAGCAGGGCTACTTCCGCATGGACGGCTGCCGGCTGGAAGTGCTCGACCGGGAGGGCCTCGAGCTCTTGCTGTAGCCGTTGCTGCAGGCTTTCAGCGCATGAGGCGCAAGCGCTCCTCCACCAGGTCGATGAGCTCCTGCTGGGCGTGCACGCCCACCTTCTGGTAGATGTGGTACACGTGCGTCTTGACCGTGTGGTACGAGATGTGCAGGTCCTTGCCGATGCGATCGGTGCTGTAGCCGCGCACCAAGAGCTCCATGACCTCGCGCTCGCGCGGCGACAGGCCGTAACGCAGCACGATGGCGTCGTGCACGCGCCCCACCGTCTCCTCCGGCACATGGGCAGACCCGCCCGCCGCGTCGCTGTACCTCCACACATAGCGCGTGAGCATGGCCACGATGGCCACCACCAGCCCTACGCACACGGCCGGCAGCAGCACCCTGAGCGCGTCGTCGGTCATCAGCATGCCGTAGCCCGCGGCCCATCCCAGCACGAGGCCCGCAAGCTGCGGGTAGCGCCCCGTCGCCCACGACTTCGCCTCCGGCAGCCGGTTGGCCGCGATGATCTCGCGCAACCGCACCACGTTGAGCACGTCGTAGGTGGTGAAGCACATGACCAGCAGGCTGCAGCACAGCACGAGCCCGAAAGGGTTGCTGAACGGGAGCAGGAGCAGCAAGAACGCCGCAATGGGGAACAGGAGCGTCAGGAGCACGCGCACGGACACGCGGTCCTTCAGGAGCACGCTGTACAGCACGAGGAAGATGCCGGGCACGCACAGCGACAGCCAGATGAACTCCAAGCTGTTCGACATGATGCTGAGCGATATGCCCAGGCAGTACGCCAGGCCGAACACCACGCTCAACAGGAACAGCTCGCCGCGGAAGCTCAGGAGCGCCGCCACCGCCGCGTTGCCGGCCTCCGGCGACGGCACGTCCCCGCGCGCGGAAGGGGCGCGAGCAGCGCCCGGGGCCTCCTCGGGCGGGCGCAGCGGCGCGAAGGCCGCGATGCACACCACGAACACCGTCAGGACGAGCCGGATGCCGTCCTGCAGGCCCAGCAGAAGCAGGTAGAAGAACCCCGAGAGGAAGAGCGCGAGCGCGTTCACGGCGCAGAACCTCCCCTGCCCCGCATCCTGCAAACCGCTGAAGAGGCGCAGGAACGCCGCCGCCGTGCCGGCGCCCATGAGCAGCCACACGGCCAGCACCACCGGGAACGCCACGGGCACGCCGGCGCGCGCGAGCGCTGACGCGACGACGATCGACGCGCCGGAGGCCGCGGAGAAAAGCGCCAGGAACGGCGTGCGCTCGAAGAACGAGGCCGTGCGCAGCAGCGACACGGCCGCCATGAAGAGCGCGGCCCCCAGGAAGCCGAACCCCTTCTGCAGGATGTCGAAACGCACGAACGCGTCCGAGGAGACCACGAACACGTCGAGCGAGTAGGCGAGGTACAGCCATATCCAATAGCACGACACCGCAACGGTCGGAAGCACCTGCCATTCATGCACGAGCGAGTCGGCAGACGCTCCCCGGCCGGCGGCAAGACCGTGCAACGCGCGCGAGACGCGCCCCTTCGGTTTCCGCTCCTTCACCTCGCACCCCCTTCTGCAAGGCCGCCGCACCGAACGCCGCCGAGGCGGCGCAAGGCGCGAGCGACGGGCTAACCTGAGTCGCTACCTCATTGTTTTACCTGATCACAAGCATATTCTAACAGTTCTTCCGACGTCGCTCCCGGAGGGACCGCCCGAGGGGCGCCCCGTTCCCCGAGAACGCGGCGCCCCGCCTCCTGAAGGGCCCCGCACACGGTCGCCCCCGTTGTCGCGTCGACGGACGGGCCGTCTTCCTTCCCATCCCGCATCGCCAACCTCCTTCGCCGTCCCATCGCCCTGCCGCCTCGCGCCGCAGCAGCCCTCTCCGGGCGCCCGGAACCCCGGCCTGCGCCGTTTCGGACGCGGGCCGGGACGGAACGCCGCGCCGCGTCAGCCCAGCGCCACGAGCGCCTGCTTCGCCTTGGCGCCCAGCCTGCCCGCCAGCTCGTCGAGCGGGCCGTACTCCAGGCACTTCGCCTGGCAGTGCTTCACGCACGTGGGCACGCCGCCCGCCGCCGTGCGCGCGGCGCACAGGTCGCACTGGTCGGTGAACGCCGGCTGGTAGCCCACCTGCCAGCGGTCGTTCTCGGGCCCGTAGCTCCACGGCCCCACCTCGCACACCGCCACGCCGCATTGGCCCTGCGGGAACCCATGCTCCACCGCGCACGCCATCTCGCACGAATGGCATCCCGTGCACCACTCGTAATCCACCAGCAGCCCGTATTCCGCCATATCACTCGCCCTCCTTCATCCTGTACACCTTGCACAGGTTCGTCTTGTAGTTGCCGCCGAAGCCGCTCTTGCCGTTGCCCCAGGGTATGAGGTTGTTGATGCACAGGTCACCGATATCGTAGAGGTTCTCGGGGTCGCCCTCCGGGTTCCACCAGCCGTGGTCGGCCGCCACGATGCGCGGGTCGAAGATGGGCGTCTCCTTCACGCGGCGCTTCGCGCGCCCGAGCATGTTCTCCACCCACACCCAGTCGCCGTCCGCCACGCCCAAGCGCGCGCACGTCTCGGGATGGATCTCGATCCACGGGTCGGGGTGCATGGCCAGAAGGCGCTTGGCCTGGCGATGCTCCGAATGGAAGAACGGCCAGCGGCGCGCGCCCGTGCACAGCACGAGCGGGTACTCGTCCAGAAGCTCCGGCGTGGCCAGGGGGCCGGGAGAAGGCTCGCCGAACACGGGCAGCGGGTCGAGCCCGGCGTTCTGGTAGTACGTCGACCAGAGCTCGATGCGGCCCGTGGCCGTGTAGAACCCGGGGCTGCCGTCGGGGCGCAAGAGCCCCTTCTCGTGCTTCTTGTACTCGAACGGCAGGTACACGGGCGCCGCCTCGCGCAGCTCGGGGAACGTGATGCCCGAAGTGGCGATCATCTCGGTGAACATGTCCTCCACGTTCTCCCACGGCCACGCCTCAGGCGCGAGCCGACGGCCCAGCTCCAGGTTCATCTCCATGTCGGACTTGCACTCGCCCACCTGGCACACCTTGTTGATGGCCTCGGCGCGCTGCGCCCCGTCGCCCAGGCGTACCCCGTCGCGCTCGGGGAACATGGCCGCCGGCAGCACCACATCATAGAACGCCATGATCGTGGGCGTCATGAACAGGTCGGCGCCGGCCACGAAGTCCAGCTTGCGGAAGCACTCCGCCACCTCCGTGGAGTTCGCGGACATACAGGCCAAGAAGTTCGACGTCTGCACCCAGGCGGCCTTGATGGGGTACGGCTTACCCGTCTTCATAGCCTCGATAGTGGTGTTGGGGTGCGCCGCCTGGAAGCCCAGACGGAAGAGTGAATATTTGTCCAGGCCGAGGCGCTTCTCGTTCTGCTCGTCGCCCAGAAGCTCGAAGCCCCAGCCGCCGCCGTAGTTGAGTATCTCGGGCGGCACGATGATGCCGCCGGGCACCTCCACGTTGCCCGTCACCTGGAAGAGCGCCATGATGGCCTGTCCGGCCGGCAGCGCCTCCTTCGTCATGTCCACCGCCACGCCCCACTGCAGCGTCGCGGGCTTGCTCGCCGCCAGGATGCGCACGGCTTTGCGGATGCGCTCGGCCGGGACCCACGTGGTGGCCTCGGCGTACTCGGGCGTGAACGGCTGCACATGCTCGCGCAGCTCCTCGAAGCCGTAGCACCAGCGGTCGACGAAGTCGTGGTCGTACAGGTCCTCGCCGATGATCACGTTCATCATGGCGAGCGCCAGCGCCGCGTCGGTGCCCGGGCGCACCGGCAGGTGCACCTCGGCCTTGGCGGAGAGCCACGTGACCTTGGGGTCGATCATCACGATCTTCATGCCGCGCTTCATGAGGTCCACCACCCAGTGGCCGAAGAAGCCGTCGGAGTTCGCGATGAGCGGGTAGTTCCCCCACACGAACATCGTCTCGGGCAGCTGCCACGCAGGGTTGTCGTAGCGGTCGGGGAACTGCTGGGCGCAGTCGGCCACCCAGAACGCGCCCGTGGTGGCGATGCAGCCGGCCACGCGCGGCAGGTAGCACGCGTTGCCGGAGAAGATGTTCACGAAGTTCGGTGAGCCGAACGACCAGCACAGACGCGTGATGTACGGCGCGATGTCGCGCCCGGTGCCGCACGAGAAGATAACGGACTCGGGGCCGTGCTCCTCCTTCACCTTGTTGAGCTCACAGGCGATGAGGTCGAGCGCCTCATCCCAGCCGATGCGCTCCCAGCGGTCGCGGCCGCGGTCGGCTTTCGCGCGGCGCAGCGGGTGCGTGAGGCGCTTCGGATTGTGCACCATCTCGGGCAAATCCAGGCAGCGCACGCAGAGGCGCCCCTCGTTGAACGGGTTCTCCGGATCGCCCTCCACCTTCACGAGCTCTCCCTCGTCGTTGGTGTAGAGCAGCACGCCGCAGCCCAGGTGGCACCCCGGCCCCGACCAGGCGCTTCCGCGTGTGACCGTCAGGTCGCCGTCTCGATACGTGTAGGGATTCTCGTGCTTCACGAATCGGTAGTCTCGCTCTTCCATAGTCCTCTCTCTTCCTCGTTTTTCTCGTTTTTCTAACGACTGGCGGTTTCCGCCTCGGCCGGATCCGCAGGCGCGTCGGCGGACGCCGCCGCCTCGGCCGGGTCCTTCAGGAACTTGAGCAGCGCCAGGCAGGCGATCACGCCCACGACGCCGATGCCCACGAGCAGCACGATGGCCGCGCCCCAGCCGGACGTCTCGATGAGCGTGCCGATGGACGCGTTACCGAACCCGCCGATGGAGCGGCCGAGCGCGATGACGCCGAACGTCGTGCCGATGTAGACGGGCGCCACGGCAGCCGACGGCGCGATGGGCCAGATGACGGCTGGCACGAGCTGCAGCACGATGCCGGTGACGATCATGACGGCCACGGTGGCCTGCGGCGGAACGTTAAAGGCCAGGATGGCGATGAGCGCCGTGAGCACCATGCTGGCCACGAGCAGCCAGATGCGGCTCTTCAGCCTCACCACCTTGTTGAGCACGGGCGTCATGAGCACCACGCCCAGGATCATGCCCACCGTGATAAGGCTCGAGTACAGGTTGGAATCCTCCAGGCTGTAGCCCAGCTCCTCCATGCAGTACGTGGGCGCGAACGTGGACACGGCGTACATGATGAACGCGAACATGGCGAACACCACGGCCAACAGCCACGTGGAGGGCGACTTCATGCCCGCGACCAGCGATATCTCCGGCGCATCCTCCGCCGCGTAGCCGTCGGGCGCCTTCACGAATACCAGGTACAGCACGGCGGCCGCCACGAGCAGCGCAGTGGAGAGCCACCACACGTTCGTCCACGTGCCGGGGTCGTCGGCCGCGATGAACAGGTTGGCCCCCGTGAAGATGGCGAGCATGCCGATGGGCACCCAACCCGACCAGATGGCCATGGGCGCGCCGCTCTTCTCAGGCGAGAACCACATGGCGATGATAGCCGGCACGGCCACGCCGATGAGCGCGAAGCTCAGCCCCTCCACGAAACGGCTGAACAGCAAGAGCTCGATGTTCGGCGCGAACGACCCTATCAGGCTGCCCACCGCCGCCGAGAGGATGGCGAACAGGCCCACCTTCTTCGGGCCGAACCTGTCGGTGAGCCCGCCCGACGGCAGCGCGAGCACGAGACCCGTGACGGTGGGCACCGTCATGAGCCAGCCTCCCAGCGCCGGCCCGATCCCCAGGTCGGCCATGAGCAGCCCCATGGTGGGCGGCACCTTGAACATGTTGATGGCGATGGCCACTGCAGCCAGCATTCCCACGAGCGTGACGATCCAGCTCCTCGCCGATGACGGCCTTCGTGCTTCCATAAACCCCTCCTTCTCCCGTTTTCCTCCGGTTCGTCCTGCGGCCCTCTTGCGGGCCGCGGCTTGCCGAGGACTCTAGGAGCCGGGCGAGGGGGTGTAATCGGGAAAAAGCGCGTATTAGGGGCGCGAGGGCATCGGAAAAAACGTAGTAGGAAGGTCCTATCAGGCAAAACCGCTCGCCGCAGACGCGACGGGCGGTTTTTTCGCAAGGGGGGGGCTAGGCACGCCTCACAAGGTAGCACTGGTGGATCTTGGAGTTGCGCTCGAAGTCATGGGGGATCGTGGACGCCGTGATGTCCTGCAGGGCCACGCCGTACTTGGCCAGCGCCTCCACATCGGGCTTGAACGTGCGCAGGTTGCACGAGAACACGGCCTCGCCGCCCTCGGTGAGCAGGCGCGTCACGCCGATGAGCAGCTCCACGTGGTCTCGCTGCACGTCCCACGTGCGGCTGCCCATGGCCTTCGAGTTGGAGAACGTGGGCGGGTCCACGAAGATCAGGTCGTAGCGCAGGGGCTTGCGGCGCGTCTCGGTGATCCAGGCCATGACGTCGGCGCGCTCGAAGGAGTGCTCGGGCCCCGAGAAGCCGTTACCGGCCATGTTGCGCCGTGCCCAGTCCAGGTAGGTCTGCGAGAGGTCCACCGTCGTCGTCTCCACCGCCCCGCCTCCGGCCGCGTGCACGGTGGCCGTGCCCGTGTAGGCGAACAGGTTGAGGAAGCGCTTGCCCGCCGCCTTCGCGCCAACGAGCTCGCGCGTGGCGCGGTGGTCCAGGAAGATACCCGTGTCCAAGTAGCCCGACAGGTCCACCTCCATGAGGTAGCCGCCCTCGTCGATCTGCGTCACGTAGCTGCGCCGGCCGGCATCGCGGTACTGCGAGCCGCCCTTGTCGCGCCGGCGCGTCTTGGCGAACACATGGTCCGGGCGGATGCCCAGCGCCACGGGCGCCAACGCCAGAACGTCGTCGAAGCGCCGACGCGCGCGGGCAGGGTCGACCGAGGAGGGCGCGGCGTACTCGGCGATGTGCAGGTACGTGTTGCCCTCGGCTTCGCCCGCGCCCGCGTACACGTCGATTGCCACGGCGTAGTCGGGCAGGTCGGCGTCGTAGACGCGGTAGCACGAGACCCCTTCGCGGCGCGCCCACTTGCGGCGCTCCTTGGCAACCTTGAACAGGCGGGACGAGAACTGCTCGGAAGCGGGTTCCAGCACCTCCACGCGGTGCTCGGCGCCGCCAGCGGGGTCGGGCACCACGACGACGGCCGCCTCGGCGGGCGGCGCGTAGAACACGAGCGCCTCCGTGGCCACGCGGTCGCGCCCGAGCTCGACGCGCGTGCCCGGCGCCGTGCCGAAGCGGTCTTCCACGGCCTCGCTGCCCGCCACCGCGAACACGGAGCCCGCCGGAGCCGCCGTGGCGGCCGCCACGAACGCGGCGGCGTCGGCCTGGGCGCTCGCCTCCGACGAGCGCTCGCGGGCGCCCAGCACGCTCGCCACGAGGCAGCCGGGGGCCTCAGCGCCGTCCGGTACGCCCGCCGTGTCCCGCGCGGCGGCGGCAGCGGCGCTCACGCGCTCCACGAGCGCGCCCGCCTCCTCCGCCCCGCCCGACTCGATGCTCACGGCCTGCCGCAGCCCCGCGCGCTTGGCGCGCCCGCGCGCCCGCGCGATGGCCGGCGAGGACGCCGACAGGCCCGCGAAACGCACGACGTCGAGGTCGGGACGCGCGGACGCCGGCGCGTCGAGCGCGTCGGAGGCGCAGGCCGCGGCCAGCCCCGCCTCGAAGCGGTCGTCGGCCTGGGCGATGAGCTCGTTCCAGATGGCGGGACTGGATTGCGCCCACCCGAAGAAGCCCCAGCGCTCGCGCGTGAGGCCCGGCGCCAGATCGCACGCCACCGCAGCAGCCTCCACCACCACAGCGCCGTCGCCACAGGCCGCATCGACGCAGGCGGCGCCCGCGCGCGCCCGGCCGTCCCATCCGGCCAGCGCCAGCAGGCCGGCCGCGAGCGCGCACTCGAGCGGCGCCTCGGCGCCGTCGTCGGGGACCAGGTAGGTGCGGTGGTAGAGCGACGCACCCGAAAGGTCGAGCGAAATGGTGGCGCGCTTCTCGCGCACGCGCACGTCGATGGCCGCGTCGGGGCACTCGGCGTCCACGTCGGGGCGCTCGCCCCGCGCCTCGCGCAGGCGGTCGCACACGGCGTCCTTCACCTTGAGCGCGGTGAAGCGCGTGTTGCGCAGCTCGTCGTTCATGCCATGGGCCGACACCGCGATGCTCGCGCCGGGAGCCACCACGTCCTCCCAGGGCAGCTCCAACGCGTCCTCGAACAGCAGGTCGGCCATGCGCGCGTCCACGCGCCCCACCACCAGCATGATGCGCGACGCCAGCCGCGACCACAGGCACGCCTTCAGCGCATGGCGCACGTCGCAGAAGAAGGCCACGCCGCCGCCGAGCGGCCGCACGCTCCTGATGCCAAGTGCCTTCAGCTCGTCGGCGAGCGGCGCCTCCAACCCGGCAAGGCAGCTGGCGAAGAACTCGAGTTTATCCTGTTGCATGGCGCAATCCCCTCAGTTTCGGCGCACCTCCGGGCGATTCGCGCGAAGCGAACGCTCGCCTGGAGGCCCGGGTGCCCAACCGCGCAGGTTGGCGCAGTAAATCAGCGAGAAGGGCCCTGGTGCCCCGAATTGACGGGATGGGGAAGGCGAAGCGTACGTTGAGCACGCGAGTCTTCGCCATCGCGGCAAGGCGGGGTGCCAGGGCCCTTCGCAGCGTCGGCCTCGTTCCGGCGGCCGGCAGGCCGACGGAACCTAGCGCAGCATCGGCTCGTTCCAACGGCCGCCAAACCGCCGGAACCTTAATCTTCCAGATAGTCCTTCAGCTTCGAGGAGCGGGACGGGTGGCGCAGCTTCGCCAGCGTCTTGCTCTCGATCTGGCGGATTCTCTCGCGCGTGACGCCGAACTCGCGCCCGACCTCCTCGAGCGTGCGCGGATGGCCGTCTTCCAGGCCGAAGCGCAGCGAGATGACCTTGCGCTCGCGTTCGGCCAGGCCGTCGAGCACCTTCGACAGCTGCTCCTGCAGCATGCTGAACGAGGCGGCGTCGGGCGGCACCACGGCGGCGTCGTCCTCGATGAAGTCTCCCAGCTGGGAGTCCTCCTCCTCGCCGATGGGCGTCTCGAGCGACACGGGCTCCTGCGAGATCTTCTGGATCTCGCGCACGCGCTCGGCGGGCAGGCCCATCTCCTTGCCGATCTCCTCGGGGCTAGGCTCGCGGCCGAGCTCCTGGAGCAGCTGGCGCTGGATGCGCACGAGCTTGTTGATGGTCTCCACCATGTGCACGGGGATGCGGATGGTGCGGGCCTGGTCGGCGATGGCGCGCGTGATGGCCTGGCGGATCCACCAGGTGGCGTACGTCGAGAACTTGAAGCCCTTCGTGTAGTCGAACTTCTCCACCGCGCGGATGAGGCCGAGGTTGCCCTCCTGGATGAGGTCGAGGAACAGCATGCCGCGGCCCACGTAGCGCTTGGCGATGGACACGACGAGGCGCAGGTTCGCCTCGATGAGCTGCTGCTTGGCGTCGATGCCCACCTGCTCGATGCGGCCGAGGCGGCGCTTCTCGCGGCGCTCGAGCTCGATGCCCTCGTCCTCGGCGCGGTCCAGCTCCTCGGTGGCCGCCACGCCGGCCTCTATCTTCATGGCCAGGTCGATCTCCTCCGCGGCGGTGAGCAGCGGAACCTTGCCGATCTCCTTCAGGTACATGCGCACGGGGTCGCCCGTGAGCATGGTCACGCCGGCGTCGGCGCTGCGTTTGCGCGTCGTGCGGGTCTTGCTCTTCGTCACCTTCGGCAGCTGCACCTCGACGGTTGCCTTGAGCTCCTCCTCGGGAATGCCCTCGAGCAGGTCCTCGTCCTCGTCAAGGCCGGCTTCCAGCTTGTCGTCGTCCAGCGTATCGGCAGCGCCGACGTCGGGCTCCACGTCCAGCGCGTCGTCATCGTCCAGTATCTCTTCGGTATCGATCGGGGCTTTCGCACCTTGCTCGGTGTCGGGCTCGACAGCTTGGTTCTTAGAGGCTTGGGCCACGTGATCTTCCTTTCCAACTGGATGCGCTCGGGCATGCGAAAGCATGCGCGCCGGGCGCAAAGATACAGCGGAGCAGTATACCATAGATCAAGCGCTTTCGCAGCGTACTTTTCGCACGCTTTTCCGATTCGCCAAAGCCCGCCAGGAGCGGTCAGGCAATCATCGGCGACGTGCTACTCTTCCGGAGGCATGAAGGAGCGCAGCGTTTCGTAGAGCTGCCGGGCGTCGAAGGGCTTCGGGATGAAGCCGTCCATGCCGGCGGCGGCCGCATCGTCGCGGTCCTCTTGGAACGTGTTGGCCGTCAAAGCCACGATGGGCACGGCGCGCGCATCGTCGCGGGGAAGCGCACGGATCTCGGCGGCGGCGCCCAGGCCGTCCAGCACGGGCATCTTCACGTCCATGAGCACGAAGTCGTAGCATCCCGGCTCCGCAGACGCGAACAGGTCCACCGCCTCGCGGCCGTTCGCAGCGCGGTCGACGGCTACTCCCTCCATGTCCAGCAAGGCCGCGGCTATCTCTGCGTTCAGGTCGTTGTCTTCGGCCAAGAGCGCGCGCGTGCCGGCAAGCGAGCGCGGCGCAGGGTCGTCTACGCCCTGCGCGTCCAGGTCCTCCGGGCGTCCCGAAGGCAGCTGCAGCGCGAAGTGGAACTCGGAGCCTGCGCCCACTTGGCTCTCCACCTCCAGCTTGCCGCCCATGAGGCGCACGAGGTTGCTGCTGATGGCCAGTCCCAGCCCCGTTCCCTGGGCGTTGCGGTGGTTCTCGGCCGCCTGCTCGAACGAGTCGAAGATGCGCTCGAGGTCCTCCGGACGGATGCCGGCGCCGTCGTCGGCCACGGAGAACCGGTACGTCGGCTCCAGCCCGTCTCCGCCGCACCCCGTCTCCTCGATGCTCAGGGAGATGGTGCCGCCCGCGTCGGTGAACTTGAAGGCGTTGGACAACAGGTTCGCCAGCACCTGCTGCAGGCGCACGTCGTCGGCCACCACCACGGCATCGGTCTCGCACACAACCTTGAGGGAGATATCCCTCTCCTGCGCCTGGATGCCGAACATGCTCTCGAGGCGCGAGGCGAGCGACGCAAGGCGCAGGGGCGCCACCTCTATGTGCATCTTGTCGTTCTGTATCTTGGACATATCAAGGATGTCGTTCACCAACGAGAGCAGGAACTGGGCCGACGTGTTGATCCTCTCCAGGTCCGAGCGGATGGCGGGCGTGGCCTCGCCCGATAGCGACGCCACGTTCGACAGCCCGATGATGGCGTTCATGGGCGTTCGTATCTCATGGGACATGCGCGAGAGGAAGTCGGCCTTCGCCTGGCCCGTCTCCTCGGCCTTCTCCAGCTTGAGCGCCATCATTCGGCTTCGCACCTTCGACCCGGTGACGATGATGGCGATAGTGCCCACCAGCAGGAAGAACACCAGCGACAGCACCACCACGAGCAGCGGGTTGTCGGACACGAACGACTCCACCGTGGCGGATCGGTTGCCCAAGGCCACGGCGTTGCGGGAGTACAGTGCCTCCAGCTCCTCGTCGGAAAAGCTGTTCACCGCCTTGCTCAGCACCGAATACAGGCCCGAGTCCACCGGGCGCGGCAGTGCCAGCGAGAACGAGGTCTCGGAATGGTCGGCCGTGGCCGGGGCAACGTTGCCGTAGGAGCGTTCCGTGAACAGGCACTCGGCGAACGAGGCGGGCATACTCGTCAGATCGGCCCGCCCGGTGTTCACCGCCTCCAGGCAGTCGGCGTACGTGGGAAGCCATACCACCTCCGAACCTTCCTGCTCCTTGGGCGCGGCGCGGCCTTCCAGCTGGGCGACCACCGGCCCGCCGGAGGACTGCGCCGAGAACTTGCTGCGGAACACCACCTCGCCGAGCGTGGCATAGCCCTTCGTCAAGACGAGTCCCCGCTCGCCCGCCGCCTGCTCGTCGTCCATGAAGCAGCCCGCCACATCGGCCTCTCCCGCCGCCACGAGGTCGAGCGCCTCTTGGTAGTTACCCGCATGCACGAAGCGGAACGAGAGCCCTGTGCGCTCGGCTATGCGGTCGAGCACGTCCTTCGCGATGCCCTGGTACGAGCCGTCTCGCTCGTAGTGCAGCGGGTACTGCCCCGCCGTCACGGCAACCCGAACCTCGCCGGCTTGGGCCACGTAGGCGCGGTCGGCCTCCGAGAACGCGATGGGGCTGGCGTAGTCGTCGGGAAAATAGCGGTTGTAGAGAGAGCGGGAGAAATTGGGGTCGGCCGCGTAGATCTGCCGCATGGCCTCGTCGACGCCCGCCATGAGGTCGCTGCCCTCGGGCACGGCCAGGTAGTGCGGCTCGCCGTCGAACTCGGCCACCACCTTGCAGCCATCCCTCATCTCCACGTCGCTGCCGAGCATGAGGTCGGCGGTGCCGTCGTCCAGGCAGCTCTCGTACGAGGCCAGGTCGAGGCGGAGCACCGTGCAGTCCAGGCCGTTGAACTCCAAAAAATTCTCCAGCCGGCGTATCTTCTCCGTGGCGTTGGCGTAGGCGCCGATGGTTTTGCCGTCCAGGGAGCGCAAGTCGAAGCCGACGACGGATTCGTCGTCGCTGGAACCGATGACGAGGGAGCGATTCGAGCCCATGCTGAACACGGAGTAGTCGAGGCTCTCGTCGAGCTGCTCACGATAGAACATGCCGCCCATCAGATCGACGCCGCCCGTCATGGTCTGCTTGACGAGCTCGTCCACGCCGCCTTCCACGAACTCGTAGCGCCAACCGGTGTACTTGGCTATCTCCACGAGCCAGTCGTAGAACACACCGCTGCGCCGCCCTTTCTCATCTACCATGCTCAAGCCTTCGGCCTGGGGAAACGCCACACGTACGAGGCGCCCTTGATCCTCGCCGCCCGCATCGGCGCCTTGAGTCCCCCCGGTGCCGGCAGCAGCCGGCCCGCCTTCCGCGCCGACGGCCGCCGGCGCCTCGTCGGAAGCGGAGGCGGCCCTTTCCTGGGCGAACGCGAGGGATGCGAACGGAGCGGACAGCGCCGCAGCGAGTGCCAAGCATACGATACGCGCAGCCCACTTCCCCATTTCGTCCTCCTCCGGCTCCCACGCGTGCATCAAGCAAGCGCTCAGGATACCATGGGTTGGCGCGAAGGCCCCTGGGCCGGTGCTATTATATGGTCGAAAACCGTCAGCAGCGCCCTTCGGGGCCGAGGAGGAGGCAGGCATGGACGCACGTCGACACCGCAGGCTCCGCGCAGCCCCGAGCGCCCTCGCGGCTGCCGTACTCCTTTCCTGCTGCCTGCCCTCCGCGGCGCTTGCGCATACCGACGGGGACGATGCGGTCCTCGGCCGCAGCATGGCCGAACTGGGGATTTCGGAAGAACTTCAGCCCAGCATCGACGCATCGCATGCGGCGCTCATGGACGAGGAGGGCACGCTCTGGTACGGCCGGGCGGCCGGCGAGCGGGCCCAGATCGCCTCGCTCACGAAGATCATGACGGCCATCGTGGCGGCCGAGCACCTGGATGCCGGCGACCGCATCGTCGTGACGCCCGAGGCCGCCGCCGTGGGCGAGTCGAGCGCGGGGCTCGCGGCCGGCGACGAGATGTCGTTCGGCGACGCGCTCAAGGCCGTGCTCACCGCGTCCGGCAACGACGCCGCGAGCGCCGTGGCGCAGGCGGCGGGGGCCGTCATACTGGGAGGGCGCGGGCAGGACGGAGGCGCAGCCGCGCGCGAGGCCGCGTTCGTGGAGGCCATGAACGCGAAGGCGGCCGAGCTGGGCATGGACGGCACGTGCTTCGCGAACCCCCATGGGCTCGACTTCGACGCGTACGCCCAAGGGCAGTACAGCTGCGCCCGCGACGTTGCCGTCATGCTGCGCTGCGCCATGGGAAACGACCTCGTGCGCTCGAGCATCGGGCACGCGCGCACGACCATCGCGGTGTCGCGCGGCGGCGGGACGGTCGCCGTGGAGCTGGCGAACACGGACACGATGATCGAGGGCTACCCCGGCACGTGCGCCGCCAAGACCGGCTACACGCTGGCTGCCGGCCCCTGCGTCGCCACCGCCCTGAACCGCGGCGACGGGCACGAGTACTACGCCGTGGTGCTGGGCTCGTCCTCGAAGCCGCAGCGCTTCGCCGATTCCGAGGCGCTCTACGACTGGGTGCTCGCCCACCGCGACGAGCTGCAGGCGGCCGCGCAGCCGGCCGATGCCTCCGCCGGGCCCGCCGCGCCGCCGGCATCGGCGGAGGCGACCTACCAGCTGGTGTCCGCCCCGCACTACGTGCGCGCCGAGATCGGCGGCGTGCAGGCCGCCTGGCCCGTGATGGCCGAGGTGGCGCACGCCGACTGGACGGACCGCACCGTGGCGGCCACCGTGCTCGACCCGAACGCCACGGCCACGGTGCCGCGTGAAGGAGGGCGCCTCGAGCAGGAGGCCGCGCTCGATGCCGTGACGGGTCATGTGGCGCCCGGCGACGTCGTGGGGCGCTTGGCGTTTCGCCGCGACGGCGCCGTGGTGTGGGAGGCCGACCTCGTGGCCGCAGAGGACGTGCCGGCGCCCACCTGGTGGGAGGCCGCCGGCATCGCCGTCGAGCGCTTCCTCGGCGGCTTCGCCGGGCTGCCCGGCACGGCGCGCAGCGAGCTTCTGAACCTGGGCGCCATGGAGGTTTCCTGACACCCCCTTCCGCGTAGGCGCCGCATGCGCGCCGCCGTTCCGGCCGGGGAGGCTGACGGCAGGCGGACGGCGCAGGGCCTCTACAGGAGGTCGTCCGGGTCCACGTCCACGGCCACGTTCACCTCGCGCTCGGGCTTGCGGGCGCGGAAGTACGGCAGCAGCACGCCCGACAGGTCGCCGTCCAGCGGGCACTTCACCACCAGGTGCCAGCGGTACGTGCCGCGCAGCTTCGCCAGCACGCACGGCGTGGCGGGCAGCACGTCCCAACCCTCGCCGCCGTAGTCGCGCACCCGGGCGGCCAGCCCCTCGTAGAGCGCGGCAGCCGAGGTGCGCACCGCCTCCTCGTCCTTGCCCCACACCAGCACGTTCGCCATGCGCACGTAGGGCGGGTAGCGCAGCATCCGGCGCTTCGGCAGCTCGTCGCGCAGGAACAGCGCGCGGTCGTAGGCCGCGGCGGCGCGGATGGGCGCGGCATCGGCCTCGTAGGTCTGCACGAGCACGCGGCCCGGCAGCTCGGCGCGCCCGGCGCGGCCGGCCACCTGCTCCACGAGCGCGAACGTGCGCTCGGCGGCGCGGTAGTCGGGCAGCCGCAGCATGGTGTCGGCGTTGATGACGCCCACGAGCGTGACGTCCTCGAAGTCGAGGCCCTTCGCGATCATCTGCGTGCCCAGCAGCACCGCGGCGTCGGCGGCGGCGAACTCCTCCAGCAGGCGCTGGTGCGCGCCCTTGCCTCCCGTGGTGTCCGCGTCCATGCGCACGATGGGCACGCCGGGCCCCACGCCGGGCGTCGCGTCCAGCAGCACCCGCAAGTCGGCCTCCACGCGCTGCGTGCCCGCGCCGAACTTCTTCAGGTAGGGGCTGCCGCACTCGGGGCACGCGGGCGGGGCCGTCACGCGGTAGCCGCAGTGGTGGCAGACGAGGAAGTTGCCCCGCTCGTGGAACGTGAGCGACGTGGAGCACGACGGGCACTCCGGCACGAAGCCGCACTCGCGGCACAGCAGGAACTTCGCGAAGCCGCGCTGGTTCAGCAGGAGCACCGCCTTGCGGCCCGCCGCAAGCTCCTCGGCGAGCGCGCGCGAGAGGGCGCGCGAGAACATGGAGCGCGACCCGCCGCCGAACTCCTTCGCCATGTCCACCACCTGCACGGCGGGCAGCGGGCGGCCGTTGGCGCGCTCGGGCAGCTCCACGTGGTGCCAGCGCGGGTCCTTCGCGCACGCGTAGAGCGCCTCGATGGACGGCGTGGCGCTCCCCAGCACCACGGCCGCCCCCGCGCGGCGCGCCATCCACACGGCGACGTCGCGCGCATGGTAGCGCGGCGCGCTGTCCTGCTTGTAGGAGCCCTCGTGCTCCTCGTCGATGACGATGAGGCCCACGTTCGCCAGCGGGGTGAACAGCGCGCTGCGGGCGCCCACCACCACGCGGGCCGCGCCCGAGCGGATGAAGTCCCACTGGTCGTAGCGCTCTCCCGCGCCCATGCGCGAGTGCATGACGGCCACCGTGTCGCCGAAACGCCCGCGGAACCGGCCCACCGTCTGCGGCGTCAGCGATATCTCCGGCACGAGCACGCACGCCGTGCGACCCGCGGCGAGCACCGCCTCGATGGCCTGCAGGTACACCTCGGTCTTGCCCGACCCGGTGACGCCGTCCACGAGCACCACCTCGCCCGCCCCGCGCTCCCGCGCCGCGTCGATAGCGGCGAGCGCCGAAGCCTGCCCCGCCGTGAGCGGCGGCTTCGGGGAGGGGGTGAAGCCGCTGGCTCCGGATGCGCCGGGCCCTGCCGGAGCGCCCGGGACATCCGGAGCCATCCCCCGCATGCGCCGGCGGCGCTCTATGCGCACGACGCCTTGTTTCTCGAGCGCCTTCAACGTGCTCGACACCGCGCCGAACTCCGCCGCCAGCTCCGCCACGCGCAGCTCGCCCGCCTGCAGCGCCTCCACGATGGACGCCTGCTTGACGGCGTTCTTGCGCGGCTCGAACCCGTCGAAGGCGGCACCCGGAAGCACCCAGCGGTCGTCCACCTCGCCCACGGCCGGCTCCTCGAGCCGCCAGTACCCCGCCTGCGCGCGCACCATGCGCGGCACGCCGCCCGGCGGCGTGAACAGGCGCACGCACGACGACAGCGGCGCCAGGTAGCGCTCCGAGAGCCACTGCGCGCAGGCCGCCCCCTCCTCGTCGAAGTAGGCGGGGCTCACGGCGCGCACGACGGGCTTGACCTTCGCCGCGTCGATACCGGCCGGCGCCTCGCCGTCGGGAAGCTCCTGCAGCCCCACGACGAACCCCACCGCCTGCCGGTGCCCGAACGGCACGAGCACGGCGCACCCCACCTCCACGTCGTAGCCGCCAGCCTCGGCCGGCGCCTCGGGAACGGCGTACGTGTAGGGCGCGTCGAGCGCCTGCGTGGGTATGTCCAAGATGACCGATGCGAATCTCATGGCAACCAGTATATCCCACGTCTGCAACCGGACCGCATCGGCTTAGCCCTCCGACGCGGGAAACCCCCGCGCCTCCTGCTCCAACCTGCGCGTCTCGACGGTCACGCGGCGCTCGATCCTTCTCACGTCCTCCTCGGGCGGCAATTCCTCTGGCCTGATGCCGCGCCGGCCGAGCAGGTCGCGCACGCCGGTGTTGTTCTGCACGTGCTCTTCGGCAATGGAGGGCTCGCCTCGCAAGTCCTTGTCCTCGACGTTGTGGTTCGTCATCTCGGTGGCAAGCTGCTTCGCCGCAAGGGTGACCGACGGCAGGTGGTCCGCAAGGGGCCTCGACCCTTTGACGCCCAGCCGCTTCTTCATATCGGCCGTCGTGTGGCCGCCGAACAGCGCCGCATCCCCCTTGGAGCGGATGCGCGCGAAGCCCGCGCCGTCGACGCCCCGCTCGTAGGCGATGCGCGAGAGCTCCTTCTCCGCCTCGGTGAGCTGTCCGCGGATCGCGATGCGCGCAAGCGCTCGCATCCGCTCCTCGATGAGCTCCTGCTTGCGCGTCTGCAGCGCGAAGTAGCTCTGCGCGAAGGCGATCTCCTCCTTGCGCGGGTCGCCGTTCTGCGCGATGAGGTAGCAGGCGTAGCGCGTGAGCTTGTAGTCCTTGACCTTGCGCTTGGACCCGCTGCCGAGCTCGACCATTTTGCTGACGCCAGCAAAATGATGTTCACCTGCGGTTTTGCTGCTTTCGGCCGAGACCATCGCCTTCTTAACCGCCGCCTCGAAGTTCCGCCACTGGGTATATCCCAGAAACCCCATGATGTCGCGCGCGTACCAGAACTCGACGCCGCTTTCCGCGTCGGTGTGCGCCAGGTCGTCCAGCGTCAGCTTGCGCCTCTCGATGTCGTGCAGCTCCATGAGCGCCCCCCTTTCCCGCCCTCGCCGCTCGGGCGGCCGCGACCGCGCGCCGACGGCCCGCAGGCAGGCTCCGTCTGTTGAGAGGATCTTGCGGACGTGGTGCGGGCGACGCGGAGACCGCCGCCATCTATGGGCATCCCTTGCGAGGCCGTTCGCCGGCCGAGGGGAAGCATCCGCACTGGCTCTTTCGATAGCAGCATCATAGCATAAATAAAGGAACGTTTGTTCCCTTATTTGCAGAATAGCAGAACAAAAAACACCCGCCGCGGGCATGCGCGGCGGGTGTTCGGCGTTCGGGACGCTCGCGAGGCGCGCTAGTCCAGCCCGCAGGCACGCCGCAGCGCGTCGGCGCGGTCGGTGCGCTCCCAGGTGAACTCGGGCAGCTCGCGGCCGAAGTGGCCGTAGGCGGCGGTCAAGCGGTAGATGGGGCGGCGCAGGTCCAGCTCGTCGATGATGGCGCCCGGGCGCAGGTCGAACACCTCGCCCACCGCGCGCTCGATGGAGGCCTCGTCCACCTTGTTCGTGCCGAACGTGTCGATCATCACCGACACCGGCCGCGCCATGCCGATGGCATAGGCGAGCTGGATCTCGCAGCGCGCGGCGAGCCCGGCCGCCACCACGTTCTTCGCCACCCAGCGCGCCGCGTAGGCGCCCGAGCGGTCCACCTTCGTGCAGTCCTTGCCGGAGAACGCGCCGCCGCCGTGGCGGCCCATGCCGCCGTAGGAGTCAACGATGATCTTGCGGCCGGTGAGGCCCGCATCGCCCATGGGCCCGCCTATGACGAAGCGGCCGGTGGGGTTCACGTGTATCTCGGCGTCCTCGGCAAGCTCCACCCCCTCGGCCTCCAGCACGGGGCGCACCACGTGCTCCACGATGGCGGCGCGCAGCTCGTCGTGGGAGACGCTCTCGGCGTGCTGCGTGGACACGACCACCTTCTCCACGCAGGTCGGGCGGCCGTCTTCGTAGCGCACGGACACCTGCGTCTTGCCGTCGGGGCGCAGATAGGGCAGCGTGGCGTCCTTGCGCACGGCCGACAGGCGCTCGGCCAGGCGGTGCGCAAGGTAGATGGGCATGGGCATGAGCGTGGGCGTCTCGTCGCAGGCGTAGCCGAACATCATGCCCTGGTCGCCCGCGCCGATGCGCTCGTAGGGGTCGTCGCCGGCCAGGCCGTGCTGGGCCTCCCAGCTCTCGTCGACGCCCTGCGCGATGTCGGGGCTCTGCTCGTGGATGGCGTTGAGCACGCCGCACGTGTCGCAGTCGAAGCCGAACTTGGCGCGGTTGTAGCCGATGTCGGAGAGCACCTCGCGCACGATGCCGGGGACGTCCACGTAGGCCTGCGTGCGTATCTCGCCCGTGACCATGACCATGCCCGTGGTGGCCAAGGTCTCGCAGGCGCACCGCACCTGCGCCGGGTCGGCCGGGCAGCCGTTGGGAGCCACGTAGCCCTGGGCCGCAAGCTCTATCTCCTTGGCCAGGATCGCGTCGAGCACGGCGTCCGATATCTGGTCGCACACCTTGTCGGGATGCCCCTCGGTGACGGACTCGGACGTGAACAGATACGATGCATGCGTGTCGGACATGGTTCCCCATTCTCCTCATACGTACACGGCGCCCCGCTTCCCCGCGAGGCGCCTGGTTTATCTCCGTCCAAGGTTAGCACACCTCGGGTCGTGAAGGCCGAGTCATCCGGCAAATCACGACTATTCTACGCCCGCGCGCGCAGCGTCGCCGGCGCGCGGCGCTCGTGGTAAGATGGCAGGCGATTCACTGCCTTCAACCGACGGAAAAGAGCGCCTATGTCGTACAACGCCGACTACACCCGCGAGTACTTCGCCATCATGGAATCGCTGCAGGGCGACGTGCCCGGCCGCCGCGCCGCCTACGAGTACCTGCAGGGCTCCACGGCCATCGTGCACCACCAGGTAGTGGCCGCCAGCTTCGTGCCGCGCCTGTTCGATGCGGGAACGTACCGCATCATGAAGGAGACGGCCGAAACCGCCCACCGCATCCTCGTCAAGGTCATCGAGCACTACCTGGCGGACCCCGACTACCGCCGCGCCTTCGACTTCGACCCGCGCCTCGAGGAGCTCATCTGCCTGCCGCGCGGCTACGACGCGGTGCTTCCGTTCGCACGCGTGGACACGTTCCTGAACGAGGACGACGGCCGGGTGAAGTTCTGCGAGTTCAACGCCGACGGCTCGTCGGGCATGAACGAGAACCGCGAGATCACCACGTCGGTGGCGCAGTCGAAGACGTTCGAGGAGTTCGCGAACCGCCACCACGTGGAGGGCTGCGAGCTGTTCGAGAGTTGGGTCGACAAGTTCCTGGACATCTACGCAACCTACGAGCGCCGGGTGGAGAGCCCGCGCATCGCCATCTGCGACTACCTGGAGAACGGCGTGGTGGACGAGTTCCACATCTACGCCGACCTGTTCCGCCGGCGCGGCGCGGATTGCGTGGTGGCCGACGTGCGCGACCTGCGCTTCGACGGCGAGGTGCTGCGCGACGGGGAGGGCCGGCGCATCGACGCCATCTGGCGGCGCTGCGTGACGAACGACGTCATCGACCACTGGGACGAGTCGCAGCAGCTCATCGACGCCGTGCGCGCGGCCAAGGTGGCGCTCATCGGCAGCTTCGCCGGGCACATCGTGCACGACAAGCAGCTGTTCAGCGTGCTGTTCGACGAGCGCACGACCGCGTTTCTGGACGCCGACGAGATCTCGTTCGTGGAGGAGACCGTGCCCTTGACCGCCTTCTTGGACGACGAGCACGTGAACCTGCCGCAGATCCGCGAGAACCGCTGCGAGTGGATCATCAAGCCCACCGACCACTACGGCGCCGACGACGTGTACGCCGGCGAGTCCGTGACGCAGGAGGAATGGGAGCGGCTCATCGACCGCTTCGCGAACGGCCGCGCCGGCCACCCGTTCATCGTGCAGCGTTACATCCGCCCCTTCAAGACCGAGACGCTGCCGCCCGACACGGGCATCGACGCGCTGCCGGACGACGAGGTGCCCTTCGACCCCCGGCCGTACAACAACCTGAACGGCCTGTACCTGTACGACGGCGAGTTCATGGGCGTGTTCAGCCGCCTGGGGCCGCAGCCCACGATCTCGAAGGACAAGCAGGGCATGACGGCGGCCACCATCTGGGTGGACAGGGGCTGACGGTATCGGCGCCGGGCCGCACGGGGGTGCGGCCCGGCAAGCGGGCAGGACGGCACGGCAGTCTGGGCACGGGATGCCGCCGAGGATGCGCGGGGACGCGAGAGGGCGAGGAGGACGGCCGATGGCCGACAAGGTAGCGGCGGCGGTTGCCGCCATGGCGCTGGCGGTGACGCTGTTCGCGGCGGGGTTCGGCGCATGCACGCTGCCCGCCTCCACCCAGCTGCTCGCGCAGGCCACCGCGAACGACGCGGAATCACCCTACACCGACGGGCAGCTGACGGCGCTCGCCGTAAAGACCCGCGGGTTCACCGTGGACGACTACGGCCGCGGCGCCGATGGCGAGGACGGTGCGCGCGACCGCATAGCCGCCGCCATCTTGGACGCCGCGCGCGAGGCGAGCGCAGAGGGCTCCCCCGTCCGCGGGCGCTGGTCGGCCGAGGCCCGCAAGGCGGTCGCCGCAGACGCGGGCGGCTCCTCCCCCCAAGCCGCGCTCGATCGGCTGGCCGCCGTGGACGACGCCTACGCGCTGGACGGCGACGCGCTCTCCCACCTGGACGACTGCAACGTCCTCGTGCGAACCGCCGTCCCCCTGCTCTGGGGCGTGGTGGCGCTCGCCGCGGCCGCCCTCGCCTATCTGCTCGTGCGCCGCGAGCGTCGCCTCGCGGGCACCGCGCTCGTCGTTGCGCCCGCCGTCCTCATCGCGGCGTTCGTGGCGCTCGGCGCGTGGGCCGCCCTCGACTTCAACGGCCTGTTCGCCGCCTTCCACGCGGTGCTGTTCCCCCAGGGCAATTGGACGTTCTCCTACGATTCGCTTCTCATTGGCATGTACCCGCTTGATTTTTGGATGGGCATGGCCGGTATCTGGTTTGCGACTACCCTCGTGTTGTCTATACTGGCTATCGTCGTCGGCGCGACGCTCCGCCGCCGGCCTGTCTAAGGGACATGCCGTGCTCGAACAGTCCTGGGCTCGCACGAAGCATCCGCAGGATGCTTCGGCTCGTGCGGAACTGCGCGCGGCACGCCCCTTAGACAGGCCTTCGCAAGTCTATCGACGACTAGACAACCAGTGACCGAACGTGAGGATCATCGCAACCATGAGTGAAGAGAAGAAGAACGTGCGCGTGCGCTTCGCGCCTTCCCCTACCGGCCGCCTGCACGTGGGCGGGGCCCGCACGGCCATCTACAACTGGGCGTTCGCCCGCGCCATGGGAGGCGACTTCATCCTGCGCATCGAGGACACCGACCCCGAGCGCTCCACCGAGGAGAACGTGCAGGTCATCTTGAACGCCATGAAATGGCTGGGGCTCGACTGGGACGAGGGCCCCGAGGTGGGCGGGCAGGCAGGCCCCTACTTCCAAACGCAGCGCACGGACACCTACGCCGAGGCGCTCGAGCTGATGAAGGAGCGCGGGAGCGTCTACCCCTGCTTCTGCACGAAGGAGGAGCTCGACGCCAAGCGCGCCGCGGCCGAGGAGAGCGAGGGCGGCTACGCGGGCTACGACCGCACCTGCCGCGACCTCGACCCCGTCGAGGCGGCTCGCCGCATCGAGGCCGGCGAGCCCCATGTGTGGCGCCTGCGCGTGCCCGAGGGCCGCGGCGCCATCGAGTTCGACGACGCCGTGTACGGCCACGTGAGCTTCCCGGCCGAGGTGATGGACGATATGATCGTCGTGCGCACCGACGGAAGCCCCACCTACAACTTCGCGGTGGTGTGCGACGACGCGAACATGGGCATCACGCACGTCATCCGCGGCGACGACCACCTGTCCAACACCCCGCGCCAAATCCTCATCTACGAGGCGCTCGGATTCGACGTGCCCGTGTTCGCGCACCTGTCGATGATCCTGGGCCCCGACGGCAAGAAGCTCTCGAAGCGCCACGGCGCGGCGAGCGTGGAGGAGTTCTGCGAGCGCGGCTACCTGCCCGACGCCATGGTGAACTTCCTGGCGCTTCTGGGCTGGTCGCTCGACGGCGAGACCACCCTCATCGACCGCGAGACGCTGTGCGAGAAGTTCAGCCTGGAGCGCGTGACCAAGAAGGACGCCGTGTTCGACGAGACGAAGCTCGACTGGATGAACGGCCAGTACATCAAGGACATGGGGCCGAACGCCTGGGTGCGCTCGTCGCTTCTGTGGCTCGCGCAGGCGAACATCCTCGGCAGCGCCGTGGCCGCCGGCACGCCCATCGATCCCGAGGCGCGCGAGGCCGCCTTCGACGGCGCGGCCATCGAGTCCGCGCTCGCCGACGTGCAGGAGCGCGCCGTGTGGTACTGCGATTTGTACCCGCTCGTCTCCGAGCGCCTGACGCGCCTGGACGAGGCCGTGGACAAGCTGGCCTTCATGTTCTGGGGCCGAAACGTGCAGCTCGACGAGAAGAGCGTGAGCAAGGTGCTGAAGAAGGAGGGCGCGCGCGCCGACGAGGCGCTGGCCGCCTGCCGCGGCGTGCTGGCCGACGAGGGCGTGGAATGGGACGCCGAGGCGCTGGAAGAGGCGTGCCGCGCCGAGGGCGAGCGCCTGGAGATCAAGCCGAAGCTCCTGCTCCAGCCGCTTCGCGTGGCCGTGTGCGGCAACATGGTGTCGCCGCCCCTGTTCGAGAGCATCGAGCTTCTGCCCCGCGAGGACGTGCTGGCGCGCATCGACAAGGTGGCCGCGGAGGTGTTCGGTGGCTGACGCCCCCGACAAACAGGAGACAGGGCTCCCGCCCGAGCAGGAGCCGTCCGCCGCTGCGGACGGCTCCGAGCGGCCGCAGCGCATCGTGGTGCTGAGGGATTTCTGCCAGCGCGCGCACGGAGCCGACTGCGAGCGGTGCGCGCTGGCCTGCCCGCATGGGGCCGTGTCGTTCGCCGAGGCCGGAGCCCCCGTCATCGACGGGGATGCCTGCACGCGCTGCGGCATCTGCCTGGGCGTGTGCGACGCGTTCTCGTCCACGCGCGTCACGATGGCCGACCTGCACGCCCGCATCCGCCGCATAGCCCTGCGCGGCGAGCGCGCGGTGCTCACCTGCAAGGAGAACGTGTTCCCCGGCCTGGAGCCGGCGGCGAACGTCGCGGTGCTGCCCTGCCTGGCGTGCCTGTCGCCCGAGTTCTGGACGCTCGTGCTGGCCGAGGGCATCGACGTGACGATAGCGGCCGACCTGTCCTACTGCACCGACTGCGCACGCGCCGGCGAGATGGGCGAGCTCTTGTACGCCCACGCCGTGGAGACGGCCGAGGAGTGGAGCGGGCGTTCCGTGGGCTTCTCCGACGTCATCCCCGAGAAGGAGAACCTATTGCGCGACCTGGCGGACCCGTCAGGGGTCGACCGGCGCAGCGCGTTTTCGAACCTCGTGGGCGAGGTGGGCGACATCGCCAGCGGCAAGCGCCGCCTGCGCAACTCCGAGGTGCTGCAGGAGTTCTACGATCGCCGCGAGCGCGCGCGGGCGCTGGCACGGCTGAACCTGGGCAACGGCACCGAGTTCAACGACTTCGTGCCGGAGGGCCTCACGAAGAGGACGATGCAGCCGAAGCGCCAGATGCTGTTGGAAGCGCTCGAGCGCGACCCGGGCATCGCCGCGCGCGTGCCGCTCGTGCTGTCAGAGACCGACTGCGCGCTCTGCACGGATGCGCTCTCCTGCACAGCGGTCTGCCCCACGGGCGCGCGGCGCCCCGACCCGGCCGACGGGACGCTCGCCTACGACGCGCGCTACTGCATCGGCTGCGGCCTGTGCGTCGGCGCCTGCCCGGAGGGCGCGGTGGAGCTGGTGGAGACGACGGCCGAGACGCTGCTGCCCGCCGAGGACGAAACCAGCCTGTAATCTCTGTGCGGGCGAAAAACCGTCGCGAATGGCTGTGCTAAGATAGGCGGGACCGCAACAGGCAAGGAGCCTTCCATGACCGATCCCGAGCGCCAGAACTTCTGCGATCCGCCCGAGCCCGGCTCTGCCGGATCATCCGAGCCTGCCGGGCCGCCGCCCGCGCCCGCGCCCTACGAGCGGCCTCCGCTGCCGGCTTCCGCCGCAGAGCCCTACGCGCCCGCCGGCACGTGCCCGCCCGCGCAGCCGTACGGGCAGCCGAAGCAGCCTGCACAGCCCTACGGAGCGTACCCGCCACCGCCGCAGCAGCCCGCCGGCCAGCAGCCGCCGTACCCGCCCTACGGCGCCGGCCAGCAGCCGCCCTACCCACCGTACCCGGGGCAGCCTTACCCCGCGGCATCCCCCGGTCAACCGAAGCGCAAGGCATGGCCCTGGGTGCTCGCAGGGTGCCTGCTCGTCTTCGTGCTGGGTATCGGCGGGTGCGTGAGCTGCACGGCATGCGCCATCGTCTCCGAAGTGGCCGACGGCCGCTACGGCGGCTACCACAACAGCTACGGGTACGGGTCCGACGACGGTTACCGGTACGGCTACGGCGATTCCGACGGCTACGACGGCGCGGACGTCGACTTCAGCATCGACTACATCAAGGACATGCTCGACCTGTCGGACGGCCGGACCGTCGACGGCAAGCACACGCCGGGCGTCTACGAGGTGGGCGCCGGCAAGGACCTCGAGCCTGGGCTCTACTTCGTGGAGGGAGATCCCGCAGACGAGGCCGACTACGTGGTGTTCGGCCCCACCTCGGACGCGCGCTACGAGGTGGACTACGGCGTCACGTACTTCGGCAACTACTTCGTGGAGCTCGAGGAGGGCGCGGTGTTCGCCTGGGACGCTCCCGACGGCCTGCGCCTGTACCCCGCCTCCGACGCCGCCTTCGAGCCTGCCGCACCCTACCGCAGCGGGCTCTACCGCGTGGGCGAGGACATCCCCGCCGGCACCTACACCGTCACCATCGAGCCCGAGGCGGCAGCCGAGGCCGACAACGAGTGCGGGGCGTTCGTGATGAGGGACCTGGCCTTCGGCAGCGGCTCCATCACCGACGAGAAGTACGTGGTGCGCGGCGGCTCGCAAACCGTCACCGTGAAGGACGGCGACTGGCTGGAGCTCTACGCCGCCACCGCCGCCCCGGCACAGTAGCCCCCCTCCGCCTTCCAAGGCCCCGCGAGGGGCCTTCTCAGCGCCCGACCGGAACCCATGCGAAAGGACCCGCCCATGCTGCCCGACAACCCCACCCGCGACCAGATAGAGGCCGTGTTCGCCAACGACCGGTTCGCCACCCAGGCGGCCGGGTGCCGCGTCGTGGAGGGCGGGCGGGGCCGTGCGGTGTGCGAGATGGAGCTGGGCAACATCCACCGCAACGCTATGGGCAACGTCATGGGCGGCGCCATCTTCACGCTGGCGGACTTCGCGCTGGCCATCTCGTGCAATATCGGCGAGGAGCCCACCGTGTCCGTGGACTCGAACATCAGCTTCCTGCGCGCGACGAAGGGCGCGAAGCTCACCGCCACGTCCGTCTGCGACAAGCCGGGCCGTCACCTGGGCTTCTACACCGTGACCGTCAAAGACGACCTGGGCAAGGACGTCGCGAGGATGACCGCTACCTGCTACCGCTAGCGCCCGTGGCTGTCGGTTCCGCCTCCTCGGCAACACCGGGGCACGTCCGGGACGCAGGCCGAGGACGCTGCCAGCGCCCCGCTACTCGGCGGCGCACTGACTGTCCACAAGATCGATGATCTCCTGTTGGGAGTGGGCGCCGAGCTTCGCGTAGATGTGCTTCACATGCGTCTTGACCGTATTCGGCGAGATAACCAGCTCCTGGGCTATGAAGGGAGCGCTGCGGCCGCGTGCGAGCATTGCGAGGATCTCGGTCTCGCGGCCGGTGAGGCCGCCTTTGCGGGCCAGCGCCCCGCAGCTCCGCTCGATGGCGGCGCGCGTCCCGTCGCCGGGGAGAGCGGCCTCCGAGGCGGCCGCCAAGCTCCCGGTGCCCGGAGCGCCCACAGCCGGGGCCGGCCCGGGCGCCGAACCGGGCAGAGCTCCCTCGCCGCCTGAAAGCGCATCCTCGAAGCTGAAGCGCCGCAACCCCACCAGCGCGTAGGCCACGAGGGCGAACGCGAACCCCACGGCCACCACGTCGGGCACGAGCGGGCTCACTGCAGAGAACGAGGAGGCCACCGTCCCCAGCACCAGGCCGCCCAGCATGCCGAGGGCCACGGCCATCCGCCCGCCTGCCTGCAAGGCCAGCGCCTCGGCCGGGCGGCTGGCGGCGCGCGCCGCCAGCACGATCCACACGAGCATGGCGAAGCACTCCGATCCGGCCGCCAGCAGCGTGTTCGACACGTGGATCAAGGCCACGCGCTCGCCGCTGGACGCCTGCGCCACGAACGGCACCACCAAGAGCCCGGCCAGCACGAGCAGCAGCCCGAAGTGAAACACCACGTCCGTGCGGCTTTTCGAGAAACGCGACGCCACGATCACGGCCAGCATCGCGGCCGCTATCGCCACGAAGCTCACGCCGGCGCTCTCGCGCGAGCCGAACACGACGAAGGCGGTGTAGCCGCTCACCAGGCCAAGCGCGATCAGCACGGCGAACAGCACCGCCTTGGGCGGCCCGCCGGCCTTCGAGCAGGCCGGCGGGTAACCGTCCGATGCCGCGGGCCGGGCCGCCGCGCCGCCTCCCCCGTCAGCGAAGACGGCAAGTGCGGCACGCCCCGGGCGCACGGCGCAGGCAAACGCGGCAAGGAAGGTGAGCACGTAGAGCGCGAGCAGCGCCAAGCGGGCCGCGCGCAGCGACTCCACGAACGGCACCAAGGCCGATGCGGCCACGTACACGGCGGCGTACGCCGCCGGAATCGCCGCGAAGGCGGTCCGGGGCGAGAAATGCGCGAGCGCGAGCCCCGTCAAGACCACGAGCCACGCCGTGGCGAGCGATGCAAGCAACCACCCCGCGAGCGAGGCCGTCGTCGACTCGCCCCGGTACCCCGCCGCCACAAGCGCCGAGCCCGCGCAGAAGAGGGCGAGCGCAGCCCACGGCACCGACGGATGCCGCAGGGCGTTCGGCCTCCGGGCCGCGACTGCGAGCAGCGCGGCGTAGGCAAGGACGGCGGCGAGGGCTGCGGCGAAGCCGCCGTATGAAGGGTACGAGCCCGTAGAAGGCACCACGAACAGGTTGAGGACCAGCGCGTTCGTCGCAAGCGCGGCCAGCGCGATGCAGCACCGCAGCGGGAAACCGCCCGTCAACCCCTTCATCCCCGTATTCCCCTCTCCTGCTCGGGACATCGCCCGCCGCCTCGGCCCCCCCAAGGCGCCTTCCGCGCCCGGCCCCACCGCCAGGCGCGTCCGGACGGCCGCGCATCCGCGCCGCCCACGCACCTCCGGTACGTCAGGGGGCAGCATGCAGCCATGCCGCCATTATACGCAAAGGGCGCCCTGCACAGCCGGGCGTCTGCCAAGTCTATCGCCTTTCCCTGCTGTGGAAGGCGGGCAGCAGGCGCCCTCGGGCAACCGCCTTGGCTACCGGGGCCTCAACCCGACCCGTCAATACAGTCGAGGGCCGAACCGGAGAGGCAACGCGGAAGTCCGCACGGGAGCCCGCGCCGCCACGCGCACGCACCCGGCATCCCCGCTCCTACCTGCCGGCCCTGGCTCGCACGCCTCTTACGCGTAGCCGTAGGGCTTGCGCAGCCCCACGAGGAGGGCGGTCGTCAGCACGAGCGCGCAGGCCTCCGCCACGATGATGGCGCTCCACACGCCGTCTATGCCCCACACGATGGGCAGCAGCATGACCGTGAACGTCTCGAACACGAGCGTGCGCATGAAGCTGATGAGCGCCGACACCTTGCCGTTGTTGAGCGCCGTGAAGAACGCCGAGCCGTAGATGTTGAACCCGCACACGAGGAACGCCACCGCATAGATGCGGAACCCGTGCAGCGTCATGGCGGCAAGTTCGGCGTCGTAGCCCACGAACACGCCCACGAGCGGCGCAGCGAGCAGCTGCGAGGCGGCGAACATGGCCGCACCTGTGCCGCCCACCAGCAGCATGCTCTTCTTGAACAGGCCCTTGAGCTCCGGTTGGTTCTTTGCGCCGTAATGGTAGCTCACCACCGGCCCCGTGCCCATGGCGAAACCGAAGAACACCGCCGTGAAGATGAAGTTCACGTACATGATCACGCCGTAGGCCGCCACCCCGTCCGCGCCGGCTATCATCATGAGCTGGTAGTTGTACAGCATGCTCACCACCGACGCGGCCACCTCGGTCATGAGCTCGGACGAGCCGTTCACGCAGGTCTTGCCGAGCGCGCGGAAGTCCGCGAGCGGGCGGGTGAAGCGCAGGCGGCTCGTCTTGCTGCGGGCGAAGAACACAGCCGACACCGCCGCCGCCAAGAACTGGCCCGCCGCGGTGGCGAGCGCGGCGCCGACAATACCCCAGCCAAGCACCGCGATGAACATATAGTCCAGCACGATGTTCGTCACGCCGCCGGCCACCGTCACCGCGAGGCCCATCTGCGGCTTCTCGGCCGCAATGAAGAAGCTCAGAAACACGTTCTGCACGATGAACAGCGGCAGCGCCACCACGAGGATTCGCCCGTACACGAGGCCCTGCTCCATGAGCGAGCCCTGCGCGCCGAGCGCCGCGAGCACCGACTCGAGCACGACCGCGCCGACGGCGGCCAGAAGGATGCCGGACGCCACTGCGGCGAGCGCGATGAAGCTGAACAGGCGGTTCGCCCGCACGGCCTCACCTTCGCCCATGGTCTTCGCCACGAGTGCCGCGCCGCCCGTGCCCAGCATGAAGCCCACCGACCCCAGCCCCATGGCCAATGGGAACACCAGGTTCACGGCGGCGAGCGCCTCCTTGCCCGCGAAGTTCGATACGAACAGGCCGTCCACCACGCTGTAGATGGACGTGAATATCATCATGGCGATAGACGGCAGCGCGAAGCGCACGAGCCGGCCGTAAGTGAAGTGGTCCGACAGCTTGATGGCCACGCCGCTCACCTCCTCTCCGGATACGGTAGGGCGTCCACCAGCCCGCGCAGGTGCTCGAGGTAGACGCGCGACAGCCGCAGAAGCTCCTCGCACTCCCCAGGGGCCATGGCGGCGAAAGCGGCCTCTTCGGCCCTCGCCACCGGTCGTATGCGCTCGGTCACCAGAACGCGTCCCGCCTCGGTCAGATGGAGGTGGGTGCCGCGTCCGTGCTCCACGCGCAGCTCCACGTAACCTGCGCGCTCGAGCTTATGCACCGAGGTGTTCACCGTCTGCTTCGACAGGCCCGATGCGGTGCACACGTCCTTCTGGAGGCAGCCGTCGCCTAAGCCGTCGAGGGCGTACAGGATGTCGAACGCGCTGTCCGACAGCCCCATCCTCACGGCCACATTATGGTAGAGCTCGTTGCCGAGCCGGTAAAGGTTGTTGTATTCGCGGTTGGCGTGCGCCGTCCGTGCGTCCATGTCGGTTCGCCCTCCGTTGTTCGATTCGCAAGTCCGATTTCGTACCTGTGGTATTTAAGTCCGATATCGGATTCACGTCAACAGAGCTCACAGAACGCCCACGAGGTATCGGAGGGCGACCCGCCCGCAGCTCCCCTTTCCTTGGGGTTTTCGCACTCTCGGGCGCTATCGTTCCCTTCGGGCTCTTGTTCGCGCACAGCTCCCGTTCTCACGCAGGCCTCGCTCTTCTGCAGCGCATGTTCTCCTGCTCTCGTTCCCTTGGGATTCGCCCTCCCGCTCCGCACTCTCAAGCGCCCGCTCCTCCCCTCCCTGCGGTGCGTCGGCTTCGCTGCAGCGCCGGCCTCCTCCTCGCACGCCGAGCACCATGGACGAGATTCGAGCTTATGCACAGTATCGCGTAACCGCCACTATATTATTCTCAATTTCACATTAATTTGAAAAGGCATTATAAACAGTACCCAACCATTTCTTCGCCGTACAGGCTCGAAGGCCGGCAATAATCCAGCCACAAGGTGCAATCTTGTCCATGATCTCGTTGCTTGTATTAGACCTGCCCCTCCAGCCGTTCGAAGAACGCGCGGGCGTTGCCGAAGAACGCCTTGCCTGCCACAGCCTCGCCGAACCGGCTCGCGATGAGCGCATGCAGACCGCCTGCCTGGTCGCACGGGTCGAGCCAGCTGGGCACGTCGCAGCCGTCGTAGTCGCTGCCGAGCGCGAGCACGTCCTCGCCCGCCGCCTCGAGCACGCGGTCCACGTGGCGCAGCACGTCGTCGGGCGTGGGGTCGGCGTGCGTGTCGGACAGGAAGTCGCGGCAGAAGTTGAGTCCCGCGACGCCGCCCGCGTCGGCCAGCTCGCGCAGCTGCCAGTCGGCGAGGTTGCGCGGGTGCCCGCACACGGCGCGCGCGTTGGAGTGCGAGGCGGCGAAGGGCCGCGTCGCGGTCGCGCACACGTCCTTGAAGCCCGCGTCGTTCAGGTGCGACACGTCCACCGCGATGCCGCGCAGCTCCAGCTCGCGCACGCAGGAGCGGCCGAAGCCGGTGAGCCCGTCGGCCGTCTCGTTGCCGCTGCCGAGCGCGTTGCGCCCGTTCCACGTGAGCGTGACCATGCGCACGCCCGCCTCGGCGAGCGCGTCGAGGCGTCCTTCGGCGGCCGCGTCGTCCTCCAGGAATGACGCGCCCTCCACCGTGAAGAGCCCCGCCGTCTTGCCCGCCGCGAGGGCCGCATCCACGTCGGCCATGGAGCGAGCCCGCGCGAGCTTGTCGCCGCAGCGCTCCAGCTCGCGCTCCCATACGCGCCGCACGCGCTCGAACAGCGCCCAAGCCGCATCGCCGCGCGCCTCGTCGGGGACGAACGCCGCGAAGCACTGGCACCAGGCGTACCCAGCCGTGCGCTCGAGCGAGACGTGCGCGTCGTTGTCGGCGAGCGAGGACATGCGCGCCGCCGGGATGCGCGCGTCGTGCGCGGCGAACCCGCCCGGCACCGACGGGTCGCCGTGGAACGCCAGCCTATCGAGCGTGTCGCAGTGCAGGTCGAACACCCGCAGGCGTCCCTCGGCCGCCTCGCCCGGCGCCGCCTCGGGCAGCACGCCCTCCCGCAGCAGCGCCGCCTCCTCGGCCGACGCGTCCTCCAACGTCATGAACAGCCCCACGGCCGCCCTCCTCTCACGCGCCGCGCCCGATCGCGCCCAGCGCCTCTTCCAGCGGGACCACCCGCGCATAGCGGCCGTCCCAGATGCAGTCCTCGTAATACGCCGTCAGCTCCCCTCCCGGCGCGAACGCGGAGTCGAACGTCGTCACCGCGCCCCTCGGCACCGTCACGTCGAAGCCCAGCTCGAAGCCCACTTTGACCGACGCGTCGAAGCAGAACTCCGTCTGCATGCCGCACATCAGCAAACGGCGCAGGCCGCGGCGCTCGAGGTGCGCTTGCAGCCCCGTCCGACGAAACGCGCTGTTGAAATGCTTGTCGAACACGGGCTCGCCTTCCTGTGGCGCAAGCGGCGCGCAGATCCGCCAGCCGTCCGTGCCCGCCTCGAACTCGTCGCCGGGCCCACCGTCATGGCGCACGTGCAAGACCGGCACGCCGCTTTCGCGGCACGCGCCGACAAGCCTCGCGATCGCGTCCACCGTCTCATCCGCCCCGCAAGGTCGCCGCCCAACGAGGGCCTCCTGCATGTCGATCACGATCAAAGCGTCGAGCCCCATCGACACATCCTTTCCGTCCCGTGTAGGCACCCCGTCATTGTACCGCGGCGAACCTGACAAGGGGACAGGTACCTTGTCATAAATACGCTACTTATCGAAGCACATATTGAATCGCACCGCGACCGATCCCCGTTAAACGCTCTATCTGCCTTATCGACAAGCCAGCTTTGCTCATTCTTCTAATCGCATCGTCTCTGCGCTTCTTTTCGACCGTCTTTAAGTCAGCAGGTCTCGAATCAGCAAGATCCACCTCTTCGAGTATCCGCTGCACAAGGGCAAGCGCCTCTTCGTCGCGCATGGGCCTCGTCTTCCCCGCCGCGTCCGCGTCCAAGCAAACCGCATCATCATCTTTTACCTGATGGAAGCGCATGAACTCTTCAATGCCGCCAAAAATATCCAAGACGTAGTCCGTATCGCACAACACCAGTGAACGCTTGGAAGCGATGTATTCGCTGAAGCTACTCCAGCGATATTGAGCGCACGAAGCCAAACCGGCCTTCTCGGGATTCATGTGAATGTATCGCACCACTGTCTGAAAATAGGAATCGTCCGAAACAGGCTCGCTTTTGAACCTCTCTTGGAACAGATGCCCCGTGCGCCCATTCCGCACATTAAACGCCTGAGCATAGTTTCCGCACACCAATTTGAAGAACCGCGAAACATCTTCCATGGGAGCTCTCACAAGCACATGAACATGGTTTCCCATAAGGCACCACGCGTAGATCGTACAATTCGTCTCATGGGCTTTTTCCGATAGAAGCCGAAGAAAGAACGTGCGGTCGGAGTCGTTTTCGAAGATCAATTGACGTGCTGTACCCCTTGCCACCACATGGTACACATTGGATTCGCATTGTTTTCTCGGTGTACGCACCTCGACTCCCTTTCTATTTATGACAAGACACCTGTCCCTTTGTCACGAAGTTGGACAGATGCTCGAACAGGAGGCTCATGCCGGCCGTACCGGGCATGTGCCCGCTGCGCGGGGCCTCGGCGTAGCGCAGGTTGGGGTTGCCGCATTCCGTGACGAACGCGCGGATGGCGCGGGTGGACGTGACGATGTCCGTCTCGCCCTGCACGATGAGGTACGGCACGCGCATGTTCGCAAGCTCGTCGGAGAGGTCGACGGCGAAGATCTCCGCGAACAGGCGCTCACTGCGCGAGAAGTCGTTCGACACGGCCGCCACGAGGTCGCGCAGCGTGTAGTCGGGACTCTCCAGCAGGCCGCGCACGAAGGCGCCGACGGGCATCATGCCGCCGCCCTGCGCCTGGTAGCCCTCGGTGTACTTCCGCACCCAACCGGCTAGCCGCATGCCCGACTCGAGGTTGCGCGCGCCCGACCCTCTGATCGCCCGCAGCTCGACTTTGAGCTTCTCCGGCATCGCCGAGCGCTCGAGCGCCTCGAACACCTCGTCGTTGAAACCGAGCTGCTTGAGCACCTGCCCGTACGTCACCACGTGGTCGACGAGCTCCGGCTCGCGCGCGGCTGCGCGCGCCGCCAGGATGGAGCCCCAGGACACGCCGAGCAGGTTCACCTCGTTGCTGGGGAAGTCGCGCCGCACCGCGCGCACGAGGTCGAGCGTCATGTCCACGTAACGATCGATGCACGCGTCGTCGCCCAGCCGGCAGCGGTTCGCGCCGCACCCCAACTGGTCCCACGCTGCCAGCACGTAGCGGTCCGCGAGGTCCGGGAACATGCCGCGCGTGCCCACCGAGACGGGCAACGGCGAGCCGGGCCCGCCGTGCAGGAAGATCACCACGGGCGCGTCCGCGCGCCGGCCCTCCACCGTGACCTTCTGCTCCACACCGCCCAGTTCGTAGCGCGCAAGCCGCGACACCTCGCACGACTCGAGGTAGCGTCGGCGCTCCTTGCTCATAACGCCTCCCCTTCTGCGCCGTCCAGCGCGCTTCCTTCGACTTCTGTTTCCTGCATCATGACAAGGTACCTGTCCCCTTGTCATGTGGGGGAGGAATCGCCCTCGCAGGGCGCTTCTGCCTGCGGCTGCGGCTTCTCGCCCGTGACCAGGAAGATCATGGCTATCATGAGCACGAAGCCCGCCCAGTCGGCTCCCGAGAACGCGGTTCCCAGCCACAGGGCCGAGAACGCCGTGGCGCTCACCGGCTCGATGGCGCCGAGCAGGCTCCCCTTCACCGAGCCCACGATGGACACGCCGTGCAGGTACAGCGCGAACGCGGCGAACGTGCCCACGACGATGATCAGCCCGAACACAAGGAATCCCGCCGCGTCGAGCGTGGGCAGCGCGAGCCCCGCGCCACCCGCGACCCCGCCTGCCAGCCATACGAGCGCGGCCGCCACGCCGCCCACGAGCATGCCGATTCCCGTGACCGCGAAGCTGCCCCATTCGGCGAACAGCCTCTTCGGGTACATGATGTAGAACGCCACCGACAGCCCGTTCGCGATGCCCCACACCAGGCCCGGCAGCGGCAGCGAGAGCGCCGACGGGTCGCCCTGCGTGGCGATGAGCCAGGTAGCGAACATGGCCGCGACCAAGCCGACGAGCTCCTTCGCCCGCGGCAGCTTCCGCCCGACGACGCACGCGAACAGCATGACGAACGCTATCCCTGAGCACTGCAGCACCGTGGCCGTGCCCGCGTTCGTGTAGTCGATGACGATGGCGTACGTGATCTGGCAGAGGTACAGGCCCACCGCGCCGAACACCGCGAGGCGCCCGAGCGTGCGCCGGTCGGCCAGCATCGCGGCCAGCCGCTCGCGTTGGCGCACCGCGAGCACGACGAGGAACAGCAGGCCCGCCCCCAGCATGCGCACCGCCGTGACGAACGGGGGCGTTATGTCGTAGTTCGACAGCAAGAACTGCGCGCACGCCCCCGAGAAGCCCCAGAGCCCCGCGCCCACGAGCGCGCAGGCTATCCCCCGCCAGAACCGCCGCCGAAAGAAGGCCTCCCCCGCGCGCACGCCCGCGCCGGGGGCGGGCCCTGCCGTCTCGCCCCCGTTCATCGTTCGCCTCCTCATCCCGCCAGCTCCTTCAGGAACGCGAGCACCGGCGCGAGCAGGTTGTCGCCCTCGTCCAGCTTGAAGTAGCGCAGCGGCAGCTGCAGCTTGCGCTTGTCGGCCAAGTAGCGGCCGCCCGCACGGCGCAGCTTCGTCATCTGGTCGCGCGACACGTCGATGGGCTCCACCACCAGGCGGCCGCCCGTCACCGACACGGTGCGGATATGCCGCTCGTTCGCATAGGCCTTGATGCGCGCCTTCTCCAGCAGGTTCTTCGCGGCCTGCGGCATGTCGGGGCGCTTTCCAGCCAGGTCAGCGGCCACGTCCTCTACCGCCTGCCCGGTTGCGGCGCTTGCGATCTTGCGGTACCACAGCACCCGCTCGTCGGCGTCGGGCACGTAGTCCTCGGGCAGGTAGGTGTGCCCCGGCACGTTCACCGTGATGTCGGAGAGCGCGGGCGGCAGCTGGTCCATGGCCTTGAGGTCTCCTTCGCGCGTGGCGCTCACCGCTTGCGCGAGCATCTGCGCGAACAGGTCGAAGCCCACCGCGGACATGTTGCCCGACTGCTCGGCGCCCATGAGGCTGCCCGCTCCGCGTATCTCCAGGTCGCGCATCGCGATGCGCATGCCGCTGCCCAGGTCGGTGTGCTCATCCAGCGCGGTGAGGCGCGCCTGGGCCTCCTCGGTCAGGCTCACGTGCTCGGGGAACATGAAGTAGGCGTAGGCCTGCGTGGACGAGCGACCCACGCGGCCCTTCAGCTGGTACATCTGCGCCAGGCCGTAGCGCTGCGAGTCCTCGATGATAAGCGTGTTGGTGTGCGGGTTGTCGATGCCGCTCTCGATGATGGTGGTGGCCACGAGCACGTCCAGCTCGCCGGCGCTGAAGTCCTCCATCACGCGCTCGAGCTCCTCCTTCGACATCTGCCCGTGCGCCACGCCCACGCGCGCCTCGCCGGCGGCCGCCGCCACGCGACCCACGGCCTCCTCCATGGTGCGCACGCGGTTGGACACGTAGTACACCTGCCCGCCGCGCGCCAGCTCGCGGCGGATGGCAGCGCTCACGAGGTCGGGGTCCCACTCGCCCACGTGCACCTCGACGGGGCGGCGCTCGTCGGGCGGCGTGAGGATGAGGCTCATGTCGCGCACGCCCGACAGGCTCATCTGCATGGTGCGCGGTATGGGCGTGGCCGAGAGCGTGAGCACGTCGATGGACTCGCGCAGGTTCTTCAGCTGCTCCTTGTGGCCCACGCCGAAACGCTGCTCCTCGTCGATGATGACGAGCCCCAGGTCGTGCGGGTTCACGTCGCGCGAGAGCAGCCGGTGCGTGCCCACGAGAATGTCCACGTCGCCCTCTTGGAACCCGCGCAGCGCCTCGGCCTGCTGGGCCGGCGTGCGGAAGCGCGAGAGCACCTCCACGCGCACGCCGAAGGGCTCGCAGCGCTCCTTGAAGTTCGTGAAGTGCTGCTGCGCGAGGATGGTGGTGGGACAGAGCACCATGACCTGCTTGGAGTCCTGCGTGGCCTTGAACGCGGCGCGGATGGCCACCTCGGTCTTGCCGAAGCCCACGTCGCCGCACACGAGCCGGTCCATGGGCTTGGCGGACTGCATGTCGGCCTTCACGTCGGCGATGGCGGACAGCTGGTCGGGCGTCTCCTGGTAGGGGAACGCCTCCTCCATCTCGCGCTGGGCCGGCGTGTCGGGGCCGAAACGGTAGCCCTGAACGGTGGCGCGGCGGGTGTACACGTCCACCAAGTCGAACGCCAGCTTCTTCGTGGCGGCGCGCGCCTTCTTCATGGCACGCGACCAGTCGGCCGTGTTCAGCCGCGTGAGGCGGGGGCTCGCGCCCTCCGGCCCCACGTAGCGCGTGACGCGGTCGAGCTGCTCCACCGGCACGTAGAGCTTGTCTCCTTCGGCGTACTCCAGCAGCAGGTAGTCGCGCGCCGTGCCGTCCACGTCGCGGCGCACGAGCTCCTTGAAGTGCGCCACGCCGTGCGCCGCATGCACCACGTAGTCGCCCGGCTTGTAGGGGAACGTGATGTCCGTGACGTCGATGTGCCGGCTCGGGCGTGCCGCGGATGCCCCCTGCGTGTCCGACACGCTCACGAGCGCCAGCTTTGCCTTCGGGACGATCATGCCGAGCGGTATGTCCACGTCCACCACGTTCACCACGCCACGCCGCAGCCGGCGCTTGGCAGCGCCGGCGGTTTCCCCATCCCGCCGGTCGTTCGCAGGGTCGGCGAGGGTTTCCGCAGCGTAGGCAGCTCCGGCGTTCGGGAGAACGTCGGAATCCAACGTCTCCTGGATGGGCAGGCCCTGGTCCACGAAGGCCAGCTTCATGTCCTGGCGGGCGCGGAAGTTCGGAGCGCTGAACACCACCGTGTAGCCGCCGTCCACGAGCGTCCGCAAGCGGCCGTACAGCTTGTCGGGGTGTCCCGCCACCTCCACGCGCTTGACCGGCAGCTCGTCGTCTATCTGCCCGCCCACGCGCATGATGGACACGTACGTGGCCCGCTGGCCGTCGCCGAAGCTCACGCCGGCGGGCTCGGCGTAGAGGCCCTCGAGCGCGATGCCCGTCCCCTTCGACCGTCCCGCCAGGTCGTCGTAGGCATGCGTCATGTCGTCGAAGAGCGAGCGCGGCTCCACCAGCACCGAAAGGGCGCCGGGGCGCACGTAGTCGCCGAGCGTGGAGGTGGTTTTGTACAGGTAGGGCAAAAGCACGTCCGAGCCGCCCTCGCGCAGGCCGCCGTCCAGCCTCTCCAGCACGTCGCGCAGCGCGGCGTTCGTCTCGGCGGGCCGCTCGAGCTTCTGACGCGCGCGGGCGAGCGCGGCCCTCGAGGCCGCGAACTCCACGACGGGGTACACGTCGGCGCGGGGCAGCGCGGCGATGGTCTGCCCGGTGGTTGGCACGATGCGGCGGATCTCGTCCAGCTCGTCGCCGAAGAAGTCGAGCCTCACCGGGTACACCAGGTTGCCGGGGAACACGTCCAGGGTGCCGCCGCGCACGGCGAACGTGCCGGGGCCGTCCAGCTCTCCGGTGTTCTGGTAGCCGCGCTCCTCCAGGGCCCGCGCCACGTCCCCGAACTCGGCTATGCCCGCCGCCTTCGCGCCCTCCATGTCCGCCAGCTCGCGGCCGGCCTCGAACACGAGCGGCAGGTGCACGTTCGACCCCGCCGGCGGCAGCGCGCGCACGAGCGCACGGGCGCTCGCCACCACCACGGCCTCGCGGCCGGAGGCCAGCGCATGCACGGCCTCCATGCGGCGCGCTGCCTGGGCCGGATCGCCCGGCTTGCCGCCCCACGGGTAGTCGGCGCGCTCGGGGAAGCGCATGACGCGCTCGTCGCCCAGGTACGCCGCCACCTGCCGCGCGAACGCGATGGCCGCCTCCTCGCCCGCCACCACGACGAGCGTCGTCTGCGGCCGGTGCGCGAACCGCGCCGCCACGAGGAACGGGCGCGCCGACGAGGCCACGCCGAGCGTGCCGTCAAGCCCCTCGTCGAGCTTGCCCCAGAACGCGTCGAGGCAACCCGATTTCTCCAGGGTGAACGTCAATGAGTCGATGAGCATAGCGTGTCCTTTTCCGTATACAAGCAGCACGAAAAGCCGCGTGAAGGCGGCTTCGTGCACGTGGTTGCGCGGCGGGCCGCCCGCGCGGACGACCGGGGAGCAGTATACCGCGCCGCGGACGGCCGCCGCAGGGCCGAAACCGCCTCGTGAAGGATAAACCACAGGCGGCAAGCCGATGTACCGAAAGAACGGGGGATCCGGCCACGTTCCGGAGGTCCCTTCCGGATTCAAGGGCCCCCGGTCACCGTTTCGGCCGCTGTGAAGCGCTTCGGCGGCAAGAAGAAGCTCGGCGCGGTTAGCGACCTGCGCAAACGCGCAGAGGACAACAGATCCGCCGTCGAAATGGGGCTCCGAGCGCGCGAAAAGGCTTCACAGCGGTCGAAACGGTGACTTTCGGGACGCTTTTTGGCGTTGCATCGAGACGATGGAGGGTTCGACGCCTCGGGCCCCGTGCCACCGCGCTGCGCCCAGGACGACGCAGGCCCCGCCGCTACCGCACGCCGGCCGCCGCCACGACCTCTTCCCACGGCTGGAAGTCCGGATTGCCCCCGCCGGCCACGGCCTCCGCGCGGCCGTCCTCCACGAGCAGCATGCCGCCGTCGCCGATGGGGCGCATGCGGCTCGTGAGCGAGAACGTGTCGCACAGCCACAGCTCCTCGCCGCCGTCGGCGCGCGCCCAGCGAGACGCTGGCGGCATCCGCTCGCAGGCGGCGACCGGCGTGTGGCCCACGATCTGGCTGATGCCCGGATAGGCATCCTCCCACAGCTCCAAGCGGTCTGCCCACAGGGGCCCCGGCTCGTCCCAGCCGCCCCGACCCGTGCCGCATGACGAGAGGGCGCGCAGGTCGCTCCATGTGCCGCGCGCGAACAGGCCGTTCAACTGCGCCTTCGCCTCCTCCGCATCCGCGGGCGCCTCCAGATGCAGTCGCGCCCAGCCCGCCGTGAGGCCCGCGTGCGTGAGCAGGAAGCCGTCCACCGTCTCGGCCATCGTCGCGCCGAGGGCCCCGAGGAGTTCCGCGACGTCGTCCATGAGCAGGACGTGGGTGCCGGGCCCCTCCTCGCCCATCAGGTACTGGAAATCGTGGTTGCCCAGCAGCAGGTCGACCCGAACACCCGCCGCGTGCGTGTCCTCCACCCAGCCGGCGAACAGCTCGAGCGCCGCGAGCAGCTGCCGGCCCGTCGATCCCCACTCGTCGCAGTAGTCGCCCAGGAACACGACGCGGTCGGCGTCGCAACGCTCGATCGCCGCGTCGACCCGCGGCAGGATCAGCTCGTGCTTCAAATGCGTGTCGCCCACCACCAACGTCGCGCCCATGGACCTGCCTTTCCTCGCGACAACATGCCGTCGCCTCCCAGTATAGCGGCAACGCGTCCGCGAAGTTCGCTATACTGGCCAGTGCCACCACCGCAACGACCGAAGGAGATCCTATGCCGCGTGAGACCATGGCCGCCAAGCGGGAGCGCGCGCTCGAGGTGGCGCGCCGAATGAACGAGCACTATCCGGCCGCCGAGTGCGCGCTCGTGTACGGCGGAGACCCGTTCCGCCTGACCATCGCCGTGCTGCTGTCCGCGCAGACCACCGACAAGGGCGTGAACAAGGTCACTCCCAGGCTCTGGGAGCGCTACCCCACGCCGGCCGACCTCGCCTCCGCCGACGTGCGCGACGTGGAGGACATCATCCGCACCATAGGGTTCTACCATACGAAGGCGGCGAACGTCATCAAGTGCGCGCAGATGGTGGTGGCCGACTACGGCGGCGAGATACCCCGCGACATCGACGAGCTGCAGAAGCTGCCCGGCGTGGGCCGCAAGACGGCGAACGTCGTGCTCAACGAGGCGTTCGGCATCGTGGAGGGCATCGCGGTTGACACGCACGTGTTCCGCATCGCGCACCGGCTGAAGTTCGCCGGGCCCTCCGCCGACACGCCGGCCAAGACCGAGACGGCGCTGCTCAAGCTCTACCCGCGCGCGTGGTGGGGGCCCATCAACCACCAGTGGGTGCTGTTCGGCCGCCAGACGTGCATCGCGCGCAACCCGAAGTGCGGCGAGTGCTTCCTTTGCGACCTGTGCCCCAGCTGCGGCAAGGCGTAGGGCTCCCCCGATTCCCCCTCGGCGAAAGGTTCCCCTTGTGAGCACCCTCACCATCGTCGGCGCGCGCGAGGGCAACCTGCGCGACGTCACGCTCGCCATCCCCAAGAACAAGATCACCGTGTTCGCGGGCGTGTCGGGGTCGGGCAAGTCCACCCTGCTCGTGGACGTGCTGGCAACCGAGTGCCAGCGCCTGCACCTGGAAGCGCTCTCGATGCAGGGCATCCCCAAGCCCGCGGTGGAGCGCGTGCGGGGCGCCTCCCCCGCCATCGCCATCCTGCAGGACGGCGCGAACCGCAACCCGCGCTCCACCGTGGGCACGGCGACCGACGTGTACACGGCGCTGCGCATGGTGTTCGAGAAGCTGGGGGAGTACCCCTGCCCGCACTGCGGCGAGATGCTCTGCGCGGCCGACTGCGTGGAGGAGACGGAGCGCGTGGGCGACGACTTCCGCGTGTACCAGTTCTGCCCCGCGTGCGGCGAGCGCATGGACAAGGTCACGCGCACGGAGTTCTCGTTCAACACGCGCGAGGGCGCCTGCCCCGCGTGCGAGGGCATGGGCGAGGCGCTCTCCGTCGACCGCGCGGCCGCCGTGGACGAGTCCCTCTCGCTGGAGGACGGGGCCGTGGCCTTCTGGCAGGCGAAGTACCGCGAGTACCAGATAGGCGTGTTCCGCGCGGCAAGCCGCCACTTCGGCCTGCCCGACCCCGCCCGCGTGCCCGTGGGGGCGTTCGATGCGCTGCAGAAGGCGCTCTTGTACGAGGGTGCCGAGGCGCCCGCGCTCAAGGAGGCGCTGCCGCACGTCGCGCCGCCCCGTAAGGTGGCCGACGGGCGCTTCGAGGGCGTGGTGCCGCTGCTCATGCGCCGCTTGGGCGAGCGGGGGCCGGACGCAAAGGGCGTGCGCCCTTACCTCGTGCGTGCCGCCTGCCCCGTTTGCGGCGGAGAGCGCCTGGGTCCACGGGGCCGCGGGGCTACCGTGGCGGGCACCCAGCTGCCCCAGCTGGCGAACCGGTCGCTGCGCGAGCTCGCGGCGTGGGTGCGCCGGGTGAGCGCAGAGCTGGGCGGGCCGCGTCGCGCGATGGTGAAAGACTACCTGCTGGACATGGAGACGAAGCTCGCGCGCATCGGCGCCGTGGGCTTGGACTACCTGACGCTCGACCGCGCTACCGTCACGCTCTCGGGCGGCGAGCTGCAGCGGCTGCGCCTGTCTGCCGTCTTGGACTCGGAGCTCTCCGGCGTCGTCTACATCCTGGACGAGCCCACCGCCGGCCTGCATCCCCGCGACACGGAGGGCCTCGTGGACATCCTGCGGAACCTGCGCGACCTGGGCAACACCGTGCTGGTCATCGAGCACGACCTCGACGTCATGCGCGCGGCCGACCACCTGGTGGACCTGGGCCCCGGCGCGGGCGCCTGCGGAGGGCGCGTGGTGGCCGAGGGGTCGCTCGCCGACCTCGCCGCCGCGCCCGACTCCGCCACCGGGCGCTTCCTCGCACGCCCGCTCGCGCCCAAGGCGGCGCCGCGCACGCCCCGGGGCGCCCCGATCGAGATACGCAATGCCACCCGGTTCAACCTCGACCATCTGGACGCGGACATCCCCGCCGGGTGCCTCGTGACGGTGACGGGGCCGTCCGGCTCGGGCAAGTCCACCCTCGTGTTCGACGTCCTGGCGCAAGGCGACGCGGCCGGCCCCGAGAACGCCGTGTCCGGCTGCGGGCACCTCGACCGCATCGTCGCCGTGGAGCAAACGCCCATCGCGCGCATGAAACGCTCGAACGTGGCCACGTACGCGGACGTGTGGGCTCCCATCCGCGCGGCCTTCGCCGCCGCCCCGGAGGCGCGCTCGCGAGGACTCTCGGCGAAGGCGTTCTCCTTCAACACCCCTGGCGGCCGCTGCGAGACGTGCGAGGGCATGGGCACCGTCACCAGCAACCTGCTCTTCTTCAAGGACGTGCAGGCCCCCTGCCCAACCTGCCACGGCCGCCGCTTCCACGACGAGGTGCTGGAGGCGACGCTAGACGGACGCTCCATAGCCGACGTGCTGGCGTTGTCGGTGGACGAGGCGCAGGACGCCTTCGCCTCCCACCCCAAGATCGCCCGCACGCTCGGCCTGCTGGTCGACGTGGGACTCGGCTACCTGGAACTGGGGCAACCGCTCACCACGCTCTCGGGCGGCGAGGGCCAGCGCCTGAAGCTGGCACGCGAGCTCCTCGGGGGCGGCCGGGAGCGCACGCTCTACCTGCTGGACGAGCCCACGCGCGGCCTGCACCCGCAGGACGTGGAGCATTTCCTCGCGCTGCTGGACCGCCTGGTGGACGCCGGCAACACGGTCGTGGCGGTGGAGCACGACCACCGGGTGCTGTGCGCGAGCGACTGGGTGATCGACCTCGGCCCCGGGGGAGGCGATGCCGGCGGGCGCCTCGTGTTCGCGGGAACCCCCGCCGCCCTTGCCGCGCACGGCACCGGCGCCACGGCCGCCTGCCTGCGCCGGACGCTCGGGAGGTAGGCGCGCATGGCGCGGAAAGCCCTTGACTTCGAGCGGGCTCCAAGAGGTATCGTGGACGGGACAACCCATCGCGAACCTAGGAGGCACCCATGAGCGACACCCCGACGACCCCCGAGAAAGAGATATTCCCGCGCGGGGCGGAGAACCCCTTCGGCCGGTACTTCACCGGTCGGAGCTACCTGCACATGCTCTCCACCGAGCAGGTGACCATCGGCAACGTCACGTTCGAGCCGGGCTGCCGCAACCACTGGCACGTCCACCGCGCCGAGTCGGGCGGCGGACAGATCCTGCTGGTCACGGGCGGGCGCGGCTGGTACCAGGAAGAGGGACGTCCAGCCCGTGCGCTCAAGGCAGGCGACGTGGTGAACATCCCCGCCAACGTGAAGCACTGGCACGGCGCCGCCGCCGACAGCTGGTTCGCGCACCTGGCTGTGGAGGTGCCCGCCGTGAACGGCTCGAACGAATGGTACGAACCGGTGGGCGCCGAGGAGTACGCGGCGCTCTAGGCACGGCGCCGCAGGACATGCTATGCTTTCCCCGCCCGCTCGGCGAAGCATGCCGCCGTATGGGCGACCCGAAGGGGAGGGGGCGCGCATGTCCCGCGCAGACAAAAGGTCTTTCGCCAC
The DNA here is from genome assembly GCF_030418435.1 of Gordonibacter sp. RACS_AR49. Lineage (NCBI taxonomy): Bacteria > Bacillati > Actinomycetota > Coriobacteriia > Eggerthellales > Eggerthellaceae > Gordonibacter > Gordonibacter sp. RACS_AR49. The sequence goes on along the minus strand of NZ_JAIUDM010000007.1, from coordinate 64,855 downwards.
CGAGCAGGCACTCAAGGACGCATTGCTCGAAGTCATGGCACGCAAGCGGTTCCACGATGCCACCGTGGCCGAGGTCTGCCGCACCGCTGGCACGAGCCGCAGCACGTTCTACCTGCATTACCGCAACCTCTCAGACACCCTCGATGCCATCTTGGAAGACTGCTTCGAGAACCCGCATGACATGGTGGGGGTGCGCCGCGGGGACACCGAAGCATCCTGCGGCGACTGTCCGCTGTGCGAGCGTGTGCGCAACGCCGGCAAGTACGCACCCATATTCGACGACGACCTTCTGGTCACGCGAGTGGTCGACAAGATCATCGAACGCTACCAACATACGTTCGTCGGACGAGAGACCGCGCGCGGCCGCCTAACGCCCGAACAGGCAACTGCTATCCTCGTGTTCCAGATCAGCGGTTGCTACGCGGTCGCCCGCGCATCGCGCCGCGCGCCCGGCGCCTGGGACGCCACGCGAGAAACGCTTGACGCGTTCATCGTCGCCGGTCTCGAGGCACCTGCAAACCGCCGCATGCCGCCCGCCTAGCCCGTCGCCAAGAGAACCACGAACGGCAAGGTGACGATGCAGGACGCGAGCGTGACCACGGTCACTCCCGCCGCGTACTCGCCCTCGTTCCCGTGCGCAGCCGCCACCATGGGCACTACCGTCATGGTGGGCAGCGCCATGATCACGATCATCGACACCACCATGTCCTCCGGCAGTCCCGTCAGGAACAGCAGCCTGCCGAGCACCACGGGGAGCAGCACCATTTTCACCGCGATGCCTGCATACACCTCGCGCGCCTTGAGCGCCACACCCCAGTTCGAATAGTAGAACAGGCATCCCAAATACACCATGCAGAGAGCCGTCGTCGCGCCCGACACGGTATCCAGCACGTCCATCACGAGGCCCGGCAGCTGCACACCAGCGAGCACGAAAACCAACGCCAGCACTATGGCCACGATGTTGGGGCTCGCCAGCTGCCGAAGCCCGAAGCGCGCCCGCCGGTCTGAGGCCGTGGCCAGATACACGCCATATGTCCAGAACAGCAACTGGTCCACGATGGAAAACAGCGCCATATACAAAAGACCGCTTTCCGGATACAGCGCCGCGAGCAACGGTATGCCCACGAATCCCGTGTTGCCGAAGATGAAGGCGAACCTAAATACCTTCTGCCGGTCGCCCTTCGGCTTCAAGAGCAGGGCGAGCGCCTTCATGATCGCGCTCACCACTACGTAGAACCCTGCCGCAAGCGCGATCATAGGCACGTTGTCGAGCACCTGCTGGCGCGTCGTACCGTGGTAGGTCATGTAGAAGATGAGCGCCGGGAGGAACACCTTCGACACGAGCGACGCAAGTTCCTTCAGATAATCGCGCTTCACCACGCCGAGCCGCGACGCCGCCATTCCCACGATCACGATGAGGAAGAACACCCCCATCTGGTGCAGAACCACCGAGAAAACCATGTTGAACCTCCTTGCGAGAAACTCCCCCGAGGGCATGGTACGACCCCGTCTCGCATTCGTCGAGAGACAAAGGGCCTGATGGAAGCGTTTCTGAACACTTTCGGGGAAAGCGTTCAGAAACGCACGAGAAGAAAAGGCGGCGACCCTCCTTGACTTGGAGCGCGATCCAGGGTGTTAAATGACATCACGCTAAACGCGTTCGCATGCAAGCGCGTTCGACGGTATTATTAACGCATAGACACAACGAACGAGGGGGAACCATGCGCTATCGGGAACTGGGCCGCACCGGCCTCGAGGTAAGCGAAATAGGCTTCGGCGCCGAATGGATGGAGAAGAAGTCGGCCGCCGAGGTGAAGGCGGTCGCAGACGCGTGTGCCGCGTCCGGCATCAACATACTCGACTGCTGGATGGCTGAACCCGAGGTCCGCAGCAACCTGGGAGCCGCCATCGCGGGCAACCGCGACCGTTGGATCATCCAGGGCCACATCGGATCCACCTGGCAGAACGGCCAGTACACGCGCACACGCGACCTGGCCTTCGTGCGTCCCGCGTTCGAGGACCTGCTCGCGCGCCTGGGCACCGACCACGTGGAGCTGGGCATGATCCACTACGTGGACGACGTGGACGAGTACGAGGCCATCATGGCAGGTGAGTTCATCGGCTACGTGCGCGCGCTCAAGGAGGCCGGCACGATCGGCCATATCGGCCTGTCCACCCACGCGCCCGAGGTGGCGCGCCGCGCGGCGCTCTCCGGTGAGATCGAGGTGGTCATGTTCAGCGTGAACCCCGCCTTCGACCTACTGCCCGCGCACGCGAGCCTCGACGACGCCTTCACGTTCGACTACGCCGACGAGCTGGGCGGCATGGACCCGGCACGCGCCGAGCTCTACGCGCTCTGCGAGCGCGAGGGCGTGGGCCTCACCGTCATGAAGGGCTATGCCGGCGGCCGGCTGTTCAGCGCCGAGGCGTCGCCGTTCGGCGTGGCGATGACGCCCACGCAGTGCGTTCACTACGCGCTCACGCGTCCCGCCGTGGCCAGCATCCTGGCTGGCTTCGCAACGCCGTCGCACGTGGCCGACGCCTGCGCCTACGAGCAGGCTACCAACGAGGAGCGCGATTATGCGAGCGTGCTCGCCGGCGCTCCCAAACACGCCTACTTCGGCCAGTGCACGTACTGCGGCCACTGCACGCCCTGTCCCTCGGGCATCGACATCGCCCTGGTGAACAAGTTCTACGACCTGGCCACGATGCAAGACGAGGTCCCCGCCAGCGTGCGCGCCCACTACGAGGCCCTCGACGCAGCGGGCGCCGACTGCATCGCCTGCCAGTCGTGCGAGCCCCGCTGCCCCTTCGGCGTGCCTATCGCCGAGCGCATGGAGAAGGCCGCTGCGCTGTTCGCGTAGCGGCCCCTGCCCGGCAGCCCGTCCCCGGGTGGAACCGCCCGCCCGGGGACGGGCTTCCACACGCTGCGACAGCCCGCGCAAGCAAGTTCTACGCTCCCGCCTCCCCCTCGGCCGCGAGGCGCTCGGCGGCCTCGTCGATGCAGGCGAGCGCGTTCAGGGCGCGCGGGTAGCCCACGTAGGGGATGCACTGCGACACGGCGCCCACCAAAAGCTCCTTGTCGTTGCCCAGCCTCAGGTTGCCCAGGGCGTGGCCCGTCAGCTGCGGCTCGCAGCCGCCCTGCGCGGCCAGCAGGCACAGCGTGACCAGCTCGCGCTCGGCCAGGGTCAGGCCGCCGCGCGTGTACCAGTCGCCGAAGCAGTTCGCGGCCAGCCATTCGCTCACATGGCGCCGGTCCTCGGGGCCGCGCGTCCACGACTCCCGCATGCCCTCGCCGAAGATCTCCACCTGCGCGCGGTTGCCGGCCTCGCGCCGGTCCTCGCGCGTCGTCGTGCCCTGGGGCTCGAGCGGCAGACACTCGCCGCGCTCGCCCAGCACCTCGTTCGCCGCCAGCAAGAACGGCAGCATGCGGCCGAAGCCCACGTAGGCCATCGATTGGTACACCAGCTCCTTCAGCGCCACGGGCTCCAAGCCCACCGCAAGCGCGGCGGGCGCGAGTGCCTTGAACGCCTCGACGCCCTGGCTGCCCACGAGCGCGGACAGTATGGCCAAAAAGCGCGTGCGGTCATCAAGGTTGCCGCCGCCGGCGCCCTCGGCGTTCACCACCTCGTCGAACGCGAAGTTGGCGAACAGCTCCACGAACTCGGGATCGGTCTCGTACAGGGTGGCCGCGCTTCCGGGATACAGCTTCTCGCGGTACGCCCGTGCGGCCTCGGTGATTCGGGGGGTCATGCCATGCTCCTTTTCCGCGGCGGTCCCAGCCCCGCAGGCAGCCTCGGCCGCAAGCGGGCGGCTGGACGCACCGCCGCCATCTCCTGTTACGACAGCAGCATATACCCCGGAGCCCGCTCCAAGTCAACCGCCACGGGAAAATCCACCGCACACCATAATTGCTACAAATTTACTAGGATTTTAGCCGAGAGCCGCCGCCTGACGGAAGAGTTTTTTTGACATTACTTTGACATCAAAGTATAATCTCGGAGCATCCGACGCATCGAAAGGAGGCCGGCTTGCGCGGAACCGTCAACCAGCTGGCCCGGACGCTCGCCCTGGCGAACCGCTTCATCACCGAGGAGCTCGAGCAGCACGGCCTTGCGGGCATCGCGCCCTCGCACGGCGACATCTTCGTGCAGCTGTTCGCACACGGCGAGCTGCCCATGTGCGAGCTTGCGCAGCGCATCGGCCGCGACCCGTCCACCGTCACCGCGCTGGTGAAGAAGCTGGCGGGATGCGGCTACGTGTCCACGGCGAAGCTGCCCGAGGACAAACGCGTGACGCTCGTGGCGCTCACCGAGCGCGGGCGGCAGCTGCAGCCCGTCTTCGAGTCCATCTCGAACGCGCTCGCCGACGTGCAGTGCCGCGGCCTGGGCGACGGCGAGCTTGAGGCGCTCGACCGCACGCTCCGCACGATGCAGGAGAACTTCGAAACCGCTCTGGAGGGAGAACACGCATGAACACCACCGCCCCCACCCGCCCGCGCCGCCTGCGCGCGGCCCTCGCCGCCCTCGCGCTCGCCGCGGCGGCGCTCCTCGCCCTGACCGCCTGCTCGTCGAACGGCGGCACCGAAGGCTCGAACGACGCCGCGCCCGCAGGCGACGGCGCCGACAAGACGCTGACCGTGGCCATGGAGCTGGCCTATCCCCCGTTCGAGACGAAGGACGACGCCGGCAACCCCAGCGGCGTGTCCGTGGACTTCATGAAGGACTTCGGCGCGGCGTACGGCTACGACGTGGTCATCGAGAACACCGCGTTCGACGGCCTCATCCCCATGGTGCAGACCGGCAAGGCCGACTGCCTCATGTCGTCCATCACCATCACGGACGCCCGCAAGGAGTCGGTGGACTTCTCCGACCCCTACGCCATGGCGCAGCTGGCCATCCTGGCCAACGCCCAGTCGGGCATCGGCAGCATCGACGACTTGAACCAGGCCGGCAGGAAGGTGGCCGTGAAGACCGGCTCCACCGGCGACGTGTTCGCCACGAAGAACCTTACCGAAGCCGAGGTCGTGCGCCTGGCCGACGAGAGCGCCTGCGTGACCGAGGTCGTGCAGGGCAAGGCCGACGGCTTCCTGTACGACCAGCTGACCATCTACCGCAACAACCAGAAGAACCCCGACACCACCGAGGCCGTGTTCATCCCGTTCCAGGACCCCGAGTCGTGGGGCATCGCCGTGGCCAAGGGCAACGACGAGCTGCTGGGCCAGCTGAACGAGTTCATCGCCCAGTCGAAGGCCTCGGGCGAGTTCGACCGCCTGACCGAGAAGTACCTGGCCAGCGAGAAGGCCGCCTTCGACGAGCTGGGCTTCAAGTGGTTCTTCGACTTCGAGTAGCCGCGCCGTCCGACCGCCGCGAGAAAGGCGCCCGTTGAAAGCACCCTCACCGCTCGCCCGCCCGTTCACGGCGGCGCCCCGCCAGGAAACGCCGCCGCTCAAGGCCGCGGCGAACTACCTTTTGGTCTGCGTCGCCGTGATTGCCGTATTCTGGGTCTCGCTCGGCATGACCGGCATCACGCTGAACTTCGACTTCGTGGGGCAGTACCGCGACCGCATCGGCAGCGGCTTCCTGCTCACGGTGGAGCTCTCGGCGGCCAGCCTCGTGGCCAGCATGGCCATCGGGGTGCCCGTGGCCCTGGGTCAGAGCGCGCGCGTGCTACCCGTGCGCTACCTGTGCGACCTGTACGTGAAGCTCGTGCGCGGCACGCCGCTGCTCGTGCAGATCTACCTGTTCTACTACATCATCGGCACGGCGTGGGGCATCGACAACAAGGTGGTGGCGGGCGTCGTCATCCTGTCCGTGTTCGCCGGCGCCTACATCGCCGAGATCGTGCGCGGCAGCCTGCTGTCCATCGACGAGAGCCAGCTGGAGGCCGCCCGCGCCGTGGGCTTCACGCGCGCGCAGACCGTGCGCCACGTGGTGCTGCCTCAGCTGGTGGCGCGCACGCTGCCGGCGCTCACCGGGCAGTTCGCCACCATCGTGAAGGACTCGTCGCTCCTGTCGGTCATCGCGGTCATCGAGCTCACGCAGACCATCCGCGAGATCACGGCCACCAACTACAACTTCTTCGGCGGCTTCCTGCTGCTGGGCGGGCTGTACCTGTGCCTCACGCTGCCCATCATGTTCGTGAGCAAGCGCTTCGAGAAGAGGTTCGGCTATGCGCATTAGGCTGGAGCACCTGGAGAAGGGGTTCGACGGCGTGCCCGTGCTGCGCGGCATCGACTTCGATGACGACGTGACCACGCTCGCCGTCATCGGGCCGTCGGGCGGCGGGAAGTCCACGCTGCTGCGCATCGTGGGCGGGCTCATCGCGCCCACGGACGGCACAGTGGAGGTGGACGGCGAACGCGTGGACTACGACGAGCGCGCGCTTCCGTCCTACCGCTCCCAGCTAGGCTTCGTGTTCCAGGCGAGCGGGCTGTTCCACCACTTGAGCGCTCTGGAGAACGTGGCGCTGCCGCTTTCCGTGGTTCATGGCGTGCCCGAGGACCAGGCCCGTGAGCGCGCCGCCGACCTGCTCGCGCGCTTCGGGCTGGCGGCCGAGGAGGCCAAGCGCCCCGCCCAGCTCTCGGGCGGCCAGCAGCAGCGCGTTGCCATCGCGCGCGCCGTGGCGGCGTCTCCCAAGATGCTGCTGCTCGACGAGCCAACGAGCGCGCTCGACCCCGAGTACACCAACGACGTGCTCGACCTCATCCGCGACCTCAAGGAGACCGGCACCCGTTTCATCGTGGTCACGCACGAGATGGGCTTCGCCCGCCGCGCCTGCGACAAGGTGGCGTTCCTGCACGGCGGGCGCCTGCTGGAATACGGCGAGAGCGCCCGCCTGTTCGACCATCCGGCCACGCCGGAGCTGCAGCGGTTCTTGGGCAAGCTGTTGGAATGGAGCATCCGATGATAGGCGTGCTGTACGAGTCGGACGAGTGGTCCGACCATAAGCTGGCGGCCGAGCTGGAGGCGTGCGGGGCGCCCGCGCTTCTGCTGGACATGGAGGACGCGGCGAGCATGCAGGCGGCGCTCGCCTGTGAGATGCTGGTCAGCCGCGTGTTCGCGAGCGCCCGGTTCCGCGGGCACACGGCCTCGCTTAAGCGCATGGCGCTCCTCGCGCGCACGGCCGAGGAGCGCGGCATCCCGCTGGTGAACCCGGCGCGCGCCCACTTCTTCGAGGTCGACAAGCGCCTTGCGACCGAGACGCTGGCCGCGGCCGGCCTCGTCACGCCCGCCGTCTACGCCTGCGCGATTCCAAAGGACGTCGACCCCGCATCACTCTCCTACCCCTGCGTGCTCAAGCCGAACTGCGGCGGCCGCACCACCTGCACCGCCATCGCGCGCAGCGCCGACGAGGCCCGGTCGTTCTTGGCCGGGGCCCCCGCCATCGCGTTCATCGCCGAGGAGTACGTGGAGCCGGCGCGCGGCTTCCTCACGCGCATCGAGGTGGTGGACGGCGCGTGCGCGCTCGTGGTGAAGCGCTCCGTGGCGGACAACGGCCTGTCGGCCTACCGCTTCGGCTCCACCTACGCCGCCTACCCCGACGTTCCCCGCGAAATCACCGACGCCGCGGAGCGGGCCGCCGCCGTGCTGTCCATCGAGCTGGGCAGCTTCGACGTCATCGAGTGCGGCCGCGGCCCCTGCATCATCGACGCGAACTCCGTGTCGAACGTCTCCGAGGACTGCACCGAGCTTTTGGGGATGGACCTCATGCGCGCCCACGCCGAGGCCATCGCCCGCCGCTGGCGCGCCCTGCCCACGAACTGACCTGCGAGAAAGGACCCGGCCCATGCTCACCATGAAGGAAGTTTTCGACCGTTTCGACGAGATCGGCTGCTGCAGCTTCGCCACGCCCGACGGGCACGGCGGCGTGGAGGCGCGCATCGCCCACTTCTTCGCCTACGACGACGAGGGGCTCTACCTGCGCACCATGGACGTGAAGCCGTTCTACCGCCAGCTTAAACAGAGCGGGCGGCTGGCCGTGAACGGAGAGCGCACGGAGGCCAAGGTCGTGTTCGACGAGAACAACCTGCCCCTGTTCAAGCCCGGCTACCAGATGCGCGTGGCCGGCGAGGTGCGCGAACTATCGATGGCCGAAGTCGAGGCCAAAGCCCCGCACGACCGCAACTTCAACGTGGCCGTGTACGACATCGCCAAGTACCCCGAGACGCGCGTGTTCGTGCTGCACCGCTTCCACGGCGAGCTGTACGACTACGACTACGCCATGGTCAACCGCGACCATAAGCTCCACCGCGAGCGCTTCGCGTTCGGCGGCGACGCGTACGAGGAGCCGGGCCTGCGGATCACGGACGACTGCATCGCCTGCGGCACCTGCCTCGCGGGCTGCTCGTTCAAGGCCATCGTGCCCGGCGAGCCCTATGCCATCCTGGGCGAGCGCTGCGACGAGTGCGGCAACTGCTACCACGCCTGCCCCGCCGGCGCGGTGGAGGGCAAGGGGGAGTAGGGCCCTTCTCCGCGCGCCTGGCAGGAAAGCTCTTCGTCGCCGCGACCGTTCGCCGATCGCACGCGGGCGCCATCGGCGCCAAAATTGGTACAATAGCCATGCTGATCTGCGCCGTCCTTCTGACGCGATGGAATCGCGCAACCGTTTCCCCACCCAATCAGACCAGGAGGTCGCCATGGTTTCCCCCGGAGACATCGTCGTCTACCGCCATCACGTCTGCAAGGTGGCCGCCGTGCGCGAGGCGTACTTCGAGAGCCGGGACTACTTCGAGCTGCACGCGCTGTTCGAGAACTCCCTCAAGCTCTTCGTAGCCGTCCCCGAGGCCGAGCCGCCCGCGCTGCGCCCCGCCATGTCGCGCAAGGAGGCGCTCGCGCTCATCGATTCCATCGCCGACGCGCAGACCATCGACGAGGACGTCCTGAAGCCGGGTGCGAACACGCCCACGCTGCTGGAGCGGCGCCTGAAGGAGGAGTACGACAAGCGCCTCAAGACGTTCTCGCCGCAGGACCTCGTGCCCATCATGAAGTCCGTGCACGAGCGCACCGTGCGCCGTTCCGGCGCCGGCCGCCAGATCACCGCCACGGACAAGAAGTACTTCGACCTGGCCGAGAACCTGCTGTGCGACGAGCTGTCCGTGTCGCTGGGCATCGAGCGCGACGGCGTGCGCGACTTCCTCGTCGATCGCGTGAAGAAGGCCGAGGCGCGCCGCCGCTGACGCATCTCCGGGAACGGGGCCTGCCATACTCGCGGCTCCTTTGCGCGGGGCCGTGAGCCTGCGCAAAGGAGCCGCACCGTCGAGCTGCCCGAGGCCCTCGTTCTAGCCCGGCAGACGGACCACGCCTTCGCCGACCGCACTCTACGGAGCGTTCATTGCGCGCGCCGCCGCGCACGGGTATCGTGGGACGGCACGCGAAACCGAACCAGGAGGAGAACCATGGACATCAGACGCACCGGCGAGCTCATCCGCAGCCTGCGGGAGGAGCGCGGGCTCACGCAGCTCCAGCTGACGCAGCTCGTGGGCGTGGGCGACAAGGCCGTGTCGAAGTGGGAGCGCGGGGGCGGCTGCCCCGACGTGTCGCTTTTGCCCGCGCTCGCCGAAGAGCTGGGCGCCACCGTCGAGGCGCTTTTGGCAGGCAGCCTCTCCCCCGACGAGCTCCAAGGAGGCACTATGAGGCGCACGGCATTCCGCGTTTGCCCTTCCTGCGAGAACATCATCACCACCACGGGGGACGCCGACGTCTCCTGCTGCGGCAGGAAGCTCGGGCCGCTGCCCGTGCAAGCCGCCGACGACGTGCACGCCGTGCGGGTGGAGGACGCAGAGGGCGACTGGTACCTCACGTTCGACCATCCCATGGAGAAGGCCCACAGCCTGGGCTTCGCCGCCGTCGTGGGCTACGACAGCCTGGCCGTGGAGAAGCTGTACCCCGAGCAGGGCGGCGAGGCGCGCCTGCCGCACCTGCCCGGCGGCACGCTCTACACCTGGTGCACCGAGCACGGCCTCATGCGGCATCCCGCCGCGCACCCTCGCCGCTAGGCGCATCCGGCTCGGCAAGCGGTCGGCGACGGGCCGGCCGAGCACCCGTCAGGCCGGCGGCTGGCCGGCCGCGGCCGCCAGCTCGCGCACCCGGGCGACCACCGGCGCGATGGCGGCGCGGTCGGTGCCGTCGAAGCCGCCGCGCATCCCCGAGAGCATCTCGGCGGCGCGTGGGTCGGTGGCCGCCTGCTTCTCCTGCATCTTGAAGAACATCTTAATGGCCAGCTTGTTCGGCAGGCTCAGCCTCTCGTAGGCGAACCCGCCGCGCAGGTAGAACCGCTCCACGCCGTCGAGCTCCGGCGAGGGAAACTCCCGCGCCATCGCCTCGTCCACCATGTCGGTCCACTCCGGCGGCGTCGCGCCCACGGCGAACGCGACGAAGGGGGTGCCCGGGTGCGCTGCCCGGGTGCGCGCGAGCCACTTCTTCCCCACCAGGCCGCCCGCATGGAACCAGCCGCCGAACACGACCACGTCGCACGCGCCTGCATCTATCGCGTCAGCCCGCTCCACCGGCACGGCCTCGCAGCCCAGCTCCTCTGCGATCCATTCCGCGTACCGGCGCGTGAACCCTGTCTGCGACGCGTACACCACGATGGCGCTCATCGCGCGCCTCCTTCCGCCGCAGCGCCCGCAGGTGCCCCGATCGCATGTGCAGAGAAGAACCGTCCCAGGTGGTCGCGTATGAGCGGCTCCGCGTCCTCCCAGGGAACGTCCGAGAGCAGCAGCAGGAACACCGGCCCGTAGAACTCGCGCGCGAGGGCCTGGGCGTCGTCGAGTGCGAACTGCCCGATGGCCATCAGGTGCTCGAACACCGCGCGCTGGATGGCCAGGGGCTGCTCCACGAACACGAAGCGGAACGCCTCCGCAGCGTGGGCGTCGGCGTACCGGCTTGCGGCCAGCAGCCGGCGCAGCCGGACCATGTCCCCGTCCGCGAAGAAGTGCCGGAACCCCGCCAGCACCCGCCGCTCCGTCTCCTCGAACGCACCGGCGTACCCGGCGGGGTCCTCGACCGGCGCGGTCATGACGCCCTGCTCCGCGAACACCGCGCGCGTGCGCTCGAGCTGCGCGGCCAGCACCGCGTCGAAGATGGCCTGCTTGCCCGGGAAATGGTTGTAGAGCGACGCGTCCTTGACACCCACCGCCGCCGCGATGTCGCGCACGGAAACGGCATGGTACCCCTGCTCCGCGAACAACCCGAACGCCGCCTCGACGATTCGCCCTTTCGTGTCCCTGCTCCTCACGTATCCTCCTAAAACTAGTGTGCGCTAGCTATTATACTAGTAATTGCTAGTTTTGCAAGGAGACCCAACAACCGTACCGATGCTTCCCATGGAGCATCGGCATAGGGAAACGGGAAGAGCAGGGCTTGAGACGGTCTCGCAGGAAGCGGGCCCGAAGTGCGTGGATCGCACGCGCTGACGGAATCACCGCTCGGCGGATGGCAAGGCTGGCTCGGCGCAAGACCAGGCGCAGGCGGCGTGAAAGCGGGCGCCCGATGCCGGCGAAGCGAGGGCGCTAGCCCTTCGTCGCGGCCTCGAGCATCTGCTGGAGCACCTCGACGTGGCTGCGACGCTTGTGGGTGGCGGTGCCCAGGAGGCAGACGCTTTTGTACTCGCCGTAACGGTCGTAGAACTGCGGCACGGCCTCGCGCTCGCGGATGTCCTCGCGATAGGCGTCGGCGTAGGCGTCCCAGCCGATGTTGCCGTGCAGGTAGCGCTCGAGCATGGTGGGCGCCGGGGCGAACAGCTTGTCGTGCACGTAGTCGGCGTGCAGGAGCTTCGGCACGAAGTACGCCAGGTCGTTCTTCTTGGTGAAGCCTGCCAGCTGGTTCGTGTTCTTCAAGCGCGTGTCCAGCAGCAGGTCGACGTCCCATGACTCCAAGGCGCCGAAGAACTTCTCGGCAGTGGTCTCGTAGGCGCTGATCGTGTTGATTCGCATGGCGGAAGGCTCCTTCTCGGCCGCGCGCGAACGCGGGCCACGGCTTTTCGGAACACCATAACCGCGCCGCCCGCGCTCCAGAGCCGCGCGCAGCCGTTGTGGCGCAACCGCAGGCGTTTCGTCACGCAACCGCCACGGCCGAGCCCGCCGGACCCCGCGCACCGGCGCCCGGGCCGGCCGCAGCCTGCCGAAAACCCCTCTCCTTGCGTTTTCTGCTCGCCGAGAAGGCCGATTGACCTTACAATACGATCAACGTTAATTTGAATGCCCGTCAACAAGACGCGAGGTAGCCCTGCATGGACGCGAATGAAGCGCTGAACTCCTTCGACCTCGATCCGCGCCTGTTCTACGATGCCATAGCGTACAGCACGGACGACTACCTTTACATCATCGACATGAAAACGGACATGGCGCTCGTGTCCGAGAACATGCTGCACGACTTCGACCTGCCCGGACGCGTGTTCGAGGGGCTCATTCCCCGATGGCGCGAGCTCATACTTGAGCGCGACCGCCAGAGCTTCGACGAATCCATCGACGACATGCTCTGCGGCAAGACCGACGAGCACGACCTGGAGTACCAGGTGCGCAACCGCAAGGGCGAGTACATCTGGATCGTATGCCGCGGGCTGCTCATGCACGACGACGACGGCGCGCCCGTGCTGTTCTCGGGCGCCGTCACCAGCTTGGAGCGCAAGGGCAAGGTGGACGCCACCACGGGCCTGTTCATGCACGGCAAGTGCCTGCAGGTGCTCGACCGCCTGCTCGCCCACGAGCGCCCCTCGGGCGGCGTCCTGCTTTTGGGGCTCGACGACTTCTCGCGCATCAACTCGCTCAACGACCACTCGTTCGGCAACGGCGTGCTGCGCCAGTTCGCGCAGACGCTCCAGCGCCTGCTGCCCGAGAACGCCTCGGCGTTCCGCTTCGACGGCGACGAGTTCGCGGTCGTGCTCGACGATGCCGACCGCGGCGCCATGGAGGACCTGTACCGCACCGTGCACGCCTTCGCCAACCGCCAGCAGGCCATCGAGGGCGTGCCGTACTTCTGCACGGTGTCCGGCGGCATCGCCATGGTCGGCGAGGACGGCTCCACGGGGCTCGACCTCATCAAGCATGCCGAGAGCGCGCTGGAGGAGAGCAAGCACCGCGGCAAGAACACCGTGTCGTTCTTCTCGTCGGACATGTCGAGGGAGAAGCTGCGCCGCCTGGAGCTCAGCGACCGCCTGCAGGCGTCCGTCATGGACGGCATGCGGGGCTTCCCCTTGCACTACCAGCCGCTCGTGGACGCCGACACGCTGCGCATCGTCGGCGCCGAGGCGCTGCTGCGCTGGAGCGCAGACGAGTTCGGCAGCGTGAGCCCGGCCGAGTTCATCCCCGTGCTGGAGTCCTACGGCCTCATCGGCGCCGTGGGCCGCTGGGTGTTCCAGCAGGCCGTCCGGCAGTGCGCGGCATGGGACCTCGTCCAGCCCGACTTCATCATGAACGTGAACATCTCCTACCTGCAGCTGCTCGAGGCCGACTTCGTGCCGTTCGTGGAGCATGCCCTGGTCGAGGCCGGCACCAAGCCGAGCCGTATCGTGCTGGAGATGACGGAGAGCTACTTCGTCACCGACCTGGAGGCGCTGCGCGCGACGTTCGACCGGCTGCGCGCCATCGGCATACGCCTGGCCATGGACGACTTCGGCACGGGGTACTCCTCGCTCGGCCTGCTGTCGCAGTCGCCGGCCGACATCGTTAAGATCGATCGGCTGTTCATCAAGAACATCCATGCCGAGTCGTTCAACCGCGCGTTCATCGACGCCGTCATCGATCTCTGCCATAGCGTGGACATCGAGGTGACGGTGGAGGGGGTTGAGGAGCGAACCGAGCTGGACACCGTGCGCGCCATCGGTGCAGACAGCGTGCAGGGATTCCTCGTTTCGCGCCCGCTGACCGCCGGGCAGTTCGAGGAGCGCTTCCTGGGCGCGGGCGGCCCCGGAAAGCAAGAGGCCTGACCGGCCCCGCGCAGGTCAGGCCGCAGGCTGGGTACGCGGCGCCCCTTTCCGCGCGGAGCGCCGCAGGCTGCGGCGCTCGGGCGCCCCGGACAGGGCCGACGCGGGGGCGGCGGGGCCGTCCATTACGGCCACGCGGTACGCGCTCTTCCCCGTGCGCTTGATGCGGTACAGCGCCTGGTCGGCCACGCGGTAGTACGACTCGTACGACCAGCCGGGCCTCCCCACGGCAGCGCCGATGCTCACGCTCACCGGCACGCCCTCGGCCGAGAGCCGCTCGACGCCCGCGATGACGTCGGAGCATATCCGCTCGGCCACGCAGGCGCACGGGATGTCGGCCACGAACGCGGAGAACTCGTCGCCGCCCGCGCGGAACACGATGTCGGTACGCCGGAACGACTGCTCCAGCAGCTGGGCGAACCCGCGCAGCACGTCGTCGCCGCGGTGGTGCCCGTGCTCGTCGTTCACCTTCTTGAAGTCGTCCACATCGAACATGAACAGCGCGCTGCACGCACCCTCCCAGCGCGGTTCGGCAAGGGCGCCCTCCACGAGGCGCCTGCCCTGCCGCACATGGTACAGGCCGGTCAGCGGATCGCGCATGGCCTGGCGCTCCAGGAGACGACGCTCCTCGCGCAATCGGCGGTCCAGCAGAGCCTGCTCGGTAACGTCCTGGAGCACGCAGGCGCAGAAGCCCTCGCGGGGGCGGTAGGAACGCACGGAGAAGTAACGGTCGCCGGAAACGCTGCGGCAGGTGAAGTACTGCGCGGCGCCCGTGCGCGCCGTGTCGTCCAGCACTCCCAGCATGCAGCGCGCAACATCGGGGCAGGCATCGAACACCGACGAGCCCACGAGCACCTCGCGCGCGCAGCCTGCCAAGGCGATGGCGGCATCGTTTACATAGGCGAACACCAGGTCGACGGTGCGCCCCTCCTCGTCGGGGATGGTCTTGACGACGGCGAACGGCACGGGCATGGCACGCAGGTAGTCGGTCTCTTCGCTGGGGTTCGGCACGGTGCTCGGCACTCCTCTTGCTGGCTCTCTGGAACGGGAGGAGGAGGCCGCGACGCATCGGCGCCGCACCAAGGGCGGCCGAAGGGCCGCGCGGGGCATTACGGGGTTGCCTCCATAAAGGGCCGTCCTCACGAGGTCAGCATGCTACCAGCGGCGTCGGCTCCCTGTAAAGGCGCTTCACGGAACGTTGGCTGCGTTGAAACCGTGCCGTTACGAAGCCGTCCTTATCCGGCTGCACCCGCGCGCGGGACAAGCGGCGAGCCCAGTCGCGCAAGCTCGCCCGCCACCGTCTCCACCAGGAGGGGCAGCGCGGCGGCCACCTTCGGCGTGAGGCCCACCGTCACCACGGCCGGCGAAGGGTTCTCCACCTGCATGCCCAGGCACAGGCCCTCGGCCTCGTAGCCCAGCAGCGTGGCGGCGTCGAACAGGTCGACGAGCTTCAAGTCGTGCAGCGATGCCGTGGCACCCGAGTGGCGCGCCATGGCGTCGGGCTCGAAGCGGAACACGGTGCCCGGCTCGGCGTCCGTGCTGTCTACCGCGTCCACGGTGAGGAGCACGTCGAAGTCGCGCACGTACGGCAGCATATCCATGCTCAGGCAACCCACGTCGAAGAGCTCCACGTTGCCGGGCGCCTCGTAGCGCTCTACCAGCTCCTCGTACACGGCGGTGCCCAGCCCGTCGTCCAGCATGAGCTTGTTCCCCACGCAGAACACCCCGATGCGCCGCACAGCGCCGCCCTCCGGCGCGCCCGCGGCGCCGCCGCGAACCTGGGCGCTTCCTTCCGATGCGCTCGCAGCCGCACGCTCGTCGGGCAACAGGCCGTCCTCCGGCGCGCCCGTCGCGACCGCGCCGCCCGCGGCATGCTCCTCCCCCATGCCCATCACGCCCCCAACGTCGGGCGGATGGCCAGGTTGTAGTACGTGGCCCCGGCGATCATGACGCAACCCGCGACCACGCTCACCGCGGCCCATACGCGCTGACGGCGCAGGTACGCATCCTTCTCCACGCCGCGCGAGGCGGCGCGATGCGCAGCGAAGGGCTGCCCGATGAGGGAGAAGGCCACCGTGCCCGCCGTGAGCGTCACGAAAACGGCTGCCGCCACGATGAGCGCAAGCGGCGTGCGCTCCGTCCATGCCGCGTAGAACGTGTTGTCCGCGAACAGCCAGATGGGATAGAACAGGAGCGCCGCCCACATGCCATGAGCCGGCCCCCAGATGGGCGGAAGGAACAGCGCACCCACGTTGAGGCGCGGTATGCCCTCCAGGAACTTCTCTTCCCGTGCGATCTGCTGGTCCGTCAATTCAGCCACCGATATCTCCTTCGCTCTCGTGATCGCCGCCTATTATAGCGAAGCCGTCGCCTGCAGAAGGCGCAGGGGGCCAAGCGGTTTTCCGTGACGGTTCAACGCCAATCCAAGCCGCGACATGTCAAACGTGCTATCATATGACACCAAGATGATAACATTAATGGATCGAGAGGCACCTCATGGACATACTCGCCATCGCCGGATCGCTTCGGCAGGGAAGCTACAACCGCCAGCTCGCCGAGGCCGCGGGGGCTGCGCTGGGCAGGCTGCACCCCGAAGCAGGCTTCCGGCTGCTCGCTTGGGACGACGTCCCGCTCATGAACCAGGATATCGAGCACCCTGCGCCCGGCGCCGTGGCGCGCGTCCGCGACGAGGTCAAGCGCGCCGACGGGCTGTGGCTGTTCAGCCCCGAGTACAACCACGCCATCCCCGGCCCGCTGAAGAACCTGATCGACTGGCTCTCGCGCCCTGTGAGCGAGGCCGAGGGCCAGGTGCTGGCCGGCAAGCCCGTGGCGCTGGCCGGCGCCAGCATCGGCATGAGCGGGGCGGCGCATGCGCAGGAGCAGCTCGTGGGCGTGCTCAGCTTCCTGGATGCGCGGATCATGAACCAGCCGCGCCTGGCCATCCCCCACATTGCCACCCAGGCCGCAGACGGCGTGCTCGCGCTGGACTCCTCGGCACCCTACCTGGAGCGGCAGGCGCGGGCGTTCGTGCGCTTCATCGAGCGCGAGGGCCTCTAGCGCCGGTCGGGCGCAGCCTCCTCGCAGCCGTGGACTCCAGCGCCGCCCGCGGCCTCCGCGCCCACCGCGCCCGCGCAGCCGTCCCCGCACGCTGCGGCCTCCGCAGGCGGCGCGCCCTTGCCTCGCTCGGACAGCACGAGCCCGGCGCAGGTCAGCACGACGCCGACGCAGATCTGCGGCGTGAGCGGCTCGCCCAGCACCAGCACCGACGCCGCAACCGTGATCACCGGCACGAGGTAGATGTAGGCGCTCGTCTTCACGGCGCCCAGAAGCTTCACGGCGATGCCCCACGTGGCGAAGCACGCCGCCGACGCGCCCACGCCCAGGAACAGCATGTTCGCGGCCGCAACCGGATCGGTGAACCGCTCGATGCCGAACTGGAAGTCCAGCAGGAACAGCGCCGGCACCATGAGCACGAGGCCCCAGGCGAACGTGCGCTTCGTCATCTGGATGGTGTCGTCGCACAGCAGCGAAAGCTTGCGGGTGAGCACGGCGTAGAACGCCCACACGGCCGCGGCCGCCACCGCAAGCGCGTCGCCCACCACGCCGCCCGTGCCCAGCCCCTCCCAGCTGATGAGCACGATGCCCGCCATGGCAAGCGCGAACCCGGCGAAGAACACCGGGTGCAGCTTCTCGTCGCGCAGCAGCGCCGAGGACAGCAGCGCCGTGAAGAACGGGTTCACCGCCACGATCACGCCCACGTTGCTGGCCGTGGTGTAGGTGAGCGCGATGTTCTCGAACAGGAAGTACAGCACCACCCCCGTGAGCCCGGCCGCCGCTACGAGCGCCTCCTCGCGCCAGCCGCCGAGCCTCACATGGCGAGGACGGCACGCCCACAGCACCAAGAACCCTATGAGGAAGCGGTAGAACAGTATCTCGATGGGCGCGAAGTCCACGAGCAGCACTTTCGTGGCCACGAACGTCGTGCCCCACACCGCCACGGTGAAGAGCGCGAACAGGTGCCCGCGCGCCGCCGACCCTCCGGCCGCCCGCGCGACCGCCGCCGCCTCGCGTGCGCTCATATGGCATCCCCCGCGCAGGCGGCGCGGTAGCGCGCCGGCGTGAGCCCCGTCACGTTGCGGAACACGCGCCCGAGGTGGGCCTGGTCTGCGAAGCCTGCGAGGCCGGCGGCCTCCACGGGCGTGCAGCCCTGCTCCAGCAGGCTCTTCGCGTGCATGACGCGCACGGCCGCGATGTAGCGGCCCGGCGTGATGCCCAGCTCCCTTTTGAAGGCGCGCACGAGCGCATAGCGGCTCGTGCGCGCGACGGCCGCCAGGTCCTCGAGCGCGATGCGCTCGGCGTAGCGCTTATCCACGAACGCCCGTGCGGCGGCCACGGGGCCTCCCAGCTCCGCACACGCCCGCGCGCCGCCGGCCGCCGCGTCGGCCGCGTCGAGAAGGGCGCGCAGCAAACCGTCGAGCTCGTCGAGCGCCGGTGCACCCTCGTGCGCTCCCCGCTTGAAGAACGCGTCCGCCCGCTCGAACAGCGCGGGATCCCGCAGCACGGGAACGGCGAACCGTGGCGCGGGCGCGGCGGGCGCCGAACCGTCCGCGGCCCGGCCGGGCGGGCCCGCAACGGCCCCGACCTCGGCAGTCGGCGCACCTCCCGCGGCGCGGGCGCGCTCGGGCGCGTCCGCCGGTCCCCCGCCCGGCCCGGCAAGCGCGGCCATCGCGGCCACCGGCACGTTCGCGCAGCGGTACGCGAACGGCTCGTCGTCGAGCGGGTCGCAGGCATGGGGGTCGCCGGGGTTGACCAGGAACACGTCGCCGGGCTCCAGCACGTGCAGCTCGCGGGCGCTGATGGTGAGCGCGCGGCGGCTGGCGTACAGGGCTCCCACCACGTAATGGTCGTGCAGGTGGTTCGGGAACGCCCGGATGTTCCCGGCCAGCGAGCACACCTCCACGATGGACCCGTCGGGGCGCGCGAGCGCCCGCACCTCGCGCGCGTCCATGCCCCGCGGCTCCTCCGCCGCCTGCGGACCCCCGGTCCGCCCGCCTTCGCATCGCATACGCCTGCTCTCCTTTCGCAAAGGCACAGTATAGTCGATGCATGCGCCGCGGCGCTTGTACGTTATTGCACGCCCGGCAGACGGCGCACGCCTCTCCGCCCGCGAAAAAGGGAGGGGACCCGGTTTCCCAGGTCCCCTCCCTCATGGAGACGCGATGCGCGGAGCGAATGCCGAGCGCTTACGCCTTCTCGCCGTGATGCAGGTCGTCGTCGCCCACGATCGTGTGGTGCTCGGGATCGTACACGAGTCCGCCGTGCTCCTTCCAGAAGAACATGAGCAGCGTCGGGGAGATGCCCTCGATGTTCGCCAGGTAGATGTGGATGAACATGAAGCAGATGAAGACGTACATCATGAAGTAGTGGATGATGCGCATCGACATGAGGCCGCCCACCAGATCCGTGCCGGCCGCGAAGAAGCCCATGTTCATCGTGGGAGCCCACAGGGCCAGGCCCGTGTAGAACATCAGGATGATGAGGATGGGGATGGCCAGGTAGCTGATCTTCTGTGGAACGCCCAGCTTGGCGCCCAGCGGGTGGTCCTTCTTCAGGAACAGGTAGTACTTGATCCATGCGCCCAGCTGGTGGCGGTTGTCGGCCTGGGGCAGCCAGGTCTTGTAGTCCGTGACCTGGTAGCGCGTGCCGCCGGCCGGCGAGGACTTCACGAAGAAGGCCATGATCACGCGGACGATGCAGTTGATGAACAGGATGAAACCGCAGAACACGTGCACGCCGCGGGCGATGCCCATGAACGCGGGCCAGAACGGGAAGTGAATGCTGAAGCCCGTGACGATCAGCAGGATCATGCAGACGAGGTTGATCCAGTGCGTGATGACGAAGGGCATCGGATGCGCTTCGCGGTAGTGTGCCAAGTGCGCCATGCTACTTCACCCCCCAAGGGCTCGTGACGGTCTCGAAGCTCTTGCCCGTCGCCGGCTCGGTGATGTGGACCGCGCACGCCGTGCAGGGGTCGAAGCTGTGCACCGTGCGCAGCGCGTTGATGGGCTTCTCGATGTCGCCCACCGGGTTGCCGATGAGGGCCTGCTCCATCGGGCCGCTCTCGCCGTTGGCGTTCTTCGGCGCGAGGTTCCAGGTGGTCGGGATGATGATCTGGTAGCCCGTGATCTTGCCGTCCTTGACCTCCTCGGAGTGGTAGAGCGCGCCGCGCGGCGCCTCCCAGAAGCCGGTGCCGGAGCCGGTGATGGTGGCGGGCTCGCGGAAGTACTCGCTGTCGCCGCTCTTCACGGCCTCGCAGAGCTCGGCGACCCAGTCCTTCATGAGGCCGGCGATGTAGAGCGTCTCGATCTGGCGGACGGCGGTGCGGCCGAGCGTGGACTGCGCCACGCCGATCTGGCCGGGGGCGCCCAGCGCCTCCAGCAGGCCGTCTACCTGCTCCACGATGAACGGCACGTTGCGCTTGTACGCCGCGAGGATGCGGGACAGGCCGCCGGCCTCGTAGGGCTTGCCGTCGTAAGCGGGGCACTTGACCCACGTGTAGCGGTCGTTCACGTCGTAGGAGGTGAACTCGGGCTCGGTGACGAAGTACGGGGACGTGTAGGTCTCCTCGCCCCTGTACCAGGAGTGGCCCATGTACTCGGTGATGAGCTCTTCCTTCACGTCGGAGAGGTTGAGCTTGTCGTCGATGACGCCCATGGGCAGGTAGCGGTCCTTGAGCTCCATGCTCTCGTTCTCGAACACGCCCCAGGCCACGTAGCGGCCGCAGCCCTTGCCCCAGTTGAGCGCGTCGATGTAGTACGGCGCGATGGCGAGCGTGTCGGGGATCATCGTGGCCTCGACCCAGTTGTAGATCTCGTCGACGAGGTACTTGAGGTCGTCGAGCTTCTGGTCGGTGGGAACGAACGCCGTGCCACCCGGGATCAGCGTCATGACGTGCGGCATCTTGCCGCCGATGATGGCAGAGACCTGGGAGGCCTTGGCCTGCATCTGCAGCGCCTCCAAATAGTGGGCCGTGCAGATGAGGTCGAGCTCGGGCGGCAGCTTGTAGCCGGTGCCGTCCTCGGCGTCGAACCAGTTGCCCGAGAAGATGGACAGCTGGCCGTTGTCGGCGAAGTTCGACAGGCGCTCCTTCAGGGCCACGAAGTCGCTGTTCGTGGACGTGCCGGCGGCCTGGGCGAGGTCGTAGGCATCGGCCGCGTCGGCCTTGAGAGCGTTGAGCGGGTTCACGTAGTCCAGCGCAGCCAGGTTGTAGAACCACAGGATGTGGCTGTGCAGGAACTGGGCGCCTTCCAGAATGTTGCGGATGATGCGCGCGTTGTTCGAGATCTTGATGCCGTAGGCCTTCTCGGCCGCGATGGCGGACGAGTGGGCATGCGACACCGGGCACACGCCGCAGATGCGCTGCACGATCTGCGCGGCGTCTTCGGGCGTGCGGTTCTCCACGACCATCTCCATGCCGCGGAAGCAGCCGCCGGATACCCAGGCGTCGGAGACCTTGCCGTTGGTGACCTCCATCTCCACGCGGAGGTGGCCCTCGATGCGGGTGATCGGGTCGATAACTGAACGGGTCATGTAGGCTTACCTCCCTTCTTCTTCATCGGATTCGACAGCCTTCGCGTTCGCGTTGCGGCTGCTCTTCTCGCACGCGGCCTTGGCCTCGTCGCGCGTGAGGTCGTACTTCCCGATCGCCTTGTCGGGGTGGTTCTTGTCCCAGGCGCGGACCTTCTCGAAGTCGGCGCCGCCGTCCATGCGGCCCGTGATCTTCATGCCGAAGCCGTGCACGACGAGCGCGGCGGCCAGGATGCCCGTGATGCCGAGCGCGATCGTGCCGGGCTGGACCATCCAATCGCCGATGCGCAGGTCGCGATGGCGCTTGTAGAACGGGGTGTTGACCTCGACCCAGTTGTGGCCGGGATCGTTCGGCGCAGCCTCGCAGCAGCCGATGCAGGGGGAACCCGCCTGCACGCACCAGCTGCGGCGGTTGTTCCACAGCGTCACGCCGCAGTTGGACTTCGTCTGCGGCCCGCGGCAGCCGAGCGGGTACAGGCAGTACCCCTTGGCCTCCTCCTCGGAGCCGAACTGGTAGACGAACTCGCCGTTCTCGAAATGGCCGCGACGCTCGCAGTTGTCGTGGATCGTCTGGCCGAAGATGCCCTCGGGCTTGCCCTCGTTGGTGAGCGGGGGCAGCTTCTCGAGCATGATCACGTCCACGAGCACGGACACGAGCCACTCGGGGTTCGCGGGGCAGCCGGGGATGTTGATGACATCCACATCGATGCCCGCCTTCTCCAGGAACTGCTGCACGCCGAGCGCGCCCGAGCTGTTCGGATGGGCGCCCATCCACCCGCCGTTGACGGCGCAGGAACCCAGCGCCACCACGGCGTTGGCCTTCTCCGCAGCCTCGATCAGGTGCTCCGTGCCGGGCTTGTCGGCCACGCGCAGCGCCTGGCCTTCCCAACCCTCCAGCACGGCACCCTCGTACACGAGGATGTAGTTGCCGGCCTCGATCGTCTGCTCCTTGGCTTCCTCCATCGACCAGCCCGCAGCCGCGGAAAGCGTCTCCGAATAGTTGAGCGAGATCAGCTCCAGCACGACGCTCGCGGGATCCGGCGTCTCGACCTGGGCGAACGACTCGGTACATCCCGTGCACGACGCGCCTTCGATCCAGATGACCGGGTAGAGCTTCCCCTTCGTAGCGCCGATCACGGATTTCTCGAGGGCCTGCGCTATCTGCGGCGCGGCGAGCTGGGACAGCCCGGCAGCCGCGGCAACGGCGCCGCAAAGCTTCATGAAGCTCCGCCGCGTCACACCGCGAGCGGAGAGCATCTCCTGAAACTCTGAAACCGTGGCCTCTGTTTCCATGTGCACACCTCCTCAGGTGCTTCTCGTCTGACATTCACTGCTAGCATTTTCCCCGAGAAGTGTTTCTTGTGGCTTAGCGTCTACGCGAGCGCAACGTTTGGGCCGCAAATGGTACAAAAATGTTACAGATACCCCTACTCGTAACATGATTTATGCAGGTTAGGCGCGATTTTATGCAAAATCTCGCATAACGGGGCCAACCTCCTCGAACCACGTGCGATACAAGGCCGCTCATCGAAAAACAGGAGAAATGTTGGATTCCTGCATAGAAGCGACCCACTCCTCGGGCAACACCGCTCGGAAGGATATCATAAGATGGCGCGCAAAGCGACCGTCGCATCCACATCGACCGAAGGACAACCCCATGCCCGTCTCCGCACCCGTGTTCGCCTACCTCGGCCCCGCCGGCACCTACACCCACGAGGCCGCCCGCGCCTTCGCGGCGCGCCTCGGCATCGACGAGCCCGCGCTCCTGGAATGCGCGTCGTTCGACGAGGTGTTCGACGCCGTGGACCGCGGCAAGTGCGAGTTCGGCGTGGTGGCGAAGGAGAACTCGCTCGAGGGGTCGGTCACCGCCACGCTCGACAACTTCGCGTTCAAGAGCCAGGCCTCCATCCTGGGCGAGCACGTGCTCGACATCCACCACTGCCTGGTGCTGCACCCCGACGCGAAGCTGGAGGACGTGACCTGCGTGGCCTCGCACGCCCAGGGGCTCGCGCAGTGCCGGCGCTTCCTGGCCGAGCGGCTGCCGGGGCGCGCGACGATCACCACGTCGTCCACGGCCGAGAGCGCGCGCATGGCCGCCGAGGACGTGCACGTGGCCGGCATCGCCAACGCCTTCGCGGCCGAGCTGCACGGCGCGCGCGTGGCCGAGCGCGACATCGAGGACCATTTCGGCAACCAGACGCTGTTCGCCCTCATCGGCCGCCAGGGCCACCCCGCCGTGTTCCGCGGCGAGCGCTACAAGACCTCGCTCGCGCTGTTCCTGCAGGTTAACCGCGCCGGCACGCTCAACATGATACTGTCGGAGTTCGCCTACGCGGGCATCGACCTGTCCATGATCCAGTCGCGTCCCACCAAGCAGCAGCTGGGCGACTACATGTTCTTCATCGAGTTCGAGGAGAGCGCGAACGCCCTGGCCGTGCAGACCGCCTTGAACTGCCTGAGGCTGAAGCTGCGCGAGGTGAAGGTGCTCGGCAGCTACCCCGTGGATTAAGGGCGCTAGAGCGCCAGGATGCCCAGGTGCTCCAGCAGGATCTTCGTGCCGATGAGGACGAGGACGACGCCTCCGGCGATGGCGGCGGCTTTCTCGTAGCGCGCGCCGAAGCGATGGCCTACGGCCACGCCCACGAGAGCCAGCACGAACGTGGTGACGCCGATGAGCCCCACGGACAGGGCTATGTCCACGCGCAGGAACGCGAACGTGATGCCCACGGCGAGCGCGTCGATGCTCGTGGCGATGGCGAGCATGACGAGCTCCCGCAAGTCGAGCCTGCCGTCGGCAGGGCAGGACAGCTCATCGTCGTCCTCATGGAAGGCGTCCCACAGCATCTTGCCGCCGATGAGCGCCAGCAGGCCGAAGGCTATCCAGTGGTCCACCGGCGTGATGTAACGCTCGAACTGCGTCCCCAGCGCCCAGCCGAGGAGCGGCATAAGTCCCTGGAAACCGCCGAAGAACAGCGCGATGACCAGTGCCTGGCGCATGTCCAGGCGCTTCATGCACAGGCCCTTGCACACCGATACGGCGAAGGCGTCCATCGACAGCCCCACCGCGATCAAGAACAGCTCCGCGAATCCCATGGTCGTATTCCTCTCGTCTTCTCCGCGATCCCCCTGGCCGCGCCGCAGCGCCGATCCGGGCTGCAGGCAAAAAAACACCGGCGCGTGCGCACCGGCTGCAGAAGCGAGCGGTGCGGCGTCGGGCGCCACACCGCGAGTCTTGTCGTTTCAGGTTGCGCCAGCTTCGAGAAGAAGCAGCATGTTGACGCAGCCGCACCTTTCGGCGCCGACTACTCCCCCACGGGATTCGGATATTCTAGCACAGGTTTCCGCCGCCAAGACGGGAAACGCCATGCCACAGCCTCCGTTTTCGTCCGCTTCCCTGATCAGGCGCAATATGCTCTATCACCTGATCAGGAGCTTGCCGAGACGTTGACGAGAACAGAGGCTATGGCAAATACCGGCCCCGTGGGCGCCCAGTCGACGCGGACCATAGCCGCCCCGCCCCCTAAGCGAAGAGCAGGTCGCCCTCCCGGCGGAAGAAGCCCTCGGAAACCAGGTCGGCGACGATGCCGTCGAACACGTCCGCATCCACGCAGGGGCGGCCGGCAGCCTGCTCGAAGGCGTCCAGGCGCTCGGCCAGCTCCGGCACGGCGATGCCCGGAGCAGCCAGCACGATGCGCACGAGCTCGGCGCGCTTCTGCCGTCGCGACCCCTCGAAGGCCGACTGGCGCGTATGGTGGGCGCTGCGCCGCGACGGGTTCGCCACCTGCGTCTTCAGATGCGCACCGTAGTCCAAAAGCGCGTAATACCATGCCCGGGCGCCCTCCTCGGGGCACGTGTCCGCCACGAGGGGAGCCAGCTCCCGATCCCTCACGCCCTCGCGGTTCGGGAACAGCTCGTGCAGGAACACCGTGCGCACGTTCGTCTCCAGGTAGAGCGAGGGGCGGTCGAAGGCGAACGCCACGACGCCGGCCGCCGTGGCCGGGCCGATACCGGGCAGCTGCACCAGCTCCTCGGCCGTGCAGGGCAGCTGACCGCCGCGCTCGGCGGCGCAGAGGTCGGCCGTCCTCTTCAGCGCAAGGGCACGGCGGTTGTAGCCGAGCCCCTGCCACTGGGCCAGAACGTCGGACGTGTCGGCCGACGCAAGCGCGTCGATCGTGGGGAACAGCGCCATGAAGCGCTCCCAGAACCGCCCCACGCGCGCCACCTGCGTCTGCTGGAGCATGATCTCAGACACGAGCACGGCGTAGGGATCGTCGAGGTTGCGCCACGGAAGGTCGCGGTAAAGAGCCGCCCCCCGCTCGCGCACGAGCGCCGTGAACGCCTCGCGGTCGGGCACGGCGGGCGGCCACGCGGGCCGCGGGCCGTCCGTCAGCGGCATGGGCCCTGCGTGCAGGTCCGGCGCGCGCACGCGCAGGCGCTCGCCCGCGCCTCCGACGCGTCGCGGGGCACGACGGCGCCGACGGCCGGCGAGGGCGCCTCCCCTGCTCCCATGGCCCCCTCCACCACGGGATGGGTGGCTCCCTGTTCGAACAGGTCCTTGAGCGTGATGGATGCAAAGTAGCCGTTGAGCAGCCTGTCCGCGCCCTGCCACACCTTGTTGTAGGCGCATTCCGGCTGCTTCTGGCAGTAGTCGGGATCCAGGGCGCACAGCGAGATGCTCACCGGCCCCTGGATGGCCTCCAGCACTTCCAGCAGCGTCACCTCGGCCGGATCGCAGTTGAGTATGAGACCGCCGTGCGCGCCGCGCACGGTCTTTATGAGGCCTCCCTTCACCAGGTCGTGCTGGATACTGCGCGCGAACGCGTAGGGTATGTCCTCGTCCTCGGCGATGTCGGACACGGATACGTAGGCGTCGCCGCTCTTGTAGGCGGCCCGGAGGATACGGCAGGCGTAATCGCAGCGTCGCGTGATATCCATAAAGTCTACTCCTCGGTTCCTTTCAGCAGATCGTCGAGATGGTCGAGGTCGCGGCGGAAGTCCCGCACGACGGCGTCCTCGAGGGCACGGTACTCGTCCGAGTCGAGCGGCTGGTATGCCGCCAGCTTGTCGAACAGGTTGTCTGCGGTGACGGGCACGTAGCGCCGTGCCACGAGGCTGGCCTTGTAGGCTTCCTCGATGGCCTCGCGCGCCGCCATGTAGATGTCGTAGCGGGGCATGCCGGAGGACAGACGCACGAGGTCGACCCGGTTCACGCCGCGCAGCGACGGATGCTCGCGCGCGATCTCCATCCAGATGTCCACGCGCTCCTCCGGCGTGGGATAGTCGATGTCCACGATGGACAGCGGCTCCAGCAGGTCGTAGAAGAACGGGTCGATCTCCCCCGCCTCCGCCGCCGAGGCCAGCACGAACACGTCCGGGTTCTCCACCGCCGAGCGGACGAGGCCGATAGCCTCGCGCGCACCGCGCGACAGGCTGGAGAACACGAAGCCGCCGAAGTCGTCGCCGCCCTCGGTCATGGGCGACGCCCACAGGTCCAAGTCCTCCAGCATGAGCACGCCCGGCCCCTCGAAGGCGTTGCGCGCGGCGTTGAGCTGGGGCTGGTTGTCGGCCTGCGCCATGACGCACAGCACGGGCATGCCCTGGAGGTTCTCCTCCATGCGCATGCGGATGGCCGGCATGTCCAGCTCGCCGAGCGTGGCCGCCATGAAGCGGTTCGCGTCCTCGCGGGCGGGCGAGCGGAAGAGTATCGCGTCGGCAGCCGGCATGCGGTCCAGGCCGTGGCGCGCGTTGAGCAGCTCCACAAGGCTCTGGAACTGGGGGTCGTCCTGCATTCCCAGGCCGAAGTCGCGCATGAGCGCTACCGCGTCGTTGTAGCCGACGATATCGGCGTAAGAGATGCGCTCGATCGCCGACACCACGGCGTGCGCGTCGGCATCGGCGCCCATGGCGTCCTCTACCGCCTTGGCAGCCTGGGCGAGCGCCGCGGCATGCTCGGAAGATGCGCCCTTCCCCTGGTCGCCCTTCGTGCCGCCTGCCTCGCGCCGCCAAGCTGCGGCGCCCTTGTCGGCTTCACCGGCGTTCTCGGCAGCCTTCGCCGTATCGTCCCCGGCTCCGGCAGCCTCCGCCTCCTCCGGGTCGGGCAGCGCCGCACGCGGTGATCGCGGGAGCGTGACGTGCTCCACCTTCATGAGCCGAGGCGCATCGATGCCGAGGAAGTCCTGGGAGATCATGTCGGTCATGTCCTCCAGGTCCTCGCGCGTCAGCCCGAACTCCTCCAGCTTGTCGAGCGCAAGGCGCTGCAGCTGCTCGGCGCAAGCGGCCACCTCGTCGGAAGCCAGATAGGGCTCCAGCTTCTCGAAGATGTACTCGGCAAGCGAGCGCTCTTTCAGCTTGCAGGCCAGGGCCCATGCCTGGCGGAGGCCCCCCACGGCCTCGTCGTCGGGCGCGTAGGCGCCGTGCGCCCCCTTCTCGAAGGCGGCGAGGTACAGGTGCATGCCCAGCACCGCGTCGCCCGCCGCGCAAGCTTGCGCGGCGCGGTGCAGGTAGTCGGCGGCAGAGTTGCCGTATTCGTCGTTTTGGCTTGGTGAGCTGTTCGCGTCAGCGTTCTCGAACATGGACCCACCTCCTTCGCAAGTATGTTTCGCCTGTCAGATGCGCAATTGTATATGGTCAAGTCGCATTTTACCGGACTGGAGGGCAGGCGCATAGGGCGCGCCGCAAAAACCTCAAAACGTCACGGGATGGAAAGGGATGGGACAGGGGGACGGGGATGCCGCCGCAAGCGAATGAGACGTCATCCCCGTCCCCCTGTCTCACCAGCCGAGAACCGTCCAGCCCTTCTCGCGGGCCGTGCGGGCGAGCGGTCGGTCGGGGTCGACGGCAAAGGCGTGCCGGGCGGCGCCCAGCACCGCGCGGTCTGAGTGGTGGTCGCCGTAGGCGCTGTCCAGCACCCAGTTCCCCGGCCCGAAGCGGTTGTCGCCGAAGCGCTGCACGGCCGCAATCTTCTCCTCGCCCTCCACGGGCAGGCCCTCCACCTCGCGGGTGTACGTGCCGTCGGGCGCCTTGCGCATGCGCGTGGATATTTGGAACGCGAAGGGATGGTGCTCCATGGCGCGCAGGATGATGGGCTCGAAGGTGGCCGAGATGACCACCACCGTGTCGCCCGCCGCCGCATGGGCGCGCATGGCGGCATCGGCTTCGGGGCGGAACAAAAGCGCGATGCGCTCGTCGTAGAAGTCGGCCAGGAATCGGTCCACCTCCTCGGCCGATCGCCCTTCGAACGCCGTGAACACCAGGCTGCGCACCTTGCTCTCGTTCTGGGGCAGGCGCAGCTTGTAGGCCGCCGCCCACAAGAGGATGCGGAAGATCACCCGCTTGCGCAGCATGCCGCGCTCCATGAGGTGCTGCACGAGCAGCACGGGCGAGTTGCCCTCGATGCTCGTGCCGTCGAAGTCGAACACTGCGAGCCGCGCCGGCCCGGTGCCCTCGCGGCCCGTGTCAGGGCCGGCGAACGGCACGCCGTCGCCCTGGTGTTCTTCCGTATTCGTCTCCCCCGGTCGGGACATAGGCCATCCTCATCGTCGCGACGAGGTCCGGCCCGCATGCCCGGCCGCGGGCCCGCGCGCGGCGGGCCCCTCCCGCGGTCGCGCTAGTCCTCGATCTCGTCGATAGTCTCAGCGAACTGTGAATTATACAGCTCCGCGTAGAAACCGCCAAGTTGAAGCAGCTCCTCGTGCGTGCCCTGCTCCACGATATCGCCGTCGCGGATGACGAGGATGAGGTCCGCGTTCTTTATGGTGGACAGGCGGTGCGCGATGACGAACGAGGTGCGCCCGGCCATGAGGTTGTCCATGGCCTTCTGGATGCGCTCCTCGGTGCGCGTGTCCACCGAGCTCGTGGCCTCGTCCAGGATGAGCATGCGGCGGTCGGCCAGGATGGCGCGCGCGATGGTGAGCAGCTGGCGCTGTCCCTGGCTGATGTTGCTGGCATCCTCGTTGATCTCGGTGTCGAAGCCCTCAGGCAGCGTCTGGATGAAGTGGTGCACGTAGGCCGCCTTCGCCGCCGCCTCCACCTCCTCGTCGGTGGCGTCCAGCTTGCCGTAGCGGATGTTGTCGCGGATGGTGCCGTGGAACAGCCACGTGTCCTGCAGCACCATGCCGAACATCGAGCGCAAGTCGTCGCGCGCGAAGTCGCGGATGTCGTGGCCGCCTATCTTGATCGAGCCCGACTGCACGTCGTAGAAGCGCATGAGCAGCTTCACCATCGTGGTCTTGCCGGCGCCGGTGGGGCCCACGAGCGCCACGGTCTGCCCCTCGGTGACGCGCGCCGAGAAGTCCTCGATGACGGGCTTGGCCGGATCGTAGCCGAAATGCACGTGGTCGAACTCGACCTCGCACTCCACCTCGCCAGACGTCACCGTCGCATGGTCCGGCTCCTCCTCGGGCTCGTCCAGGAACTCGAAGATGCGCTCGGCGGCGGCGGCCATCTGCTGCAGCACGTTCGACACCTGCGTGAGCTGCGTTATGGGCTGCGTGAAGTTCTTCACGTACTGGATGAACGCCTGGATGTCGCCCACGGTGATGACGCCCTGCACGGCCAGGAAGCTGCCGGTGATGGCCACGGCCACGTAGCCGAGGTTGCCCACGAAGTTCATGATGGGCTGCATGAGGCCGCTGAAGAACTGGCTCTTCCACGCTGAATTGTACAGGCGCGCGTTCGTCTCGTTGAAGTTGTCCACCGTGCCGTCCTCGCGGTTGAACGCCTTCACGATGGCGTGGCCGGAGAACGTCTCCTCCACCAGGCCGTTGATCTCGCCCAGCGTGCGCTGCTGCGCCAGGAAGAACTTCTGCGAGCGCTTCACCACCACCATGATGAGCACCACCGACACCGGAAGGATGACCACGGTGATGAGCGTCATGAGCGGGTTGATGGTCAGCATCATGACGAGCACGCCGACGATGGTGGTGACGGACGTGATGAGCTGCGTGACGCCCTGGTTCAGGCTCTGCCCGAGCGTGTCCACGTCGTTGGTGATGCGCGAGAGCGTGTCGCCCACCGAGTTGCGCTCGAAGTAGCCCATGGGCATGCGGTCGATCTTCTCGGCGATGGAGCGGCGCAGCTGGTAGCTGGTGCGCTGCGACACCGACGACATGATCCAGCCCTGCACGAACGAGCAGGCCGCGGACAGCAGGTACAGCCCCAGCGTGAACAGCAGGATCTGCGCGATGGCGTCGAAGTTGATGCCGCCCGAGCCGTCGATCTTCGCCACAATTCCGTTGAACAGCTCGGTCGTGGCCGTGGACAGCACCTTCGGCCCGACGATGTTGAACACCGTGGAGCCGATGGCGAACACGAGCACCACCACGAGCGCCGCCTTGAAGCGGCCCATGAAGGCGATCATCTTCTTGAGCGTGCCCTTGAAGTCCTTGGCCTTCTCGCCGGGCATCATGCCGTGGCCGGGCCCGTGGCCGCCCATGGGGCCGCGGCGCGGCGGGCGGCGCGTGGCCGCCCCATTCGCCTGAGCGCTCATGCCGCATCACCTCCGTTCAGTTCCTCGGCCGAGAGCTGCGACATCGCTATCTCCCGGTACTCCTCGCAGCTCTCCATGAGCTCGCCGTGCGTGCCCTGGCCGACGATCCGGCCGTCGTCGAGCACGACGATCTTGTCGGCGTGCAGGATGGTGGAGATGCGCTGGGCCACGATGACCACCGTCTTGCCGCCCAGGCGCGTGTGCAGCTCCTGGCGCAGCGCCGCGTCGGTCTTGTAGTCCAGCGCCGAGAAGCTGTCGTCGAAGAGGTACGCCCGGGCCTCGGTGGCGAGCGCGCGGGCGATGGCCAGGCGCTGGCGCTGGCCCCCCGACACGTTCGTGCCGCCCTGCGAAACCTCTGCGTCGAGCCCCTCGGCCTTGGAGGCTATGAAGTCCGATGCCTGGGCCACCTGGGCCGCCAGCTCGACGCGCTCCTCGGGCATGCCCTCGTCCGAATAAGCGATGTTCGATTGGATGGTGCCGCTGAACAGGAACGCCTTCTGCGGCACGTAGCCCAGCTGCGCGCGCAGCGCCTCCTGGCTCACGTCGCGGACGTCCACGCCGTCCACGGTGATGGAGCCGCAGGTGACGTCGTAGAAGCGCTCGATGAGCTTCACCACCGTCGACTTGCCCGACCCGGTGGAGCCGATGATGGCCGTGGTCTGCCCCGGCTCGCAGGCGAAGTCCAGGTTCTCCAGCACGCATTCCTTCGAGTCGCCGTACTTGAAGCTCACGTCGTCGAACACGATGCGGGCGCCGCCCGTGCGGCCGGCCAGCTCGGCGTCGCGCGCCGTCTCGGGCGCGGGGTCGCAGATGGTGGGCTGCTTCTCCAGCACCTCGTTCACGCGCTGCGCGGCCACGTCGGCGCGCGGCAGCATGATGGAGATCATGCCGATCATGAGGAAGCTCATGATGATGACCATGGCGTAGGTGATGAACGCGATGAGGTCGCCCGTCTGGATGGTGCCGTTGTCGATGTAGCCGCCGCCCACCCACACGATGAGCACGGACACGCCGTTCATGATGAGCATCATCAGCGGCATCATGAACGTCATGACGCGGTTCGTGAACAGCTGCGTCTTCATGAGGCGCGTGGAGGCCTCGTCGAAGCGCTGCTCCTCGAAGGGCTGGCGGTCGAACGCGCGGATGACGGGCAGGCCCGTGAGCATCTCGCGCGACACGAGGTTCACGCGGTCGATGAGCTTCTGCATGATCTTGAACTTGGGCATGGCCACCTTCATGAGCACGGCGATGAGGATGCCGATGACCACCACGGCCAGCACGATGATCCAGCTCATGGCCAGGTTAGTACGCGACACCATGATGATGCCGCCGATGGCCAGGATGGGCGAGTACAGCACCATGCGCAGCAGCATGACGGTGACCATCTGGATCAGCTGGACGTCGTTGGTGCCGCGCGTGATGAGCGAGGCGGCCGAGAAGGACTGCACCTCGGCGTCCGAGAACGACACGACGCGCCGGAACAGCTTCGCGCGGAGCGTCGCGCCCACCTTGGCGGCCGTGCGGGAGGCGAGGAAGCCCACGAGGATGGCCACCGCCATGCCGAGGGCCGCGAGGCCCAGCATGGTCAGGCCGATGCGCACGAGGTAGCGCATCTGGATATCGGACAGGTTGTAGCCGAGCTGCTCGTACTCGGCGCGCGCGGCTGAGATGGCCTGCTGGTCGACGATGGAATCCCCCATGTCGCCCATCTGCTCCTTCGCCTTGTCCAGCATGTCGAGTATCTGCTGCTTCTGCACGGCGCCCGCCTGGTAGGCTTGCAGGGCCTGGTCGAGGTCGAGGTCGGGAACCTGATGGGAATAGTGGATGGCCACAAGCGGAAGAGACACCATGCGATCGAGCTCGGCCTGCTCCTTCTCGCCCTGGGCGTTCAGCTTGTACGTGCCCTGGTCGGTCTTGGCGTAGGCGGCATCGAACGTCTTCTCGTCGCCCTCCGGCAGCATCATGGCCACGAGGTCGTGGGTGCGGGCGGTCATCTCCTCGGTGGCGGCGTGCTCAACGCCCGACTGCTGGATGCCCACGTCCACGATCTGGGACGTGTAGTTCGGCAGCGCCAGGTCGGTGAACGCCTGCACGATGAGCAGGCACACGATGAGCACGACTGCGATCTTGGAGTTCTTGAGGTAGCGGACTATGCGCACGGGGCATCTCCTCCTTCGGGGTCGCGCGGCACAGAGGACGCGGCGCCAAAGGGGCACGGCGCCGACCCGTCGCTCGTGTGCGTGAGGTCGTGGAACGCCATGACGCGTTTGAGGATGCGCACGAGGTGCGCCATGTCCTCCTCGCCCACGAACGCCATGACCTGCTCCATGTGCTCGTCGCGCATACGGCGCCCCTCGGCGGCGAACCGGCGCCCCTCGGCGGTGAGGTTCACCGTGACGGCGCGGTAATCATCTCCCGAGCGATGCCGCTCGATGAGGCCCTTCTCCTCGAGCGCCTTGAACGTCTGCGACAGCGCGCTGGGGGTCGTGTGAGAGAGCTCCGCCACACGACCGGGCCTGATAGGCTCGCCGTGCTCCTCCAGCATCGCCACCGTCATCATGGTGCGCGCCTCGGAGGGCGTCACGCCTTCGGGCGTGGGCGGCGTGATGCGGTCATGCCGCATGCGCTGCATGAGCTCGTACAGCTCGCGCTTCGTCTCGGCGAACGATTCGTCCACGGCGTCTCCTTTCCCTGCTCTTTATAGTTTAGCTGCTAAACCTTAGCATAATTTATATTTTAGACTCTAAATTGTTTACACGTACACACAACCTGCACGGATGCCGCGCGGCCGCCCTCTCGGCAAGGCCGAATCGCGATCCGAAATATTTCAAAATAGGGTATTGCGCCGAAGGGACGCTACCGGTAGAATAATCCGCGCTGCAAAGCACGGGGTGTTAGCTCAGTTGGTTAGAGCGCCGGCCTGTCACGTCGGAGGTCGCGAGTTCAAGTCTCGTACATCCCGCCATTCGAATCTGGAAAGCCCGCCTTCGGCGGGTTTTTTCTTTGAGGCGAAAAGTCTGGATTAGGGTATTGCGCGAGAAGGCAACACCCGGTAGAATAACCACCACTGCTTCACGGGGTGTTAGCTCAGTTGGTTAGAGCGCCGGCCTGTCACGTCGGAGGTCGCGAGTTCAAGTCTCGTACATCCCGCCATTCGAACCCAAGGGCTCCGAGCGAAATCGCTCGGAGCCTTTTTCTGTTGGCGATGCCCCGGGGCGCCTCCGGGCTGCCCATACGGCCGCGGGATGCGATTGCACTGGAATTAGTCCTCTGGGCATATACCTCCGTCCGGTCGCATTCACTATACTCGGGGAAAAGCGCCCTACGGCGCGCCTGCGCACTCGCAACCGAAAGGAAGGTCCCCGTGAAGGAGAAGCCCCTCGCCTCGCCCGGCGCCGCACCGGCAGACGGCTCCATCCCCGAACCGCGGAAGAACGTCGCGCGACCGTCGCGCGACGGCATACCCAGCCGCAGCGACAAGGAGGCTTACGAGGCGTGGCTCAAGCAGCTGAAGGCGCCCGACCGCTCTAACTGCCGGGCTTGATAGCCGTCCGCGGCATCGGTCGATGCCGGAAGAACCCCGCTTCGCCGCAAGCGGTCGAAAGCGAGAAAGGGAACGGAGGCTGCATCGAAAGCTTCGCCTCGCCGCTTCTAACAGGTTGGGCGTAGGGCAAGGGCCCTTCCCTTGCCAGCAAGCGGGACCGCCCCGTAGGGCAGGGGCAGGGCCCTTGCCCTACGGGGCGGTCCCATGACGGGCCTGCGTTTTAGGGCTTTCGATACGGCCCCTGCCTCCCCCCATCGAGCAGCGTGTCAGGCGCGTTGCTCGATGCGCGTGAGGGTGACGATGCGCAGGCGCTCGCCCGGCGCGCAGGGCTCGGCGGAGAGGCTGCCCTCCGGAAGGCCGCCGGTCACCGTATCCGCCGCAGCGCTGCCTGCGGACATATCCGCCTCTGCGGCGTTGTACGCGTCCACGCAGGCGCGCAGCAGCACGTCGGGGCGCAGGGAGCCCGTGGGCTTCGCCTCGAGGGTGAACGTTGCCACGGCGCCGGCAAGCTCGATGCCGCCTACGAGGAAGCCGGCCGTGCGCAGCACCTTCTCCTTCTTCTTGCGCACGACGGTTATCTCGTCGGGCACCGGCAGCGCGGCGGGCGCGCACGACAACAGCGCGCGGTACGTGCTCAGCGGGTACGCGACGGAGGCGGCGGGTGCGGAAGCCTCGATGTAGCGGCATTCCTTCGCCATGAGATCGGGGGCGCTGGCCGCCTGGAGCGCCTCGAGCGCCCGCTCGGGCGGCACGTAGCGCGTAAGCTGCAGGTCGAACACCTCGTGCAGCCCTCCCACGCCCACGGGCAGGGCGGCCCCGAAGGCGATCTTCATGTGGGGCGAGAAGCCCTGGCTGATGGCGAACGGCAAACCGGCGCGCCGTACGGCGCGCTCGAGCGCACGGGCCACCTCGAGGTGGCTCAGCAACGCCAGGCGCCCCTGCTTGCAGAACTCAACGCGCAGGCGGAAGTTGCGAGGATCAGCCACGGGAGACCTCCTTACCTTCGGCGGTCGCAGGCGCGGCCTCATCGCGGCCTCCTCCGGCAGGCTCGCCCGCGGCATGCTGCAGGGCGGCGGGCGCCGTGCGCGGCGCGGCCAGCTCGTTGTCGGCCCCGAGCGCGGGGCAGGCGCCGCACGCCGAGCACCGGCCGAACGTGCAGTCCGGCGTCGTGCGGCCCTCGTCGGCCAGGCGTCGCTCCCGTGCGAGGAAGCGCGGGGACACGCCCGTGGAGATATGCTCCCACGGCATGACGCGGTCCGTCGGGTAGCCCGTCTGCGCGATGGCCTCGGGGTCGACGCCCGTCTCGTCGGCAGCCGCCCGCCACGCCTCGCCGTCGAAGCACTCCGTCCAGGCGTCGAAGCGCGCGCCGCGCCGCCAGGCAGCCTCGACCCACGCCGCCGCCTCGCGGCCCGCGCGGCTCATGACCGCCTCCACGAAGCTCGTGGCCGGATCGTGCCAATGCACGTCAACGGCCTTGTACTTCACGCTGCGACGCAGGATGCCCACGCGACGCAGCGCCTCCTCGGGCGTGATCTGCCCGTCCCACTGGAACGGCGTCTGGGCCTTCGGCACGAAGAGCGCGCACGACACGCTCACGCGCACGTTGCCCCGCTGCTCGGGCGGCACGGCGGCTTTCGCGCGATCGTAGGCACGGCTCGCCAGGCTCGCAATGCCCTTGATGTCGTCGTCCGTCTCGGTGGGCAGGCCTATCATGAAGTACAGCTTGACGCGCCGCCATCCGGCCGCGAACGCCGCGTCCAGGGCGCCGAACAGATCCTCCTCGGTCACGTTCTTGTTGATGACGTCGCGCAGGCGCTGCGTGCCGGCCTCGGGCGCGAACGTGAGTCCGCCCTTCTTCTGGCCCGCCACCAAACCCGCCATGTCCACGCCGAACGCGTCCAGGCGCTGCGAGGGCACCGAAATCCGCACGCCCTTGCCGTCGCAGGCATGGTTGAGGCGCGTGAGGATGTCCGCGATCTGGGAGTGGTCCGTCGACGAGAGCGACGTCAGGCTCACCTCGTCGTAGCCCGTCGCTGCGAGCCCTGCCAGCGTGGACGCCACCACGTTGTCGGCCGAGCGCTCGCGCACGGGGCGGTACATCATGCCCGCCTGGCAGAAGCGGCAACCGCGGGCGCACCCGCGCAGCACCTCCACGTTCAGGCGATCGTGCACCACCTCGGTGAACGGCACGATGCACGGCTCCCAGCCAGGGCTTTCCGCAAAGCCCCCGAACAGGCGCTTCTCTATGCGCACCGGAAGGCCCTCCTCGAGGGGCTCGATCCACGAGCCCGC
This sequence comes from Gordonibacter sp. RACS_AR49, assembly GCF_030418435.1. Classification (NCBI taxonomy): domain Bacteria; kingdom Bacillati; phylum Actinomycetota; class Coriobacteriia; order Eggerthellales; family Eggerthellaceae; genus Gordonibacter; species Gordonibacter sp. RACS_AR49. The sequence goes on along the minus strand of NZ_JAIUDM010000007.1, from coordinate 28,022 downwards.
TTCCTGGGCCTCGGGCTCGCTGCGCCAGCGGTAGAGCGACGGCACGTACCAGCCCGGTTCGTGGGCAAGCGCCCGCAGGATGGCCGCGCGCGGCGCGCCCTCGGCGCGCAGGCGCCTGACGAGCGCGAGCGCCTCGGGCACGGCTTCCTCGCCCTCGCCGATGCTGAAGGCGTCGAAGAACGGCGCGTACGGCTCGGGGTTGAACGCGCAGGGGCCCCCGCCCAGCACCAACGGGTCGCCCTCGCCGCGCGCGTCGGCATGCAGCGGGATACCGGCCAGGTCGAGCGTCTCCAGCACGTTCGTGGCAGCCAGCTCGTGCGGCAGCGTGATGCCCACCGCGTCGAACTCGGCCACGGGAGCGCAGCTCTCGATGGAGAACAGCGGCAGGCCCTCGGCGCGCATGGTGTCGCAGAGCGTCGGCGCCGGCAGGAACGCGCGCTCGGCGGCCATGCCGTCCACTGCGTTCACCGCGTTCACGAGGATGCGCACGGCCTGGTTCGCCTGCCCCAGCTCGTAGGTGTCGGGATAGACCATGCAGAAGCGGAAGTCCGCGTCGGGCTTGTATACGCATCCCCATTCGCGGTTGATGTAGCGCGCGGGACGCTCCGCATCGCCGAGCAGCGCCTCGAGGCGCGGCCAGAGATCCGTCATTGGATTCGACCTTCTTTCGTTGGGAAGCGCGCTAGTGCGCGGAGGGACGCGTGACCTTGAGACGCGAGCGCGCGGCGCCGGCCACCGAGCGCGCGGCGCTCCGGGCCGCCGCAGGCGCTTCCACACCGGCAGCCTGGGCGCCGGCCTGCACGACCGACGAGGCGAACGGCACGGCCGACCCGGCGGCGCTGCGCGCGACGCCGGCCACCCTCGTCGCGGCCGAGCGCGCGGCATCGGCCACGCGACCGCCGCCCCGCACAGGCGCCGCAGCATGGGCCGGCGCGGGAGAAGGCTCGCCGCACACGGTCTCGCGGGCGTCCTCGGCCAGCTCGACGGCTTTGTCGCGGGCCCGGACCACCACGCCGGCGAGGCCCGCCATGCTGCCGCCCTCCTCGAAGTACTCGATGGCGGCGCGGCCCATGGCCTGGGTGCCCGTGTAGCCGATGGCAGCCTTCACGGCCCAGCCGAGCGCAGGCACGAACGCCACCACTTGGCGTGCCACCGAACGCAGCGCGAATGCGCCGCCCACGACGGCAGCCAGCTCCTTCACGCGCTCCATGCTCATAGGCTCGCCGTACGCGGCGGCTATCTGGAGCAGCATCTTCGCCTGGTTCAGCGTCATGATGGGCAGGTCGGCGCCGGGAATGAACACCACGAGGCCGACGCCGGCGTTCTGCATGGCCGTTGCGTTCACGGCGTCCACGGACAGCGGGCGGCGCACGAACGGGAACGCCAACGCGAACGCCAGGCGCTTGTCATGGCAGGCGGCGATGATCCACTCGCCCATACGGCGGTCGAGCGAGGCGGCGGCGTGCTCGTCGAGCACGTACGGCTCGGCGGCGGCCACGGGCGCCGCGCCGTCCGTGCGGGCGGGCAGCAGGCGCCCCCCGCGCCCCGGCGCATCGGGCGCCACCACGTCGGCATGCGGGATGGGATGGCCTTGCGACTGCGCGATCTCGGCCACGAGCGAGGGCATGGTGGTGGCAACCATGACGGGCACGCCTGCGGCGCGCAGCTCATCGGCATAGGCCCCCACCTGGTCGGAGAAGCCTGCCACGATGACAGCCATGTCGTCGCCGGCATACGGCGCGAACGGACGCCCGTCCAAGTACATCAGCGACACCCGCGCATGCGGGCTCGCGCTGGCGAACGCGCCGCGCACCCGCGCGACGACGTCGCCGGGGGCGCTCTCGTCGATGTACACGCTCACCGACAGCGGCGTCTGCCGCGCCTCGTCGATGTTCGTCGCCTCGTCGATGACGGCCTTCACGTCAACGGGTATCTGCATAGCTGCCCTTCTTCCCGGTCGCAGTGTTGTGGGCCCATACCGAGCCTACGAGCCCCAGCATGATGAAGTTCATGATCGTGCCCGTCGAACCGTAGCTCATGAACGGCAGGGGTATGCCCGTGATAGGCATGAGCCCGCAGGTCATGCCTATGTTCTCAAGTATCTGGAACAGCCACATGCCCACCACGCACATAACGATGAGCAGGCCGAACAAGTCGCCGGCCGAGCCGGCTATGCGGAAGCTTACCAAAACGAGTGCCAGGTACAGCCCCAGCAGCACCACTACACCGAAAAACCCGAGTTCCTCGGCCAGCACGCAGAAGATGAAGTCGGTGGGCGCCTCGGGCAGTATTCCCAGCGCATGCTGGGATCCCTGCATGTAGCCCTGGCCGAACAGGCCGCCCGACCCGATGGCTATCTGCGCCTGCTTCAGGTTGTAGCCGTCACCTGTGGGATCGAGCTCGGGGTCGAGGAACACGAGCAGGCGGGCGCGCTGGTAGTTCTTGAGCAGCTTGTACTCCACGGTGCCGTCGGCGTTGCGCACGGCCAGCACCTCGTCGAGCGCGAACACGCAGGCCACGGCCACGATGCCGGCAGCCAGCGTGACCAGCAGGAACTTCGGCCGCGCGCCGCCCACCACGAGCGCCACCGCGCCGATGAACAGGTACACGAGGCCCGTGCCCAGGTCGGGCTGCGTCATGATGCACAGAAACGGGATGAGCATGATGCCGAGCGCCTTGAGGTACTCGCGCAGATCGTCGAGCCTGCCGCCGTAGCGCGCCATGACGCTCGCGTCCAGCAGGATGACGGTGATCTTCGCGAACTCGCCGGGCTGGACCTGTATGCCCAGCTTGATCCAGGACTGGGAGCCCATGCCCGCATCGGTTCCCAAGCCGGGGATGTGCGGCGAGAGGATGAGCACCACGTTCACGATGAGGAACAGCGTGGTGAACTCGGACAGGCGCCGGTAGTCGAAGCGCCAGAGCACGATCATGACCACGGCGCCCGCCGCCACCAAGGCGGCCTGGCGCGGGAAGCTGTAGTCGGGGTCGCCGTACACGGCCGAGTACACCACGACGAGGCCGTAGCCCGCGAGCAGCGCCACCACCACGACGAGCGGCAGGTTGAGCGAGGGGAAACGGCGCGAGCGCGTGGCATCGACGACGGCCTTGTCGGGCGTCCTCACCGAGTTTATCTGCGGCGGCTGGGCCATGGCTGCCTCCCTTCCTAGTCCGTTCGCCCCGACGAGCCGGACGTCGCCAGCTCCTGCGACTTGCCCGTGGACCCCGCGACGGAGCCCACGTCCGTGAGCGCGCCCGCATCGGCGTTGAGCGCGGCGGCCAGCACCTCGATGCCGAGCGGCGCGCCGACGGCCGAGCCGCCGCCGCCCTGCTCGACCACGCATGCCACGACGTACTTCGGGTCGTCGAAGGGCGCGTAGCAGGCGAACCAGGCGTAGTCCTCCTTGCCGGAGACCTCGCCCGTACCCGTCTTGCAGGCCACCGTGGCGGGATCGAGGCCGAACTTGTTGAACAGCGCCACGAGCTCGGCGTTCTCGGTGGACACGCCCTTCAGGGCGTCGCGCATGACGGCCAGGTTCTCGGGCTTCACGTCGGGCGTGCCCACGACCTCGGGCTCGAACGACCTCACCACCTCGCCCGAGGAGTTGCGCACCTCCTTCAGCAGGTGCGGCTTCATGAGGTTGCCGGTGGCGATGGCACCGTAGGCAACGGCCACCTGGATGGGCGTGACCAGCACGTCGCCCTGCCCGATGGCCATGTTCGTGTTGAAGCCGCCCTTCCACACCGCCTCCGTCGGGTAGTCGCGGAAATGCTCCGCGCGCCATTCCGGCGTGGGGATGCGGCCGACCTCCTCGATGTTGCCCAGGTCGATGCCCGTCTTCTTGCCGAACCCGTACTTCGCGATCTCGTCCTGCATGGCCGTGTCGCTGATGGAGCCGCCCTGACTCCTGCTGGCCTGGAAGAACTGCTTGCCGATATCGTAGAACACGACGTCGCACGAGTTCACGACGCCCCCGCGAAAGTCGAGCACGCCATGCCCGCTGTGCTTCCAGCACATCTGCCGTTGACCGGTATTGAAGCCATCCCACGAGCCGCCGCAGTCCCACGTCCTCTTCGTGTCGGCGAACCCGTAGGCGAGCGCCGCGAGGCCGGTGAACGCCTTGTAGGTGGATGCGGCGGGGTACGTGCCCGAAACGGCGCGGTTCAGCATGGGGTGGTACGACTCGTCGGTGTTGAACAGGTCCCAGGTCTCCAGCGATATGGTCCCCGTGAACGTCTCCGGCGAGAACGTGGGGTAGCTCGACAGCGCCACGATGCCGCCGTCGCGCACGTCCATGACCACGACGGCGCCGGCGCAGCCCTTGCCCGTGCCGATGACGCCGTCCTTCGGGGCGATGAGCTCGGCGAGGGCGCGGTCGCACACGTACTGCACGGGGGCCTTCACGCACAGGTACACGTCGCTGCCGCGCTCGGGCTGCGTCTCGCTCGCCACCTCCACCACGTTGCCCTCGGCGTCGGCCACGACGGTGCGCTGGCCATGGTCGCCCGCCAGCAGGTGGTCGTACACGCTCTCCACGCCCGCGCGGCCCACCGTGTCGCCCAGCTCGATCTCGCGCCCGTCGGGGATCACGGCCAGGTCGTCGGCCGTCACGGAGCCGGTGTAGCCCACCGCATGCGCCGCGAGGGCGCCGTAGGGGTAGTCGCGCACGGTGCGCGTCTGCACGGCCACGCCGGGGAACGCGTCGGCGTGCTCGGAGATGAAGGCCACGTCGCGCAGGCGCACGTCGCTCGCCACCACGCGCTGGCTCTGCGCACCGCCCGTGGCGTCCTGGATGCGCTGGCGCACCACGTTGTACGGCACCCCCAGCACGGTGGACAGTCGCTGCACCACGTCGCGGTCGTTCGCCACCTCGGCGTCCGCCAGCACGGTGAGCGACGAGCGGTTCTTCACGATGGCCACGCCGTCGGCGTCGTAGATGTAGCCGCGCGGGGCGGGCGTGGGCACGACGGTGAACTTGTTCTTCTGGGCCGCGCTGGAGAACGTCTCCGAGGCCAGCACCTGCATGCTCCAGAGCTTTGCTCCGAGCGAGCCGAAGATGGCCGCCGTGAGCACGCCCATGGCGAGGAAGCGGGGCTTCAGCCCCTCGGAGGCCGCCTTGGAGGCCGGCTGCGACGAGTTCACGCGCGGTGCCGCGGCGCCGCCCGCGCGCTTGCCCGCGCCGCCCAACGTCGAGGACACGCCCACGTTGCCCACCGAGCGCACGTCCTTCTTCTGGCCGGCGTAGGGGGTCTTCGTGCGGCTGCGCACGACGAGCACCGCCACGATGACGGCGACGGCCGCCACGAGCGTGACGGCGGCTGCGATGAGGGCGGCGATCACGGGCGGCCTCCTAGCGCAGGCGCGGCGTGCCGGGCTGGGCCGGCGCGGCGCCCGCAAGGACGCGCGCGGCAAGCGGGTAGAGCACGAGGCCTATCACGCAGTCGTAGAGCGCGCACGGCAGCGCGCGGTACAGGAACACGTCGAGCGCGCCGGCGTCGAAGCCGAGCGCCAGCAGGAACGCGGCGTAGAGCGCCTCCACGAGCACCGTGGCCGCCACGAAGATGACGAGCGGCATGAACAGCGTGTCGTTGTCGAGCACGGCGAAGGCCCGCGCGGCCAGAAACGTCATGAGCACCAGCAAGAAGGCCATGGCCCCCACCGGGCCGCCGGACACCAGGTCGAACACGAGGCCCAGCACGAACGGCATCACCGGGCCGGCCGTCGCCGGGCGCACGATGGCCACGAGCAGCGCATAGGCCACCACGAAGTTGGGCATGGCGCCGAACAGGGCGATGTTGGGAGCCACGACGATCTGGAGGAGCACCGCGATCACGGCGCCCACCGCGACCGCTATGCCGTCGCGCGTCACGTTCACGATTCACCGCCTCCTTCGCCGTCTCCGTTTTCGCCCGCCGCGTCGCCGTCTGTCGCGCCGGAGCCGCCGGCGCCGGCCTGCGGCGTCGAGCCGAGCGCGCCCTCGGAGTTCAGTCCGCGCACCACCAGCACCTCGGAAAGCGACTCCGCCGTGTCGTTGGGCTTCACCACGATACGGCCCGTGGCGTTGCCCGCCGCGGCGTCCACCCGCACCACCGTGCCGATGATGAGACCGCGCACGTAGCTGCCGCCCAGCCCCGAGGTCACGACCACGTCGCCCACCACGGGCCAGTTGGCCTCGTCCACGTTCTCCAGGTACAGCAGGCCCTCGAGCGAGCCGCGCACGATTCCCTCGCCGCGGTTCGACTGGATGATGGCCGCCGCGCCTGAGTTCTGGTCGGTGAGCAGCCGCACCTCGCAGGTGCGGGCGTCGGTGCTCCTCACCTGGCCCACGACGCCGGTCGCGCCCATGACGGTCATGCCGCTCTCCACGCCGTCGTCGCGGCCCACGTCCAGGGTCACGGTCTGGTTGTACGCCTCCACGCTCTTGCCCACGACGCGCGCGGCCACGCCGTCGATGTCGTAGGATTGCTTGAGGTCGAGCAGGCCCTCCAGGCGCTCCGCCTCCTGCTTGTACTCGTCGGCCTCGGCAAGGCGGCGGCGCAGCTCCTCGTTGCTCTCGCGCAAGCCGGAGAGCGTCGACTCGTCGGCCGTGAGGTTCTCGATCCCCTCGCCCGCCGAGGAAACGCCCGCGTCGGCCGCGGCGCCGACGAGCTTGAAGGGCCCGACCGCCACCGCCACGGCCCCCTGCACGGCGTGCAGCGGCCCGCCCTCGCCCTCGCGCGCGTACAGCGTGGCGAGGGCCAAGGAGACCACGAGCAATGCGACGAGCAGCACCCGCTTCGCCGATGCCGATCCGCTCTGTTGGAAGTTGAGGGCCATGCGGTGAGGGGCGCTGCCTTACTTCGACCGCATGAGCGTCTGCTTGAGCGCCGTGGGCGTCTCGAGCACCTTCAGGCATCCGGTGACGACGTTCGTGAGCGCCGTCTCGCTTACCCACACCGGGATCTCCAGCTTGTCGGTGAGGTAGCGGTCCAGCCCGGACAAGAGGCCGCCGCCGCCCGTGAGCAGGATGCCGTTCTGTATGATGTCGGACGCGAGGTCCGGGTTCGTCTTCTTGAACGTCTCCTTGATATGGATGACCATCTCCTCGCAGGGGCCGATGAGCGCGGCGCGCACGTCCTCGGACTGGATGGTCACCTCCTTCGGCTGCTCGGTGATCACGTCCTGGCCGGAGATGATCATGTCGCGTTCGCGGCCGTCCTCGAACGGCAGGATGGAGCCGATCTTGATCTTGATGATCTCGGCCGTGCGCTCGCCGATCTTGATGCCCAGAAGGTCGCGCAGGTGCATGGCGATGGCCTCGTCCATGCGGTTGCCGGCCAGGCGCAGCGACGACGACGTGACGATGCCGCCGAGCGAGATGACGGCCACCTCCGTGGTGCCGCCGCCGATGTCCACCACCATGGAGCCCGTGGGCTCGGTGACGGGCAGGTCGGCGCCCATGGCCGCGGCCATGGGCTCCTCGATGAGGTAGGCCTGGCGCGCGCCGGCCTGGATGGCGGCCTCGAACACCGCGCGCTTCTCCACCGACGTGGCGCCGCACGGGATGCAGATGACGATGCGCGGCTTGGCCTGCCACGGGTACTTGCGCACCGCGGCCTTGTTGATGAACGCCGAGAGCATGGCCTCGGTCACGTCGTAGTCGGCGATGACGCCGTCCTTGAGCGGATGTTCGGCCGAGAACGCCTCGGGCGTGTGGTTGATCATGTTCTTCGCCTCGTGGCCCACCGCGAGCACCCGGTGCGTGCTCTTCTCGATGGCGACGACGGAGGGCTCGTTGATGACGATGCCCTCGCCCGTGATGGCGACCAGTGTATTGGCAGTCCCGAGGTCGATGGCCATGTCCGTAGACATTTGGCCGGTCAGCCCGGAGAACGCGTCTAAAAAGGACATAGAGGCAAACCCCTTGAATTCTCGTATTCCAAGTAAAAACGCATTCTAGCACAGGCGTTGCCCCGGCGTTGAAAATCCACGAGGGGCACACCCCGCCCGGCGGGCGGAATGAGACACGGGGACGGGGATGATGTCTCATTCTGGATTCGCGGACACAACCCCTCCTTGCCGAGCACAACCCCCCCCCATCGTGCAACAATCACGGCATCGCGAATAGCGCCGAGGACAGGAGCCGACATGCCGAGACAAGCCCGTCGAGAATCGAACAGCGGCATATACCATGTCACAGCGCGAGGAGCGGGGCGACGCAGGCTGTTCGAAGACGACAAGGACCGTCTGCGTTTCGTCGAAAGGCTCCGCGCGCTTCCCGAGAAAGACGACGTCAGGCTGCTTGCCTGGTGCCTTATGGACAACCACGCACACCTCCTGGCGCAGGCTTCCGTCGCCTCTCTGTCCAACGGGCTCCATCGGTTGGCAACATCGTACGCCCACTACTTCAACGGAAGGCACGGACACGTGGGCCCCGTATTCCAAGGCCGTTTCGACAGCGCCCCCGTCGAAACGGAAGCCCACCTTCTCGCCGCGATCCGCTACATCCATCTCAATCCGCTGGACACGGGGGCCTCGCATCCACGCGACTGCCCCTGGAGCAGCTACGGCGAATACGTCGGAAAGCCGCGAATCTGCGACACATCGCTGGTGCTGGAGCTGGTTGGGGGCGCAGAATCCTTCGAGGGATACTGCGACCCGTCGCAAGGCCACGACTACCTGGTAAGCCTGAAGGAGCGGGGGCCCTATTTAAGCGAAGCCGAGGCGGAGCGGGTAGCCGCCTCCCACCTCGGAGCCGATTTCGCAGACCGGCTCGCTTTGCTCGACAAGAGCGAGCGGGATCGCGCCCTCAGGAAGCTGCGGGCGCTGGGACTTTCCGTACGACAGATCGAACGGCTCACGGGTGTCGGACGCAACATCGTTGCCCGAGCCTGACAGTCGCAGCGCACAGCCAACGCGTTGCAGGGGGACGGGGATGAGACATCATCCCCGTCCCCCTGTCTCATTCTAGTGAACGCTGCAGGACAGGCAGGGGTCGTAGGCGCGCACGAGCTTCTCGATCTCCAGGCGCACCTCGTCCTCGTCGGCACCGTCGGCCACGAGCTGCTCGGCCAGCAGGCGCATGTCGGCCTCGAGGTTCGCCACGTTCTGGGCGGTGGGCGTCATGATGGAGGCGTGCACAACCCGGCCCTCGGCGTCCAGCTCCAGGTCGTGGAACAGCGCGCCGCGCGGGGCCTCGGTGAAGCCCACGCCGCGACCGGCCCGCACCTCGAAGTCCACCGGCTCGCTCGAGCCCTCCACGGCGCCCGGCTCGGCCAGCGCGCGGCAGATGCCCGCGCAGCGGTCGAGCGCATCGACCAGCTCCACGGCCTGGGCCACGTTGTTCATGAAGGGGTTGCGCTCGGGCGGGCGCAGGCCCGCCTTGGCGGCGGCCACCTTGGCGTTCTGCCCCAGGTGCTGCCACGAGGCGTTGATGCGGGCGAGCGCGCCCGTGAAGAAGGGCGACCCCGTCTCCCTCACGCGCGCCAGCAGCGCGGCGGAATGCGGCACGGCGTACTCCTCCAGGTGCGCTTCCACATCGTTGGCGTCGAACTCGATGCCGGCGTCCAGGAAGCGCGCCGTGTCGGAGCACTCCACCGGGTAGTAGTCGGGCTCCACCATGGCCAGCAGGTCGCCGGACGTGGCGATGCGCGGCACCGGGAAGCCGGCAAACAGGTCCACGGCCGCAGCCGCGAACGCCGCGAACGAGTCCATCTTGTCGGCAAGGGCGCGGTACTCCCCCGCCCCTATCTCGTGGGTGAAGCCGCCCACCACCGCCGTGATGGGGTGGATGGACCGGCCGCCCACGGCCGTGCACAGCTCGTTGCCGAGCGCCTTCAGCCCGAGCGCCCCCTCGAACAGCGCCGGGTCGCTCTCGGCCAGCGGGAACACGCTCTTCTGCCCCACGAAGTCGGGCGCGGCCAGCACGAACAGGTGCGTGGCGTGGTTCTGCAGGTACGAGCCGTATACCAGCAGCTCGCGCAGGGCCCGGGTGCGGGGCGTGACCTGCACGTCGAAGATGCGCTCGATGGCCTTGAGGTCGGTGACCACGTGGCTGGCCGAGCAGATGCCGCAGATGCGCGAGGAGATGTAGGACACCTCGCGCCAGCTGCGGCCGCGCACCATGCTCTCGAACAGGCGCGCCGGCTCCACCACGTTCATCTCTACGGTCTTCACGGCGCCGTCCTCGATGACCACGTGCACGTTGCCGTGGCCCTCCACCCGTGCGATATGGTCCACGTGTATGGCGGTTTTCGTCATGGAAGCTCCCTACTCGCTCGCCGCTAGGGCGGGATTCACCTGGTTGAACATCTCCAGCGCCTTGTCGAAGTCCGCCACGGGCACGCCGTAGCGCTCGCACGCCTCGCGCGCCGAGGGCAGGTTCGCGTCGGGCGACAGCCCGCGGCACCCGTTGCAGGGCCTCCCCAGGTTCACGCAGCGCGCACCGCACCCGGCACGCGTCACCAGCCCCAGGCACAGCTGCTGCTTGCCGAAGAAGCAGCTCGTCTCGTTGCGCTTGCAGTCGCCGCACATCGTGCGCGTGGGCACGGCCTTGTTCGAGCCGTAGAGCGCGCGCTGGAGCACGTCGATGAAGTCGAGGGAGTCCACCGGGCACGTGCGCACCTCGAAGTCCACGTCGATGACGGCCCCCACGGGCTGCGGCGCTATCATGTCGCCACAGGCCTCGGGCACGAGGTCGTACACCTGGCCCGGCCGCTCGGAGAAGCCCGCCGCCGCCATGCCGGGTATGCCGGCCGTGGTGGCGCAGGCGCCGATGGCGATGACGGCGCCGGCGCGCTCGCGCAGCTGCCGCACGGTCTCCTCAGCCTCCTTGGTGGTCACCGCGCCCTCGATGACGGCGACATCGAAGGCTTCGGGCATGGGCTCGCTCGAGGTCAGCTGCCAGTAGCGCAGGCCTATCTGTCCGAGCACGTCCAGCAGGTGCTCCTCGACGTTCGTGATCTGCAGCTGGCAGCCGAAGCAGCTGGCCAGGCCGACCACCACGACGCGGGGAGGCTGCGGTTTCTCTTGACAGGCTATGCAGTATCCGCTCATATCACATCGACCCCTGAATGTTCTTGGCTTCCCAGTAGTTGAACACGGGCCCGTCGATGCACACGTACTGGTGCCCGATCTGGCAGTGGCCGCACTTGCCCATGCCGCATTTCATATGGCGCTCGAAGCTCACGTAGATGCGGTCGTAGCTGATGCCCTTCTTGCGCATCTCGTCGATGGCGAACCGGTACATGACCGGCGGCCCGCACAGCGCCCCGAACGTGTTGGACGCGTCGATCTCCAGATGCTCGAACGGCTTCGTGACCAGGCCCACCTCGCCATCCCACGTGTCGTCGGGTTGGTCGACGGTCAGGTAGAGGTCGAAGTCCTTGCGATGGCGCCACATCTCGAACTGCTGGCGGAACATCACCTCGGAGGGGTTCTTCGACCCGTAGATGATGGTGACCTTGCCGAACTCGGAGCGCTCGTCGTGGATGTTGTTGATGAGCGAGCGCAAAGGCGCGATGCCGAGGCCGCCCGCCACCAGCAGGATGTCGTGGCCCTTCATGTCCTCGATGGGGAACCCGCGCCCGAACGGGCCGCGCAGCCCCACGACGTCGCCGCACTGCATCTCGTGCAGCACCTTGGTGAATGCGCCGGCGCGGCGCACGCACAGCTCGATGAAGCCGCGCTTCGTGGGCGAGCTGGAGATGGAGATGGGCGCCTCGCCCACGCCGAAGATGGACACCTCGACGAACTGGCCGGGCTCGTGGGAGAACGCGTCGCGGATGCGGTCGTCGATGAGCCGGAACTCGAACAGCTTCTCGGTCGCCGTCACGTCGATGATGGACGTGATGCGGGCAGGCCAGGGCCGGTACGGGTTGGCGGCCATCATCTCCTCGCCGGTGAGCGGTGCGGGCCCGCCCTCCAGCGGATGCACCTGAACCGTGGAAACCGCGCAGCTACTCGGCATCGCAGGCCCCCTTCCTCTCGAAGAACTCCAGCACCTCGATAGGGTTGATGTTCGCCTTGCACGCCGTCACGCAGCGCCCGCAGCCCACGCAGAGCATGCGGTCGTGGTTGGCCAGGAAGCCGTTGAGCTTGTGGTACATGCGGTGCCGGACGCGGTTGCGCCCGTCGGCGCGGAAGTTGTGCCCGCCGGCCACCTGGGCGAACTGCGGCGAGGTGCACGAATCCCACGTGCGCTCGCGCACGCCGGTGCGCCCGTCGGGGTCGAGCGTGTCCTGGATGTCGAAGCAGAAGCACGTGGGGCACACGGCCGAGCACGCCGTGCAGGCCAGGCAGCGCCCGCCCAGCTCCTCCCAGTACGGGTCCTTGTGGAACGCGTCCATGAGCATGGCCACGTCCTGGATGTCGGGGATGTCGCCGTTGAAGGCCTCCTGGCGCCGCCGCGTGGCATGGCGGAACTCGATGCGGTCCTCGTCGGTGGCCACGCGCGGGCTGCACGCCGCCTCCAGGATGTTCGCCGCCTCCACGCTGGAGATGCTCACGAGGTACTTGCCGCCGATGTCCTGCAGGAACAGGTCGTAGCCGAAACGGGCCTCGTCGGCTCCCCACAGGTGGCAGAAGCACGTGTCGGTGGGCACGCAGCTCACTCCCACCACGAGCGTGGCCGCCCGGCGCGCCACGTAGTAGGGATCGGGGTAGCGGCCGTCGCGGAACACGAGGTCGAGCCGGTTCAGCGCGTTGATGTCGCAGGCATGGGCGCCGAAGATGACGCGGGGCGTGATCTCGGCGGCGAAGGACGCCACCTCTTCCGCGCGGGCATCGAAGGGGAAGAGCGTCTCGGTGGGTGGCAGGAAGTACTTCTTGGGCGATGAGATGGTCGTGTCGTAACCCAGCTCTATGTCGTCGTACGATTCCACGGCCTCGAACACGTAGCTCCGGTCGCGCTTGACCGGAGCTACCACTTCATAGGATTCCATGAAAGCCGACACGAGCGAGGGAAGTTCTGAGGCATCGATGACGCGATAGAGCATGCTCTCGTCCTTTTCTCGTCTGGTGACCTGCTAATGCGAACAGAATACCCGCCCAGCGGGCCAGCCGCGAGAACTATTCGAAGAAGATGCCGATTTCTCGCTCAGCGGACTCGGGGCTGTCGGAGCCGTGGATGACGTTCTCGTCCATGATGAGGCCGAAGTCGCCGCGGATCGTGCCGGGGGCCGCCTCCGCCGGGTTCGTGGCGCCCATGAGCGAGCGGCACTTCGCCACCGCGCCCTCGCCGGACACGACCATCTTCACCACGGGGCCGCTGGTGATGTAGGAGATGAGGCCCTCGTAGAACGGCTTGCCCTCGTGCTCGGCGTAGTTGGCCTTGGCCTGCTCGTCGGTGACCATGCCCAGCTCCATGCGCTCGATGCTAAGGCCCGCGCGCTCGAAGCGGTTGACGATCTCGCCGATGTGGCCGTTGCGCACGCCGTCGGGCTTGATCATGGTGTAGGTCTTCTGCACTGCCATGTGGTTCCCTTTCTCTCTTTTATACAGACATGAAGAAAGTGCGCGCACGCGCGCGCACTTTCGGTGAACCCGGTTAGTTCTGGCTCGGGAAGTAGAGCTCGACGCTCGACACCTTCCAGCCGATCATGTCGCGCACGAGCGACACCTTGTACTGCACGTCGCCGCCCTGCTCGGTCTTGGCCGTCACGTACACGGTGGAGTCGCTCATGGACTTGTCCACGCCGTCGATGGCAGGGTTCGCGTCGGCCACGAGCGGCTCGACCATGGTCTTGGCCTTGTCGGCGTCGACCTCCTTGGCGAACACGGTGGAAGACGCGGCCTCGGGGTTGGCGAACAGCTCCTTGACCACGGTCTCCTGCGTCGGGTAGCCCCAGCCCTGCGTGTACAGGAACACGGCCGCGCCGAACGCCACCACCACCAAAAGCACGATGGCCACGAGCACCTTCAGCCCCACATTGCGGCGCTTGCGGTCCTGCTTGGCCAGGCCCTTCGACCATTTCTCCAGCTCTTCGTCGCTCGCGTTGAAGAAGTGGTCGCCCGCCTCGGTGCCGGAGTACGCCTGCTCGCCGTAGGCGTCGGCGTAGTAGTAGGGGTCCTGCTGGCCGTAGGCGTAGGCGCCCTCGTCGGCGTACATGGGGGCGCCGTCGGCCGCCACGTCCAGGCCGGACAGGTCGCCGGCAGAGGCCACGGCGGGCATGACCTGCGTGATCTCGGAGGTGCCCTGGGCCACGGCCGCGATGGCGCGCTGGTAGTCCACGCTCGCGGAGTCGGACAGGTAGTACGTCTTGTCGGCGATGGACTGCTCGAAGGCGTTCACGGCCTTCTGCATCTGCCCGCACGCCACGTAGGCCTGCCCGAGGTTGGCATAGAGCTTGTTCTTCGTGTCGGGCTGCATGCCGAACTGCAGCGCGCTCTCGTAGGAAGCCACGGCGTCGGCCGGACGGTCGAGCGCCATGAAGCACACGCCCAGGTTCAGCAGCGCCTTCGTGGGGTCGGGGTTGCCCTCGTCGAGTGCCGCCTCGCGGAACGCCACGCCCGCCTCGGCGGACTTGCCCAGCTTCAGCAGCGCGTTGCCCATGCCGGTGTAGGCCTTGTACGGCGTGTCGTACTTGGCGTCGGACACGGCTATCTCGAAGTGCTTGACCGCGTCCTCGTAGTCGTGCAGCGCCGCGTAGGCCATCCCCAAGTTGTAGTTCACCGCGCCGCACGCGTCGTAGGCCGCGTCGGCCGTGGCCTGCGTGTAGGCATGGATGGCCTCGTTGCAGTCCTTGAGCTTGACGAGGCAGTTCCCTATCTGGTGGTAGAGCAGCCCCGCCTCGCCCGGCGCGAGCGGGTGGCTTCCATCCTGCAAGCACTGCGTGAACGCCTGGAGGGCGCCTGCGTAGTCCTTCGCGGCGTAGGCCGCGCGGGCTTGCTGGAATAGGTCGTTGTTCATCTGCTTCCTTACGTTTGGTCGAGGGCGCCCGGCTGGCGGGCGCCCTGATGCGCTATTCGGCGGCGTTCTCGATCTCCACGTGCTCGATCACATCGCCCACGCGCAGGCTGCCGATGACGTCGAGTCCCTCGATCGTGTCGCCGAACACCGTGTAGCCCGAGTCGAGCATGGGCTGGGCGCCCAGGCAGAAGTAGAACTGCGAGCCGGCGGAGTTCGGATCCTGCGAGCGGGCCATGGCCAGCGTGCCGTCGTTGTGCTCGTTGTGCGGGTTCGTGGTGTACTCCTCCTTGATGGAGTAGCCCGGGCCGCCCGTGCCCAGACGGGAGCGGGGGCTCTTCGTCACGTTCACGACCTCCTCGGAGGACAGCTCGCGCGTGTTCGGGCAGCCGCCCTGGATCACGAAGCCCGGCACGTAGCGGTGGAACTTCAAGTCGTCGTAGAAGCCCTTGCGCGCCAGCTCCACGAAGTTGCCCACGTGGATGGGGGCGTCCTTGCCCTTGAGCTGCACGCGGATCGTGCCCTTCGACGTGGTGATGACCGCGATCTCGTCGCCGGTCGGCTGGTATTCGGGCGTGTACTGCGCCATGGTGGCTCCTTTTCCTCACTTGCGTTACGTCGCGTCGCACCCCGGCCGGAGCCGGTTGCGCCGCGTTGGCGAATTACCACATACGATTGGGAATTTTAGCAGGTAACGCCCGGCCCAGGTGAAAAATCGTATAACATTCACGCGCCTGTGGACGGGGCGTTTGGAAGGGTTTGAAAGGCGCGACGCACGTTGCCGCCCCCGCAAAACCGCGCGGCGGCCCCTCGGGGCGGGCGCGCCCGAGAGCGGCGCCCCCTCTACGCGAACGGGAGCGTCACTCCCGCTCGAACAGGCTCGCCACCTCCACGTGGTGCGTCTGGGGGAACAGGTCCACGGGTTGCGCGCGCACCAGGCGGTAGCCGTTTTGCTCGAAGCGGGCCACATCGCGCGCCCAGGTGGCGGGGTTGCAGCTCACGTAGGCCACGCGCGCGGGGGCCGCCTCGGCGATGCTCTCCGCCACGCCGTCGGCGAGGCCGGCGCGCGGGGGGTCCACCACGAGCGCGTCCAGCCCGCCCAGCTCGGGCAGCTCGCGGGCGGCGTCGCCGCCCACCACCTCGATGTCCACGCCGTTCATCTCGGCGTTGCGGCGCAGGTCGCGCACCGACGACCCGGCGGCCTCGATGGCGATGACGTCGGCCCCGGCCTGCGCGAGCGGCACGGAGAACGTGCCGCCGCCGGCGTACAGGTCGGCCACGAGCAGCCCGTCCAGGCCCTCGGGGCCCTCCTCGCCCATCCGGCCGCCCAGGCCATCCACGACCTCGGCTGCCAGCTTCTCGGCCTGGGCGGTGTTCACCTGGAAGAACGACGGCGCGCTGGTCAGGAAGCGCGCACCGGCCAGCTCCTCGCCCCAGCAGCCCTTGCCGTCGAGGGTCTCCACTCCCTTTATCTTGCGCGCGCGCCCGGGGTCGGCCAGCACGCGCACGATGCTCGTGGCCTTGAGCGCGCTCTTGAGCGTCTTCGCCACATGGGCGCGGGGGAACGCGCCGGGCTTGGTCCACAGCGCGATCTCGGTCTCGCGCGTGCGCAGGCTGTGCCGCACGCCCACCCGGAAGATCCCCAGGTCGGCCGAGCCCTGAGCGAACCGCAGCGCGCCGCGCAGGGCCTTGGGCGCCTTGGCGACGGCATCATGGGCGAGCGGGCAGACGGCCGGCGTGGCGATGTCGTGCGTGCCCTCGCGATGGAAGCCCAGCAGGAACTCGCCGTTCTCCGCGCGCGCGGCGCCCAGCTCCAGCTTGTTGCGGTAGCCCCACTGCCGCTTGCTCGGCAGGCAGGGGCGCACGAGGTCCTCGGCGCGCGCGGCGTCGAAGCCCGTCGTGTGCACGAGCGCGCCTACGACGTTGGCGCGCTTCGCCTCCAGCTGGGCCTCGTAGGACAGGTGCTGCCACGGGCAGCCGCCGCAGGCGTCCCCCTGCGGGCAGCGCGGCTCCACACGCTGGAGGGAGGGCTCCTCGACCGCCACGATGCGCGCCCGCGCGAACGAGGCCTTCTCCTCCACCACCTCCACGCGCACGGCGTCGCCGGGCGCGCCGCCCGCCACGAACACCGCCTTGCCGCTCGCCAAGCGCCCCACGGCCTCGGCCCCGTTCCCCATGCGCTCGATGCGCAGCGTCTCTTCCATGAATTTGGATTTCCTTAGCTTTGATCGACGTTTTCGACCATCATAGCGTATAATCTGCCGTCGTGCCCTTGTAGCTCAGGGGATAGAGCGTCTGCCTCCGGAGCAGAAAGCCGCAGGTTCGAATCCTGTCAAGGGCACCAGCAGAGAGCATCGAGGCCGGGCGCAGCGCCCGGCCCTTCTTTTACCGGCCGGCTCCTCCTGGGCGCCCCGTCGGTCCCGCCGCGCTCCCTACTCGATGTCCGAGAGGATCTCGCCCGGCTCGTCGCCGGCGTCGAGGAACTTCTTGCGCGTGACGAAGTTCCACACCATGACCACAGCGGTAGCGAATATCTTCACCACGAGGTAGTGGACGCCCAGAAGTTCCACGCCCGCCCACATGCAGAGGTTGTTGATGGCAAGGCCGATGACCGACAGCACCACGAAGATGACGAACTCGCTGCGGCGGCTCATGCCCTCCTTGTGCCTGAACACGTAGCGCATGGAAGCCACGTAGTTGAACACCACGGACACGGTGAACGAGACGGTGGCGCTCACCAGGTAGTTCACGCCGAACGCCTCGGTCAGGAGCGCAAGGAGGCCGTAGTCGATCGCGAAGGCGATAACGCCCACCACGCCGAACTTCATGATCTGGGCAATGAGCTTCTTCACGTTCGCGCCTCCCCGCCGCCGGCCGCACGGCGGCCGGGCCTCAGCGCCCGTTGCGGCGCTTCTCCAAAAACCCGTCTATTGTGGCATAAACGCGGCGAATATCAAGGGGCTTGCTCAAGTGGCCGTCCATCCCGCTCTCCGCGCTGCGCTCCTCGTCCTCGGTGAAGGCGTTGGCCGTCATGGCCAGGATGACCACCGTGGAGGCGTCGGGGCGGTCCATGGCCCGGATGGCGCGCGCCGCCCCGTATCCGTCCAGCTCGGGCATCTGCACGTCCATGAGCACGAGGTCGAAATGGCCCACATCGGAGGCCGCGAACGCCTCTACCGCCTCACGGCCCGTGGAGGCCGTCTCGACGCTTGCGCCCGCCATGGTCATGAGCTCCACGGCAATCTCCTGGTTCAGCGCGTTGTCCTCGGCCACGAGGATGTGCGCGCCCGCGAAGTCGTGCGCTTCCGGCTGGATGCCGACGGGCACGGCCCCCTCCTCGGCGTCCGGCTCCTCGACGACGGAGGGCTCGCCGGTGGCGCGGCCGAGGGGCACGTCCACCGCGAACGACGAGCCGTGGCCCACGACGCTGGCCACGCGGATGCGCCCGCCCATGAGCTCCACGAAGCGCTTCGTGATGGCCAGCCCCAGCCCTGTGCCCCCGTGCTTGCGCGCCACGGAGGAGCCGCCCTGCTCGAACGAGGCGAATATCTTGTCCAGGTGCTCGGGCTCGATGCCGCAGCCCGTGTCGTCCACCGAGAACCGCAGCCAGATGCAGCCGTCCCCCGCATCCGCGAGACGCTCGATGCGCAGCGTGACGCTCCCGCCTTCGGGAGTGAACTTGAACGCGTTGCCCATGAGGTTGTAGATCACCTGGTTGAGCCGCAGCGGATCGCCCACCACATGGCCGGGCACGTCGCCCTCCACCACGGCGGCGAAGGCGACGTCGCGCTCGGAGGCCTGTGCGCGGAACACGGCCGCCAGCGACCCGATGAACGTGGACAGGTCGAACGGCTCTTTCTTTATCTCCACCTTGCCGCTCTCGATCTTGCTCATGTCGAGGATGTCGTTGATGAGCGACAGCAGGTGCTCGGAGGACAGCGTAACCTTCTCCAGGCACGTGCGCACCTTGCCGTCGTCGCCGATGCTCTCAAGCGCGATGGCCGTCATGCCCATGATGCCGTTCATGGGCGTGCGTATCTCGTGCGACATGCGCGACAGGAACTCGGTCTTGGCCAGGCTCGCCTGCTGGGCCTCGGCGAACGCGCGCTCGGCGCGGTCCTTCTCCTCGGCCAGCAGGCGCGTGTTGCGCCTGGCCATCCGGTAGTAGATAAGGAACACCAGCAGCACGAACAACAGCACGGCCACGCCCACGATGGCGGCGTTTGCGGCGATGGTGCCGCTAAGGTCGCCGATATCTCCCTCGATGACGCTGTAGGGCATGACGGTGCACAGGTACCATTCCGCATGCCCGAGCGGGTAGAAGTACAGGTACTCGCTGCGTCCATCGAACACGATGGGCACGTTGACGGTGTCGCCGCGCGCGAGAACCGAGCGGATCCTTTCCTCCTCGGCGCTGCCTCCGACAAAGGAGCCCCGCTCGTCGATCAGCGAGAACAGGCTCTCGCCTGGATTCAGGCCGCTGTTCCGGTCGCTCACCACGCAATCGCCGTTGCGGTCGATCATGATGGAGCGCGAGAAGCCGTCGAACAGCGTGAGGTTGAGGCGGTCGCCCACGCCCAGGGAGGCGAAGCCGCAGACGGCGGCCACGATCGTGTCGTCGCCGCAGCGAAACGGCTCGACGTCGTCCACCAGCACTATCATGTTGTCGTACAACACGACCCGGCGCCCCTGTGCATCGCGGTACGCGGGCAGCTCACCGTCGTCGTCGTCGCAGGCGCGCACGTCGCCGTCGGCGGAGACGAGCTCGCCGGAGGAGGTCCGCACGGCGAGAAACGCGTAGTCGTCGTTGCCCGCCTGCGTCCGCAGGTAGCCCGCCATCTGCTCCCGGCTGTCGGGAGCAGCCAGCTCCAGACCGCTCGCCACCGTCTCCAGCTGGCTGAACTTGTTCTCCACGCCCGTATCGAAGTGGAAGACCAGCTGCTTGCTAAGCTCGCCGAGGTACACTTCGCTCACGTTCGCGATGACCTCGTCGGTGGCCTTGCGCGTGGAAACGATGGTGTAGGCCAGCACCAGCGCCACGGCCACGGCCACCGCCACGATAGCCGCCGCCACGCGCCTGCGCCCGTGCGAATCGAAATGCACGCCCATGCTGAAAGCCTCACCCATCTTCGTCGTCGGAACCTCGGGCATTCTACCATCGCCGCGGACGGCACCCTCCCCCGCCGTCCTACCGCTTGGCAACGGCTTCCTGACGGCCGGCCGGGAAAGGGCGCCGGGGAAGGCTCCGCCCTTGCGAATCCACGGTGAAACGCCCTGCGACGGCTGGCGCGCGAGGGGCCTTTCGGGTAGGATAGGTGCATTCGAGAATCGAGGAGCGAAACGTGCAAGAGACGAAGGACGCGCAGGCCGGGGCGCCGCGCACCCAGAACGTGCCCGAGCAGGGCAGCGTGGCCGTGCTCATCCCCTGCTACAACGAGGCCGTGACCATCGGCAAGGTGGTGGACGACTTCCACCGGGTGCTGCCCGATGCCACCGTCTACGTCTACGACAACAACTCCTCGGACGGCACGGGAGAGATCGCGCGCGAGCACGGGGCCGTGGTGCGCGCCGAGCGGCGCCAGGGCAAGGGCAACGTCGTGCGCCAGATGATGCGCGACATCGACGCGGACTACTACCTCATGGTGGACGGCGACGACACCTACCCGGCCGAGGCCGCGCCGGAGCTCCTCGCCCCGCTCATGGCCGACGAGGCCGACATGGTGGTGGGCGACCGCCTCTCCAACGGCACCTACGGCGAGGAGAACGACCGCGCGTTCCACGGCTTCGGCAACGACCTCGTGCGCGTGCTCATCAAGTGGATCTACGGCTTCGAGTTCTCCGACGTCATGACCGGCTACCGCGCCTACAACGCCGTGTTCGCCAAGACCATGCCGGTGCTCAGCCCCGGCTTCGAGATAGAGACGGAGCTGTCCATCCACGCGGTGGACAAGCGCTGGCGCATCGCCGAGGTTCCCATCGACTACCGCGACAGGCCCGAGGGCTCGGAGAGCAAGCTGGACACGTTCTCCGACGGGTGCAAGGTGCTGCTCATGATCCTGTCGCTGTTCAAGGACTACCGGCCGCTGGCCCTCTTCAGCTGGGTGGCGCTGCTGTTCTGCGTGCTGGGGCTCGTCGCGGGCGTGCCCGTGGTCTGGGAGTTCGCCGCCACGGGGCTCGTGCCGAAGCTGCCCTCCGCGCTCTTGGCCGTGGCGCTCGTGTTCATCGGCATCTTGAGCTTCACCTGCGGGCTCATCCTGGACACCGTGGTGAAGGGCACCCGCAAGCAGTACGAGCTGCAAGTGACCGAGGCGTACCGCGAGCACGGGAGGCGGTAGCGCACGTTCGCGCGGTCCTCGAAAGCGCAGGGGCGGATACACGATGCTCGCGTCGGGCTGATGCGTTGCCTCGCTCTCTTCCGCCCCTCTTTGCATTCCGCATAATACCTGCTCGTCCTTCAAAATTGCAGTCGTGATTAGTCGCCCCCGACTTCGCATAATAAAAGGTTCGGGCTTTTTCACTCAGGCATTGGGCGATGATATCGCTACGTAACCTATAGGTTACACTACGAGCACAGGAGGCGGGAAGGAGGCTCTCGCAGCGAGCGGGAGCACCAAGGCGACCGGTCTTGGCGAGCCGCAGTTCGGTCGTGCTCAGGTGCTGGCGGCACGGGCTCGCACTATGGCATCCCGCAGGGCCTCGAGGTCGGGTTGGGCGAAGCGGTACGACACAACCTGGGGTTCGCCAGGACCGACCGCGGACGCGGTACCCGCCCCGCGCGGGCGCTCGGGGCGCTCGACGCGCACGAAGCGCAGCTCCACCTCGTCGAAGCCCTGCGACAGCAGCGCATAGGCATAGCATTGGGCCTGCAGCAGGTGCTTTCCGTTCAGCTGCGCGGGGGTCTCGGCGTCCGAGCCGCCCGTCTTGTAGTCGATGGCGAGCACCGTGCCGCCCGGTTCGGCGCCGTGCGTGCACAAAAGGTCGATCTCGCCCTCCATGAGCGCATCGTCCAGCGCCACGACGAAGGGCACCTCGGCGCGGCGCAACTCCCAAGCATGGGTTTCCGCGCAGGCGGCGCTGCCGAACCAGCGCGCGCAGGCATCGGCAAGCCGGCCGCGCTGCGCAGGCGAGAGCGCGAGGGCATCGGCGATCGCCGCGAGCCGCGCTTCGTCGGGGACGGCGCCCGCCTCTACGGCGAACTGCGCGGCGCGGTGGAACGCGCTGCCGAGCGCCGTGGCCTTGTCAGCGTCGGCTTCCAGGTGCGCCTCCTCCCCTTCGTCCCGGAGCGTCGACGGCAGCGCACCGACGATGGGGTCGACCGAGGACGGCGCACCGACACCCGTCTCCGCGGCGGCCCCCGGCGCTTCGTCGAAAGCTGGTGCGTATGAGGGGGCTATGGACGAGTAAGAGAAAGCATCCTCGCCAGCCGGTCGCCAGGGTCGGCGCGGCAGAGGCTCGAAACCGGCCATGCGCGGCACGGCGAACGGCGCGCGTGCCGCATCGGAGCCGCAGGCCGGCCCTTCCGCCTCCGCATCGGGACCGGCGTCGCCGAATGCGACACCCGCCACCTGCACGGCGATGCGCTCGAAGCGCGCCGGCGCGCTGCCGCCGTACTCCAGCAGGGCCTCGCCCTCCGGGAAGTCGGCCGCGCCGCAGAGCGCGCTGCGGACGTCGTCCACGAGCGCCGGGTACGCGGGAGGCTTGCCGGCCGCGGGCGCCTTCGCGTCCATGGCCACGACCAGCGCCTCGCTCGCCCGGGTGAGCGCCACGTACAGCTTGCGGCGCGCCTCGGCCAGCTCCTCGGCCGCTGCACGGCCGCGCAGCGCCGCGCGGTAGGCGTCCTGGGTGCACGCGGGCGCGCCCCGGCCGTCGCGCGCGGGGCCGCCCTCCTCCAACAGGCGCCGGGCGGCGGCCAGGTCGGCATCCTCATCGTCCTCGAAGCCACCGGCGCCCGCCCGCTTCGCCACGCCGGGAAAGGCGTCCAGCGAGCCGCATGCTGCAAGCGAGGCGTGCGCGGCCGCACCGCACGTCTCCACCACGAGCTTGCCCGGGGGCAGCGCCGGGCCGGCGAAGTCCGCCACGGCCACGATGGGGAACTCGAGGCCCTTCGAAGCGTGGATCGTCATGATCCTCACCACGTCTCCACCGCTGCCCGAGAGCGCGCCGGGCGCCTCCTTCATCCCCGCTGCCAGCTCGGCCGAGAACGCGCGTGCCGCGCTCGCCAGCCCCAGGTCGCGCTCCCCCTCCAGCTGCTCGATGAGGCGCACGGCCTTGAGCACGTTGGCTGCGCACGCCAGGCCCGCGGCGCCCTGGCCCTCGAGCCGCGCCATCCAGCCCGAGCGCACGACGGCATCGCGCACGACGCGCGAGAGAGGGCGGGTGCGCGCGTCGCGCTGGGCGCGCGCGAGCAGGCGCACGGCATGGGCCAGGCGCGGGGGCAGCCCGTCCGCGCGCTCCGCCAGGCGGGCAAACCCCTTGTCCAGGTCGCGGCGGCGCAGCTCGCCCGTCTCGTCGTCCCGCTCGGTCGCCAGCTCCAGAAGGTCGTCGGCCGACAGGCGCACCATGTCGCTCGTGAGCACCTCGAACAGCGCCGCCGTGTTCGCCGGGTTCGCCAGCGCCTCCACGAACCGGGCCACCACGCGCACCTCGGGAGCCGCCGCGAACAGCGACCCTCCCGTCACGGCGCACTCGAAGCCCTCGTCGCGCAGCGCCCGGGCGTACGTCTCGGCACGCGACATCTTGCCCAGCAGCACCACCATGTCGCCCGGCGCGTGCCCGCACGCCCGCAGCGCGGCGAACCGCCGGGCGATGGCGCGGGCGCAGGCGGCCTTCGCGTCGTCGACCCCCACGCCGCTCCCGCGCGCGGCGGGGCGCAGGGCCAGCACCAGATCGATGCGCGGGCCGTCGCCGCGGTACGCCGACGGGCGCCCCTCGTGCGGCTCGAGCGACATGAAGCCGTCCCCGAACACGTGGGGCTGCTCGAACACACGGTCCACGAACGCGAGCACGTCGGCATGGCTGCGGAAATTCTTCGCAAGCTCCACGTAGAGCGCGCCCACCTCGCCCGAGCGCATCGTGCGCTTGTGGGCCTCGTACACGTTCACGTCGGCTCCGCGGAAGCGGTAGATGGACTGCTGCGCGTCGCCCACGGTGCACAGGCGCGCAAGCCCCGGCCCGGCCAGGTGGGCCACCAGGTCTATCTGCAGCTGGCTCGTATCTTGGAACTCGTCCACCATGACCAGCTTGAAGCGACCTGCGTAGCGGCCGGCCACGTGTGGGTGCTCCTCGAAGGCGGCCAGCGTCCTCACCAGCAAATCGTCGTTGTCCAGCTTGCACAGGGCGCGCTTCTTGTCCTCGTAGCGGCGCGCCACGTCGCGCGCGAGCGCCATGAGCTCGGCCGCGCGCGGCCAGGCCAAGCCCAGCGCCAAGCTGCGGCACACGTGCGCGTGGACCTGCTGGTATGCCGCCACCCGCTCCTTCACGTCGGAGCCGCCGAACGTCTTCGGCAGAAACGTGCACCCGTCCACCACGGCCGCGAGGTCGCGCAGGCAGCCGTCCGGCTGCCCGGCGATGAACGCCGAGAGCGCCTCCTGGGCCTCGGTCGCCTGCACCCGCGCCCGCTCGGCCGCGGCGCTCTTGCCGGCCTGATCGAGCGCGCCCGCCACGTCCTCGTACGCCAGCAGCAGCTCGCGCGCGAGCGCCGATGCTGCCGGCGGCTCCGGCCCCAGCTCAACGGCGTCCAGCCCGTCCCTCAGACCCACGGCCTTGTCGAGCAGCGTCTGCAGCATCGACGCCACCGAGGGCGCCGAGGGCAGTGCCGAGCGCGCCGGGAACTCGTCGAACAGCGCCCCGTACGACCCGCGCTCGATGATGTCGTTGTCGGCGCCGAGCGCCTCGTCGATGCTCGCAGCCACGAGATCGGCGCGCTCCGCGTCGCCCACGATGCCGAACGCCGGGTCCAGCCCCAGCTCCAGCGCGTGCATCCGCAGGATGCGCGCGCACATGCCGTGGATGGTGGATATCCAGGCGGCGTCCACCTTCAGGGCCTCCTCGCACATGCCTTCGGCGCGCAGCGTGCGCTTGACGCGGGCCTTGATCTCGGCGGCGGCCTTCTCGGTGAACGTGATGGCCAGCACCTCGTCGATGCCGCCCGCCGCCGGCCCGCTCTCGGGCAGGAGTGCGTAGGCGATGCGCTGCGTGAGCGTGAACGTCTTGCCCGAGCCCGCCCCGGCGGACACGAGCAGCGGGCCGTCCACGCGCATCACGCTCTCGCGCTGGCCCGACGTGCAGGAATCCAGGTTCACGGCCTAACGCCTCCTCTCGCAGGCGAGCACGGGGCAGAAGCCGCACGGGTCAGCGCCGCGAGGGTCGGGCGACACCTGCCCCGCCCCCATGCTGAGGGCCGCCCGGGCGATGCCCTCCTCCACCCGGTCCGCCAACTCGGCGAACGACCCGGCGCCCACGGCCTCGGCGGCCGGCCCCGGCGCCCCGCAGGCTTCCGCGTCGATGCCCGGCACGTCGGCCGCGCCCACGAAGGTGCGGTCGAAGGCGCCGGCGACGCGCCCGTCCCTCCCGTACGACACGTAGAGCGCTCCCACGACCTCCAGCCCCAGCAGGCGGCGGGCCACCTGGGCGTACACGAGCGCCTGCACCTTGTGCGGCAGCACCGCCCCGCCGGCGGTGGCCGCCGGCGACGCCGAGGCCAGCGCGTAGTCGGGCGAGAGCGATCCCTTGTAGTCGATGACCACGGCCTGGCCGCGCCCGTTCACGTCGATGCGATCGACGCTGCCCCGCAGCTCGAAGCCCCCGTACGCGAACGGCTCCTTCGCACCGAAGTCGAGCTCGAAGTAGGCGGGGGCAAAGCCGGGCAGCAGCGCGGCCTCGCGGTCGAGGTAGGATACGAGCCGGCGCTCTAGGCCGTGCGCCTCGGCGCGCTCGAAGGCCGTGAGGGGCAAAAGCGGGTTGGCCTTGCGCTTGAGCTCGGGCTGGAACGCCAGGTGGCGGGCGAACGTCTCGCGCATGAGCGAGCGCGCCTCTTCCAAGTTGCCCGGCGCCACCTTCGCGTTGCCCGCCTCGATGAAGTGCTCGTAGAAGCTCTTAAGCACGCCATGGGAGAAGCTGCCCATCTCCAGCGGCCCGAAGCCCGCGTCGGGCTCGGACAGGCGCAGGCGCCTCAGCGAGAACCACTTGCAGGGGCACTCGAGGTAGCTCTCGATGGCCGAGGGCGACAGGACGGGCGTCGCCGGGCGGTCGCCGGAAGCCGACCCGCCCTCGCGCGGCAGCACGACGCGCCCGCGCGCGGCAGGCGACACGTCCCCGCTCGCAGGAACCTCCCACGCCTCCGCATCGGACGCATCGTCGCCGGGCGCCAGGTTCGCGTGAAGGGCATCCTCGCCCGCACGCTCGGCGAAGGGCGCGAGCGCCTGGGGCAGCCCCGTCGCGCGGTCGAGATCGCCCATGCGCGTGGGGTCGGGCCGGTAGCAGTCGATCAGCTCCTCGTACATGACGGCCGGGTAGGCCTCGTCCGCGTCCGCCGTGCTCAGCACGCGCTCGCACACCACCGCGTCGCGCGCGCACGACAGCGCCCGGAAGAAGCGGCGGCGCGAGGCCGCCAGCGCGTCGCCGCACGCCGCAAGCCCCAACCTCTCCAGGAGCAGCGTCGCGGCGTCCTCGGCGGGGCGCACCGGATACGAGCTCGCCTCCAGGTCGCACAGCACGAGCACCGCGCACGAGCACGGCAGGCGGTCGGCGGCGTCGGCCAGGCTCGCGAACAGCACGGAGGGCTCGCGCGGGGCATCCGGCGCCGCGCCTTCCGAGGCGTCCTCCCACGCACCCGACGACACCGGCTGGCGCGCGAGCAGCTCCAGCGCACCTGCCAGCGGCTCCCCCGCCTGGGCGCAGGCGGCCGCGAAGCGCCGCGCGCAGGCGACGGCGGCCAGCTGCCCGGCGCGGTACGCCTCGTCCAGGCCGCCCATGCGGCGCAGGCGCTCCTCCAACACCGCGAGCGCCGCGTCCGCGTCATCGCGCCCGAGCGCCGGCAGCGCCGCGTCCAGCACCTCGCTTGCCGCGCGCAGGTCGGCCTCGATGCGGGCGTGGTCGGCCGTGCGGTCTCCGCGCCAGGCGGCGTCGAGCGCCCAGGCCGCACGCTGCGGCACGCCCGAGAACGGGCTGAGCGCGAAATCGGCGGCCTTCGCCGCGCAGGGCCCGGAACCCCAGGCGAACTCCGCGAGCGCCAGGAACGCCCGGCCGAAACCGGTCTGCGCGAACGGCGTGCGCGCCGACACGGCGGCGTCCACGCCGCGGCGCGCCAGGAAGTCGGCCGTCTCGGCGAACAGGGCGGCCGGCTCTCGGCAGGCCGCGCACACGCACAGCGGCGCGCGGCCCTCCCGGCGGGCCGCGGCGCGCTCCGCGAGCGCGGCGTCGGCCAGGGTGCGCGCCACGAGCGCAGGCGCGGCGTAGCGGCCGGCCGGAAGCAGGAAGCGCACGGCCCCCGTCGGCTCCACGGCCGTGCCGTCGGCGGGCGCGAACAGGCGCCCCAGCAGTGATTGCAGCTCGCCGTTGCGCCCAGGGGCGCCGTCGGGCGCGCTGCAGGCGTCGTCGACGCGCACGACGTCGGCACGCTTGGAAAGCGCATCCAGCAGATGGCCGAGGGCGCAGCCGGGCTCGTCGAATCCCAGCGTTACGACCGGCGACGCGGGAAGCGTCCCGGAGAGCGCCTGCGCCGCCTCGGAGAGCTCGCAGAGCCCGGCCGCGCGCAGCTTCGCGGCGTAGCGCGCGAGCGCCGCCACGACGGCCCGCTCGCCGTCGCTCAGGCTCGCCTCGCCCGAAGGGACCGCGTCCACGAGCCAGGGCAGCGCCTCGCGCGCGAGGCCCGCCACAAGGTCGACCGTCCCCGGCGTCGCCTCCAATGCCTCCAGGGCGGCCGGCGCGAGCCCCCGTCCGGCCTCGGCGGCGCCCGCATCCGCCAATGCGCCGCCCGCCGCCGCGCCGCCGTCCGCAGCCTCGCCGATGGCGCGCCGCACGAGCAGCGTGCGCTCCGCCGAGGACACGAGGCGGCGCCCGTCCCCGAAGAGCTCCCAGCGATCCGCGATCCACGAGGAGAACGTCGCCACCCGCACGCCGAGCGCGCCGCCGCCGTCC
>NZ_JAIUDM010000006.1:169624-187484 GCF_030418435.1 Gordonibacter sp. RACS_AR49 | reverse complement strand
TCCTTCGCCTACGGGAAGAAGGAAAAGCACAAACGGCCATGGCCACGGTTCGGAATCCGCATTTACATGATTTATGCAAGACTGGAGGTGAAGTTTTTACCTACGAGAATTCAATTTACGTTCTACTTTCCCTTTATACAACATGGGGGTGTATTTTGCAAGGCAGCCTGCAATCGTAGACGAATTACTGCCTTATCAGGGTAAATAACCCTGAAAGCACTCTATTTAGCGTGTTTCGAGTGCAAGCACGCATCATATTGTTACCATTTTTGCCTTATTTCGGGCGACATACAAAAAGAAATTCTTCGCCACAAGCTTGCTCATGCGGATGCAGGCTCGCTCCTCTGCTAAGCAGCATCCACTACATAATGCTCATTATGCAGTGGAACATTTATAGGCACACCTGCCGAAAGGCAGCGTCGCAAAGCTAGAGGGGCTTACCTTCGGATGTCGGAGAAAGCCAGCCAGTTGCATGAAAGTGAGACCGGCTTTGCAGAAAGGTCGGTCTTTTCGTATGTGGGGAGCAGAGGCGGGGACGAGATGAGAGCTGGCGGGAGCGATAGACGGCAGGGGCGGAGATTCACGGCGTCGGGCGTGCTGGGCGTGGTGCTGTGCATTGTGTTCGTCCCCCTGATCGTGGTGAACTTGGTGCTCATCGTCGGCAGCTACCTGAAACCCGACGAGCTGCCCGGCGTGTTCGGTGTCAAGCCCGCCGTGGTGCTCTCCGGCTCGATGGACCCCGCCATCCAGGTGGGCGACCTCATCTTCGTCAACGACTGCGACCCCGCCTCGCTCAAAGAGGGCGACGTGGTGTGCTACCTCTCGTCCGGCAAGGCCATTACCCACCGCATCGTCAGCATCGCCGAGGGCGACGACGGCCAGCCGCGCCTGGTGACGAAGGGCGACGCCAACAACGCCGAGGATCGGCTGGCGGTGTCGTTTGACCAGGTGCAGGGCCAGTGGAGCGGCGCGCGCGTGCCGGGGCTGGGCAACGCCATCCTGTTCATGCAGACGCCGGCCGGCATGATCTTGTTCATCGTGTGCCCGTTGGCGCTGTTCTTCGCATGGGACGTGTGGCGCCGCCGCCGGATGGACAAGGCCGAGGCCGCGCGCTCCGCGCAGCTGGAGGCGGAGCTGGCCGCCTTGAGGCGGGAGCAGGGGGTCGGGCGCGGGCCCACCGAGAAATTCTGATACGCATGCAGCGGCCCTTACGTCTCCGGGCACGGCGGAGACGGAAGGGCCGAGCAGGTCCAGGAGCTTCGCGGCACCTGGCGATAGAAATGCCGCAGGTGCACGGGAGCCGCGCCTGGGACGAAAACCTACGACGTGGTTCCCGCGAGAAAGAAAGCGAGGACAGGCAATGGCAACGGCAACGCAGAAGAAATCGAACGCAGCGCGCCTCGGCGTCTTGGCAGTGGCGCTCTCCCTCGTGACCGCCTGCTTGCTGGGCGGCACCATGGCGAAGTACGTCACCGAGGTGACCGGCACCGGCAGCGCGACGGTGGCGAAGTGGAGCTTCAAGGCGAATAATGAAACAACGACGTTCGCTGATATCAATATTGCCAGCACGGCCTATACGAACATCAACAATGCGGATAAGAACAGGATCGCTCCGGGCACGGCAGGAAGCTTCGACATCATGCTCGATGCCACTGGCAGCGATGTTGCGGTGGGTTACACCATCGCGTTTACGAATCTGTCGAACCAGCCGACGAACTTGAAGTTCTACTCGGACAAAGAGATGACGCAGGAGATCACCAATCTGAGCACCGGCCTTACCGGCGCGATCGATTATAACGCGACCGCTGATGCGATGAAGACCACGAAGACCGTTTACTGGAAATGGGCCTACCAGACTGCCAGTGGCGATACTGCCGATGTTGAGAATGCTGGCAAGGATATGACCTTCGACATCAAGGTCATCGGCACGCGGAAGGAGCCTGTCGCTCCTTCCGCCTAGCCCCAACACCATCGCCCTGCCCCCTGTGCCGGGGCAGGGCGCCCGAGGGGCCCTCTCAACCTTTGGCGAAAGGCGCGGCGCGACCGCGCCTTTCGCCAAGAGCTGAGGCGCGTTTCCCGAGAGGAGGGACCGACGTGGAACAAACGAACAACGCCTCCGTGCGGGAGGGCGAGCAGGACGGGAAACGGCGCCGTGCTTTGCTGGCGCTGCTGCTTCTGTTGGTGCTCATCACCACCAGCATGGTGGGCTATGTTCTGGGCCGCAGCGCATCGGGCCCCCTGGGCCAGGCCGGCGACACCATCGTGCTCAGCCCCCAGCCCTCGGGCCGCACGACGGCGCACCTCACCGGCCAGGTGGTGTACACCGACGGCTCGCCGGCCGCGGGCCTCAAGCTGGAGCTGCACAGCGACCCCATCGAGGCGCAAACCGACGCCGAGGGCACCTTCCTGTTCCCCAACGCGTCCTTCGGGTCGCATCGCATACTCGTCTACGGCCCGGACGGCGCCGTGGCTGCCGAGCGTCCCCTCTCCATCGGCCAGAATGCGGCCGAGGAGGGCGTGTCCATCTCCGAGAGCCCCGACGGCGGCAGCGCCATCGCCCTGGCCGTGAACGTGAGGATGCTCGAGGTGGTCATCCTGCTGGACGGCGAGGGCGGCCTGGAGATCGTCCCCACCGGATGCACCTACGCCGACGGCGACGGGCTGGTGGTGACGCCCACGGGCAGCGTCACGCTGGAGAGCGGGGCCGTGGTCACGCCGAAGGGGAGCGTGCTCCTGCCTGACGGCACCATCGTCATCCCGCGCAGCGGCGAGAACGCCGTGGCCGTGATCATGCCCGACGACCAGGTGGTCTACCTCGAGCAGGAGATGAAGGGTGACGGCTACTCCGTGCAGACCGACGGCACGGTGCGCCTCTCCGGCGGCACCGTGGTGCGCCCGGGCGGGCAGATCGTCGCGCCCGACGGCACCCGGCACGACCCCGGCGAGGGCGGCGTGATCGTGGAGGGCGGCGCCGTGGTGACGCCCATCGGCGGCGGCTCCTCCTCGGGAAGCGGAAGCGGCGGCGGGGATTCCTCAACCGGCGGCTCCGCAGGCGGCGCGGCCGGCGGCAACGCGCCTTCGACCGGCGGGACCGTCGGCGGCGGCACGACCGCAGGCGGCGGCACGACCGGAGGGGGAACGACTCCCGGCGGCAACGCGCCCGGCGATACGCCCCCCGGTGGCGGCGACACGCCCGATACCCCCGGCGGCGGAGATTCCCCCGGCGGTGGCGAGACCCTCGGCGGCGATACGCCGCCGAGCGGCTCCCTCGCCGTCCATGGGCAGAACCGCGACGGCGGCTTCTCCCCCTGGACGCAGATCAGCACCATCGACCTCTTCTACAACAAGACGAGCGGGCAGCAGGAGAAGATTGCCCCCGGATCGTCCGGCTACTACCTGTTCCGGCTGCAGAACACGCTTGCGAACAGGCTGAACGTCACCGTCTCGCTGGCCGAGGACGGTCTGCACCTGCCCCTGGAGCTCACGCTCACGCCCTTGGACGCCAACGGGCGCGCGATGGCCGACAGGGCGGTGACGGGGTCGCTCTCGACCGCCGGCGGGCTGAACCTGCGCACCGATATCGCAGGAAGCGCCGTGGCGAGCTATCGGCTGGACTGGTCGTGGCCGGCCGAGGGCAACGACGAGCTGGACACCCTGGCAGGCAGCGGCGGCAACCTCGTCTACCTGCTGGCCATGACGGTGCACGCGGAGGAGGCATGATGGCGCGCGCGGCGAAAGCGATCCGGACGACGCTCGTGGTCGTGCTGTGCGCGGGCCTGCTGTGCAACCTGTGGCTGCTGGCATCGGCGGCGCTTTTCCCGCGCGAGCTTCCCGGCGTCCTGGGCTTCTCGCCGTTGGCGGTGGCGTCGGGCAGCATGGAGCCCGCCTTGTCGGCGGGCGATCTGGCCATCGTGCATCGGGAAGGGTCGTACCAGGTGGGCGACGTGGTGGCCTTCTGGGACGGCGGCTCGCTCACCACGCACCGCATCGTGGCCGACGGCCCCGAGGGCTTCGTGACCAAGGGCGATTTCAACAACGCGCAGGACGCCCTGCCGGTCGCGCCGGAGCACGTGGCCGGTCGCGTGGTGCTGTCCGTGCCCCTCGTGGGCGGCGCGGCGCTGTTTCTGCGCACGCCGGCGGGGCTTGGGCTGCTCGTGGTCGTGGGCCTGGCGGCGCTGGTGCTGCCGGACGCCCTGCGCCGGGTTCGCCGCAGGGGAGAGGAGTGCGCCGCATGAGCAAGCATCTGACAACCGGGCGCGTGGTGCGCTACCTGCTGCTCCTCACTGTCGCCTGCGCCGTGGTGCTGGGCGTCACCTTCGCCCGGTACGCCACGGTGGTGCAGGGCCAGGGCTCGGGCGACGTCGCCGCCGTGTCGCTGGGGCTGACGGGCGACAGCGCGGCGGACTTGACGTCGCAGCTGCAAGGGATGAAGCCGGGCGATACGCGAGAGTTGAAGTTCGCGGTGACGAACGCGGACAGCGAGACGACGAGCGAGGTGACCCAGGCGTACTCGGTGTCCATCGTGACCACGGGCAACCTGCCGCTGGAGTTCTCGCTTGATTCGACGGGCGTCAGCAAGGGAACGTCTGCGACGGTGAAATCGAACCTGATCTGGTTGGGCGGGGAGCTGCCCTACGGTTCGGACGTCAAGCACGATTACACGCTCACGGTGACGTGGCCTAAAGACGCCAGCGATAGCGCCCTCGCCTATGAGATTGACTGGGTGGTCTTGAAGGTCGACGCGCAGCAAGCCAAGCCGACGGAGGTCTTGTGATGGACGAAAGGCGAAGCATGAAGCGACCGAGCGTCCACACCCACGTGGCGCGCCGCCGCGTTCCCGCTGCGGCGGTGCTGGCGGTGGCCGTCGTGCTGGCGCTTGCCGGCTTCGCCGCCGCGCGCTACGTCATGCAACAGCAGCAGGACGGCCTCGCAACGGCCACGGACTTCTACTTCACGAGCGACTACCTGAAGGAGAGCGGCGAGAACGCCACGTACTTCATCGATCCCGGTACGGAGAGCTTCACGGTCGAGTTGCGCAATTACGCGGATGATCTGAGAACGACTTCGGGGGACATTTCCTATAAAGTCGAAACGACGTACGCCACCGCAACGGATGCGGGGGCCGGGAAATTGGTCGGGAGCGCCCAAAGCACCGCAAAGGTCACCGTCACACCGAATTCCGAGGTTCAGGAATTCGCGGTCACAGCCACCTCGACATCTCCCTACGCCCAAACCCTCACTGCCACGTTCATCCTGGCTAAGGGCAACCACTACACCGTGGAGGACGCGTCGGGCAACACGGCCGCGGTGCTCACCATGACATGCGCCGACAGCGGCGGGCCGATCACGCTCGACCTTCCTTCGGGGGTGATCCCCGACGCAACCGACGGCAGGGTGAGCGAAAACACGTTCAAGCCTGTGGACTCGGGCGTGTACTCGCTCGTGCTGCTCAAGGCCGACGCATCGCTAGATCTGACGGGCTCTGGCAATTTCGCCGATACCATCGATCTAAACAAATCGCCCGCCGCATAAGATCACCGAAACGCGCGGGGCGGCCGGCCCCGCTGAGCACTTGGAGGAGTTGCCATGAAGATAGAGGTTCGGAACAAGAGGGCTAAGCGCGCAGACGTGCCGCGGCGCGCCCTTGCCGTGCTAGTGGCGCTCTGCCTGGTGTTGGGCCAGATGAACAGTGGGATCTTCGTCGCCTACGCGACGAGCGGCACCCCCGTGACCATCCAGGTGGGAACCAACGTCACCGCCGAGATCTCCGACGGCGTGCTCACCCTCTCCGGCACCGGCGACACCGATGACTTCACGGCCGAGACCGCCCCGTTCAAAGGCTATGCGCCCGAGATCCGCGCGCTCGAGATCGAGGAGGGCGTCACGTATGTGGGCGCGTGCCTGTTCTACGGGTTGGGCGAGCTGGGAGGCAGCCTGACGCTGCCGGGCAGCATCGTCGGCTTCGGCGAGAGTGCCTTCTCGGGGGAGGCCCCCGAGTCGTCGGCGCATTTCTCCGTCATCCGCAACCTGTTCGTGTCGGGCGAGGTGGTGCGCCCGGCGCAGGCGCAGGCCGCCCCCGAGGCCGAGCCGGAACCGGCGCCCGACCCCGAGCCAGCCGGCGACGAGCCGGCCGAGGATCCCGCCGCCGCCCCGTTGACAGACGGCACCGCTCCCGAGCCCGAGGCCCCCGAAGCCGAGTCGCCCGTGCCCGCGCAGGTCGGCGTGCCCGAGCCGCAGGACGCGCCCGGGCCCGTCGAGGTCCCGTCGGAGGACGGCTACGCGGTGGAGCAGATCGCGCAGCAGGAGGTTGCGAGCCCCGAGACGCTCTTCGGCCCCGGCCAGGACGGCATGGTGGTCTGCTCGGACGACAACGCGACGTTTTTGCAGGCGGCGCTCTCCGCCGGCTTCCAGCAGGCCGACGCGACGGCCACGGTGGTGCTCGACGATGCGGTTGAGCTGGAGCTTCCTCTGGCCGGCGGGCAGCTGACGCTGCCAGAGCCGCCCGAGGACACGCTGGCCGCGCACGAGGGCGAGTCGTTCGCCGGCTGGACGCAGGCCCCCGGCGACGAGTCCGCGCCCGTCCTCGCTCCCGGCGACCCCCTCCCGGCGAACGATGGCGACCGCGTGCCCCTTTACTCCGTTTGGAACGCCGCCGAGCCGCTTGCGCTTCTCGCCGAGCCCGCCCCATCCGCCGACGTGAAAACCGTCTACGTGGATCAGACGAACGGCGACGATGAAAACGATGGGGCGAGCACGGATACAGCGGTGAAGACCCTCGAAGCAGCCGCAGGGAAGCTGACTCCGAAAGCCGAAGGCGGCTCGGTCGAAACCAACCGCATCGTTATCGTCGGGGAGTACAAGCGCTCGGTGCAGTTAGAAAAACAGGACAGCAAAGAAGGCATCTTCGGAGACCATCCCGTGCCGGCCACCCTTACGGGGGGAACTTTCGCATATGACGAGCCGACGACAACGGCAAACGATTATCCTTTGTATCTTCACGACGATATTCTCTTCGAATCGATCGAGCTGCAATGCAACCACATATACGCGAACGGGTTCAACCTCACCATCGGCGAGAGCGTCAACACAAAACCGACTTCGCCCAAGCTTTACCTTTACGGTTACGGCAACAGCACTTTTGGCAGCGACAGCGCATCTGCGAATATCACGGTGAAAAGCGGACGCTATGTGCGCATCAACGGCTACATTAGAAGCCAGAGTGCGGGAATTAACTGCTCTGGAAGATCGTCGTCCGTCACCGTGGAGGGCAGCGCAGCGGTCGATTTGCTTGTGGCAGGTAGTGCCAATGGCGCTATCGAGAACGCCAACGTGGACATTAACGTCAAAGGTGGGAAAGTTGAAACGCTCCTTGGCGGGAATCAAGGATTCAACGACGTTTATCCCCCGTATTCCGGCAGCACAAAGATCCGGGTCGAAGGCGGCGAGGTCGATAACCTCTATTGCGCAGGTTCCGGCAGAAATACGAGCGCCCCCACTTTCTCCGGCAAGCTTGATGTGAATGTCTCGGGCGGGAAAGTGAAGAGGCTCTATGGCTCCGGCTCTGCTGCATACGTGCTCGCAGGTTCCGAAGCGAAGGTGTCAGTGACAGACCATGGCGAGGTCACTGACCTTTTTGCTGCTGGCAAAGGGTGGGAGACGACCCTCAATCCCAGTCAATCCGAGTGGGAGGTTGTTGAAAAATTCGGAAGCTTCTCGGGAAACGAGACTATTACCGTCTCGGGTAATGCCGTAGTCGCGAACATCTACGCGAGCGGTGAGGGTTATTCAGGATCAACGAAATATGAAGGGACAAAGGCCAACGCCTACCTGGACGGCAATGTGACCATCAACATGGAAGGTGGGACGGTCACCGGCAACGTCTACGGAGGCGGCAAGGGCATTGCCGCCGAAGGCTACGAGCAGTGCGCTCGCGTGACCAAGGACTCGAAGGTCGAAGTCAACATCGCCGGCGGCACCGTGCACGGCAATGTCTACGGTGGCGGCCAGATCGCCGACATCGAGGGCTCAAGTTCCGTCACCATCTCCGGCGGCACCGTGGAGGGCAACGTCTACGGCGGCGGAGAGAAGGGCGAGGTCAAAGGATCCGCAACCGTGAACGTGCAGAACGGCACAGTGAAAGGGTCGGTGTTCGGCGGCGCCTACGGCGAGCCAGATCAGATATTGGTGCTGGGCGGCTCCACCGTCAATATGACGGGCGGCTGGGTGCGCGGCAACGTGTACGGCGGCAGCGAGCTCAGCAACGACGGGGCTGACAACAGCAGCCTCCCCGATCTGGTGATCACCAACTTGGTGGGCGGCACCGTGGACGGCAACGTGTTCGGCGGTGGCTATAAGGGCATCGTCAACGGCTCCACCCACCTGCACATCGGAACAGGCGCTTTGGGCAAGTGCAAGTATTATGAGATGCATGAGGACAAGAAGCCTGCTCTGGTAGCCTCTTCTTTGACTGTTGGCAAATCGGTCTACGCGGGAGGCGATTACGGCGGTGACGGAAAAGATTACAACGCCATTACCGTGAAGGGCACCTCTCATGTGTACATCGACGGGGGCAATTACGACACTTCCAATAACGCTTCCGGTACGACCATGAAACTTGGGGGAGGCGTGTTCGGCAGCGGTGCCTCCTGCGATGCTGGTAGCACCCGCTTGGTCACCCTTGAAAACTACGGCGAAGCGGTCTTGGACGGTGGCACAGCGACGGGGGCCACGCGCACCCTCGATTCCATCCAGCGTGCCGACCGTGTGGTGATCCTGAACTCCCACGTGCAGTTGATCGGCCAGCCCGACGTGGCCAATGCCAATCAAACGGCGAAGTACTCCCTCAATCGCATCGGCGATCACGAGAAGGCGGCCGGTTTAGGCGATTTGGGCAACGGCCTTGTCCTCCAAGGCGCAAGCACGCTCATCTTGGATTCCCCCGCCATGGAGTTGGCCGCTTTCCGCAGCGTGGATGCGGACGGAAAAGAGGCTGTTGAGAGCAGCCCCAAAAGCATTCTGCTGCTGGACACCGGCACTCTCCTGCGCGTTGCCTATACCAACGAAAAGGGCTCGACCGTTTACGGCCCTGTGAAGGGCTATACGCGCCTGCTTGCCGGCAACGCCGCAGACGGCTACGTCTACGCTGCGATTGGCGATACGGACGGAGGATTCGTTGGCAAAGACAATACGACGATTTCGTTCACAAATGTGGGGAACGCAACTCCCTCGTATCGATACTGGAAAGTGGCCGGATCGGGCGGTAGCAACGCGGTTCGCGAAGCAGTGCTGACCGCCCGTACGCTCGAGTCGAGCGATATTGGTTTTGGCAACGACGGGTACTCGGTAGCGAAGGGCGTCATCGAGCTTCCTCCTGCCGATAATGGTTCGATCTACACGGTGAAAAGCGTCGACGTTGGTTCCGGGCTTTCGTTGACGGACGCTGCAATAGATGGCCAGGAGCAAAGCGCCGCTTGGGAGCCAGACGAATCGAGCGCCAACAGCGCGAAAACTGCCATATCGAACAGCCCTCTGAACACGTTCGGCCTATTCATGAAAGCAGGCAGTGGATTTGAGTCGGTCTCGGGCGATTCGGGCAAAGTGGTCACCGGAAGCTTGGCCAAC
Source organism: Gordonibacter sp. RACS_AR49 (assembly GCF_030418435.1). Lineage (NCBI taxonomy): Bacteria > Bacillati > Actinomycetota > Coriobacteriia > Eggerthellales > Eggerthellaceae > Gordonibacter > Gordonibacter sp. RACS_AR49. Next base: position 177,863 of record NZ_JAIUDM010000006.1, on the reverse strand, counting down.
AGCCAAATCGGGCAAAAGGTTTCTGGCGTCGGCACCATTCCCCAAATCGAGTTCTACCTCACCTACCGCAACGATGGGATCACGGCAAGCCGCGATGCGGGAACAGTGATGGTGGTGCTTGAGCGCGCGCTTGGGAACGGCGCGACGGAAACCACGACGGTGAACGTCCAGATCGTCACGCGAACCACCAGCCTTTCGGAGTTGGAAGCGGATCTATATGCCACACAGGCAGGAAGCTACACCGGAAAGATCATCATTCCGTCAGGTTCCAGTCGGGAGCTGTCGTTGACGGGGGTTGAAGCAGGGAGTACCGGTCTCGTAAAAGAGGGCGCCGCGCTAACAGACGGTCAATTCTCGATCTCCATGCAGCCGGTAAAAAGTAACGGATGGCAGTCGACAGGTCTCATGAGCTCGCCTTACGATCTTGCGTCGTTCGCGTCAGAGTCTGTACCCATCGGCGTCACTGACAGTCGCTACGAGGCACCCTTTGAATTCACTTTGAGAAACGCAGAAGGGTTTGCCTCGAAGGAAGCTCCGGATATCGTGACGCTTGAGCTTAAGGAGACAGGTGTTGCCAGTTCGGTGCAAGTTACCCTCAGGATTCATTGGAAGGAGTCAGCCGTATCCAGGGTCGAAGCCGGACCGGGCAGGCAGTATGACTTGCAGAATACCAAGAGTGATTTGGCGATTTCGCAGTACAGCGCCGCGACAGCGGTGTTCACGCTGGCGAGCCTCCAGGTCAAGGGCTCGTGGCTCGAGCTGCAAAAAGACGGCGGTGGCTCGGTTGCGCTGCCGTCTGGCACGGAGTTCACGCTGCTCAGCGGCTCATCTTTTTACCATTACCAGACGACGGGTGCGGAAGGGGACAATAAAATCTTGCTGGACAGCTTTGCCTCCATGGGCAGTAATGCGAATTTGTCGGGGACCCTCAACGGCGATGTGACGGTGATCTTTGACTTCGGGCAGGCATCCCCGCAGCTTGAGTTGGACAAGTACAGCCTTCGCTTGCGCGCCGATACGAGCGCCGACAGCACAGGCGCCGATTTCACGCTGAACAATTCTGTTGCTACGGCTTCGATCAGCGGTGTCGGCGGGTTGTCTCGAGGGACGCATGGGTTTACGGTAGGCTTGCAGCTGGGCAGCGACACGCGCTTCGCCAATGGGACTGCGGTGGTGCTCTCTTCGGGCGACTCGGAAGGGTTCCCCGAGGGCACGGTGTTCAGGGTTGGCGAAGCTGAGTATTACCCTGTCAACGGCAAGGTGTCCATCCCGCTTGGCAGCGCGACGTCGTTCGTAATGGACACGACGAATACGGCCGGCCTCACGAGTGGCGAGCACACGCTTTCCGCTCAGGTGTTCCCCACGGGTGCGAACGCGGGCAATGCGGCTCCTCTCTCTGCGGAGGCAGCCTACACCGTCTCGGAGAATCCATCGTACAGCTTGTCCGTGACCCTTGACGCGGGCTCGAGCCGCATCGTGAAGCCGGGAAGCACGCTTTCCTTCACGGCCAACTACAAGGCATCGGCTGGCGAGGCAATCACAGTGGACACTCAGGAGAAGGCTGATGCAGGTTACGAGGACACCGTCGATTTGCCGGTGACTGTCTACGCCGGCAAAATCACCGTCACCGTCCCCGATGACACCTCCGCAGGCACCTACCGCCTGCTCTTCAAGTTGGGCGACCAAGAGGTCCCCTACAACATCATCGTCGAGGGGTGATTCGCGGGCGCGCATGCTCTTTACGTGCGTCCGCGTCTATGCGCATAGTCCATACGGTCTGAAAGGCAAGCGTTGGCCTTCTCCACTTGAGATGCGGCGAAAACGCCTATGCCAGTAAAAGCGATGCGATCGGGGCTACTGCCTGCTTTCCTGCTCGGAGTCGTCGGCGAGGTCGCCGACCTTTACCCCTAATCCCGATGCTATCCGATGGAGAAGCGAGTAACGCACGTCCACTTGGCCCTTCTCGATCTTGGCCAAATGGGAGTAGCCGGTTCCGACGATCAACGCAAGACGGCGCACCGAGAGACCCTGCGCTTCGCGCAGCTCTGCGATTCTTTTCCCGAGTTGGGCCTGTCGGTCAAATGGTTCCATGAGGTACAGGTTATGGGGTACAATGGATAGGGTGTGGTGTAAGTACGCCACAGTAACGGAGATGGTGCGACCGAGAACGGGGAGTGTTGATCGCATGCGCATGGAGTGCTGCCTCGTTGACGTTATCGAGGGAAAGGGTATGTCGACCGAGGAAGTGGCCGATAGTGTGGGCATATCCGTTGGTGTTCTGGCGAGGATCGACGAAGGGGATTTCCTCGCGCTGCGAAAAAGCACGCTGACAAGGCTCTGCGAGGTTCTCGACTGTCAAGTGGGTGATATTCTCAAGATGGTAGATGGCTGATTGTCTTGGGCGCTATCATTCGCCACCGTCCGGGTTCTGTTTCGATCCTCTACGTTCTCGCGTTCGCGCAAAAAACCATCGTTTGTTCGCTGTTTGTGGGCGGCGCCCGTCGGCCAATGCTGCTAGAATGGCAACGACACCATGACACGCTGCGCACGCACCCAGAACACACCACCAAGCGCATTTCTGACTGATTAGAGGCACAAGATATGGCATTCGTCCACCTGCACAACCACACTGAATATTCCCTGCTCGACGGCCATACGCACATCTACGACATGGTCAAGCGCGCAGCCGACCTCGGCATGCCGGCCGTGGCCATCTCCGACCACGGCGTGATGTCGGGCGTGCCGCAGCTGTGCGAGATGTGCGACAAGGTAGAGGAGGAGACCGGCAAGCGCGTCAAGCCCATCTACGGCTGCGAGGTGTACTTCACCACCGACGAGGAGCTCAAGCGCGACGGCAAGCCGAAGCTCTACCACCTGCTGCTTCTGGCCAAGACGAACGAGGGCTACCACAACCTGGTGAAATTGGTCAGCGAATCGCACGTCGACAACTTCTACTACAAGCCCCGCACCACGTTCTCCATGCTGCAGAGGTACGGCAAGGGCATCATCGGCTCGTCGGCCTGCATCGCCGGCATCATCCCGAAGCTGCTCGACAACCGCCAGTTCGACGACGCCGTGGCGTGGGCCAACAAGTTCGCCAGCTGCTTCGAGCCGGGCGACTTCTACATCGAGCTGCAGAACCAGGGCATCCGCACCGACGCCGGCTTCACGCAGACCGAGCTCAACCACATGCTCACCGACGTGGCCAAGGCCGCCGGCCTGAAGACCATCGCCACGAACGACTTCCACTACCTCACGAAGGAAGACGCGAAGGCCCAGGACTACATGCTGTGCGTGGCCCAGGGCGCCGCCGTGAACGACGAGAAGCGCATGCGCTTCGAGAACGACGAGTTCTACATGAAGACCGAGGAGGAGATGCGCACCGCGCTGAAGGACTTCCCCGAGGCCTGCGACACCACCGTGGAGGTGGCCGAGAAGGTGGACGTGGTGCTGGAGCGCGATTCCATCCTTCCGAGGTTCCCCTTGCCCGAGGGCGAGACGGAGGAGAGCTACTTCCGTCGCCGCGTGCAGGAGGGCCTGGTCAAGCACTATGGCAGTCCGGTGCCGCAGGAGGCGCAGGAGCGCGCCGACTACGAGATGGGCATCATCATCCAGCAGGGCTTCCCGGCGTACTTCCTCATCGTGCAGGAGTACATCGAATGGGCGCGCAGCCAGGGCATCGGCGTGGGCCCGGGCCGCGGCTCGGCCGCAGGCGCCATCGTGGCCTACGCCATGGACATCACCGCGCTCGACCCGCTGTCCAACGGCCTGCTGTTCGAGCGCTTCCTGTCGCCCGAGCGCGTGGAGATGCCCGATATCGACGTCGACTTCGAGCAGGGACGCCGCGAAGAGGTTATCAACCATATCAAGGACGTGTACGGCGAGGACCACGTGTCCCAAGTCATCACGTTCGGCACCTTGCAGGCTAAGAACGCCGTGCGCGACGCCGCGCGCGTGCTGGACTACCCGTACAGCACCGGCGACCGCATCTGCAAGCTGATCGGCGACGAGCTGGGCATCACCATCGACAAGGCGCTTGCCACGAACCCCGACCTCAAGAAGGCGTACGAGACCGAAGAGGACGTCAAGGCCGTCATCGACGCCGCGAAGTCCATCGAGGGGCACGTGCGCGGCGAGGGCGTGCACGCCTGCGCCACCATCATCTGCCGCGACCCCATGGCCGACCACGTGCCCATGAAGCGCGATACCAAGGGCGGCGGTATCATCACCCAGTACGACGGACATTACACGCCGGAGCTCGGCCTGCTGAAGATGGACTTCCTGGGCCTGCGCACGCTCGACGTGCTCACCATCGCGTGCCGCAACATCGAGCAGCGCTTCGGCACGAAGGTCGTGCCCGAAGAGATCCCCGTCGACGACGAGGCCGCGTTCAAGCTCATGCAGTCCGGCAACATGGACGGCCTGTTCCAGGTTGAGGGCGCCCTGTACGTGAGCCTGTTCGCGCGCCTGCCTCCCACGCGCTTCTCCGACATCGTCGCCTCCATCGCGCTCAACCGCCCGGGCCCGCTCGAGTCCGGCATGGTGGACGACTACGTGAAGGTGGCCAGCGGCAAGACGCAGATCCACTACTACGACGAACGCCTCCGCCCCATTTTGGAGGAGACGTACGGCACCATGGTCTACCAAGAGCAGATCATGCAGATCTCCATGGCCATGAGCGGCTTCTCCGCCGGCAAGGCGGACAAGCTGCGCAAGGCCATGGGCAAGAAGAAGCTCGACGTCATGCGCGCCCTGCAGGAGGACTGGAACAACGGCGCCGTGGAGAACGGCTTCTCGCTTGCCATTGCCAAGCAGATCTGGGAGGACGCCGAGAAGTTCGCGAAGTACGCGTTCAACAAATCGCACTCGGCGGCCTACGCCATCCTGGTCATGCGCACGGCGTATTTGAAGGCGCACTACCCGAACGACTTCATGGCCGCCGTGCTGTCGTCCTACATGGGCAACACCGACCGCTTGATCCGCTACATTGCCAGCTGCAACCACAACGGCACGCCCGTGCTGCCGCCCGATATCAACTCCTCGAACGCGGAGTTCACGCCTACCGACGACGGCATCCGCTTCGGCCTGGTGGGCGTGCGCGGCGTGGGCGCGAACGTGGCCGAGGCCATCATCGAGGAGCGCGAGGCCAACGGCCCGTACACGAGCCTGCACGACTTCGTGAACCGCCTGGACGCGAAGTGCTACAACCGCAAGACGCTCGAGGCGCTCATCAAGGGCGGGGCGTTCGACTCCACGGGCTACACGCGCAAGCAGCTCATGTACTTCGTGGACGAGACGCCGCTTCTAGAGAGCGCGTCGAAGCGCCAGAAGGACCGCGACCGCGGGCAGGTGTCCATGTTCGACCTGTTCGGCGACGATCCCGACTCCGGGTTCGAGGAAGAGGTGCCCGAACCCGACGGCGTGGAGTGGCCCAAGCGCCAGCTGCTGTCCTACGAGAAGGAGATCATGAAGATCTACGTCTCGGACCACCCGCTGCGCCCGTACGAGGGCACCATCGCCCGCATGACGAAGTTCCAGCTGGGCGACTTGGCCGAGCGCACGAAGGAGATCAAGTCCGCCACGTTCGTGGGCATGGTATCCACCGTGGTGACGAAGCTGACGAAGCGCGGCACGAAGATGGCCACGTTCACGCTGGAGGACACGACAGGGCACATCGAGTGCATCTGCTTCAAGTACGACGAGAACGCCGAGGCCATCCAGGAGGACGCCATCGTCAAGATCAAGGGTAAGTTCGAGCACAGCGACCGCGGCAACCAGATCATGGCGTTCGAGGTGGAGGCCATCGAGCTGAACGAGGCCGACGCGCGTCCCTCGCACCTGGAGCTGAAGGTGTCGTCCGCGGACTTCAACCAGGCCACGTCGCAGCGCTTGAACCGCATCCTGAAGTCCTATCCCGGCCGCGACGGCGTGGTGCTGTTCGTGAGCCAGGGCGACGGCCGCAAGTTCCGCGCCGAGCTGCCGGTGACGGTGGATGCCCGCTCGCAGATCATGCTCTCGGAGATCCAGGACCTGTTCGGCCGCCCGGTGTGGAGCCGCGCGTCGTAGCGGGAGGGCTGCGCGCCTCGGCGTTTCATTACAGTTTGGCAAGCGGAAACCGGCCGCGCTTCGCAGGGCGGCCGGTTTCGTTTATGATGGAGCGCATCATGACTCAGACTATTCGACATACCGAACCGCGCCCCGCCGGATCCGCTGTGGGAGCTCCTGCCGCCGCCGACGGAGAGCGCCCCGTGCGCGAGCACACCCTCGCGCTCACCCTCTCGTACAACGGCGCGCCCTTCTCCGGGTTCGCCCGGCAGCCCGGCCAGCTCACCGTTCAGGGCGACGTGGAGGCGGCTCTCGAGCTCTTGTTCCGCCGGCCCATCGACACGACGTGCGCCGGCCGCACCGACGCGGGCGTGCACGCGCTCGGCCAGGTGGTGAGCTTCGACGTGGACGACGTGGACCTTGCCGGGCGGTCGCTGCCCTCTTTGCGCCGCTCGCTCAACGCGCTCACGAACGACGCCATCACGGTGCGCGAGGTGGAGCCGAAGCAGAAGGGCTTCTCGGCCCGCTTCGACGCCCAGGCGCGCGAGTACCACTACCATCTGTGCGTGGACAGCACGGCGCCCATCTTCATGAAGGACTTCTCGTGGTTCGTGCCGGGTGGTTTGGACGTGTCGGCCATGGAGGCCGGCGCCCAGCACCTGCTGGGCGAGCACGACTTCAAGAGCTTCTGCATGGCGGCGTCGGCCGTGGGCAAGCCCACGAACCGCAACGTGCGCGAGATATCGTTCCACCCCGAGACGGTGCTCGGCGAGAACATCCTTGCCATCAAGGTGGTGGGCAACGCCTTCCTGCACTCCATGGTGCGCACCATCGTGGGCACGCTCGTGATGGTGGGGAAGGGCCAGCGCCCCTCGTCATGGGTGGGCGAGGTGCTGGAAGCGCGCGACCGGCAGGCGGCTGGCGAGAACGCCCCCGCGCAGGGCCTCGTGTTCTGGCGCGTGATCTACTAGCGACTGGTACGGGCAGCGCAGGCCGTTGCCCTTGTTGTGCCGCGTCCTGCTGGCGCGGTCGTGCCGCGGCGCGCGTGCTGCCTATCCGGTGCTGCAGCGCTCCTTCCGGGGCCCTCAACCGCGGCTCGTTGGCTGCCAAGGATAAAGCAAGGGGGGCTTTGCCGGTTTGAGTTGCGTGCTATACTGGTCAAACGTCGGTACAATACACCGCATGCAAAAAAGGAAGCCATGCTGTTCGATAACACGCCAGAGAAGCGCATCGCCCGCGAGGCTGACAAGGTCGCGTCGTTGAAAGAGGATCTGGACGCGATATCCTGGGGGCGCGTGCTCGAAATTGGCAAGCAGCTCCAGGGCAAGGGGGCGGCAGAAGCCGAGTTGGGCGCCGAGCTGGTGTCTATCGCCCAGTCGAACCTGTCGCTGGCCACGCGCCTGGGCATCGATCCTGCGCCGCTCGAGAACCGCGTAATGGCATCGGGCGTGAAGATCGTGGAGGGCGGCCTCGCCCAGGCGGCCATCGATGCGTCGCGCGTACCGGTTGGCTCCGGCGCTGCGAGCCCCTCGCCAACCGCTTCGCGCGGCGAGGCTGGCCGCGCGGACGAGCCCGCCCGCGCGGCCAGCGAGTCCGACGGCGAGACACAGCCGATCGAGCTGCCGGGATCGTTCTCGATCTGCATCGAGAGACCCGAATCTGGGATGGCCGACGGCGGCCTGTCTTTGAAAGAGCTGATGGAGGCGTCCAGAAGGCTCGATGACGAAGGCGGCGCCACCTTCCGGTCGAAGATGCCTGACGAGGCCGCTGCCTTCGACCCGCAAGAGCCTCCCTCGCGCATCGTGCCGCGCTCGACCACCGAGCTTCCCATCGATTTACCGCGCATTCCCCGCATAGGCGACGTCCCAGTTGCGGCCGAGCCTTCCGAGGGGCGCGCCGACGATGCGACGGAAACCGAAGAAGAGACGCTGTTCGAACCCGCCCTGCCCCCGGAGGCCCCTCTTGGAGGGATTGCTATCGTAGATGGAGAGGCTGATGGAGCCGCTGACGCCCCCGCCGGTACGCCGGGGGAAGATGCCGTTGCAGCGATAAAGAGGGCATGCGAGGCTTTTTCCGAGCCCGAGCCCGAGCCCGAGCCCGAGCCCGAGCCCGAGCCCGAGCCCGAGCCCGAGCCCGAGCCCGAGCCCGAGCCCGAGCCCGAGCCCGAGCCCGAGCCCGAGCCCGAGCCCGAGCC